>CAIVMQ010000001.1 GCA_903907075.1 uncultured Bacteroidia bacterium
CCAAACTCCTTGCCAGCATCAAATATGGCATCCCAAATAGGTTGAGCATATTGGTTATCAAAGTAGAGCTCGAATCCTCCGG
Source organism: uncultured Bacteroidia bacterium (assembly GCA_903907075.1). GTDB lineage: Bacteria > Bacteroidota > Bacteroidia > Bacteroidales > Prolixibacteraceae > JAAFHB01. The sequence goes on from CAIVMQ010000001.1 coordinate 83, forward strand.
CACCGGTATATCCTGTAGCCGAGATAATTACATCAGGAATTCCAGCCATTGAACCCACGTTAAAAGTATAATAGGCAATTGAAGTTAGGTCTATACTTGTTAATTTCTGCAACACCTCTGTCGCTTTAGGTCCTTGAACAGCTAATTGGCTTATGCTAGAAGAGGCATTTTCAAGTTCTGCACCCAAATTATTTTGAGAACTAAGCCAATTCCAATCTTTTTGAATATTGGAGGCGTTGACAACCAATAGATATTTGTTGGGTTCAAAACAGTAAACCAACAAATCATCGACAATACCACCATCTCCATTGGGGAAACAACTATATTGTGCCTGGCCAGGCTTAAGTGTAGCCGCATCATTTGAAGTCACCTTTTGAATAAATGATAAGGCGGAAGCTCCCTTAACCCAAAATTCGCCCATATGTGAAACGTCAAAAACTCCAACACCGTTTCGAACGGTTAGATGTTCGTCTTTGATACCTGAGTACTCTACAGGCATCTCAAATCCACCAAATTCAACAATTTTAGCATTATAAAGTTTGTGGATATCGTAAAATGGAGTTCTTATCATCTGCTGAAATAATTTATAATTAGAATAGTGTAAAAATAAAACTTTAAGATTGACAAAATAGTGAAAAACCTTATAGAATAAATTAATATGTTGTAACTTTAACAAACAGATGTGAATGTCAACTAAAAACAACCATGTTATGGCCTTTACTAATTTAGAATACCTAAGAAATATTACGGAAAGTGATCCTAAATCGATGCGGGAAATTATTTTGCTCTTTATGGAACAAATCCCTGAACTTATCAAAAATATGAAAATGGATTTAAATGATAAAAATTATATCCAGCTGGGAAAAGATGCTCATAAAGCCAAGTCTTCGGTTATGGTTATGGGCATGGATGAACTCGGCCAGGAATTAAAAGGACTTCAACTCGATACAGTATATGGCACAGGCAAGGAAGATTACGTTAATCACGTAAAGCGTTTCGAAGAGCAATGCAATAGAGCTATTGAAGAGTTAGAAAGAGAGTTGGAATTTTTAAAAGAATTAAATTAGTCCTATTACCCCGAATTGAAACTATAAGGACTAAAAACTACACTTTGGTGTCTTAAGATTTAGTTAGGCATTATCTTAAGAATTTTTTCTGCAAAGACATAGGTAGAATTCGCCACCTGAGCAACACTTTTAGAGGTTAGACTGCAGGCAATAACATGAGAATTGGCCTCTGGGAAGGCTTGTTTACATTTCATCGAATCAGGAGTTCCGATCTTTTGAAACATCTCTAATTCTGTTGCCACATCAACAATCTGATCCTGTTTATCTTCATCTTTATAGTAATATCCCATAAAAAGAGGACATTTAACTTTGGAGAAAAGATTATCATTCATTGTTGCTTCCAGGAACTGCTGAAGATAAACAGGACCTTCTGCGCGATAACTGCAGTACCAATATTTACATATTTCGCCTGATGGGTCATCATCCAAAACACGAAAATCACCGCCGAAATTTAACCTTGCAATCTGCAAACCCCAAGGTTTGGCTAATAAAACAGCGGATTTTTGTTTAATGGAAATATTTGGTGCATAGAGAATTAAACCATAAACCAGATCTGGAAAATCAGCAGCCAATTTAAGAGCTAATGTTCCTCCTGTTGATGTACCCATAATTATTACCTTTTGTCCTAAATGCCTTGCTATAACAAGTGCTAATTTAGCAGAATCATAAAGCCTATCGGGAGTCATATCGATAAGCGGATTATCAGTTATCAACCCATGCGAAGCGAGCCTAGCCATATACGCATTACATTTATACCGTTTTGCAAAATCCTCGTTAACTGGAAATCCCTCTTGTCTGCAAGCTGAAAAACCATGTAAGTAAAGAAGTACGAATTCAGTCTTATTCTGAAGATTATTGTTGGCCCAAATAATTTTAGCTTCATTATTGGCTTTTATTTTCTCTGTCGATTCTAGCTGACAAACAAACTCATTTACAGGGATATTAAAACTTGGAAGAATTGAATCTAATACAGGATCTGGCATCACTTGACCCAGGCTATAGGCCACAATAAGAAAAAGTAAACCAATTATACCTGTTTTAAATATTCGTATTGAAAGAAAGTTCATATTACTCAATTATGATAATGGCTGTTTGTTTTCTGCCATCCATAAGAATTTCCAAGGATTGTTTAAATCTGACATGCCTAACATAAGTACCTTGATAAACTACTTCCTGATGGTAAAGCAATTCAAACTTAATAAAATCGACCGAATGAGTTGTGGGGATAGAGAAATAGCCAACATTATTAGAGGTGACATTATGGAAAAAATGAGAGCCCAATGAGGCTTCCAGAGGATAATCGGGCAAGCCAATTTCTACAATTACCTTCGCATTATTAATTTGTCCCCATTTTACAGGAATACCTGTAAACGGATCACGGGTACCCCATCGCCCGGGTCCAATAAGGATAAACTGTCTGTTTTGCTCCCCTAAATGACTATTAACCTCCGCAACTTCCTTGGCTATGGCTTCAGTTTTAGTTTTATCAAATTTTTTAATATCTACATATACGACATCTGATATTCCTGTAATCCGTCCGTTACCCATCCCTTTTGTTGACAAAAGAAGGAGTTTAGAAGGATCGGAAAGATCAAGATTAATAGTAACTTCATCCACCCTGCGAATCAACGGCTTTAGTTGAAGAAGATAAAAAGTTGGCCAATTGTTTTCACTTTTTGTCAAGTCTAGAGCGAATTCGAGTTCAACAGGAGAGCCCATAGCTTGTTTAAAGAGTTTCATTAAAAGTATTAACGATGAGGCCAATGGGATATTTTGATAATCAAGAATATTGGCGAAATTAATTACGAGAGAACCATGTTCTACAATACCTGGAATTAGATTATCATTAACCATACTGTAGGTTGAAGCGCAGTTTGCTAAAACACTATCATTTTCAGCTTCACGAATTTTGTATTTTTTCACAGCCCCTAATTCACCCTGCTGAGTAAGTTCAAAATTACTATCAGCCATGTCTATGGCATAAAATTCCCTTTGAGAATCTCTAATCTGATCGTCAACAGAGCTATTCTTTAGTGCAGGAAATTTGGGGCAAAACCGCCAGGCCTTTTCTCCTCCAACAACAGCCTGCCCCAATCCCAAGGCAATCACAGCATAACCATCTTCAGGCTCAATGTAAGAAAACGGGTAATAATTATATGATTGTGCCACACCACTGATGTCAGGATAGAATTTTTGATTATGATCTTGCCCTACAACAGGTTGGATCACAATCGCCATTTTTTCCTCCTCAATTTTATAATTTATTGCATTAAAATAATTCCTAGCCTCATCACTAAAAACAGAGGCATAGACCAATTTTACCGCTGCACGTAATTGTTCGTATCGTACCGTTTCGTCAGGATGGTTATTCGGTATCAAATAGGTGGCGTAAACACCTGAGAATGGTTGAATCAACGAATCTTCAAATAATCCGGACGAACGTATTGCCAATGGTTTATTAACCTGTCGGATATAATCCATTAGCTTATCATTTAATCCACTACTTAATGTTCCTTTTAAAAATAGCTGAGTTAACAGTTTATAATTCGTTGGAGCATAAGCAAATTCATAGAGGTTATTTGTCTCCATGAAATTATCAAATTCAATAGCGCCAATCACGACAGTGGCCGGCATACGAATATTAATTCCCGGGATAAGGCTCTTCATATCGATGTTCTCCATTAGATTCGACATAAAAGCTAAGCCTCTCCCCTTTCCGCCTAACGATCCAAGGCCCATTCTTAAAATATAGCGATTTCCTTCGACCAATGCAGGATCAAAATTTACGATCCTTCCGCGGTTTCTTTTCTCATGAACATCTGCAAAAACGCCTAAACAGATATCCCGAATTCGTGATGGTTCAACAAAATCATCAATCTTGTAGGGAATCAGCCTTTCTGCCATATTTATTTCTCCCCTTGCCATAAGCCAGGTAGAGAAATCGTTCGATTTACCATGATATACCAGAGATTCAACAGGAACAGTAGAAATTATCTTTTCAAATTCATGCAGATTGGTAGCTTTGCAGATAACCTCACCCTTTCCATTTCTAAAAATAAAATCTCCGAATCCTAAATTGCTATTTATAAACTGATTAACATCATGAGAAAGGGTATTCGAATTTTTATTGATAAACTCAGCATTTATCTCTTTCGCCTGAGTACCATTCGACATATCGTGCGATTGGAGTAAAAAAGGGATTGGATAACGAAGAATTTTTCTCGCATATTTTAGCATTTCTATACCTGCCTGATCATCCATAGAGCCATTTCGAAGAAACTTAACATCCGAAATAATAGACAACAGATTATCCTTATATTCATTGATCACATCCAAAGCCTCCTCGTATGAACTAACTAGTAATACTTTAGGGCGTGCCCGATATTTGAATATTTTATGTAGCTCATCAACAGATTCATCCGAAACCAAAGCTTGAGTTTGAGTCATGACACTTGCAAAGAGCAAAGGGAGATATCTGGAATAATATTTTATAGAATCCTCAACGAGCAAAATAATTCTCACCCCCCCTAAACGGGTATCTTTTGCCACATTTTTTTTATCCTCAATATATTTAATCATTGCCAAAAACACATTGGAATTTCCATTCCACACAAAAACACGGTCGATAGCAGCTATTTGACTAGCTGCAAGTTTAAAATAAGTAACATCACTGTTATTGTTTACAAGCAAAAGAATTGGAATCCGCGGTTTTAAGGCATAAATCTCTTCAACAACTTTAAGAGGCATCTCTTTATCAACACCAGCCATAACAATAGCTAGATCAAAATGCCGAATATTAAGCATCTTATTTACATCTTCTTCTGTATTTACACTTGTAAAACGAGGTGCAGCATAAAGATTTAACTGTAGATATTCTCCAAAAATCTTATCCGAGAATTGTCCTTCGCGTTCAATCGTATAGGAATCGTAGAGAGTAGCAAAGAGTAAAACCTCCTTAACTTTATTGGGCATGAGTTCCTGAAAGATATCCCGATCACTTTTTCGCCGCTTGTAAATAGCTGATATTGATATATTTTCAAATTTTTCCATGCGGAAGACGAATCAGTTATTTACACCATAAAGTTAAATAAAATAGATTTATTCAACCACCCATGTATTGCCGCTAGAGAGCAGATCATCTATGGATTTAATCTTCGAATTTTTCTGAACGTTCGCAATTTGATCCTCCATCATTTGATCGTAAACGGGGGCCTGCACTGCGCGTATTACCCCCATAGCAACCGGAAAATCGGGTAATTTCATTCCGATTAATTGCTGATGCACATATCCGTTTGGTTCAGTAACATCATGAATAAGAATATCATCACGAGTTATACCATTTTCTCCTATGGTTGCTACTTTAAGGAGTGCTTTATCGAATATTAACCCTTTATCTTTTTGATTTCCAAAGATCATCGGCTCACCATGTCTTAAAAAAATCTGTCGTTCCTCGCGCATTTTAGGATCTGAGATTTCAGCATGAACACCATCGTTGAAGATAATGCAATTTTGCAACACTTCAACCACTGATGTCCCCTGGTGTTTTGCAGCTTCCTCAAAAACCTCCTGTGAATGTTTAATGTTGTTATCAACAGCTCTGGCAAAAAAAGTACCTCCGGCACCAAGAATCAATTGACCAGGAATAAATGGGCTCTCAATAGTCCCTTGAGGGGATGTTTTAGTAATTGAACCCCGATCGGAAGTTGGCGAATACTGACCCTTCGTGAGACCATAAATTTTATTATTGAACAAGATGATATTGAGGTCTATATTTCGTCTGATGCAATGGATAAAGTGATTCCCCCCAATAGCTAGTGCATCGCCATCACCAGTAATCTCCCAAACACTAAGTCGCGGATTTGCACATTTTACCCCCGAAGCCACAGCCGCAGCTCTACCATGGATGGTATGAAAACCGTAGGTGCTCATATAATAAGGGAAACGGGACGAACATCCAATTCCTGATATTACAGCAAAATCTTCCTGCCTAATCCCTAAGGTAGTCATTGCCTTTTGAATTGCGTTCAAGACTGCGTGATCGCCACAGCCTGGGCACCATCTTACCTCGTTCTCACTCTTAAAGTCTTTCGGTGTATAGTCTATTACTTCAATCATTATTTATCCTCCAAAAGTTTTTCAAAATTTTCAACTAATTCCTGAATAGTAAATGGTAAACCTTGAACTTTATTACATTGGTAATAATGAAAGGCTGACATCTTATCTCTTAAGTAACCGGCAAATTGGCCAAGATTGAGTTCACACACTACGATTTTTTTATATCTCGAGAATACCCTTGCGGTATTGGCTGGCAGTGGTTTGATATAATTAAAATGAGCTAATCCCACTTTTACACCCTTACTCTGTAGTTCACGAACAGCACCATCCATATATCCAAATGTACCGCCCCAACCTACCACTAGCAATTCGCCTTGCTGATCACCATAGGTTTCGATATCGGGTATTAGTTCAACAACTCTATTTACTTTAGCTTCACGAATATCGACCATTCGCTGATGGTTTAAAGGGTCGTGACTAACATTTCCGGCTTCATCTTTTTCGAGTCCGCCAATACGATGTTGAAAACCATCCATTCCAGGAATAGCCCATTGCCGCGCTAAAGTAATCTCATCGCGAGAATAGGGTTTAAATAGTGATGGATCGGTAGCAAAACGTGGGGTAATCGATTCTAATTCATTAAAAGAAGGGATACGCCAAGGTTCAGAACCATTTCCTAAAAAACCATCAGTGAGCAAAACTACAGGTACCATTCGTTCAAGGGCAATTTTGGCTGCCATATATGCAAAGTGGAAACAATCAGATGGAGTCGAAGCGGCAATAACTACCAAAGGACTCTCACCATTACGACCATAGATTGTTTGCATTAAATCTGACTGTTCCGTCTTAGTCGGCAGCCCCGTTGATGGTCCTCCGCGTTGCACATTAACAACAACCAACGGCAGTTCGGCCATTACGCTTAAACCTAAGGCTTCGGATTTAAGGGCAAAACCGGGACCTGACGTTGTGGTTACAGCTAGTTTTCCGGCAAATGCAGCACCAATAGCTGTGCAAATGCCAGCAATTTCATCTTCTGCCTGAAAGCTTTTAACGCCCAGGTCTTTTCGATCGGCTAAGGCCTGAAGTATCTCTGTTGCCGGTGTTATAGGATAGGAACCGATAAATAGGTCAAGGCCCGCTTTATGAGCAGCAGCTAAAAGACCCCATGCCGTGGCCAGGTTTCCATTGATATTGCGGTATGTCCCCTTCTCGATTTCTGCTGGATGAACGACATAGCGAGGAGTAAGATGCTCTAGGGTAAGACCATAATTCCAGCCGGCATGTAAAACCCGTAAATTTGTCTCCACAACAATAGGACTTTTAGCAAATTTCCGTTTGATAAATTTCTCAATGTAGTCCAGTGGCTTACTAAATACCCAACAAATAAGACCAAGAGCAAACATATTCTTACTACGAAGAATACTCTTATTGTCAATATCAAGATCTTTGAGTGCCTCTCTGGTCATACTTGTAATTGGAACGGCTACTTTAATAAAATCCTGAAGGTTACATTCGGCAAATGGGTCATCAGTTTTTAACTTTGCCTTATCGAAATTCTTCTGAGTAAAACTATCGACATCATAAAAGATAGTACCACCCGGTCGCATAAAATTGGCATTTGCTTTTACTGCTGCAGGGTTCATGGCAACAAGAACATGAGCAAAATCTCCAGGAGTTGTAACTCTGCCTTTCCCAAACTGAACTTGAAATCCAGAAATTCCCCCAATAGTCCCTTGAGGTGCTCTAATCTCGGATGGATAGTCAGGAAAAGTAGAGATATCGTTTCCAAAAAGTGCCGAAGTATCTGAGAAAAGCGCGCCGGTTAGCTGCATTCCATCTCCAGAGTCACCAGAGAATCGTATTGCGACCTCTTCCAATTCAATGATTTTTGTCCCAATCATAAAAATAAAGTAATTATTATTAGTTGATTTATTTACCTAATTCACAATCTATCGAATATATTTATAACAAATTATTACGAAAAAATGAAAATCTATGCAAAAATGACAAATACACGATCAAGCAATTTGGAGCCAAAAATTACGCCTGATTTCTTCCTATGAAATACAGTGCATATTACTAATTTTGGCTTACATATTCAAACTTATTTAATCAAATGGCACTAATAAAATCGGTACTGGGAAAAACACCCATTTTTGGTCAGAATTGTTGGCTCGCTGAAACAGCAGTAGTTATTGGCGATACTACCATTGGAGAGAATTGCAGTATATGGTATGGAGCAGTAATCAGAGGCGATGTTCACGCTATAAAAATAGGTAATAACGTAAACATTCAGGACAATGCAGTAATACACGCCACTTACGAGAAATCTCCTGCGACAATAGGTGATAACGTCTCCATAGCACATGGCGCGGTTGTTCATGGGTGTACGATTCACAACAATGTACTTATTGGAATTAATGCAGTCGTTTTGGATGATGCGGTGATTCACAGCAATTCAATAATTGCAGCAGGGGCAGTGGTAACAAAAGGGACAATTGTGGAATCGGGATCTGTGTATGCTGGTTCACCCGCAAAAAAAATAAAAGAGATCTCAGCTGAACTGCTAGAAGGGGAGATAAACAGGATAGCCAATAATTATAACTTATATGCAAGTTGGTACAAAGAATAAAATTATTATTTTCGCATCTCACTTATTTATAAACTAAACAACAAAACTAAATGGAAATGACTCAATCAGGTAAAAAAAGTGCTTTGTTCCCCTTAATTATAGTAGGAATAATGTTTTTTGCTATCGGCTTCGCATTAGGTATTAACAGTTACCTGATCCCATTACTGAATAAAGCGCTTCAGATCTCCTCCGGACAATCCTATCTGGTGATCGCAGCTACATTTTCAGCATTTCTAATTTTTGGTTATCCAGCTTCATTGGTGATTGGTAAAATTGGGTACAAAAAAACCATGGCACTCTCATTTCTAATGTTTGCAGTGGGCTTTTATCTCTTTATTCCATCGGCAAAAATGGAGAGTTTACCACTGTTCTTATTCGCTTCATTTATAAGTGGCATGGGAAATGCATTCCTACAAGCATCTGTAAATCCATATATTACAATCCTTGGACCTATTGAAAGTGCAGCTAAGAGAATGTGTTTTATGGGTATCGCAAATAAACTAGCATGGCCAATTGCACCACTCTTTCTTTCGCTTGTGATTAGTAAAGGTGTAAAAGACGTTCAGCTTACAGATATTAATCTACCCTTTTACATCATTATCGGAGTATTTATCCTTTTAGGTGTTTTAGCATTTCTATCACCTCTTCCTGAAGTTAAAGCCGCAGGTGAAGATGAGGAGAGTGCTCAAGACTCATCCTATGCCTCAAATAAGAAATCAATCTGGGAATTCCCTCATTTATTACTTGGAGGTCTAACACTATTTCTCTATGTTGGAGTTGAAACTGTGTCGTTGGGAACATTAGTCGATTACGCAGCAAGTATTAATTTGCCAAATCCAGATCTCTATGCCTGGATTGCTCCTGTGGCTATGGTGGTTGGATATATCTGCGGTGTAATTTTTATTCCAAAGTATATCAGTCAGGCAAAGGCACTATTGATTTGTTCAATAATAGCAATTATTGGCTCACTGATGGTTGTTTTAGTTACAGAGTCTATATCTATTTGGTTTATCTCCCTAATGGCCCTGGGATGTTCACTGATGTGGCCGGCGATATGGCCACTTGCTATGGCTGACTTAGGAAAATTCACCAAAGCAGGATCATCCTTATTAGTGATAGCAATTGTTGGTGGTGCTGTAATCCCTACTCTGTTTGGATTTCTTAAAGACGCTTTTGGAGCACAACATGCCTATTGGATTGCTCTTCCATGTTTTCTATTTATCCTTTACTATGCGTTAATTGGGCATAAGGTTAGAACAAACACGGTTTCGTCAAAATAGGCATATCAGATTTCAAATCGTAATAACAGGTCCCGATTTATCGAGACCTGTTATTTATTAAATATCACCCCTATGGGTGCAAAATAGTTTTATTATCCGCTAAGCTCACTCAAAATATTCTTATAAATAGGAGGTTATTTTAATTAGCTTCGCAGTCAAATTGACATAAAAAAAGCAAAATGAAGCCAACATTACTCGTACTTGCGGCCGGAATGGGTAGCCGCTATGGTGGACTAAAACAACTTGATGAAGTTGGGCCCAATGGAGAAGCGATCATCGATTATTCCCTGTATGATGCAATACGAGCCGGTTTTGGCAAGGTTGTATTTGTAATACGGACAGATTTTGCATCCGAATTTAAAGCCAGATTTGAGCCCAACCTAAAAAACAGAATTGAGATCGAGTATGTCTATCAATCACTTGATAAGATCCCCTCCGGAGCTATTGTAAATCCCGAACGCGAAAAACCTTGGGGTACTGCTCATGCTGCACTAATGGCTGAAGAGGCTATTCACGAGCCTATGGCACTAATCAATGCGGATGATTTCTATGGTCGAAAGGCTTACCAAGTAATGTCAGATTTCCTAAACTCATCATCAGACGAAAGTGAGTATTCAATGGTCGGGTATAATGTTGCGAACACCCTTTCTGATTTCGGGACCGTTTCTCGTGGGGTTTGTAATACCGACGCCGAAGGAAATCTTACTACAGTTGTCGAACGGACGCAGATAATCCGCGAAAAAGAGGGTATTGTTTATTACGAAGAAGACAAACGAACCCTACTTGATGAACATACTCCTGTTTCAATGAATTTCTGGGGACTAAAACCCACTATTTTCAAATATCTCAATGAAGGATTTGCCGAATTTATTAAGGACCATGGCAATGAATTAAAATCAGAATATTTTATCCCCTTATTAATAAATAACAATATTATTAAAGGGAGAATTAAAACAAAGGTTTTGCAATGCGACTCTCCATGGTTTGGAGTTACCTATAAAGAGGATAAAGCATTTGTTCAACAACGCATTAAAGATCAAATAGAATTAGGAAATTACCCTAATAATCTTTGGATTTAATTTCCAAGAAATTCAAAATACACTAAATTCTCCTAACCATTCACAAACCAAAAAAACAAAAAGCTATGAAGACTTCCACTCTTTCAGAATTAGCAACGCAGTTTACTGTAGATATAATCATCGACACTATTAAACCATTTGGCAATGGATATATAAATGACACCTATTTAATCACTACAATGCCATCGTCTGCCCCCAACTATATTCTGCAGCGTAAGAATCATAAGATATTCAAGAATGTGGCCGGGATGATGGATAATATTAGGATCACTACAGATCATATTCGAAAACAGCTGATCGCAGTAGGAACCACCGAAATAGAACGCAAGGTGATGACCTATTATTCGGCTAAAAATGGCAACCTTTTCATAAATGATGACGAAGGTAATTTCTGGACCCTATTCCTATTTATTGCTGATAGCAAAAGTGTTGAAAGTATTGAAAATCCAGCACAAGCCTATAGCGCTGCTCGTGCTTTTGGTCACTTCCAGAAACAGCTTGCCGATCTACCCGGCGAAAAACTCATTGAAACAATACCAAATTTCCACAATGGAATCTCCAGATTAAACGATTTTAAGATAGCCATTAAGGAGGATAAAGCCGGAAGGGTCAAAGATCATCAGGACCTTATTGAAAAGATCCTGAATCGATCGGAACAAATGACCTCACTCCAGCGCGGACTTGAAAATAAAACTCTCCCGTTGAGGATCACCCATAATGACACCAAAATAAACAATATTCTTTTTGACAAGAATAATGAGCCTTTATGTGTGATTGATTTGGATACCGTTATGCCGGGATCTGCACTGTACGATTTTGGAGATGCTATCCGATCAATAGGAAATAAAGCACCCGAAGATGAACCCGATCTCTCAAAAATAATTTTTAATACCGAAATTTATACTGCATTTGCACAAGGTTATCTCTCTTCCGCAAGAGACTTTCTAACCTCTGAAGAGGTAAACAACTTGGCATTCTCTTGCCGGTATATGGCCTGGGAGCAAACAATGCGATTCTTTACTGACTTTATAAATGGTGATTTATATTATAAAACAGCTTATCCGGGACATAACTTAGTCAGAACAAAGGCACAAATGCGCTATCTTGAAGTATTGGAGGAAAATAGAGAGCAAATGGAAGAGATTGTAGCCAAAGGATAAAAAGCCACGACAAGGTTAAATCAACCGTTTTGATTTAACCTCTATTCAAAAAACTCAAAGTGTTATCCTCTTAATAATCTCTGTTTATTTCCTATGTGAGATTTCATAGTAAACAGTTAGCCAACCTTGTAAAAACGACTATAAGGCTGGCTAATCAAGGTTAAACTATCTTAAATTAATGATCGTTCAATTGGTTTACCCGATTATTCTTCTTTAGGTAAAGTAGCATAGTAATCAAGCCAATCTTTAGAAACTCTTGACATAAAATGTGGATTAATCGCACCAAAATTATATTTAGATACCTGATCAAATAATTCCTGTGCATTTTCCCATTCGCCTAATGCATCGTAAGCGAGGCCAAGTTCGTATTTAACACATGTATTATTAAGATCTGACTTACGATAATGGTCAACAGCCTGACTATACCGTTTTTGTTTAAGATCAATTAATCCCATTAGGTAATTATAGACCTGAAGTTTTTGAGGTTTCAGATCAGGGGCGATAATCAGCGCATATTGCTTTGCCTTAAGGGTTGCCATTTCGAAATCATCTTGCATCAACGCGTGTACACTCTCCAGGAAAGTAATATTGGCAGTAACCATCTGTGGCCGTGGCGCCTTTGATTCCTGAGTAAATTCGCGTTTTAAAGCCTCTTGCTCACTTAGATCACCATAAGGGCTAACGTAAACTCCATGTTTCATCGAAATTACGGTACAACAGAAATAGTGATCATCTTCTGGAGCTTCAAGAGGATGCCTGGTACCACTGGCAAGATTATTTTGGGGCAAAATAGCCGTTTCCAGACCTACCACTTGTCCATTGCTACCATACAAATAAGAAACCATGCTTTGGAAAGGGTCTGAAATAATCGGCATATCCTTCAACGCATTAGCTATTTTCCAATCGCTTCGAGCATTATCAAAATAACCTTGATAAATATTAACATAACCTCGTTTAGCATAGGATATAGAACTATTTGGATCTAACGTTATAGCTTTGCTATAGGATTGTAATGCCATATCCCACATCAGCTGAGCACGATAAACATCGCCCATGGCAATATGAGAAGCTGGTTCATTAGGACACATTGCTCTAAACTTTTCCATATAATTTTGTGCCAAAGAAAAGTCCTGTGGCTGATTTATTAAGTAGGATGAGGCAATCATTCTATAACCCAATGGTGAATCAGGGTTCATCTGCATCGCATCTCGTGCTAGCTCTCTTACTTTACTAAATTCTTTACGAGACTGATATTCTGCGGCTAAAATAAGCTTAGCCCGAGCACTTTGCGGATAGAGCTCAACCAAATGCCTGGCCAATACTAACCGTTCTATACCATCTTTATTTGATAACGCTGATTCCATTTGAATCATAATCTTCTCCCCTTCACTAACCCTATCGCAGTTCTTATTTGCCAAATCGATATATTTTTCCCATTCTGACTTTGAACCAGCACTGTATGCTTTGTATAGATAAGCCAAAGCAAATTGATTATCAAACTGAATAGCCTTATCAAATAGCATAGTGGCATCATTGAGGCGGCCCATCTCAAAAGCCTCACGGCCGGATATAAAAGCTGTTAACGATTCAGCCGATGTTACAGAACACGTAATGGGGATCTCATTCTTATCATTCCCATAAGAGAGGCAAATAACTGCGAAGAGGAGCATTAAGACAAGTGCCGCTCGCATCCCTAAACCAAAATTTTCAATTAAATTTTTCATGGTGATTAATTTCAATATTTTCATCTACAGACCTTACCGTATATCTTGTATCCTATAATATTAATAGAAATTTGCGCTTAAATTTAAGACTTTACTGAGATCAAAAAATAGGACCAAGAACAAAACTCCACAATTTTAAACCTGCGTTTAAAATTAAAATAGTTAAAGAAAAGGTTTTGGAAGGATGGTTAAGTCTTGAGTAATTCTAATTTGAATTTCGGAAGAATTGGATAATATCAGTTCAAATCCTGTTGCAAAAAGTTTAATTTTTTCTGCCATCCTTATAAATATGACATGAAAACTTTAGAAAAATTAAAGAGTCAGCCATTAGAACTAATCTATTTACCTTTTGAGGCTAGGAATTTCGGTGTTAAGTTGAACTAATCCCATTTGTTTAATAATCTGCTTGTAGCGTGCTTCTTGTCGAAGAGAAAGAAAATCAAGGTCATTATTAATTTCGGCGAGCTCTGGCGAATGTGACTGAAAAGCTTTGGTTAACAAGTGTAATGCTTCGAAGTTCTTCCCTGCCATAACAAACCATTTAGCCAAAGCTACCAGATGAGGCTCCTCTGTTTGTTGTTCCATTGAGATCAAGAATCTCAATAAAGAATTTATTTCAGATCGTTTACTAAATTCGATGGCAGATACTTGATCTTTATTTTGCAAAGTATTACTAAGAATATCCCTTACGGTCATTAAAACTCCTGAGCTGTCATTAAGCCAATAAAAGTTCGCCAGACAACCCATTGAAGTCTTTACTTGAATTCCATTTAATTGTTCTGCCTTACGATAGCATTCAAGAGATTCAGCAAACTTGCCCTCATGATAATAGTATCTACCACTAAGAAGATAAGATACTGAAGAAATAGGATCCAGTTTTAATGCGATATTAATATGCAAGCGTGCCTGACCATTATTACCCATAATATCTAGATATTCTGAATAATTCTGATGTGCTCTGGAACTATTCGGATTTAATTCAAGGGCTAGGATCAACTCTTGCTGAGCCTCCTTCCAATTCCAATCATTTCGCCAAAGAATAGCCCCATTGGTCGCATGGGCCTCAGCCATTTTGGGTTCGAGATCAAGAGCGGTTCTTACATAGGCCTTCGCTTTCAGGTAATCAGAGGTTCCTAAAGAAAATCCCCACCAGGCGCGAAAATAATAGGCTTCGGCTAATCCTAAATAGGCAAGCGCATAGTTAGGATCGGCAGCAATAGCCATTTCAAAACATGTTATGCTCTTTTTCAAACCAGTTTGTGACATCTCCATAAAATTGAATCTCCCCTGCAAGTATAAATTGTAGGCCTCCATATTCTTTGTAGGAATCTGATTTATTTGTTCAAGTTCATGTGTTGTTAAAGCAGCCTCCAGTTGATCGGCAATCTGCTTTGCAATACTACTTTGAATCATAAATATATCAGCGAATTCACGATCATATTTCTCGGACCAGATATGACGGTCACGACGAGCATCTATCAATTGAACAATTACCCTAACCTTGTTATCATGCTGTTGTATACTACCCTCCAATATAAAATTGACACCTAGTTTATGTGAAATCTCAGAAGCGGACACGGTTCCATTTCGATAAACATCACCTGATGTCCTAGATAGCACCTTCAATTCCTTAATTTTAAATAGCTGATTCAGAATATCTTCCATCATTCCCTCTGTGAAATATTGGCTTTGTGGATTATCACTTAAATTTTTAAAGGGTAAGACGACTAACGTTTTATCTTCCTGTTTTAGATGAGGAAGATCGGACATCGTAGCATCTTTAAAGAACAGAAAATACCAAAAAAAGGAAAGACAAAGGAAAACCGCAAATACGCTGGCTAAGACTATAAAATTCTTTCGACTAAAAAAATTCTGCTTCTCTACCAGATAATCATCAGAATAGGAAAAATCAGAGTCTGATTCTGGATTTTCCTTTCGATCTCCTTGGATTAATTCACGGTCAAGAGAGATTCTTTTTCTCACCTCACCGGGTGGAAATCCAAAATATTGATGAAAACAAGAATTAAAATAGGTAGGGCTATTAAATCCAACCTTATAGGAGATCTCTGCTGCGGTAGCCATTTCTGCCTGAAGCATCTCCATTGCCTTGTAAAGGCGGAGTTCACGAATAAATTGAGTTGTAGTTTTATTTAATTCCGATTTTACATACCGGTTAATGAAGTATCTGCTCATTCCTGCTTGAATTGCTAAAGAATCTACACCAAAATTCTCCTCTTCAAGATTTGCGTAAACAATTTCAGTCAGCTTTCTGACGATCTCTTGTCCCATAGAAGAAGTCGTATTCATTGGCCTGATATTATTGCAATTAAATATACAAAACATTGATATCTTAAGCAAATAATCTAGTTGACAACTAATCGAATCTAGCTGATTACACTATTGATCCATTATGATTGACTGAATATAAATTGTATTAATACTAATATTTGTAACAGATGAGAATTGTGAAAATCCAATCTTTATTCTCAATTTTAATAATTAATTATTCTATAAAAAATAAAATCATGTCTAAACAATCTTTTTTTTGCTTAATCTTGTTTTGTTGGTTTATTCAAACTACAGGATATGGACAAGATAGCTTACCAATAAAAGGCTTTTGTATCGGAGCTCCCAATTCGAAAGAGGTTTCCAAATTTATAAAATTTATTAACCAGGAACTTGCCCCCAGAGGTATAAACACCCTGGTTCTGCGTATCGATTTTAATTATCAATTCAAAAGTCATCCCGAATTAAGAGATTCTGGATCATTAACAAGTGAAGAGGTTAAAAAAATGGTGTTGGTTTGCCAAGAGAATAAGATTCGTATTATTCCGCAAATAAACCTCTTCGGACATCAGTCCTGGGGAACTAAAGTCACAAACTTGCTAAAGGTATATCCCCAGTTCGACGAAACGCCAGAGGTAAAGATGCCTGAAAAATATCACTGGCCAAACAGTGATGGCTTATATTGTAAGAGTTACTGTCCCCTACACCCCGATCTTCACCCGATAATTTTTGAACTTATCGATGAGATTTGTGATGTTTTTGATTCCGATGCTTTTCATGCCGGAATGGATGAGGTTTTTTATATTGGAGAAGAGCAGTGTTCGCGCTGTTCCGGGAAAGACAAGGGGGAATTATTTGCAGGTGAGGTTAACTTAATTCGGAACCATTTATTGGTTAAAAACAGACAGCTATGGATCTGGGGAGACAGGTTACTCGATGGGGAAACAGCAGGGTTTGGAATGTGGGAAGCAAGTATGAATAATACCCATCGGTCAATCGATTTAATTTCGAAAGATGTGCTAATTTGCGATTGGCATTATGAGCGTGCTGATCAAACACCCCCTTACTTTGCACTAAAAGGATTTAAGGTAATAACCTGTCCGTGGCGAATGCCGGAGATTGCGATCCAGCAAACGAACGACATGTATCGGTACCGGGGTTCAGCAACCCCTGAACTAAAGGAGCGTTACCAGGGAATGATGCAAACGATATGGAGTGATGCGGGTTCATTTATGGAGGAATTTTACAACAACAAGAGTGAAGAGTCATCAACATCGAATTCTCAGGTAAATTGCTTCAAGAGTATGCTTAAAATAATTAGTGATAGAGAGGGGTTGAAATAAGTTTCTGCAAATCCTATTTGATAGTTACACGTAAAGTATAATACTTAAAAGCAAAAAAAGAATATTTAAATACTGTACTTAGCAAGAGAAAGAACCCAAAAAGATCTGAATATATCAGAATCTACTTATTCAATATAATTTAAATCTTTATGGTAGGTTTCCTCAGTATAATAAAGGGCTATAAGGGTTATAAAAAGAACAATTGAAGTAGTATAAATTCCACTCTTAATAATGGTTAGCCCCATCTCATTCTGGAATAAATTTAAAAACATCATATTAATAAGAGGCAAAGCCCCTCTTACCATATTTGGAATTGTTGTTGTGGCTGTTGCCCTTAGATTAGTACCAAACTGCTCTGCTCCCATGGTAATAAAGATGATCCAGAATCCAGTACTAAATCCAAGTAAGCCACAAATAACCAACATCGAACTATTGCTATTATTGAAATCACTAAAAAATAGAAGTATACTAACCGCACAAAAGGCATAATAAAGTAAAAGTCCTTTTTTTCTGCTTTTAAAATATTGACAAATAAAACCAGCAACAAAATCGCCTAGGGCAATACCGGCATAAGCAAGCATTACTGCACGTCCAGAATTAAAATCAGTACTGCCAAACATAGCTTTAGCGAATCGATCACTTTGAGTAACTAAAATCCCAACAATGCACCAAGTTGGAAATCCTAGAATAATTGCCGTACTATATTTTCTAAATCTTTTCCAATCTGAAAAAAACATCAAAAAATTTCCTCGTGAAGCATTTTGATGTTTAAGATCTTTAAACATCCCAGATTCAGCAAGGCTTATTCGCATAAATAACAGAAGTAATCCAAGTACGCCACCGACCTGGTAACAAAGGCGCCAATCAGTAGTTATTTGGTACGTAAAATAAGCTGCTATGACGCCGGTAATTCCAAATCCAGCGACCATTGAGGTACCAATACCTCTTTTACTTTTAGGCATTAGCTCACTAACAAGTGTAATTCCGGCGCCTAATTCTCCGGCTAAGCCGATCCCTGCAATAAATCGGCAAATAATATATTGATCTACCGTTTGGATATAGGCCGTAAGAAAATTGGCTACTGAATATAAAAGAATAGATCCAAATAAAATGCTAAGCCTCCCTTTCTTATCGCCTAATACACCCCAAATAATTCCTCCAATTAATAGACCGATCATTTGCCAATTCATCACAAGAATACTATCGTGTAAAATAGAATTGTCTGTCGAACCTACTGCAAGCAAGCTAGGCCGTTTAACAATGGTAAACAATAACAGGTCATACATATCAACGAAATATCCTAATGAGGCAACAATAACGGCTAGATTAAAAATCGATTGATTTTGCTTATTCATGGGTAAGAGACAATTAGCAGTTAGAAATATGAAAAATTTAGTTATTTTGAATGTGGATGACCAGGTGTAATGTTCGTCGAAGGTAACAAATGAACACGGTATTTCATAAATGGCTTTTCAATTACTATGTGCAACAGATAGGCAGCAAATAAAGTTGAAATCACGCAAAGCAACATCATAAGATTGCTCTCCTTAGCAATATCCAATTTAAAGAGCTCTTCCTGTGTCATATGAATCATAATCTTATGAATCAAATAAATACTATAAGATAGCATTGCAATTATCGAAACAAACGGAGAGTTAAGTTTATAAATAATACTTGAAGTACTAACAGCCCCCAGAACCAGTAATCCGCAACCAATATCTACCAAAGGAAAACCAAAAAGACATAAACTAAATGATCGCTCATTAAGGCAGATAATATAAGCTGCAGTTAAAACGAGAAATCCAATAAAGAGAGATAAATTGCCATATTTCATCAAACGGGTTTTGATTTCAGGTTTAAAGCTAAATATTCCAGCAATAGAAATTCCTACCAAGAGGCCATCTAACCGCGCATAAGTAGGATAATAGATCCACTCTTGCCAATAGACACCAAAGAGATCGGTTCCTAAAAACGGAAAGACTAATACATTCCATGCATATAAGCGAGCCAAAAATCCGAGCACGAATAATAAGATCAAGATAATAAATCCCTTTTTAACGGCATTAAAATACATTAAAGTGATCAATATCAAGGGGAAAAAAAGATAGAATTGCTCTTCTACGCAGAGTGACCATGCATGTGAAAAAGCACCTTGTGTGCGTAGATCTAATCCAATATTTTGGGTAAAGGTGAGGAATTTCCAAGGGGGAGCAGGTGCCCCATGTTCTCGCAATACAGGAAAACTAATATAAAGGATAAGTACAGTAAGATAAGCAGGGACAATACGAAAAAATCGTTTGATAAAAAAATCTTTAAATGAGATCCTTTTGTCCTCAACGATTTTGACAAATAACTGGGAAGCAATCAAAAATCCACTAAGTGCAAAAAATAGATCGACCCCAATCCATCCAAATTTTGCCACACTCGCTAACCATTCCGGATGAGGGAATAATACAAGAATATGAAAAAATAAGACCATCGTTATTGCTAATGCCCTTAAGAAATCTAAACCAACTAATTTTTCTTTCTCATTAATAACCTGATTACTAACTTGGGTTATGGAATTTGACATTTCACTTATTTATTGAGATTTAAAGATTTGATGCACTAACAATTCTTACGATACGAACTAGTTATTTGCAGTTATTGTTTTAAAAAATACGATAATGATCCTGAATTGTAAAAAATCTATTTCTTCAGCAAAGCGTTTTCTTTCGCAAGGCTTTCCTTGTGGATAGCTTCCATGAGTTCCCGAATAAATGATTCTGAAAGTTGCACACCCCGCCCATTAACAATATTTTTTTGTAAGATCTCTTCAAATCTTTTGGATTGTAAAGGTGGAATGTGATGAACGAATTTAAAATTTCCGATTGCGGTTACCACTTCCATTCTTTTACCCAATAACTGGATAAGTTGACTATCCAAACTATCAATCTGTTTACGATAAACCGAAAGACTATCAGTCTGGCAGTAGGCGACTGAATTAAAAGCAAAAAGAATAATCATCAAAGAAATAAATTTCAACATAACTTTAAAACTTAATTTTATAATGCACTATAGCGATTTCCCAACTAATTTCCATTTATTCACTCCTCCTACATTTGCAATCCCAAAATAATCAAAGGATCCTGTCCTGCACTTCTGTCTCCGGCAGCATTGAGTATAATCAGACCAGTAATACCATAATAATCTGTTTCGAACTAAAACACTGATTTCAACAATGAAAAATCAGTCGAATATTTAGTGAAAGTCGATTCACTGATTCAATCAGGATCATATACTGGTAAATATCCTTTATCGCCTAATTCATAGCTTTCTGTGAAGCAATGCCCAGGGTGGATCAATTACCGGTAAGAGATAGAAGCCCTCCAATCGTACATATTTTTGTTATTTGGAAAGATCCCATTTTACAACCTTCAGAACTAAACAAGAGAATTAAAACAGATAATAAACAGATATAACGCCTTGAAATATTACATTTAACTAAAAAGCTTAATCATAGATAGACCACCGGATATATGGATAACAAGAGCAAAAACTTGCACCTAAAAGAAAAAATATGATCGAGTATAAAATTTAGATAGTGAAAAAAATTAGGAATAAGCCATGGAAGTTATAACTTATTTATGAGTGAAGCCTGGCATGCAGCGCCAAATCCATTATCTATATTCACCACAGAAACGCCACTAGCGCAGCTATTCAGCATTGAAAGTAACGCAGATAATCCCTGGAAATTAGAACCATATCCAATACTTGTAGGGACTCCAATGACCGGTTTATCGACAAGACCACCCACTACACTTGCTAATGCACCTTCCATGCCGGCCACAACTATTATAACCTTAGCGTTACGAATAAGTTCCAATTTATGAAAAAGACGGTGAATGCCAGCTACGCCAACATCATAAACAGTTACAACTTTATTGTCCAAAAACCTTGCAGTCTCGACTGCTTCTTCAGCAACTGGAAGATCTGAGGTTCCAGCAGAGATAACCACAATATAACTTTCGGTGATTGGGTGATCGTGATGCTTGTAGCTTATTGTCCGGGCTAAAGGATTGAATATCGCATTTGGCAGCACCTCTTTTACAGCCAAAAACATCTCTTCAGTAACGCGTGTAGCTAGTATATCCATCCCTTTATCATACATCCGTTGTACAATCTGACACACCTGATCTGTTGTCTTTCCTGAGGCATATATCACTTCGGGAATTCCTGTTCGTTTTGTTCTGTCTGTATCGAGGGTAGCAAATCCCAGCTCTTCAACGCCACGTGAGGATAGCTGATCCAAAACTGATTCAAGCTCCAATTCACCGGTTTTATATTTTAGAAGGATATCGCGAAAATCCATATAATCAACGATTTTTAAACACAATTTTTTCTACTTCACTTAAGCTTAGCCCATGTTTTAAAGCTATTTTCTTCAAATCATCATATTCTGGTTTAGCATGGATCTCACGACCTTCGAAATAACTCGATTTTATGCGTATCGCCCCAAGTTCGGTAACAAGTTCTTTTTCTTGCCTTTCGAGAACCGTCTTAGACACCTCATAACAGACTAGGCCTATTGAGGTGCTATAATTAAAGATTAATGACTTAACATCATCGACAGTTGATTTAGAACATAAGACACAAAGTCGGTTTCCCGGACGAGATTTTTTCATTATAACAGGGGTTAAAAAAACATCCCTGGCTCCCGCCTCAAAAAGCTTCTCGAACAGTAGATCGTACCATTCAGGATTCATATCATCGATATTACACTCCACCATCATGGCTCCTTCTGCAGTTGTATGATCAGTAATACTATCATCAGACAGATAAACACGCAGAACATTAGGCAGATCAGAAATATCACGTTGCCCTATCCCATAAGCGATTTTATGAATCTGAAAATTAATCTGTTCTGTAAATTCACCCACAATAGCGACCAATATAGCAGCTCCTGTAGGTGTCGTAGCCTCATGATTGACCAATCCACTTTTTACCGGAACATGTCTTACAATTTCGGCTGTTGCCGGAGCTGGAACAGGCATAATACCATGAGCACATTTTACCGTACCGCCTCCTAACTGAATGGGTGAAGAAATTACCCTATCCACTTTTAAATAGTCAAGGCAAATCGCAGCACCAACAATATCGGCAATCGAATCCAGAGCCCCAACCTCATGAAAATGGACACGTTGTTTGTCAATCTGATGGACCTTAGCTTCAGCTTCAGCTATTAAGTCAAATATCCGGATAGAGGTAGCTTTAATGGATTCTGAAAGAGAGCTCTGATTAATCAACTCCTCAATATGTCTCAAATGGCGATGCTTTTCATTCTCTTGATTCTCGATTACTACCGTTGCTTTGGTTCCTGAGATCCCTCTCCGGCTGTCGCTAGAAATTTCGAGGCGAAAACCCTCAATATTTAATTTCTTCAACCCATCGATTAGAAACTCAGGGTCAACGCCCAGATCTATCATTGCACCAAGATTCATATCTCCGCTAATACCGGCAAAGCAATCGTAATATAATATTCTCATAACGTATCCTTATTTCTCATCTAGGGTAAATAAAACCCGATTCATCTTCCCGGAGACTATGCCCTCTGGATCTATTTCTATATTGTCAAAGCCTATCATTTTCATTTCGATACGAATTGACTCTTGAGAAGCGCGAAGTTTATCTATATCTTCTTGTTGAACTTCAATCTTAGCTATACTTCCATAATGCCGTACACGAACATCTTCAAAACCAAAGGTATTAAGTAAATCTTCAGCAGCTTCAATCTGCCGAAGTTTATCAAAGGTTACCTCTTGATGGTAAGGGATACGAGAACTCAAACATGGGCTTGCTGGTTTATTCCAATTAGGCAAATTAAAGAACTGGGCTATTGAGCGGATATCAGCTTTTGAGAAGTTGCAGTCAGCCAATGGCGACAGTACACTTTTTTGTTTTGCAGCTTCAAGTCCAGGACGATAATCTCCTAAATCATTCACATTGGTCCCATTTAGAATTTCAAATCCAGGATATTCAGTTTTAAGAGATTGAAGGTCATTATAGAGATGATCTTTGCAAAAGAAACAACGATTTATTGGATTCTGACTATAACGGATATCGCTCAGTTCGTTCGTCTTTATCACATGAAGGTTGATATCAAAAGTCGCGCAAAATGATTGAGCAATCAGAAAATCTTTATTCTTCAGACTTTCGGAATTGGATATTACTCCCACAACAGCTGAACGGCCCTGGTACTTACGAGCCAAAAATAGGACTAAAGAGGAATCAATTCCCCCAGAGAAAGCGACAATCGAACCTGTTCTTTGATTAAACCACGATTCAATATTTTTAAGTTTTTCAGTTAACGAAGCGTTCAGTTCGTTCATCTGTATTAAATTATTTTTTTATATTTTCGATCTAAAATCATCACCTAATTTTATAGAACCACCTAAGGAGTAGATTAAAAATAAAAAAAGCTAATGTTGTGTAAAGCTATAAATTATTAGTGAAGAAAAACCGTGGCTGAAAATAATACCTTAATTGCTATAAGCTTCTAAACAAACGAACAAATTAGATTAAAACGAAAAGGTTAAAAAAACTTATCCTTTTTAGAATAATTCTGATTAACCATCTTTCGACTATTCCCCCCACTGAATTATAAATAAATATAGATACTTTTGTTTCATAACACGTAAAAAACGTATCAATAACTCTAAAGTAAAAAAGTTATGAAAATCACTACACTTCTCATCTTAGCTATAAGCCTTATAATGGCTTTCTCATGTAAAACAAAGACAAAACAGACTGAAAATCTAGCACCTAATGTTCACAAGGCAACTTCACAGGAGGTAATTCAATCGACAAATTACACCTATCTTCGGATATCGGAAGACGGGAAGGAAAGTTGGATTGCTATTGCCAGACAAGAAGTGTCGATCGGCAAAGCATATTATTATGAGCCGAGTATCGAAATGACCGATTTCACCAGTAAGGAGTTACAGCGCACATTTCCGTCTATTATTTTCGTAGCCAAATTCAGTGAGATGCCTATTGTTGCCGCTGAAAAATATGCTGTTGCAGACCCGCCAAAAGGGAAACAAGCAGCAGTTGCTAAGGAAGGGTTAAAAGTTGCACGTGCTGCCAATGGGATAACTATAGCAGAGCTTATTGCTCAAAAGGGATCATATGCCGGGAAAAAGATCAAAATAAAAGGAGAGGTCGTTAAATACAATCCTCAGATAATGGGAAAAAACTGGTTGCATCTTCAGGATGGTAGTAGCAACAATGGCGTATTTGATGTGACTATAACCACAACTGCGGAGGTTAAAATTGGAGATGTTGTAACAATTGAAGGCATCGTAGCATTGAACAAAGATTTTGGTGCAGGATATTCGTATGACGTAATTGTTGAAGAGGGCAAATTACTTCCTTAACGATTATTAAGTCACTATAACACTGAAAATTTAAGAGCCCTTATTGCAGTAGCAGTAAGGGCTCAACTTTTTGATTTTCAATTAGCCAATTGTGTTGCTAAAATCTTTTGTATTTTAGTCCTCAATTAGGATCATGTATGAAAAAAGGGATTTCGTTCGAAAAATTATCACAGTCTATTGATGGTGAATTACATAGCGATAAAACACATCGTATTATTTATTCTACTGATGCCTCGTCATACCGTGAAATGCCTCTTGCCGTTGTATTACCCAGAACGAAATCGGATGTTGTTAAGGTTTTAGCCTTTGCCCGTGAGCATAACACATCAATTATTCCGCGTGGAGCAGGCACCTCCTTAGCCGGGCAGGTAGTAGGTGGAGGAATTGTTGTCGACATCTCCAAATACATGGATCGGATCCTTGAGTTCAATAAAGAGGAGCATTGGATAGTTGTTGAGCCCGGGGTCAACCTGGCAGAACTAAATATTTTCCTCAAGCCATACGAGCTTCAATTTGGCCCTGAGACTTCTACAAGCAATAGATGTCGCCTGGGAGGAATGCTGGGCAATAACTCTTGTGGGCTTAGGTCCCTAATCTATGGCAGTGTACGTGAGCATGTTATTGAGGTAGAAACCTTACTTGCTGATGGTTCAGAAGTAACTTTCGGTCCCTTATCTAAAAATGAATTCGAAGAGAAGTGTCTTTCTGATCCCAATAAGCTGGAGACTCTTATCTATCTACAAATCAAAGCGGTACTTTCAGATAAAGAGATGCGTGATAAAATCACCGAAGTATATCCTGAAGCTGCTGTAGCGCGCAGAAATATGGGATATGCAGTCGATTTCCTGATGGATACCGATCCATTTACGGGGAATGGAAAACCATTTAATTTTGGAAAACTCCTCGCCGGATCTGAAGGGACTCTAGCATTTACTACTTCCATTAAATTAAACCTCTCGCCGTTACCTCCAAAAGTTAAATGTGTTATTCCGGTACATTTCTCTTCCCTTGAAGAGTCATTAACTGCAAACATCCTAATTCTTAAACACCACCCAACGGCAATTGAGCTAATGGATGATATTATAATGGATTGCACAAAGGATAGCCTATCACAACGTGAGAACAGGTTTTTCATCGAGGGCGATCCTAAGGCGATCCTTATGATTGAATTTGCGGCCGATACCCGTGAGGAGATTGAACTGATATACATCCAAATGGTAAATCACCTTAAGGAGGCTGGATTAGGATATCACTACCCATTAATTTTTGACGACGATCAAATAAAAAAGGTTTGGGAACTTCGAACAGCAGGATTAGGACTTTTGTCAAACATACCGGGAGACAAGCGCAGCACTACTGTAATTGAAGATACAGCAGTTTCTCCTGAACGGCTGCCGGCATACATTGCAGAATTTAAGACAATCATTGAAAGATATAGACTCACGTGTGTCTATTATGCCCATGCAGCTGTAGGTGAGTTACATCTGCGGCCACTATTAAATCTAAAAATTGCTGAAGATCAACAAATATATGCCTCTCTGGCTCAGGATGTAGCAGAATTAGTAAAAAAGCATCGGGGATCTTTGAGTGGAGAACACGGCGATGGTCGTTTGCGCGGATCTTTTATCCCATTTATGTTCGGCGAAGAGATCTATAACTTATTTAAACAGATCAAGCATACATGGGATCCATGGAATGTGTTAAACCCTGGTAAGATTACCGATGTACCACCAATTACACAAAACCTGCGGTTTGAAGTTACAAATAACTATCCGGAAATTCCGACATCCCTGAACTTCTCCGCTACACATGGTTACCTGCGTGCTGTTGAGCAATGCACTGGATCGGGCGACTGTCGTAAATCTGAGCTTATTGGTGGCACGATGTGTCCAACCTATATGGCTACCAGAGATGAGCAACAAACAACTCGTGCGCGTGCCAACATCCTCAGGGAATATATGCATCATTCCATTGATGAGAAGCCGCTTGTTCAAAAGGAGATCTATAAAGTCCTTGATCTTTGTATTTCGTGCAAAGGATGTAAGGGTGAGTGCCCATCAGATTTAGATATGGCGAAGATAAAGGCGGAATTTCTACAACATTATTACGACCAAAACGGTGCTCCCTTAAGAGCCAGATTAATAGCTAAATTACCCCGATTGGGCAAGATCGCGATTGCATTAAATCCGATTACCAATTTTATACTTGAACTGCGATGGCTCAATGGTTTATTGGGATTCACAAAAAAAAGACAACTACCACGATATTCAGAACAGAGCCTTGTAGATTGGGCTTCGAAGATCCCTTTAAAACCGGGTGCAAAGAAGAAAGTTTATCTTTTTGCCGATGAGATTACCAATTACCAGGAGGCTCATCTTGGTATAAAAGCGATACTTTTACTCAATCAACTAGGTTATGAAGCAGTAATACCCAAGCATCTTGAAAGCTGTAGAACATACCTTTCAAAAGGATTTGTCCGAGAAGCAAAAAAGATAGCAACAAAGAATGTGTTGTTATTAAAAGATATTATCTCAGATGAGACCCCATTAATAGGTATTGAACCATCAGCCATACTCACATTTAGGGATGAATATCCGGATTTGGTTGATGAGACACTCAGAAATGAAGCGATAAAACTGGGTACGAATACATTATTATTTGATGAATTTTTTGTGCGCGAGATGGAGAAAGGGAATATCTCGGCATCACAGTTCACACAAGACCAAAAGGAGATAAAGCTTCATACCCATTGTCAGCAAAAGGCGATAGCCTCTTCACTCCAAACGCGTCAAATGCTAACCCTACCAGAGAACTATACGGTTCAGGAACTTAAAACAGGGTGCTGTGGAATGGCTGGTTCATTTGGATATGAGAAGGAGCATTACCAGTTATCGATGCAAATTGGCGAAATGGTATTATTTCCCGAAGTACGAAAAGCAGATAAATCGGTTATCCTAGCGACTTCGGGGACAAGTTGCAGGCATCAGATTAAAGATGGAACAGGAAGATCAGCCATCCATCCTATAGAAGTGATGTATGGAGCAATAATTCCGGAAAAGAGATAGGTGAATCCTATTTCGCTGAGTAAATAACTGGAGGACGGGTTAATGCAAAATAGACTAAAGCAAGGCCCGCCAAGACAAATGGTATACTCAGTATCTGTCCCATATTTAACGACATACCCGATTCGAAGCTCTCCTGGTTCTCTTTAATAAATTCAATAAAAAAACGGGCTGAAAAAATTGCGATAAAGAAAACTCCGGTCAGAAAACCGGTACGGTCTTTAAGCTCTTTTTTCTTGTAATAGAAATAGAGGAGTAAACCAAAAGAGAGCAGATAGCATATTGACTCGTAAATTGCGGTAGGATGTTTGGCTACCGTCTCGTTATTACGTTCAAAAATAAATCCCCACGGTAGATTCGTTGCGACTCCATAAATCTCTGAATTCATAAGATTTCCAAAGCGAATCATCGCACCCACCAGTGCGATAGGGACAACCAAACGATCGAGAGTCCATAAAATCGGCCTCTTGGTAACGCGGATAGAGAATAACCAAACTGCCAGGATGATACCCATAGCTCCACCGTGACTTGCAAGGCCCTGGAAACCAACGAATTTATATCCATTATCCCCCTTTGCAATAGGAAGAAATATTTCAATCAAATGTTTCGAGTAATATTCCCAGCCATAAAATATCACATGGCCCAAACGAGCTCCCACAATTGTTGCGACTATAACATACACAAATAGTTTCTCAACCAACAAAGGATCAGACCCTTCAAATTTTAACATTTGTGTCAATATAGAATAACCTAACAAAAACCCTAAGGCAAACATTAATCCATACCACCGAACAGAAATGGGACCGAGGCTAAAAAATTCGGGACTGGCGTTCCAGTGTATTGCCAAAAGAGTACTCATAGCTAGCTATTTTTTAATGCTTTTCGATTAAACTATTCCACTTCATGACCGTGGCAATTTTTAAATTTCTTACCACTGCCACAAGGACATGGTTCATTACGTCCCACTTTGGGAGCTACCCGCACAGGTTGAACATGTTTCTCCTCTGTAGGAGTATCTCCTAGGCCTCCTGTTGCGTCACTCTTTTCTTCCCGATATTTCGAACGATCGGTATGGTGTCTGGCAGCTGGTGCCTCTTTAACCTGATCAGCATCATTAATAGGAATCTGACCTTTCATCAAAGTTGAGACTACACCTTTATTTACACGATCCATCATCGCCTTAAAGAGGTTGTACGATTCAAGTTTATAGATTAACAATGGATCTTTCTGCTCATAAGATGCGTTCTGAACCGAAGTACGCAATTCATCAAGTTCCCTTAAGTTTTCTTTCCAATGCTCATCAATAGTGGCTAGAATAACCTGCTGCTCATACGATTTAACCAGGTCGTGACCTTTAGATAAATAAGCCTTTTCAAGATTGGTAACAATATTAAACAACCTAAGTCCATCAGTTATAGGGACAACAATATTATTATACAGATGTGCCTTAGTTTCATAAACATTCTTTATAACCGGCATAGCCTGTTTGGAGATTGCGAGCGAGCGACGTGTGAAGTTCTCGATAGCAGAATGGTAAATCTTATCACATAGTTCCTCATATTTTAAGTCACTAAACTCATCGGCTGCAACGGGAGAATCAAGAGAGAGGGAACGGATAAGCTCGATTCTAAAGTCCTCAAATGCCTCACTTCCATTCGGCTGATATTCAATTACAATAGAGTCTACCATGTCGTAGATCATATTTAAAATATCGACATCGATTCGCTCTCCAAATAAGGCATGCTTCCGTTTTTTATAGATAACTTCACGTTGAGAGTTCATCACATCATCATATTCGAGAAGTCGTTTACGGATTCCGAAATTATTCTCCTCAACCTTCTTCTGAGCCCGTTCTATGGCGTTAGTGATCATTGAGTGCTGAATCACTTCACCATCTTTTAAGCCTAGCTTATCCATAATCCGCACGATACGGTCGGAGGAGAATAGGCGCATCAGATCATCTTCGAGGGAAACGAAGAACTGCGAAGAACCCGGATCACCCTGGCGACCAGAACGACCACGTAACTGCCTATCGACACGACGAGATTCATGTCGTTCTGTACCAATAATTGCTAAACCACCTAACTCGCGGGTTTCAGGTGTCAGTTTTATATCGGTACCACGACCGGCCATATTAGTCGCTATGGTTACCATTCCAAACTTTCCGGCTTCGGCAACAATATCAGCCTCACGTTGGTGAAGTTTCGCATTCAACACCTGATGATTAATACCGCGCATCTTAAGCATTCGGCTCAATAACTCAGAGATCTCAACCGAGGTTGTTCCAACAAGCATTGGTTGTCCCTTTTCATTAAGCTTTACAATCTCATCAATAATCGCGTTATATTTTTCTTTTTTGGTTTTATAAACAAGATCTTCAAAATCCTTTCTGATAATAGCTCTATTGGTAGGAATCACAACTACCTCCAATTTATAAATATCCCAAAGCTCGCCAGCTTCTGTTTCTGCAGTTCCGGTCATACCCGACAACTTATGATACATTCGGAAGTAATTCTGAAGGGTAATCGTTGCAAATGTTTGAGAAGCATCTTCGATTTTAACATGCTCTTTAGCCTCGATGGCCTGATGCAAACCATCTGAATAGCGCCTACCCTCCATGATACGACCGGTCTGTTCATCAACAATTTTAACTTTACCATCAATAAGCACATATTCAACATCCTTCTCGAACATCGTATAGGCCTTTAACAATTGATTTACAGTGTGTACCCGCTCCGATTTCACAGCAAAATTCTGAAGTAAAACATCTTTCTGTTCCAATCGATCTGTCTCTGTAAGGGTATTATTATTCTGGATATCTGCAATTTCAGCGCCAACATCCGGAAGTACAAAGAAGCTATTATCTTCATTATCTTTCGAGAGTATCTCAATGCCATTATCGGTTAACTCGATCGAATTTAATTTCTCTTCAATCACAAAGAACAGCGGATCTGTAGCTTCATACATGTTTTTATTATTATCCTGCATGTAGAAGTTTTCGATCTTAAGCATCTTTGATTTATTCCCCTCTTCACTCAAAAACCTGATCAGAGGTTTATGTTTAGGGAGACCTTTATAGGCTCTAAAGAGCGCAAGAGCCCCCTCTTCAGATTCTTTACTATTGGAGGAGGTTATTTTCTTTTTAGCCTCAACCAAATATTGACCTACCAATTCTCGTTGTGCTTTAACAAGTCGTTCCACTGGAGCTTTTAGGGCATCAAATAATTGATTCTCCCCTTTGGGAACCGGACCTGAAATAATTAATGGAGTACGTGCATCGTCAATCAAGACCGAATCGACCTCATCAACGATAGCAAAATGGCGTTTACGTTGCACTAAGTCAGCAGGACTTACGGCCATATTATCGCGCAAATAATCAAAGCCAAATTCATTATTTGTACCAAAGGTGATATCTGCCTCGTAAGCTTTACGACGTTCGGTTGAATTGGGCTGATGTTTGTCGATACAATCAACAGAAATACCATGGAATTGATAGATTGGTCCCATCCATTCGGAGTCACGCTTTGCCAAATAATCATTTACGGTAACTAAGTGAACACCACGTCCGGCAAGAGCATTAAGGAAAACAGGTAGTGTTGCCACTAGTGTTTTCCCTTCACCTGTACCCATTTCAGAGATCTTGCCACTGTGTAAAACGACACCTCCAATAAGCTGAACATCGTAATGCACCATATTCCATTTCTGGACAGATCCACCCGCAAGCCATTCATTTTTATAGATTGCATTATCTCCCTGAATCTCGATAAAATCTTTGGAAACGGCCAGATCACGGTCAAAATCTGTTGCAGTAACCGTAAGAGTTTGATTCTCCATGAAACGCCTAGCAGTATCCTTAAC
This sequence comes from uncultured Bacteroidia bacterium, assembly GCA_903907075.1. Lineage (GTDB taxonomy): Bacteria > Bacteroidota > Bacteroidia > Bacteroidales > Prolixibacteraceae > JAAFHB01. Next base: position 32,044 of record CAIVMQ010000001.1, read on the forward strand.
AATTGAGAATGCTATTGGAAGAGCCTCATTTAAAGCGATTTCTAACTTCTTAAGAATAACCTCCTCGAGTTTATCTACTTGATCGTAGATTTTTTCTCCCTCTTCGAGAGGCAACTCACCACTTTCCGCCTGCACCTTAAGAGCAGCGATCTCCTCCTCTTCAGCTTTCACACTCGCGTGTATTGTTGCACGTAGAAGTGCCGACTCAGCTCTCAGCTCATCATTAGTGAGGTCTGGAAACCTAAGGTATTCCTGCTTAATACTCTGTAATACAGGAATTAATTCTTTTATATCTTTTTGAGATTTATTTCCGAAAAAACTTGAAAGTACCGTATTGAAAAATGACATTACCTTGCTGTGTATAATTAATAGCTAAAAAAACCATTGAGCTACAAAGTTAACTCAAAAGTTGAAAGTACCGAAACCTAATCACGAATTGTTACCAACTATACGTTAAGTTAAACCGATCGATTTGTGATAGGTTAAATGAGAACTAAAAATTAGAGGAGCAGACTTAAAATCTGCTCCTCTAAACATGGATGCTTTATAATTTTCTCAACCTAATTTTATTCTGATCGATATCAACTTTTTTTGTATGGCGATTATTATCCTTTTGAGATAAAAGGATTAATAAAAACACGCTGCTGCATTTCGCGATCCATCATCAGAAGACCCTGCCCTTCCCCCTTTATTAACCGGAGGTTATTCAAGATCTGTTCAACATTCCCCTCCTCTTCAACTTGCTCATCAACAAACCATTGAAGAAAACTTTTTGTTGCATGGTCATTCTCTTCAATCGAGATATCCATTAGTTTATTGATCCTTCCCGTAACCATTTGTTCATGAGCCAGGGTCTTTTCAAAGACATCAACGATATCCAAAAACTCCACCTGAACCTCCTGAATTGGTGAGAGTCGAACACGACCACCCCGCTCATTAACATAATCAAAAATTCGCGCTGCATGAGCCAATTCTTCCTGAAACTGAATCCTCATCCAATTTGCATATCCAATTAGCCCGCTTGATTGAAAATGAGCCGACATCGATAAATAGAGGTAAGCAGAATGAAATTCCGCGTTAATTTGCTCATTAAGAGCTAACTCCACAGTTGATTTAATCATATTTCTAAATTTTAAATAGTTATGATTAGATAAAATATGCCAAATGTTCCAGCCACAAGTGAACTTAATCTACTTACTAATTTCCCATTCTCAAATTCATAAGCTTTGATAATTCATCCATAAACTGTTCTGTAGTCAAATAATTTTCAGGCTTTAAATTTTCACCGTAAATAGATAAAGCAAGATCTTTTGTCATCATACCGGCTTCGACCGTATCGATACAAACACTTTCAAGCAATAGGGAGAAATCTATCAACGCCTGATTATTATCAATTTTGCCTCTAAATGCGAGTCCTCGAGTCCAAGCATAGATAGAAGCAATAGGATTAGTCGAGGTTGGACGTCCTTTTTGATACTCTCTATAATGACGTGTAACAGTTCCATGGGCAGCTTCTGCCTCCATAACCTCACCATCAGGAGTCATTAATACGGAAGTCATTAAACCAAGCGATCCGAATCCTTGCGCTACGGTATCTGACTGTACGTCACCATCATAATTTTTACAAGCCCAGATAAAATTACCATTCCACTTGAGTGCAGAGGCAACCATATCATCAATAAGGCGATGTTCATAGGTTATTCCTGCCTCTTTGAATTGTTCCGTATAAACTGTGATGAAGATCTCTTCAAAGATATCTTTAAAAAAGCCATCGTATTTTTTTAATATGGTATTCTTGGTAGACAAATAAAGTGGCCATTTTTTCGTCAGAGCCATCTTAAAGCAGCTATGGGCAAAACCACGTATAGAATCCTCCGTATTATACATTGACAGCGCAACACCTGGACCGTCAAAATGATAAACATCGTGCACTTGAGCACCAGTTTGATCATCAGGGGTAAATGTCATCGTTAATTTACCCGGGCGGTCAACAACAATATCTGTAGCTCTATATTGATCACCAAATGCATGGCGCCCAATAACAATAGGTGCAGTCCACTGTGGAATAAGTCGTGGGACGTTCTTTACTACAATAGGCTCCCGGAAAATGGTCCCATCGAGAATATTCCGTATAGTTCCGTTTGGCGACTTATACATTTTCTTTAATCCAAATTCGGTCATCCGAGCTTCATCTGGAGTTATTGTAGCACATTTAATACCAACCTTATACTTCTTAATCGCATTTGCTGCATCAACAGTAACCTGATCATCTGTTGCATCGCGATGCTCTATTCCAAGATCATAATACTTAATGTCGATATCCAGAAATGGAAGAATCAATTGTTCTCTGATCATTTTCCAAATGATTCGGGTCATCTCATCCCCGTCGAGTTCTACGACAGGATTCAGCACTTTAATTTTTTGCATTGACAAGTTTTTATATTAAAAATTATACACTAAAACCAACAGAAAAAAATCCCGGATTATCTTTTTTGACCCAGATTATCCGCGGATAAAAAATGGTTAACTCAAAAGAATTGAACCGAAATGAGATCATATAGTTGAAAAATTAAAATTGCGATCACAAGCAATCCAATTAGTCTTTACCATATTATTTTACAAAAATAATCACTCGAAATTAATAAAGCTCAAAATCCAACCCAAATTTTGATTTTAAAGGGGCAAGATCGGGATATCTGCTCACCAGAAGATTCCACTTCTCCTCATCGGTATATGGTATTTCAGAAAGATGACCCGTGCCATCCGATATCGTGAAGTGAATTTCAATCGAATCATTCTGAAGCTTCCGTCTTAAAAAACTCACTAATTTAGGTTTAACATCTGAGGTAAACCGATTAAATTGAAGTTCAGTATCGAGTTCAAATTCAAGTTGACTATTTTCAACGATTATTGGTTCACGGGCCGTTAGTGCCGACTTTAATTGTGGAATTTCCAGAACTTCGACAAAATTCATCCACGCTTCCAAGAGTTCAGTCTGATTAAATATTCGGGCGCTCTCTTTAGGAACCAAATTATTCAGATCAGATTCTGAAATGATATTTAAACTTGCTGCAGTAGGCTCATCTTTTAATGCATCTAAGATAGAAGGGGTTGAATATGATCCTCTACTCGTGTATTTAGGTGGTATTGGTTTTGAAACTGAAGCTTCCTGAGCCTCTGGCTTAGAGGGTTTAATTACAGGAGAAGTGATTTGCGAAACTACTTGAACTATTTGTTTATCAGGATCTATCAGAGAAAAAATTGGCAATAACGAGAGTGTCGCTATGGCGTCGTCAATTGTTTTTTTTTTAATAATTCGTCCAACTGATCAATTCGCACGAGGGTCAATTCTACTAAAAAACGTTGATTTGATGAGGATTTATATTGGATATCACATTCAGAAGCTAATTGCAGAGCACCAATCAGAAAATTAATCGAGCATAATTCAGCTTGCTTCTTATACTTTTCCCGAATCTCGCCACCCACCTCGAGAAGTTGAACCGTTACAGAATCCTTACAAATTAGCAAATCACGAAAATGCTGACCTAAGCCCATAATAAAATGGTGAGCATTAAAGCCCTTATCCAATATCTCACTAAAGATCATTAAGGTTGCAGGAATATCACCTGCCTTAAAACAATCGGTCAGATTAAAATAGTAATCGTAATCGAGCACATTTAGATTAGCAATAGTATCTTTATAGGTAACATTTGATCCGCAGAAACTAACAACCTGATCAAAAATAGACAATGCATCACGCATTGCACCGTCCGCTTTTTGCGCTATTACATTTAACGCTTCCGGCTCAACATTTATTTGTTCCTTTTGGGCGACCTCACGGAGATATTTTTCGATATCCGGAATCGCGATCCTGTTAAAATCATAGATCTGACAACGGGATAAGATAGTGGGTAAGATTTTATGCTTCTCGGTGGTAGCTAGAATAAATACAGCATGAGCAGGAGGCTCTTCCAAGGTCTTTAAAAAAGCATTAAATGCCGCTTGAGAGAGCATATGAACCTCATCGATAATATAAACACTATATCTGCCAATCTGAGGAGGTATTCGAACCTTATCAACCAATGAACGGATATCGTCAACCGAATTATTCGAAGCAGCATCCAGTTCATGAATATTATAAGATCTGTTTTCGGCAAACGACTGGCACGACTCGCAGCTATTGCAAGGTTCAGTATTGCTATCTAGGCTTAAACAGTTAATGGTTTTGGCAAAAATACGTGCAGAGGTGGTCTTCCCAACCCCACGAGGTCCACAAAAAAGATAGGCATGAGCAAGATGATTACTTCGAATTGCATTTTTCAATGTCGAAGTAATCGAAGGCTGACCCACAACAGAGTTGAAAGTGTCAGGACGATATTTCCTTGCTGAAACCAGGTAGTTTTCCATAAAAATAACACGACGTATTTCGAAGCCAAATATATCACTTTTTAGAAACCCGTCAACCTACAAAACAAAGAAGTTATGAACGAAATAACGAATGATGAAACATTTTAACCCAGCAACTGTTTGTTTCAAGTCTATAAGTAGTTAATTTCAAACCATTAAAAACGAATACTATGAAAAAAATAGTTTCAGTTATTTTCCTGATGTCTGTAGTTCTTTTAGTAAACGCACAGCAGAAGAGTCTTTATGATTTCAAAGCTAATACATTAGATGGTCAGCCATTCGACATGTCAAGTTTAAAAGGGAAGAAAGTTCTGGTCGTTAACACAGCTTCCAGATGCGGATTAACACCCCAATATGCCTTGTTGCAAAAGCTTTATGACACCTACAAAGAACGTAATTTTGTAATCATTGGTTTTCCTGCCAATAATTTCATGGGACAAGAACCAGGTACAAATTCGGAAATTAAAGAGTTTTGCACAAAAAATTATGGAGTTACCTTTCCAATGATGTCAAAAATATCAGTTAAGGGGGATGATATCGATCCGCTATATAAATGGCTTACAACAAAAACATTAAACGGAGTAGTTGATGCGAATGTACAGTGGAACTTTCAGAAATTTATGATCAATGAGCAAGGGCAGCTAGTCGATTTTGCATCCCCAAGAGAAAAACCCGATGCAGAGAAAATTATTAACTGGATTGAAGGGAAAAAAAATAATTAGAACCTACATATTTTTGGTTGATTTAGCCCACAGGCAAGTTCCACTGCTAGAATGATAATTCTAAATCTGAATTGGTCTCTGCATCTGTTTAGATCCTAAATTTATAAAATCGTGAAATCGTATTTTCTGAAAAAAGCCTGAGTTGACAATCATCCAACTTGGGCTCTTTTGTTTTGGATAACGGTAAAAAAGTGTATCTTGCTCTTTGCAAACTCTAAAAAAATAAACCTATGAGATTAATTGGAAATATTACCTGGCTTATTTGTGGAGGCTTTTTTACTTGTCTTGGATATTTGTGGGGAGGTGCATTGCTCTGTCTGACGATTATCGGAATTCCATGGGGATTACAAGCAATGAAACTTGGAATTGCTCACCTCGCACCCTTTGGCCGTAAAGTAGTCCCCTCCGGAGGATCGATACCTGTGATATCGTTTGTTTTTAACCTAATATGGATCATTTTTGCGGGAATCTGGATCGCGCTAATAGAACTGCTCTTTGGCATATTACTCTGTATTACCCTAATCGGAATACCTTTTGGATTACAACATTTTAAATTAATGCGTCTGGCTATCTATCCGTTTGGTTACGATCTGAAATAATACCAACCTCTAAAAAACAACACTTCCACAATAATCAAAAAGGGGTTATCGAAAATTAATAATATAAAATTAGCTTCTAAATAAACGATGGAATCTCTCATCAACAAATAGTTAGATTGAATTAAATCCCGTTTGATTTTAGTTAGAGAGGACGACTTAGGATTCTTAAAACTTCTTTAAATTTACATAAGCTTAAAAGTAATCGTTTAACAAACCCAGGGCACAAAAATGGAAGCAGATATAATTACAATTGGTGACGAGATCCTAATCGGACAAATCGTCGACACCAATTCAGCCTGGATGGCACAACAGCTAAACGATGAAGGGATCAATATCAGGCAGATCATAAGTATATCAGACCGTGTTGAACATATTATTAATACATTACGTGAATCTTCGGGAAAAGTGCCTCTGGTATTCGTTACTGGTGGACTTGGACCTACAAAGGATGACCGCACCAAAAGAGCCCTTTGCACCTTTTTCGAGACAACGCTGATTGAAGATCCTAAAGTATTAGATCATATTATTCAGTTACTTACCCCACGTGGCGTTTTAATAAACAAGCTTAATCAAGAGCAGGCGCTCGTTCCTGCAACGGCAACTATTCTGGCTAATAAGTTAGGGACAGCACCCGGGTTATGGTTTACTGATAAAGGGACGATTTTTGTATTTATGCCCGGCGTTCCATTCGAGATGAAATATATAATGGAATATGAAGTTCTCCCCAGAATAAAAAAACTTTACAATACCGCTACTATACTTCATCGTACAGTTCTTACTCAAGGAGCGGCTGAATCCATGCTGGCTGAGCGAATCGCTAACTGGGAAGAGGGATTGCCCGACTGCGTTAGTCTGGCTTATCTCCCGAGCCCTCATCATGTAAGACTACGACTTACTGCCCGTGGAGAGAATAAAAAATATCTATTGAAACTTCTTGACCAGGAGATTAAGCAGTTAGCTGAGGTTATCCCCGATTACATATTTGGATACGAGGATGATACAATGGCCGGGAACATTGGAAAATTACTCGAAGACAGAGGAATGACCCTCTCTGTTGCTGAGAGTTGCACCGGGGGTAATATTGCACACCAAATCACCTTAAATCCGGGAAGTTCGGCCTATTTCAAGGGTGGAATTATTGCCTATTCGAATGAACTTAAGACCAGCTTACTGGAGGTTGATGCTCAGCTAATTTCAGACTACGGTGCAGTAAGCAGAGAAGTTGTGGAGGCAATGGCTATGGGGGCACGAAAAGTTATGGGGACCGAATATGCAATTGCGACTTCGGGTATTGCAGGCCCTGCAGGTGGAACAGAGGATAAACCGGTCGGAACTGTTTGGATTGCCGTAGCAGGTCCTGAAACTGTAATCTCAAGAGTCTCCAATTTCGCAAACCATCGTGAACGAAATATCATCCGTTCAAGTCAAAATGCCCTTAATATGCTCCGGCTTGAATTATTAAAAAATAAGATCTCAAATTTATAAAAAATGAAAAAAGGTATAATTATTAGCGCCATCGTGGGGATATTGATTATTGCAATGGTGATTATCCCCTATCTCTTTAAATCAAAAATAACGAGTAAGGTAAAAAATGTACTCAATGAATCTATAAATGCTAAAATTGATTTCTCCGACATTGAGCTCTCTCTTTTTCGCAGTTTTCCCGAATTAAATATCTCAATAAAAAATCTAACGCTCAGCGGTGTTAATGAATTTGAAAATATTCCGCTTTTGAATGTGTCGACTATCTCTACATCGGTAAATCTATCGACTCTATGGAGCAGCAAAGGATTAACGGTTAGTTCCCTTTTACTTCAAAGTCCCTCAATAAACCTGATTACAACAAAAGGGGGAATATCGAACTGGGATATATCGAAAAAAAAATCACCCGAACCCACTAGTCAAAAAGAGAATGACAACCTTATAAATCTTGATAAAATTGAGATTTCAGGGGCCATATTATCCTACCTTGACGACTCTTCACCCATGTTACTTAAGCTGAAAAATGGAAATTTTCAACTTTCGGGCGCCTTAAAGGGGGACAATTCTCGTTTAAGAATTTCAGGGGAGGGGGACAGTATCAGTTTTAAATATATGGAAACAACATATCTCTCTAATTTAGGAATAGGTATTAAAGGTGAGTTGCAATCCAACTTTGATAAAATGTCTTTTAAATTTTTATCCAATCAACTTTTAATAAATAAATTACCGCTTGAAGTCCAAGGTGATTTTATCCTCGGTGAAAATGAAAAAACATTCAATCTTATTTTTAAATCCTCTAGCTCATCACTGACCGATCTGCTTGGATTTATTCCGGCCAACGCTCAAAAATACCTTAAAGGAATTGAGACACAAGGTTCAATTTCATTCGGAGGATTTTTGAAAGGCATTTATTCTGAGACTACGATACCAGGATTCGGATTAGACCTAAAAATATCAGAGGGGAAATTAAAATACCAAAAACTTCCGGATTCGGTAGATAATATCACGATAAACGCCAAAGTCACGAAAGAACAGGGAGCGATGGATCTTGTTCAGATCGACCTAAAAGAGCTAAAGTGCTCAATAGCCTCAAATCCACTAACTGCATCATTACATGTAGAGACTCCACTTAGTGATCCTCAATTAAAAGGAAGTCTCAATGGACGAATTGACTTTGGTTCGCTTAAGAAGGCCATCCCGATGGATTCGATAGATATAAAAGGGACTATGAACGCGATACTCAATTTCAACGGCAAATATTCTTCTATAGAGAAGGGTGACTATGAAAACTTTAAAACAGAAGGGAAAATCACGTTGGACAATTTCATATTTACTACCAAGAGTTTACCGCAAACCTTAGAGATCAAAACTGCCGCAATCGGGCTTAATCCGAAATCAATCTTACTAACTAGTTTATCGGGCAAAATGGGTGAGAGTGATTTTATGGCTAACGGATCAATCTCGAATTACTGGTCTTATGTAGTGAAGAATGGAATCTTGGGAGGCAACATTGCGATAAATTCAAATTACATAAATTTCAACCAGCTATTTACAGGCTCATCCAATTCCGACTCAACGGCTACGGAACAACCATATAAAATTCCTGCAGGTCTGAACCTCACTATTCAAGCAGTTGTAAATAAAGCGCGCTACGACAAAATTAATATAACAGGTATAGCGGGGAGAGTTACAATCGGTGAACGCAAAGTCGTTCTTGAGGGATTAAATATGAATATGCTGAATGGGAAAATAGTGATTTCAGGTAGTTACCAAACACCCAAGGAGGCACTTCCGGATTTTGATTTCAAGATGGATTTAAAAGATTTTGATCTCCCGTCAGCCTACAAGTCGTCAGGAATCTTAAGGCACTTCCTCCCAATTGCCAATCAAAGTACAGGTACATTTAGTTCTGCGATAGCCCTTTCGGGTAAAATTGGATTAGGAAATACTCCTCAATATCCGACTCTCAATGGTGGGGGGATGATCGCGATACAAAATATAGAACTCATCGGAGCGGGACTCTTTAGTGATATCGGAAAATACTTTAAAAAAGGGATATTTGACAAAGTAAAAATTAACGACTTCGTAACCAATTTCAAAATCGCTGAGGGTGGATTAATTATCTCTCCATTTAACACCCGCATTGCAGGACAGGATGTTACGATATCCGGAAAACAGAGTGTGAACCTAAATTTAGATTATCGCATCAATTTCAAAGTTAGCAAGGAGGCCCTGAGTGAAGAGGTAACACAATATATTGGCTTTGTTCCAGGTGCTGAAAACATATCCAAATACCCCATTGGGATTAACCTATCGGGAACATTTGATAAGCCCGAAGTAAAGGTTGATCTTACAGAGGCGAAAGATTTGGTTGCAAAAGAGTTTAAGAAAAAGGCCGGTTCTGCAATTCAGGATGCGATAAAAAAATTCGGACTGGATAAACTATTTAAGTAAAGATTCTATTAAAACTATCCCAATCTAATGCTAAAAATTGTATTTACAACCTTAAGAGATCAAATAAAATTTCTCTGTTTTTTACTCCTTTTGTCGGCATATTCAAATCAAATTAGCGCGCAAGAAAATGACTATCATGGATTTAAATGCCTCGACTTTAAATTTGAAGGACATGATGCCAAAATTGTTTTCCCCAAAAGTGCAGAACCAGGTCGTCATTGGATCTGGAGAGCACGTTTTTGGGGTCATGAGCCACAGACGGAGATTGCTCTGCTGGAAAAAGGTTTTCACGTTGTTTGGGTCGATGCTGCCGAATTATGTGGCAACAAAGATGCCGTAAATCTGTGGAATCATTTCTACGATTTTTTAGTCGCTAAATATGGGTTGAATAAAAAAACGGTACTCGAAGGATTCAGTCGTGGAGGATTATATATTTACAATTGGGGATCCGAGAATGTTGAAAAAGTGGCCTGCATCTATGCCGATGCGCCGGTATGTGATATGAGAAGCTGGCCTGGAGGCAAGGGGAAAGGGAGCGGTTCGCCCGAAGACTGGAAAGCTCATCTTCTTGTTTATCAACAGACAGAGGAGAGCATGAGTAATTTCAAAGGGATGCCAATATTCAATGCGCGAAAACTTGCTCTGGCTCACGTACCTGTAATTCATGTATGTGGGGCAAAAGACGAAGTGGTTCCGATGGAAGAAAATACTTACATACTCGAAAAAACCTATAAAGAGGCCGGTGGCGAAATTAAAATAATCGTTAAGGAGGGAGGTGGTCACCATCCTCACAGCCTTAAGGATCCCTCTCCTATCGTTCAGTTTATTCTGTCTAATACAGCACCTGAATTAACCGATCAGCCCCTTCCCTACGAATCAAAGATGGCAATCAATTCCAGAGGAAATTACGAGAATAGCAGGTTGAAATTCGAACGGTCAAAAAGAGGGAGAGTAGCTTTTCTGGGGGGATCAATAACTACAAATCCAGGCTGGAGAAATAAGGTCTGCGACTATCTCACACAGCGATTCCCGGCTACAAAATTTGAATTCATCAATGCGGGCATCGCTTCAACAGGATCGACACCAGGAGCTTTCAGACTCGAACGAGATGTGCTGTCAAGAGGTAAAATCGATCTGCTCTTCGAGGAGGCAGCAGTAAACGACGCCACAAACGGTATAAATCCAGAATTACAAGTGCGCGGAATGGAAGGGATTATTAACCATGCGCTGCACTCAAATCCAAAAATGGATATTGTTTTACTTTATTTTGTCGATCAGGATAAAATGTCGGATTACAATCAAGGTAAGACGCCTGAGGTTATTGAACAGCACGAAAAAGTTGCCCAATACTACGCTATCTCATCAATAAATCTAGCCAAGGAGGTGAATGATCGAATCCTCAATGGGGAATTTACTTGGCGTGATGATTTTAAAGATCTTCACCCTTCTCCTTTCGGGCAGGAGTTATATCTAAAAAGTATCAAATATCTTCTTGAAAAATCGTGGAGTGCAACACATGCCACATCGCAATATGCAAAGCAAATTCCCGATACTCTGCTGGATAGGTTCTCTTTTAACATGGGTCACTTTAAACCGATCACCCATGCCCGGCTGATCAAAGGATGGAAACTTGAATCCAATTGGAAACCTACAGACAATAGCTCAACGCGCGAAGGGTTTGTAAATATCCCTGTGCTCGAAGCAACCACTCCGGGTGCAGTTTTAAAACTTAACTTCACAGGCACTGCAATAGGGCTATTCATAACCTCGGGTCCAGACACGGGGATTTTAGAATACAGCATCGATGGAAAAGATTTTGTTACGGTAGATCAATTCACCCAATGGAGTACAATTTTACACCTTCCGTGGCTGATTCTACTTGACGACAAGCTAACGATTGGGAAACATAACTTAGTGTTGCGCACAGCAGCCACAAAAAACAGTAAAAGCACTGGATATAGCTGTAGGATAAACCAGTTTACTGTTAATAATTAGTTAAATGAACCCAACCTTGTTTCTACTTTCCAAACATGGGTGATTCAATCAATAATCTTATCTTTGTCGAGCTGTTTTAATAGCTGCATTTAATACTTAAGAAAGAAATATGAAGATTGCCCTTATCGGTTATGGAAAAATGGGGAAAGAGATCGAGCAGATCGCATTAAGCCGAGGCCACTCCATCACACTAAAAATCGACATTCAGAATCAGGAGGAACTGACAATCGAAAATCTTAAACAGGCTGATGTTGCCATTGAATTTACCTCTCCGGCAACAGCGGTGAATAACTATAAGCTATGTTTCGAGGCAGGTGTTCCTGTTGTAAGTGGCACCACAGGGTGGCTAGAGCAAAAAACAGAAGTTGAGCTCTTATGTACTGCAAAAAAAGGTTGTTTCTTTTACGCTTCCAATTTCAGCCTGGGTGTAAATATTTTCTTTGCAATGAATAGATATCTGGCAAAAGTGATGAACGAATTTCCTCAATACGATGTCTCAATGACCGAGGTTCACCACACCCAGAAACTTGATGCCCCAAGTGGTACTGCTCTCACTATTGCTGAAGATATAATATCACTAAATGAATTAAAGAGCAGCTGGACTATTGATGAGCCAGCGTCAAAAGAAGAATTGTATATCAAACCTATCAGAGAGGGTGTTGTTCCGGGGATACACACAGTAAAATATGACTCCGAAGTTGATTTTATCGAGATAACTCATAGCGCTTATAGCCGTAAAGGTTTTGCCTTTGGAGCAGTATTGGCAGCAGAATATAGTGCAGGCCGAATTGGTATATTATCAATGACGGATCTCTTAAATTTTTAAAAAATTACAATAATGAATAATCTATTCGAGAATAAATGGTTTAAGTTTCTCCTTGTTGGAGGTTTATACCTGTTATGGGTAATTTGGGTAACCAATTTCTGGTGGTTATTGGGACTGGTAATTATTTTTGACACGTACATCACTAAACGTGTACATTGGGCTTTTTGGAAAAAGAAGAATCCTCCTGAAGGGAAACAAACGAAAGTTGTTGAATGGGTTGATGCAATAATTTTTGCGGTTATTGCCGCAACTTTTATCCGTCTTTTCTTTATTGAAGCCTATACGATACCTACCTCTTCGATGGAAAAATCGATGATGGTTGGGGATTACCTATTTGTTAGTAAGACTGCCTACGGTCCAAAGATGCCAAATACACCGATCTCCTTCCCTTTCGTTCATCATACAATGCCTTTTTCAAGTACTATCCCATCATTTTCAACAGCTATTCATAACCCTTACCGGAGAATTGCCGGAACAGGGAAAGTGAAAAATGATGACGTGGTTGTTTTCAACTTTCCTGAGGGAGATACCGTAGCGGTTAATATTCAGGAGAGAAGTTACCATGAAATGGTTAGATCCTTTGGCCGGGATCGAATTTGGAGTGGCAAGAGGACTTTCGGTGATATTATATACCGTCCTGTTGACAAACGAGAAAATTACATCAAACGATGCATTGCCATCGCTGGAGATTCACTCAAAATAGTAAAAGGGCAAGTTTATGTAAATGGTAAACCGCAAAAGGAGATTCCCGGAATTCAATATAAATATCTCGTGACGATCAATGGAACATCATTTAATTCTGATGCGCTCGAGAAACTTGACATTACCCCTTCCGAAATTGAAGGTTCTGATTCCAGATATATCCTTTCTCTCACAGCTGAACAAGCTAAGAAAATGGATGGATTAAAGTTTATCCAATCCAAGGAGCGTGTTACCTGGCCCTCTGAAAACAGCGATCCTGCAATATTCCCAAGCGATCCAAAGTTCACCTGGAATCTCGACAATTTCGGACCAATATGGATTCCCAAAAAAGGGTCTACGGTTACACTTACCCTTGCAAACCTTCCTCTTTTCAAGCGTATTATTTCCGTTTATGAGGAAAATACCCTCGCGGTTAAAGATGAGGTAATTTATATTAATGGGGCACCTACATCGACATACACCTTTAAAATGGACTATTTTTGGATGATGGGAGATAACCGCTACAACTCAGCAGACTCAAGATATTGGGGATTTGTTCCTGAAGATCACATCGTTGGAAAAGCATCATTCGTTTGGCTTTCATTGGATAAAAATAAAAGCTTCCTCGCTAAAATACGATGGAATCGCTTCTTTATGAGTGTTAAATAATTAAAATATACTCATCAGGAGATCTTTATACGTTAGTCATCATTTTCGGCCACTAAGGTTAGACGAATTATTAGTATCTGTTTTCAAAAAATATTTAAAAAGAGAAGAACCTTGATTGTATAAGAAATTGCACTGTGATGATTATAAAAAAAATAACTCCGATAGCACTCTCTCTTTTACTACTCGGGTCGTGCACCATATCAAATTACATAACAGATCCTCAAAGTATCGAAAGACAAAAGAGGATGCATGAGCAACGGACTGGAGTTAATATCTTTGAGGGATTTTTATTTGTTGGATCAGCTATACTTTCAGTCTTTACCGGATGGGTAGTATACCATGGCGAGGGTCAGTCGTATCGAAAATTAAAACTGTTTAACCAAGCTCCTGACACCCTATTTGTAAATTTAGTTACCGATTATCAGTGGAAAGATTCCACCTTTTTCGATATTAAGGACATTGTATTACCCCCTAAAAAGAAAATGCGGTTAATTGTCCCTATGGGAGTATCCTATAATGTTTACTTTAGAGACGCTTACAATAAGCCAGATGAGATAATGGAGATAAATACCGCAGGTACCGGAAAAATAAAATTAAAACCGGAAAATCCAGATATTGATAATCCATCCACCAATTAATAAATAGACACTATGCAACGAGGGTTATTTACAGGTATAGCATTTGGTGTAGCCATGGTTATTTTTACCCTGCAAAATCCGGACAAAGTTCCCGTGAAGTTTTTATGGCTTAAGTTTAACGATGCACCAATTGCGTTGGTTATTGTTATTTCAATACTAATTGGGGTGTTGGTAACTGCTGTTTTTGCTTTTATAGACAATCAAAAATTAAAAAGCAGAATAAAGAGGCTTCAAACGAAAATCAAAGAACTTGAAGATCATACCTATGAAGATCATATTCATTCAGAATCTGGTGATTTGAATTCTGATCACGGGATAACGATTGAAGGTGAACCGAATAATAAATTCTTCGATTATTGATGAATATTATGCAATCAGGCGCACTCTTAAGCAGCGCCTATCTGCCTCCAATACAATATTTTACAAAAATAATAAGCTATCCGAAACTCTTTATTGAAAATTCAGAAAGCTATCTGAAACAATCGTATCGCAATAGGGCTCTACTTCTTTCAGCAAATGGCATCCTTAAACTTACACTCCCAATTGTAAACGGCCCGAGAGCAAAGGGGCCAATTAAGGATCAACAACTTTCTTATGATTATCCATGGCAGCTAATGCATTGGCGAGGAATCGTTTCAGCATATAACAATTCACCATTTTTTGAATATTATGCCGATGATTTTAGACCCTATTTCCAAACTAAGAAATGGAAATACTTAGTGGATTTTAACACGGAAATTTTGGATACCCTTCTCCGTTCTTTAAATATTGTTGCTGATATAAAACATACAGAAAACTATTTTCCCATTGGTGAAGTTCCTTCAAACATTGCAGATTTTCGCTATTCTATACATCCCAAAGATCAAAAACAAACTCAAGACATGAGTTTTTCGCCCCAACCTTATGTGCAAGTATTTCAGGAAAAATATGGATTTGTTCCTAATCTAAGTATTCTTGATTTGATATTTAATGAAGGGCCTCAGTCCACACAGAATTTAAAATCCTGTATTACAGGTATCTGAACTGCTATTTACAGCTTCAAGATAATAAAATATGCAGCAACCTTGGAAAGCAGGAGAAATACCCGCAAAATCAGATATATATAGTTAGCCACTAGAGATCTAATTATTCACTCTCTTTTTCATCCTTCTTCTGTTTATCTCTATTTCGCAAAACGATAAAAACAACGATTAAGATAGCAAACAGGTATCCAATTATATCAAGATGTCCCATACTAATTGAATTTAGAAATGAGTACTGTTAATCGGCAATAAGGCGACGCATAAGCCTCATCTGATGCGTATATCGCCCGGTATCTATATTGAAAATCCCAAAGTGGTCAACATTATCAATTCGTACTTTACCCGAAGAATGGATAATCTTATTCTTTTCCCAAATAATACCAACATGAAAAATTGACCCATCTTCATTATCAAAAAATGCGAGATCACCAGGTAATGCTTCTTCAACAAAACTAAGGTTTTCACCTAATAGCGATTGCTGTGCGGCTTCACGTGGTAATGATAGTCCGGCAATTTTATATAATACCTGCGTAAACCCGGAACAATCAATTCCAAATGGGGACCTACCTCCCCAAAGATAAGGAGAATTAAAATATTTAAGGGCATTTTCAATGATTACTTCACGAACATTACGTGAGGGTTCAAAAGGACTATTTCCTTGAATGCTATAATCCACATTACCGATGCTGAATGTTCTGGTAAGGGTATCAAAACAAGGCAGTGAACTACCTGCAACAATTAAGAAATTTGCATAATCGCCTTTGACTTGAACTATATTAAAAACATCAGTAGTCACAACACGTGATCTCTCTTCTAATTGGGTAAAGTAAAATTCGTCTACTTCATTAACCATTATCCGATCAATCCAACCTTCATAGTTATCTAATGCAAGCTTGACGCGGCACCATTTTTCCTGCTCTTCTAAGATTGTATAATGCTCACCAAAAAGAATTTGAGTACACATTTCACCTTTTTCACGCGGTTCTGACCGAACGGGTACAATACTGAGGTTGGAGATCCCATATCTCATCATTTTTTGGGCAAATTATTTTTTTCGTACCTTACCTATTTCAATACTAAACATTGACATCCAAATTGATTGTTTGGAATTTAAATGTGCCTGAAGATCTATACCCAGACTTAACGAATTTGTGACTAATATTTTAAGTCCAAGTTTTAAAGGCACTCCAAAAGTATAAATTTCTTCAGATATGTCCCTTTTTTCGTTTATTTTTTTCCCGGAAAGAGTACCCAATCCTCCCTGACACTGTAGTCGAAATATTCTTCCACCATAATATCTACCCACCATAAAGTCTATCATTTTAAGTCTCTCAGGATTCATAATCTGAAAAGTACGATAATAATCAACACTATAGATAGTCCTCTTTGATGTAACATTGAATTCTCCTCCAATAATAAAAGCGGTATATTCCGTTTTATAAGCCCCTAGCTTTGGATTAATTGCATACCCATCAATCTTAATCTGTGCCTTTATGACCTCACCTTTAATCATCAAGATTAAAACAACGATTATCATTCTTAATAGCGCGCCTGTAGTTTTCATACTAACACTATTTAAATAAATGAATTATAAATATTTATGAAAAATTTAGTACAACGACATGAGCAAATAGTAGTAAGGAACCTGCTCGAAAACATTGTTAATGAACGTGGGAATTGTATCATCCAGAACAACCTGACATCAATTGAAAATCAGCTAATTTAAGCCTGATGTAGGTTTCACTATACGTGATTAGATGATCATTAATTACTTTTGAAAAAATAAGTACTTTTGATTATTCTTAAAAATACAAAATAGTTTTGTATTTTAAGAATAGAATAATGCGATAAGTATGAAAATACAACAGAGAAAATGGTTTGATTCAGAGAGTTGGCATACGATTTATTTAACCATTTTATTTATAGTTACAGCACTGGTACTCTATTTTGCGTTGCCTCAAGAGGGCAGGTTTCGTTATGAATTTCAAAAAGGGAGACCCTGGATGCATCCCACACTTATAGCCCCATTTGATTTTGCAATTATGAAATCAGATCAGTCAGTGAGTGAGGAGCGCGATTCATTGCTTAAATCACTAACACCCTATTTTCTATTTAATGATTCGATAGAGCAGTTTCAAATAAAGGCATTATCAATAAAAATTGATGAAATCACCCTTAGAGAGAATACAGAAATCCTATATTCACGAATTGTAAAGAACAAAGTTCTTACCATTTTTGATAAAATTTATAAGAAAGGCATTCTCGAACAAGGGAATCTCAATGCACCAACTGCAATAGCAAATAGCGAAATATTGGTTGTAAGAAATAATCTGGCTGAAAGATATGCCAGTGGACAGCTATATTCTTTAAAAACAGCCTACAATGAGGTATACTCGGCCCTTGAAATACTTAAAAAAAGTGATGTCGATTTAAAGCAAATCATTGAGAAATTTCATCCTGAGGATTACTTGTCGGCGAATTTGATTTTCGATCAGGAAAAAACCAACCTGGAAAAACAAAAAATACTTGAGAATCTATCTACTACCTACGGCGTCATTCAGGTTGGAGAACGCATTGTATCACAGGGAGATGTAATCTCACCACGAATCTTTTTAATCCTCGAATCACTAAAGTCAGTCTTTGAAAAAACACGCGGAGATCTAACAAAATACTACTTAATCGTCATAGGGAAAGTCCTTTTCATTAGCATGTTACTATTAACATTATTTCTTTTTATTTATAATATCCGTAGAAAGCTTTTACGCTCAAAAAGAGATATAACGTTTACACTTACAATGATGGTCCTGATGATAATTTTCTGCCGAATTATCGTCTCATCGGGAACTTTACCCATATACATTGTCCCTTTTACAGCTTTAGCCTTAATTATCCGCACCTTTCTGGATGCCCGATTGGCAATCTTTGTCAACACCATTTCGGCCATTATTGTTGGCTATATGGTTCCAAATGGTTACGAATTCATGCTCCTTACGATTCCTGCAGGGAGTATTGCCGTAATAAGTCAGAATAATCTTCAACGACGTGATCAGTTAATTCTCACTTCATTAATAATCTTTCTCTCCTATGCCATTACATACATTGGAATCTCGTTAATTCAGGAAGCTAATCTAGCCTCGATTGATTGGGAAATGATCAAATGGTTCCTAATCAATGCCGCATTAACGTTAATCACCTACCTATTGGTTTTTGTTCTTGAAAAATCGTTTGGTTTCGTCTCAGATGTTACCCTCATCGAGTTATCCTATTCAAATCAGAAATTACTGCGAAGATTAGCCGAAGAGGCACCCGGAACATTTCAGCACTCCTTGCAAGTTGCAAATCTGGCAGAGGAGGCAATTGTAAGATTAGGAGGAAATCCACTGTTAGTAAGAGCCGGCGCACTTTATCACGACATTGGAAAGCTAGTGAACACTCAATATTTTATTGAAAATCAATCCTCAAATTTTAACCCTCATGATCAGTTAACAGTAGAGCAAAGTGCAAAAATCATTATGGAGCATGTGAATTACGGAACAGAACTTGCCCGAAAACACAAAATTCCGGAACAAATTATCGAATTTATTCAAACCCACCATGGGACCACTCGAACAAGCTATTTTTATATCGAACAAAACAAAAATCCCAATCAGTATATTGACGAACAACTATATACCTATCCGGGACCTATACCCTCAACGCGCGAAACAGCTGGAGTGATGCTCGCTGATAGTATCGAAGCAGCATCAAGGAGTATTGAGAACAAAAATAACTTCACGCTGAATGAATTGATAGATTCTATATTCCAACAAAAAGTGTCATCAGGTCAGTTAGATGAAGCCCCTTTGACATTCAAAGATATTACTCAACTCAAAAAGATATTTCTAGAAAAACTTCTGAACATCTACCATATTCGAAATGCATATCCCCAAAAAGAGCTATAAAATATTTTCGAGGTACTTGAAAATATTGCACGATAGTTGTAAGTAACTTCAGAATTTAACGCATTAGCTATCGTTCCATTTGAACCATAAGCTTCCTATTTTAATAGAATAACCAATGAACCGAATTCTTCATACAGCTTTTATCCTCCTTTTATTAATTGCCAACGGCTGCAAAAAAGATACCCAGCCGATAACAAGCGGCACGATTGATCCGTCAGTGAAATTTACTGCGGATACTTTTAAGGACCTATATCTATGGTATAAAGATATGCCAGCCGTCGATTTAACAACATTTAAATTACCTAGCCAATACATTACCTCCGTGAAAAATGCAAAAGACAGATGGAGTTTTACGATGACTTACACGGACATGGTAAATTTATTACAAAATGGGGTTACTTCAGGTTGGGGAGTTGGATTAGGTTTAGATGCTCAAAATTCGTTGCGTATCTTATATTCCTACGATAACAGTGCCATGGGAAAAGCCGGAATACAACGGGGTTGGCAAATCAAAGCAATTAATAGCAAGCTAGTCTCAGCAATGACAACTTCGGAAATTAATTCAACTATTGCAAATACTACTAATTCCTTTACATTTATAAAGAATGATGCATCCGAAATCAACCTTCAGATTACAAAAGGTGCAATCGTGATTAATTCGGTATTATATTCAAAAATTTACGAAATTGCAAGCAAGAAAATAGGCTATCTAGTATTCAATGAATTTTTAGGCAGTTCAATCAAAGAATTAAATTCGACATTTAACAACTTTTCAACCGCAGGAATAACCGATATGGTTCTCGATCTCAGATACAATGGTGGAGGAACGCTCGATTGCGCAGACTCGTTAGTAGCGATGCTTGCCGGAAAAGGACACAAAGATATGATATACAATACACTTGTATACAACGACAAACACTCTAATCTTGGATTCTCGAGTACTATAAAGTTAAAAAGCAACAGTGTATTGTTGAATAATATCGTTATTATAACTTCAAAATCAACTGCATCTGCCAGTGAACTGGTTATTGCCGGATTAATCCCTTACGAAAATATTAAACTTATCGGTGCAGCAACTCATGGAAAACCTGTAGGGATGAACATTGCGGGTGACACCAAATTAAATATTGCTGTTGCGCCAATAAGCTTTCGAAATATTAATTCCCAAGGATACACCGATTATTTTGAAGGTATCCCTGTTAACTTTGTGGCCCAAGACAACGCTTCTCAAGGGTGGGGAGATCAATCTGATGCCTGTCTGACAGCAGCCATTAATTATATATCGACAGGTACTATAGGATATATTCCAACTACAAAATCAGCAATTCCACCTCAAAAAGTAATCTATAAAGGGAGCGATAACCCTATAGAAAATCTGTATCAAATGAAAAATATTATCCCTAACTTCAAATAAAATAATTTACATTTACGACCTTGATAGAATAAAAAATTAAATGTGTTATTATACTTTTCGACAACATATTTTTATTTCCTTTTGTCTATGAAAACAATCAAAAAAGGGTTGCCTCTTTTTACGGCTTTGTTATTGTTCTTTACCTTTTGCTATGGAGGAAATAAGGATGATGTGGGTTATAAATTTGAATTAATAAAAGAGATTCCTCATACTTCAGTAAAGAATCAGAGCCAATCTTCAACATGCTGGTCATTTGCAGGAATGTCATTTTTTGAGTCGGAGATGTTAAGATTGGGTAAACCAGAGATCGATCTATCCGAGATGTTTGTTGTAAGTCACTGCTACCGTGACAAAGCAAAAAAATATGTCAGACTAGATGGAAAGATGAATTTCGGACCAGGAGGAGAGCTATTTGATGATTTTTATATAGCCAATAAATATGGTCTCGTGCCCGAGAATATATTTTCGGGAATAACTTACAACGAGAAGAAACATACGCATGGTGAAATGGATGAGGTACTCTTAAAAATGGTTTCAGCTGTAGTTGAGAATAAGAACAGTAAAATTTCTCCCGTTTGGGAAAATGCAGTTAATAGCACCATCGATGCTTATCTAGGTCAGCTACCGGATAAATTTGATTATCAAGGTAAGTCATTTACCCCAGAATCTTTTGCTTCAGAATTCTGCGGTATTGCTGGCGATAATTATGTGCAAATCACATCCTTTACCCATCACCCGTTTTATGAAATGTTTAGTTTAGAAGTTCCTGACAACTGGTTATGGAGTCCTTTTTACAATGTTCCTCTTGATGAGCTACAGGAGATTGTTGATTATTCAATTCAAAAGGGATACTCTGTATTATGGGCAACAGATGTGAGTGATAAAGGATTTGCCACTTCTCAAAAAGGGGTTGCTGTTATACCTGACAAAACAGTAAAGGAGATGAGTGCTGCTGAATCAGCCAAATGGGATAGCTTATCGGAGAAGGAGAAAGATGCTACTTATTATCTATTCGACAAACCGGAAAAAGAACAAGTTATAACACAAGAATACAGACAATTAGCCTTTGAAAATAAAGAGACAACTGATGATCATGCACTCCATTTAATTGGATTAGCCAAGGACCAAAATGGCACCCTATACTATAAAGTTAAAAATTCATGGGGTAATTACAACTCGCTAAATGGTTATTTTTATGCATCACAATCCTATTTTAAGTATAAAACAACCGCAATAATGGTTAATAAGGAGGCAATACCTGAGTCGATAAAGAAAAAACTTAATTTATAGTTTTTTATTCACGGAATTTATAGCTACTTTTGCGCCTCGTTCCGTACGTAATCTCTGACAGCAAACAAATAGACACTGTGAATATTGCGTTCGTTAAAAATATCGTTAAAATCAATCATAATGGATCTGATTAAAATTGCAGAAAATGCGTTCCTGGGAGAACAAAAAGTACTTCCTACATTTCACGCAGGTGACACGATAACTGTAAGTTACAAAATTGTCGAAGGTGTCAAAGAGAGAATTCAGAATTACAAAGGTACTGTGATTCAGATAAAAGGTACTGGTACCACAAAAACATTCACTGTACGCAAAATGTCTGGTAATATTGGTGTTGAAAGAATTTTTCCTTTTTTCTCACCTTTTATTGATAACATTGAAGTTAATCGTATGGGACGTGTGCGTCGTGCACGTTTGTTCTATCTTCGTGATTTGACCGGTAAAAAAGCCCGAATCAAAGAGAAAAGATTTTAAGAACAACAACTATTAAAGGGTTCCTCCACAAGGAACCCTTTTTTTTTCTAATTTTATAGAAAATAAGTGTTGTGTATGACTCTGCTCACCAAAGAAAAACAATTTACAAAACGTTCAGTTATCGATTACAGTTTGATAACCGCCGGTTCTTTCATAATGGCTGCAGGGTATGTCTTTTTTATAACCCCTCATAAAATCGTTCCGGGTGGAATCTACGGCCTCGGAATTATTATTCACTACCTAACAAAAGGGGTGGCCTTATGGCCCGAAGGATTTCCGATTGGATTATTTAACCTACTGGTAAATATCCCGCTAACCTATTTCGGCATCAAACTTCTAGGCAAGCAATTTGGCACAAAAACTATTTACGGTTTTATCTCCTCCTCAATATTTATGGACGGTATAACCTGGATGCGCGCTGTTGGTGACGCGCCTTTAGTTAGTGATGTTTTGCTTTCATGTATCTTCGGAGGAGTATTAACAGGCATAGGATTAGGGATAATATTCAAAGCAAGAGCTACTTCGGGAGGAAGTGATATCATCGCAATGGTTATCACGCGATATACGCGAATTCCGATTGGACAAATGCTGATCTGGGTAGACTCTGCTATTGTTTTAGTTGCCTTAGCGGCCTTTAAAGACTGGCAAATACCCCTTTATAGCATGATTGTAATCTACATCACCGGAAGAGCTATTGATCTAATTCTGGAAGGGGCGAATTATAATAAAGCTTTAATTATCATTTCAGAAAAACACGAAGACATTCGTGAAAAGATTATTGTAGACCTGGCACGAGGGGGTACCTACCTTAAGGGCGTTGGAATGTTCACAAATACCGAGAAAAATATTATATTTACTGTAGTGAGCCGCAGAGAAGTTGCTATTCTAGAAGAGCATATCAATAAGATCGATCCTCAGGCTTTTATTACAATAATGGATGCCAGTGAAATTCTAGGTGAAGGATTTCAATCCTTAAAACATAAAATTGAATACCATTAAAGGTTTATAAAACCAACGGTTGTAGTATGTTCAAAGTCCTGGTCCTTTTTTTAATTTGCACACTTGAAATTTCCGCATTCGGCCAAAAAGTAGGGGTTGTGCTCAGTGGAGGTGGTGCAAAAGGACTTGCCCATATCGGCGTAATAAAAGCGCTGGAGGAGAACAATATTCCAATTGACTACATCACCGGAACTTCTATAGGTGCTATAATTGGCGGACTCTATGCCGCCGGATATTCTCCCGAAGAGATGGAGACCCTATTTAAGTCAGAAGACTTTAAATACTGGTCGACTGGGAAAATCCCTTCTAAGTACAGCTTCTTCTTTAAGCAACTTGATGATAACCCATCCTTTATAGATTTAGACTTTGCACGCAGAGAGGAAAAAATGCAACTTGCACTCCCTACAAATTTAATCCCATCAGGGCAGATGGATTTCGGTTTTATGGAACTATTTAGTCCGGCCAACGCATTAGCAGCAAAAGATTTCGACAAACTATTTATCCCCTTCAGGTGTGTTGCTACAGATATATATCGTGGAGAGCCGGTTGTGTTTCATTCAGGAGATCTTGGATCTGCTATTCGGGCATCAATGACCTTCCCATTTTATTTTAAACCTATTGAAATTGATAGTGTTCTATTGTTCGACGGTGGATTGGTGAACAACTTCCCGTGCGATGTAATGATTCAAAATTTTCATCCCGGTTTTATAATAGGAAGTGCAGTCGGTTTTAAAGACGTTAAACCTAAAAAAGATGATATAAAGCTTCAGATTGAAAATATGATGGTTCGCAAAACGAACTATATAATCCCTGACAGTTTGGGCGTAACGATAAAATCGCCTGTAAATCACATAAGCCTTATGGACTTTGAGCGACTCGATGAAATTGTTAAGACAGGATACGAATCAACGATGGCTCAAATCGAGAATATAAAATCAAGAGTATCCCGCAGAACAGATTTGGACCATCTAAACCAAAAAAGAGAAGAATATAGGAGTGAGAGTCCTGTGCTTCGTTTTAATAACATACAGGTCTCAGGAGTTAATGGATCGCAAAGACATTATATTATTCAATCAATACGACATCGATCAAAAATATTTGACCTCGAGGAACTACGTCAAGAATATTTTAAAATCTTAGCTGACGATAAAATTAAATCGCTCTTGCCTACTGTAGACTACAATAAAGAAAATGGCCTTTACGATTTACAGTTAAAAGCGGAGCCTCACAAGCCATTGGCTGTAGGTGTTGGTGGATATTTTTCCTTGTCTGATGTAAATCAAGGATATATCGGCCTGGACTACCGCATTTTTAATAATTTACCTATTACAATTCAATCAAATATTCATGTAGGAAAATTCTATAGCTCTTTTATGGCGGGAACCCGTCTGAATTTCACGACAAAACGCCCCTTCTCCTTAGAACTTTACTTTATCAAAAACAGAAGTGATTTTTTCTCTGGAACGACTCAGTTATTTTTCGAGAATCAACGCTCTCATTATACAATCAGAAATGATGATAATATACAGTTAAACCTAGCATTTCCTTTAAAAACAAAAGCCAAATGGGAGACAGGAATTGACTTTCTAAATCGATCCGATAATTATTTCCAAACAAATAATTACACCAAAAATGATTCCCCTGATGAGACTGTTTTTACTGCGGGTAATATACACTTAAGACTAGAAGCAAAATCATTAAATAAGAAGCAATACCCTACTGAAGGAAAGATGTATAAATTTGAGATAAACTATATTTTTGGCACAGAAAAAGAGGATCCGGGATCAATGCATCTAACTGATTTACCATTTCGGGGATCACATGAATATATCCAGATGAAATTCGATTATGAAAAATATTTCAAAACATTTAACCATCTCACTATTGGATTATCACTTAACTCGATGCTATCCAATATGGATCCTTTTCATAATTATACCTCAACACAATTAGCTGCGCCGGGTTTTACCCCAACGGTAAACTCTTCAATAAGGTACTTCCCATATCTGCGATCCGATAATTTTGTTGCAACAGGAATAAAAGCGATTGTCCCAATCTCGGCATCGACACACTTAAGGTTTGAAGGATATTACTTTCAACCATTTAAAGAGTTAATGAACAAGGATATAAACACCCCCTTCTTCAATGATAACCTATTTACAACCAATGCATTTATTGGATGCGGAGGAATAGTTTTTCACACCCCATTGGGACCGGCAAGTTTACTCTTGAATTATTATAGCGCCAGCGATCCAAAATTCTATCTTCAGGTTAGTTTTGGGTATCTTCTCTATAACCATGGAAGAAATTAAAATAAGGTTACTTAAAAATACAATGAATAAGATTGAGAGATTAAATAGTGAATTCAAAATTTCTGAAAGATTACTATTCAGAGAAATGGAAAAAAATCTAACGTGCATCGTCATATCTAATCCATATGCTGAAGCCTTGATCTCTCTGTATGGAGGACAAATAGTGAGCTTCAAACCTAAAAATGAAGTGGATTTATTATATATGAGTCCATTAAGTAATTTTAAAATTGGGAAAGCCATTCGTGGAGGTATCCCAATATGCTTTCCATGGTTTGGGCCTCATCCAACGGATCAATCGAAGCCGCAACATGGATTTGGCCGATTAATGACCTGGGAAGTTGTCCAAGCGTTAGAACTCCAGAGCGGGGAAACAGAGATCACATTAAAACTCGGTGCATCAGATGAAACAAAAGAATATTGGGCCAATGATTTTGTTGCCGAACTGATTATATTAGTGGGTAAAAAGCTATCAGTTTCACTTAAAATAACAAACCAAGGAACTGCTCCATTTGACTATTCCTGTGCCCTTCATAGCTATTACCGTGTTTCTGACATTGCGAATATTTCTATTGCAGGCCTTATTAAAACACCCTATTACAAACATGGGGAACCAGGCGATTTCTTGCAAAATACGCCAGAATTGGTATTCAATCAAATGGAGGATAGGCATTATTACAATACCGAAGAAACATGCTTCATTGAAGATACAACCTATAATCGAACTATTAGGGTTTCTAAATCGGGAAGCAAAATAACAACTGTATGGAACCCATGGATAGAAAACTGTGCTTCCATTTCCGATCTTCCGGATAATGGATACCGCTCTTTTGTCTGCATTGAAGCAGTAAATTCGTTCGGTAATTCCATCACATTAAACCCCGGCGAATCACACAAAACCGCTGCTTACCTCGAAATTTGCTAATCAAACAGGACAAACAGGAAGCGAATTAGATCAATCAGCCCAAGGAATCTGCTTAGATGGATAAAAATTAATCTTAAGTAGCTTAAGTCTTTCTTTTTGATTGCCTAAACGAATCTTGTATTCATTCCAATTTGCAGAAGATGGAGATCGCCAACCGATATCTGCAATTCCTAGTAGCCTGGGGAACGCCATATATTCAATATCGCTCATTGTAACCATAGTCTCGGTCCATAATGGTGCTTCAACACCAGCAATATTCTCTTTAGAAATCCCTTTTACCAGTGTTGCAGGATCCCAATTATAACTTTTATCCACCTCTACGAAACCCGACCAATGGAGCCCAAGAGTGGTGGTTGAATCATATTGCATATCCAGATAGCAATTGTCCGCGGGCGACATGATCACTTTAGCACCTTTGCGAACACCTAAAACAGCATTTTCGGCCTCAGCCCAATATTGCACGAAAGAGTTTGGTTTAAGCGACGACAACGCAATTTCATCCCACCCAATGACCTGTTTGCCCAGCTTAACTACAATTTCCTGAACCATATTCACAAAAGGAATATAATCTTCAAGCTTAGTTACATGCGACTCATCGCCTCCAATATGCAGATAAGGGCCTGGCGTAATCGAGGCAATCTCACCAAATACATCAGCAATAAATTGATATGTAATAGGTTTCTTCGTGCACAAGGAGCTAAATCCTACCTCGGTGCCGGTATAAAGGGCTGTTGCCTGATCATTACAATTAAGCTCCGGATAGGAAGCCAAGGCGGCATTGGTATGTCCCGGCATATCAATCTCGGGAATAACAACAATAAAGCGAGCAGCCGCATAGTTGATGATCTCCTTATATTGCTCCTGGGTATAGAATCCCCCTTTACCTCCACCCACTTGCAAACTTCCGCCAACAGAGGTAAGCTTAGGCCATTTTTTAATCTCAATGCGCCATCCTTGATCATCAGAAAGATGCAAATGCAAAATATTCATTTTATACAGAGCAATCAAGTCAATATATCGTTTAACATCTTCAATCTGAAAGAAATGACGCGCTACATCAAGCATTGCACCACGATAAGCATATTCAGGAAAATCGCGAATTTCGCCAGCAGGAATTTGCCATAAATCCGATTGTTTTGTAGTGCATTCTATTTTAGCCGGAAAGAGCTGCCGTAAAGTCTGAATACCGTTAAAGATACCCGCAGGTTTTCTCGCGATTAGATTAACACGATCTGACTTAATCGTAAGAAGATAACCCTCATCACCCAATAGAGGATCACCCGAAGACAAGGATATAGAAATATTCCCTACTATCTGTTTAGAGCCAGTAGGCTGAACGGTCAGCGCAAAGCCAGTAGCAGGCCTTAATCTCTCAGCAAGAAAATCTCCAAGCCTCTTTAGCTCTTTATCCTGATTTGAATAGGATATAATACTCTTGGATGTAAGGGAGAAATGTCCATCTGTGGAAGTTATCGATACCGGTTTTGGGATAAGACTTATTCCAGAAAGAGATGTTGGAGCCAATGCCATTAAAGTTATTTGCAGCATAACAAGTCCGGCAATAAGAGAGAATTTCAGCATTTGATTTAGGTTGATGATATTGATTAATTTATTTTTAAACGCATTTAACTTTCGAAGGATAAAAATATCTAATTAACCCGATAATTGATTGGAATAATAAAGATATTTAAGGACAAATTTTAATTCAGTATATGTAGCCCTATTGCCAAGTGCAGCTTTCGCTTTTCCGATATTACTCGTATTGTTTGTTAAAAACCATTCGGAAATAAGGTTAACTTTATCTTTGGTGACAAATTTACTCAGTTCAAGATCACCTGTTCCTACAAAATGAGCCAGATGACCTTCAATAGTGGAAACGGTCACACTTCGCTCTCGGGCAATATCCGCAATAGACCTACCTTGGTCAAAAAATGCTCTGGTTATCTGTTTTGTATCGACTTTAGAGGGTTTATTTTCTTCGACATCCGGATCCACTTCAAAAATAATATCAGGTACATGCATCTTATTGGCAACCTTATATTGGATGATCAATAGGAGCAGTGCGTGCCCAAACTGCGAAATTTTCTTTGCACCAAATCCTTTAATGGTTTTTAGTTCCTTTATCGATGCCGGCAAGTTGGTTACCAATTCCAGAAGCGTTTTCTGAGGTAGAATAAGATATGAATCCACATCTAATTCATCAGCCTTCTGGTTCCTCCAGATTTTAAGTTTCTTATATAATTCAGGATGGGGCATAGAGCTATCGGACACAAATACAACTGATTTATGCTTTAGTTTTTTCTCTTGTGGTTCTATAGCAGCCTTAGCTCTTATTTCTAGATGTCTTTTCACAAAAAAGCCCTCTTTAGAATCTAATAAACAGCAATGGATAAGATGTGCTTCCTCCATAATTTTAACAGTTATATCCAGCACTGATTTCTTAACACCCTTATTATCAATCTCAATATCAACGATCTTAAGTTTATTTAGGACTACCAGTGCCAGCTTATCAGAAAAATAGTGTGAAGCTTTACGAATCCGGTTTTGAAGGGGAAGATTCTCCTCAATATTACTATTCTCATCAATAAGTTCCAGAATCTGATCTTTAAATTTATAAGCCACATCAAGCAAATCAGTTTTTAAATCCTTATTTAACTCAATAATACTCTCCCTAAGAATGGGATGTATACTCTCCTTGTGATCGAACATTAGCTTTGCAAAGTAACCCGTGCGACGAGATAAAGGTATAAAGTCAAAAAGACCCAATAAGAGTTGTTTCTGAAATGCCAACTTCGATTCACTTAAGAGCTCTTGCCCTGGTGGGTTTTGCTGTACATCATGGTTAAAGAGTGATATTCGAGAATCGCTCTTCATTCCGTGCCCCGAGATGGGTGTACTCAACACCATACCTTCCAGGGTCTTACATCTACTTAAGGCCACATATACCTGACCATGAGCGAATGCGGCATTGGCATCAATAATTGCACGATCAAAGGTAAGCCCCTGACTTTTATGAATCGTGATGGCCCAGGCAAGTTTAAGTGGTATCTGGCGAAAAACACCAACTATGGATTCTTTAATCTCCTTTGTTTGCTCATCGATCGTGTATTTTGTATTTTGCCATTCTGCCCGACCAACCTGAATATCATCAGCATCTCCTTTACACCGGACGTGAATAACCTCTCCCGCTATTTTAACGACAGTCCCAATTTTTCCATTATAAAAAAGCTTATCACGTGAGATATCATTTTTCACAAACATCACCTGAGCTCCCTCTTTAAGGTGAAGATTAAACTCCGTAGGATAAGAATACTCCGGAAAATCCCCTTCAATAATTGCGGTAAATCGTTCCGTTTTGGCTGATAACTTGGTCAGCTTATTCTCATTTAATAATTGTGCCTGTGCATTATGTGTTGTCAAGGTAATGTAACCATCTGTGTCGGCAGGGGCAAAACCGGGAATAAACCGTTTATTAAGAGCATCAAAAGTTTTTTGATCCCCATCATTATCCCTGATTTTATTCAGTAACTGAATAAACTGTTCATCGCGTTGGCGAAAAATATGGGTTAGTTCAATAGTTATAAATTCGGTTTTTCTAAGTGCCAGGCTACTGAAGAAATAAATCGATTCATAATGTTGTTTAAGTAAATTCCATTCATCATCCTTTGCTACCGGAGCAAGTTGTTGTAAGTCGCCGATCATAAGCAGCTGCACGCCACCAAACGGCTGATTCCTATCTTTATAACGACGCAGCACACTATCAATACCATCAAGCAGATCAGAGCGAACCATACTTATTTCGTCAATAACCAGCAGATCAAGGCTTTTAAGGATGGAAATTTTTTCGCGATTAAATCGTTGGAAACGATCTATTGAATTGGGTGTACCACTCCCTTGTGCGGAATGATCGGCAGCAATAAATGGTCCAAAAGGTAATTGGAAAAAAGAGTGAATCGTAACGCCTCCGGCATTTATCGCTGCAACACCTGTTGGTGCAACAACGACCATTCTTTTCGGAGATAATTTTTTAAGCTGATGTAGAAAGGTTGTTTTTCCTGTCCCGGCCTTTCCAGTAAGAAAAATATGTTTACCGGTATATTGAACAAAATCAAAAGCCAATTGCAACTGATCATTTCGAATAAACTCTACCATTACTATGCCAGGATATTTTTCATAAAGCTAATGAAATTTCAGGTGAATTTGGAAACAAAGTTGATGAAATACAATGGTCCTGCCAGAACAAGTTGCTCCGACAGGACCATCCTGAATTTCAAACTATCTTTTGCTTAACACATCAGACTCATACTGCTGAATTTCTGATATATAATCGATACCTGCAGGGACTTGATTTTCTAAACAATAGTAATCATACACAGCGCCAAAAGGCATCGTTTTCATCCCTTCCAGGTATGCTAAACGCTCGAAGTTTTTACCCCTCTCTTCATAACTTTTCAATTTCTCAGTTGGTTCAAGTAGGGCAAACAAAAAAGCTTGCTGAGCAGCGCGTGTGCCAACCACATAAGCACCGATACGGTTTAAACTGCCATCGAAATAATCAAGCCCAATATTAACCCGGTCCAAAGCCTTACAACGGATAACCTCCTGAGCAATTAAAATAATTTCTTCGTTAAAGGTGACTACATGATCACTATCCCAACGGACCCCTCTGGTAAGATGCAATAAGAGCTCGTCAAGATAAAGCAAACAAGATGAAATTTTATCCCCTATTTGTTCGGTTGGATGGAAATGGCCGTTATCGAGACAAAGAAGAATATTATTTTTAAGTGCATATCCGAGATAAAATTCGTGCGAACCAACAACCATGGCCTCAGAACCAATACCGAAAAGCTTACATTCAACAGCATCTTTGAGGAATTCTTTGGGATAGCTCACCTCCATAATTTCGTCGAGCGACTTTTTAAGAATGGCGCGATGGCCACCTCTATCGACAGGCATATCTTTTGACCCATCCGGAATCCACAGATTATGAACGCAAGGGGTACCTAACTGCTTACCCATTTCTGCAGCAATTAGTCTGCATCTCTTAACATGATCCACCCAAAACTTACGAATCGATTCATCCTTGCTTGATAAGGTAAAGCCATCATTAGCTTTAGAATGGGAGAAACAACTTGCATTAAAGTCTAACCCTATTCCTAAGTTCTTTGCCCATTGGATCCAACCTTCAAAATGATTGAGTTCAATCTGATCACGATCTACAAGTTCACCGTTAAACTCTCCGTAGATTGCATGAAGATTCAGCCGCTGTTTACCAGGTAATAGGGACATTACCTTTTCCAGGTCGCGGCGCATTTCGGCAATTGATCTTGCTTTACCGGGATAATTACCTGTTACCTGAATACCTCCTCCGCCAAGTGTTGAATCAGGACGCTCAAATCCACCAACATCATCGGTTTGCCAGCAATGAAGGCTAATATTTACACTTTTCATTTGAGCGATAGCCTTGTCGGTATCTATACCAATAGCGGCATACTGTTCTTTGGCCAACTCATAAGCACGCTGAATAAATTCCTTTTTCATCTTTAATATAGTATAAATCTGTTTATTCAAGGTAAAAAACCTCTTCTAAGGTTGTCATCACAGGTGAATTGTCTGGGTTTGTCTCCATCAGATCAGCCA
Organism: uncultured Bacteroidia bacterium; assembly: GCA_903907075.1. Classification (GTDB taxonomy): domain Bacteria; phylum Bacteroidota; class Bacteroidia; order Bacteroidales; family Prolixibacteraceae; genus JAAFHB01. Next base: position 64,528 of record CAIVMQ010000001.1, read on the forward strand.
TGAATTCCCACCATCTCTTGACAATCAGATTAAGCCCCAAATCCTGAGATGATTCATCACCCGATTGTTTCTGAACTCCGAAGAGTGTATTGGTCGACTCATCTAAAAAGATTGCATAATCCGAAATCCCTTTCGACTGTATTAAGGCTGCCAATTCAGGCCAGATTTGGTCGTGCCGTTTTCGATACTCCTCTTTGCATCCGGCTTTAAGCTGCATCTTAAAAGCGAATCTTTTCACGCTTGATTTATAAGATTGAATTTCCGATTCCCACAATTACAACAGACAAAAGAATAACAGCTATTCCAATGGAAATAGTCCGGAACGTTTTTGTCGAGACACCTTTCCATTCACGATTATACAGGCCCCACATATTCGCAGTAAGAATAATTGTTGACATATGAAGGATCCATGAACTGGCGCCATTTCCAAGTTTACTCTCACCCATGCCATAAAAGAAAAACTGTAAAAACCACGCTGTTCCAGCTAATGCAGCAAAGAAGTAGTTCGAGGTAAGTGGAGTAGCTTTATTGATATAATCACCAAAGGTACGATTCCGATAATTAAGGATCATACACCAAATAAAATTAGTCGTTAACCCGCCCCAAAGCAGAACAACGAAGGTAACATTATTCTGGAATAGGAACTCTCCCTGATTGGGATTTAACGCTTTCCAGGCTTCATTAGCCACCAATGCCATAGGCTTACCGGCTTCAATACCAAAGTTAAAGAATGAACTTAGTATTCCAGAAATAACGGCGATTATCAATCCTTTTGTGAGGCTAAATTCCTTTACACTCTCTTTACTCGCTTCCGGTGAGAGCTCTTTCTCCTTGAGCATCCCTGCCCTACCAGAAATTGCGATTCCCGTAAGGCAAACAAAGACGCCAAAAAGAACTAGCTGTCCTCCCGAATGAGTGATCATATGAGTAAAGGAGATCTTTCCTGCAGTTTCAACAAAGCTATAATAAATCGAAGGGACCAAGGCACCGAAGGCAGAACAAAATCCCAATACAATAGAATTTCCCAGGGACATCCCCAAATAGCGTACTCCCAAACCGTAGGTAAGTCCGCCAATTCCCCAAATCAAACCCATTGAAAAGGTAACAGCTAGAACATTAAAGGAGGTAGCATGAATGATTGCTCCAAATTCAGGAACAGTCAGCCAGGCAGCCAGAGGTGGAACGATCAACCATGAGAACAATCCTCCTATGATCCAATAACTCTCCCAAGCCCAATTCCTTACCTTCTTGAAAGGCATATAAAAACTCCCGGAGGCAAATCCTCCGATAGAATGAAAAAAGATCCCTAATAATACTTGCATAATAAAATCGTTAATTAATTTGGTTTAAAATGGTTCTTAATGAAGAACTAAACAGCTCTAAATATTTCGCCCGATTTAGAGTTGGCAATATACAAAATCATTACTGATTTACCCCCATCAAGTCTAGGGAAAGCTAGAAAATTTAATCCAATCAGCTACTATTAAAACGACAGTTATTCTTCCGCAACAGAAGGAGTATAGCATAGGTCAAAAAGCTAATATTGAATAGCTTAAACTATATTTAAAGAGCGTTTATCAAACCAGGCTAGAGATAAATGCTCTTTTGAAATCGTTATTATATGCACTAATTAACTTCCAACTCATCTTTTGAAGGTAATGCCGGAAATGGATGGTGAGGTTCTGTCTGATACCAGAAAGCCACAGATGCAATATCGTCTTGCAAAGGGAGATAACGACCTTCACTACGCCATCCTAATGCTTGAATAGTTACCTTCAGATCTTTCTCAAAGCGTATAGGATCAGCAAGGTGCCAACGGTATAAGCCAAATCGAAGACTTGGATGATAAGCCTCATCGGGCAGAATTACCTGATGTAATCCGGAATAGGGAGAACAAAATTCAGTATAATGCCCATTCCGGTCAAAGTTATATGAGCCACAAAAGTAATCTTCAAGACCAGTACCACAGATTGTAGGAAACGTCTGATCACCATCCATATAAAACTTAATCTCCCCTTCGCCCCACCAACCATTATTTTTGGCTTGCCATGCTAAATAGGTACCAACATAGTGTCCTTTTCCTTTTATCTGATCAATGATAGTATATATATCTTTATATTTCAATGGATTAGTACGATTAAACCGGGCATGGAAATAGGAGGCATTCGAAGGAACTTCTGTGAGACAATAATCTACCTGATAGTAAAGACTCATCTTTTTCTCATCTATATTCTCCATGGTTATTTTACACTTCTTATGAAAAGGCATGGGCCAATAGCAATTAAATGCACTTCCAGGATTTACACATACGGCGAGCGACTGAAGCGGAGAATATACGCCCCATCCCATTCCGAAAAAGTCCCCTACCGGACATTCAACAGATGGTTCTTGTTCTCCGTCCCAGTAAATCCGAAGAATTGAATAGCGCCAATTTCCGGTTGGGGTCATCCAGATATGCTCTATAGATCCCTCACCTTCAATCTCGGCTAAGGTAAAGGTCTCCCCTTTGCCAATCTCTATGAACGGATTTAATTTCCATCCCTGTCCCAGATCGCGAGCCGCATGAGAAGCTGAACCTTCACCCACCTTAGCCATACCACCTTTACCTTTTTCACCCGTAAAATTCTCAGGACTTATCGAACGGCTCTTCGCATTGGAAAGTAGATACAGATTACTCAGATTATTTTGTATCCCATTATAGGATCCACTCTGGCTAAACACGTTAGAGACAAATAAAACTGAAAGAAATATAAAGAAAAGAAATTTTTTCATAAAATAAGGTCGTTTAAGTTTGGATAAAGCTACTACCTTTTTTGTTTATCGGCAAGCTTCGTGGCAATGCAATAGTTCTTTTGATTGTCCTAAATTTAATTTTTCAGAATAAAAAAATTTAAAATTGGTTATCCATGTATTAGATCCACGATTTTCGGGGTGTAGCGCAGTTTGGTAGCGTGCGTCGTTCGGGACGACGATGTCGTCGGTTCCAATCAGGCCACGCTGACAGAATAATAAAAGGCTAAATTTAGGAATACGAAAGTTGGTAATATTCTAAATCAATGAACGAATTAGCCGATTTGGATCAATCGAATTTACGCGGAATAAACCACCGTTCCCAGAGGCAAAAACTGACATTTAGTTTGGCGTAATTTTCTTGAATAAGCTGGTTCTCAAGCGTGCCTTGTTTACCAATCTCAAGAGATAAGTTAACCGAATTACGATCGCGCCTTATTGGCAAAGAAACCCCCACAGTAGCAGCATAACTATGAATCTGGACCCCGTAAACATTCAAGTAACCTGTTTGATAAAGTGCCCCCATTCGGTACCTTACCGTATACCCTAATCGTTGAGCATCAAACTTCGGAATATACTCAACACCCAAATTATAACTCTCGTTCAATGCCAGCCCTTTGCTATCCATATTCAACACCGCGGTTCGATAATCGCTGCGATTATAATCTGCGGTAAAAATATATTTATTCTTAAAATCAATTGCCATACCTATACCCGATTTGGAGGGAAGCTTAAGCTGATCCTGATTATTCAGTTCACTCAACACTGTAGCACCGCCTGAGGTGATCGTAAGATTAGATGAGCCATTAAGATAACTACTTAACTCTGCAGTACCACCAATGGTAACCATTGTTTTACTATTCAATCTGGACTGGTATTGAAATCCTGGTTTTACAGTAGCTCCCAAATAATTGATGTTATCGATTCTAGATATTGAGGAACCCATCGGAGGTAAATCGATACTGCTTGTAACCATATTTCCCCAAACCACCGAACTTCGGAATCCAAGTGACAATTTTTTTAACACTAGCACCCCTATTGAACCCGAAGCTTCTGTTAATCCACCCTCCCCACTGTAAGTTACAGGATAACTCATCGTTGTTCCATCAAGACTTTTGGTCCCATAAATCTTATAGCCTACATTGCTTTTGGGATTAAGAGCAAATCCAATTCCAATTTTGCGATTAACAGGGAAGGCGATTGCAGCCCAACTGATATTTCCATTTAACACATTTACCGAATTGATCTGATTCTTAAGGTTTGAATATTTAAAATTAATCCCGGCATCAGTCGCCATGCTTTGAGGTGGTAGAGCGGTTAAAGAGGCAGGATTGGCCAAGTTTAAGAAAACATCTGATCTTAAAGCATTTCCAGCACCCCCCATTCCCATATTTCGCCCTCCAGACGTACTCTCAAGCTCCCCGATACCAAAGATTGAATAGGGAGAATTTGTGTTATTCTGACCTGCAGACACAAAAACCAGAAGGGAAAATATAACTAACAATGCTAACCGTCTCATTCCAAGGTGTTATTAAAATTTTGTTGTATTGAAGGAAGCTTACTTAAAAAAGATATCTATCTGTTATTCTTATCAATATAACAGTAAACAGTCATTTTAAAGATATTGCTGTCTAAAGTATTCTTTGTAAATGAAAGATAATTAACTGATTGACCTACCTTATTTCCAAGAACTCCCAACATAAGCGAATTCCCAGATAAGGAGCGAGTCGCAATCTCAGAAGTCAAAAATTGAGTTGCATCTAATGAATAATAAGGGAGCTGATCAATAGCTGACGGGGTAACCTTAAGAGCATAAATATTGCCGCCTAAGGAACTAGCATATTGACTAGTGATAATATTTCGAATATCAACCAAATATACCGCCAAGCTATCAGGTAAAGGATTAATAATCGAATACGAGGAAGATTTAGGAATTAAATCAATCCTTGCGCTTAACAAGACTAAGTTTTTACCATAACCTTTCAATAGTTGAGATCCAGGAATTCTGATTTTTGTATATACACCACTTCCTGCCTGAATCATCGTCTGATTTGATGTTGCACTGCTTGGTAGTTCATTATAGGCTAAAATCGAACTGTTATCCTGACTGATATCACCAAGAATACTTCCTTGTGAATTATATAAAATTTGATTATACCAAATCCCATTGCCATCAACAGGAAAATCATAAAATACGGTATTTAAATTCTCAACATAATTAACTCTGGCATGATAATAAATTCTCATGGAGATAGAACTTTGTAATATACCTGCAGCCGAAAGGTTATTGCCAGGAACACAGACAAAAGCCATCCCAGGTAAAAAGACTTTAAAATCATGGGCGTTACTCATTGAGTCATTCTTAGTCAGAATACTATTAAATAAAGAGCGACCATAATCATCAGATAATTTAAAATAAAAATCTTTTTTTGTACGAGGGCGAGGCAATAAATTAACTTCACCTAAAATTTCATCAGAGAGTTGAAATTTAGAGGTATTGTATAAACCTCCATCCATATTAAGCTTGAATGATGAAATATCGTACAATGTTCCATTGGAATTATACCCTTTGGCCGGCACTAATTTCTTAACCGAAAAAGAAATTCGCTTTGTAGTATCGCCCCAATAATATCCGTCATAATTAAACTTAACCACAATGGAATCATAGACTAAATCAGAAGGGAAATTAGATGGAAAGACTCCGCTATGCAATTGGAAATAGGATGAAGAAGTTACCATTCCAGTATAATCATTTTGGCAACCTCCTATTAGCAAACGGCTAGATTTACTCGTCACAATAGAATCTAAATGAACAGTCGATGAAACAATTTTCATCGTATCAATAAGCACTACACCGGAAGTTGAGGAAACAAAATCTTTACCTAATTGGAAATCTTCAATTTTTGAGAAATTGCAAGAAAAAAGAGAAGCCGCAAACAAAAACCCAGCTACAACCCGAAAACTTCTTTCCATATTTTTTGATGCGAAAGTATTTGAAGTTTTTATTTGACCCTAAATTATTATACCAAAAACCATTTATAAACGACGAATAAAAATTCAAAAATAACAAATTAAAACACATAACACTATATATCAATTATATAAATAGCAAAATAAGCATGAATTCAAAATTCAAAATTAAAACAAATAGATTAAAATGCCATAATAGCCTTTATATCGATTATAAATGGCTTTTTATCCTGTTTCGTTTTTAAAGCTCTTAAGCCTGTAATAGCTTTGATGCTGCTTTAAATACAGGCAGGTCGAATTATTTAATGCTTGCATTGTAAATGACATATCAGAAATCTGGTTGTTGAATTTAAAAAATTGAAATTTATAAAATTGTAAATTGATGAAAAAATTATTTTTGGTAATGTTTGCGCTTGTTCTTTTTATGGGGTGTAAAAAAAGTAGTACTGCGGTTTATGTAGGAAACTGGACTGCTGCATCATCGTTTGAAGGAATATCTAGAGGTAATGCGATTTCGTTTGTTATAGGTGACAAAGTTTACTTGGGATTGGGATTCAATAGTGCACAAACCAATACTGCCCTAAATTATTACTTGTCAGATTTTTGGATGTGGGATACTGCGAAAGACTTCTGGACAAAATTGCCAGATTTCCCAGGCTCACCAAGAAGAGATGCAATTTCTTTTGTAATTAATGGAAAAGGATATGTTGGTTGTGGATATAACGGCAGCACTAAACTAAAAGATTTTTGGGAATTCAATCCTGCTAATAATAGTTGGACACAAAAAGGGGACTTTGCGCATGAAACCTCTTCAATGGACAAATCACGCTTTGGTGCGGTTGCATTTAACCTAGGAAATTACGGGTATGTTGGTACAGGAAAAGGAAATGATGATAATAATATGAGAGACTTTTACAAATACGATCCTTCCGATGACTCATGGACTCAAATTGCTAGTATGGGTGGAGATGGCCGTATGAGTGCTGTCGCATTTACTTATGATGGTAAAGCATATGTTACTACCGGCGCAAACAACGGAATCAGCTTGATTGATATGTGGATGTATGATCCTGCCTCTTCAACATGGTCACAAAAAGCAAAACTTAATATAAATACTGCTTGGACTATCCCTCGCTCAAACGGCTCTGCTTTCGTGCTTGGATCAAAAGCTTATTTAAGTCTAGGATATAATTCAGGCGTTCGCAATGATTGTTGGGAATATAATTTTGCGGAGGACAATTGGACGAAAAAAACGGACTTTGAAGGAAGCGCAAGACAAGATGCTGTAGCTATCGTTGTTAAGGAAAAGGCTTATATTGCCACCGGAAGAAATGGCAACTCCTATTTCAACGACATTTGGGAATTCAGACCTTTTGATGCTGTAGTTATTGGTGACTAATTAAAAATTCACTACACATTCTGAAACTTTTAAAAGCCATCAGTTTTTATCGAATATCGATAAAAACTGATGGCTTTTTCATGATCAATCCGAACCCAAATTGCAACTCATTGATTAGCGAACCTAGCTACTCAATAAAAAGGTCAGATCTTTTATCCGGAATCAACAACTATCCACAATACAAACTATTATATCTCAATTCAGTCCAATTGCAGATAATTAAACATCTCTCTTTTTTAATTACTTTTGACAATAAATTATTTAAACAGATCGAATCGTGAACTGCATAATTATTGATGACGAGAAAGCTGCTGTTGATATATTAAAAGAGATGGTAAGTCGATTACCGTTCTTGAATATATTAAAATGCTTTACCAATCCATTTGAAGGCCTTGAGTTTATTCAGGCTCATCCGGTAGATTTAGTTTTTCTCGATGTTGAGATGCCAGTCATTACGGGTATCGAGCTAATGAAAAGCCTACGAAATAAACCTCAAGTAATCTTTACCGCTATCGATGGCCAGCAAGCCATTGCAGGATACGACCTCGATGCAACAGATTTCCTCTTGAAGCCATTGACCTTTGATCGCCTCCTAAAAGGGGTTAATAAAGCGAGCCAAATTCACCGCTACGCTGAATTATCGGGCAGCAATACGAACAATCATGAGAAAAACTCAAATCTTGATTTTATCCTGGTCAAAACAGGATACAATACAATCCGAATAGATCTTGATGATATTCTTTATTGTGAAGGCTTAAAAGATTACATAAAAGTTCATATTACCAATAAAACCATTGTAACGCTCAACAGCCTGAAGAAATTTGAAGAGCTCCTTCCTGATGACCGTTTTGTGCGGGTTCACAAATCATTTATTATCTCACTGGCTAAAATTGACTCCATTCAAAATAACCGAATTGTTATCGGCAAGTCTATAATTCCAATCGGAGACAACTACAAGACTAAGTTTAACAACAAGATACGGCAATAAAATTCATTAATTCTCTCTTTTTATCGTCGGGGATCTCCCTTTACGGGTAACTTAGCCAGCTTCTCAACCTCCACCGACGGATGCCCAAATTCACTGACCACCTTTCCCTGAATAAGATAAACACCATTGCCTGAAAATGGCCAGTTCTTCAGAGTCGATGGAAAGTGAACTGTCTCGAAGAACTCGCCGTAGAAATCAAGAAAACTCCCAAAATTCATCACCTCACGCTTCGACGTGCTCACATATTTTATCGTTACCAATAAACCTACCATGCGGACTGTCTTACCCACATAACCCGATAGATCATTGGCAAAAACATCTCCGCGAAAACTAGTCTGCAGCAGGTCAAACCAACTCATCGAAACAGGAAAACCGAGTAGTTCAATCTCATCGTAGGCCGACTCAACCTGCGATTGCTCCTTCACAGGGAGTTCCCATTTCTTTGACGGGGTATCAAATAGCCGGTTGGAACTATTTTTAACCCCCTTATTGAGCAGCATATGTGCTTCCCAAAGCAATTGCATCTTGGGCTTTAAAATAAAGCGCATCGCACCCAGCCGAATCAGAAGAACCAGATGCTCAATGCCAATAGAGATTCGGTGCAAAAAATCTTCCAATGACGCAAACTCTCCGCCACGTATCCGCTCTCGAATCATGCGGCTCTGAAAATCATGTTCCAGATTTGCCACCAGATTAAATCCCAAATAGATCCGATCGTGGTAAATCGTTGTTTCGTCGAGACTCTTATTCACACAAGGGAGCTCAATAACGGCACCGCACCGTCGCGCTTCGTTCACATAAACCCATGTATGGTAAAAACCCCCGAAGTTATTAATCACAGCCACCATAAACTCCAGCGGATAGTGCGCCTTAAGGTAAAGGCTCTGGAAACTCTCTACCGCATACGAGGCGGAGTGAGCCTTCGAAAAGGAGTACCCTGCAAAACTCTCAATCTGTCGCCACACCTCACGTGCGATCTCATCGGGACGACCCAGGGTGCGGCAATTTTCAAAAAAACGGTCAATAATTCGCTGAAACTCACTCTTCGAACGAAACTTTCCACTCATCGCCCGACGAAGCACATCGGCATCGGCCAGATCAAGCCCCGCAAAATGGTGACACACTTTGAGTACATCCTCCTGAAAGACCATCACGCCATAGGTCTCTTCAAGCTGCTCCTTCATCACCGGATGGAGGTAAGTGAAGCTCTGCGGACGGTGAAATCGGTTAATATACTCCCGCATCATACCACTTTTAGCTACCCCTGGGCGGATAATCGAGCTGGCAGCAACTAACGAAATATAGTTATCGCAGTGCAACTTCTTCAATAGACCACGCATAGCAGGACTCTCGATATAAAAACAACCGATAGTCTCGCCAATCCTCAACTGATGCTTCACCTTTGGATCGTTTTTTAGCTCTTGTACACGGTGAATATCAACCTTTGCTTTGCGGTTACGCTCAATAATCCCGATACTGTCGTTAATATGACCTATCCCCCGCTGACTCAGGATATCGAGCTTCTCAAAACCAAGATCTTCGGCCACATACATATCCCACTGTGTGGTTTGAAACCCCTTCGGAGGAAGATCGAGTGCCGTGTAACAGGCGATTGGCTCCTCCGAGATAAGGACACCGCCAGAATGAATGGTACGCAGATTAGGAAAATCCTGCATCAGTGAACCCACCGCGAAGAGCTGGCGATACAATTCACTCTCCGTAGCGGTGGCCACAGGATCATCAGCTAAGCGGTCAATCTCATCCTTGGGTAATCCGTACACCTTACCCAGCTCACGAAGAATAGACTTTCCCTGAAATGTATTCATAGCCCCCAGCAGAGCAGTGTGTTTATGGCCATAACGCTTAAAAATATATTCATGGATATCGTCGCGATCACGCCACGAGAAATCGAGATCAAAATCGGGTGGCGAGGTGCGCTTGGGATTTAAAAACCGTTCAAAATAAAGATTCAGCTCGATGGGGTCGACATCGGTAATCTTCAAACAGTAGGCAACTATCGAGTTGGCCCCTGAGCCCCGACCTACATGATAAAACCCCCGGCTCATCGAATAGCGGATAATATCCCACGTGATTAAAAAATAGGCTGAAAAACCGAGCTTGTCGATAATCGCTAGTTCGTGATGCACCCGTTTTAAGGCCTCCGGATCGTTGCCATAACGGTATCTCCATCCGTCAAGAGCAAGTTTCTCGAGCAATAACTTATCATCATAGCGACTTGCACTAAAACACTGTTTATTTTTAATCGTCTTAAAATCAAAATTTATAGTGCAATCGTCAATAAGTTTTTTGGTGGTGTGGAGTATTTCGGGAAAATCAGCAAACGCGACGAGCAGCTCATCGAACGTACGGAAGAGATCAGACTCGCACCCTATCTGCACAGGGGTAATCTTACTCAGCAGCGTATTATGATCAATCGCACGCAGATGTTTGTGGAGTAAGAAATCGTATTTTCCGCTGAATGTAACCGGCTGACAAACGACCAATTTATGGAAATATTTTTTTGCCGTGATGTAACGCAGTCTGTTAATATCAGATGGCTGCACCCCCACAAATTCATTGTCGCGCAGCTCATTGAGATCCTTCTCTCCAAAAGGATAAATGACATAAGCCTGATTAAAGCGAGGGGCGATATTAGGCAAGGGGGATTTCTGCATCAGGTGAAGGGTCAGAAACTCGTTTAGCTCGCGAAAACCGGCGTTATTTCGGGCTACACCGGTATAGAGATGGTGATCGCCATTGCGAAAGTCGATTCCGGCAATGGGCTTAACCCCCTGCTTGGAAGCCTCTTTAACAAAATCGATGATACCGGTTGTATTGTTGATATCGGCCATCATCACCACAGGAAGATGATTCTTTACCGCCTCCAACAGTAATGTCTCGGGATTCATAACCCCGTAACGCAAACTATAATAAGTATGACAAGAGAATAACATTTAACTAACGATAATTGAAAGACTAAAAACCATCGGCGCAGCAGCCATTAATAATACCCCCGTTTGATTATTAATTGTCCGGGGGGAATCGGCGGAGCAACCATTTTCATCTCATCGATCGCCTTACGGACAGCGAGTCCCGATGCCCTGCGGATCGCCGATGAGCCAAATCGGTTCCGGATCTGATCCATACTCTGATAGAGACTTACCCGCTCTGAAGTATCTTCAAAGAGATCGAGTTGCTGGGTACCACTCACAAGATGACTAAACCGCACACCGATCAGCCGGATTAACATACGTCGTTGATAAAGCTTTCGGAAAAGATCTTTCGCCGTTTGAAGCAGTGTATGATCGAACTGAGTATACGGAATCCGCAGTTGTTGACTATGGGTATCAAAATTCGAATACTTGATCTTCACCGTAACACAAGAGGTCATCTTCTGCTGTTTTCGGAGCTGAAAAGCGAGTTTCTCTGTCATTCCCACAAGGAGCTGCTCCAGGAAATAGATATCGGTCGTATCCTGCTCAAACGTCCGCTCGGTACTAATCGATTTCTGCTCCGAATAAGGTTTGACCGGGGTATTATCAATCCCATGTGCCTTTTTCCACATAACAACACCGTTCTCACCCAGTACCTGCTGCATCATCTCCATCGGAATACAGGCAAGGGAGTGGATCGTGTCGATCCCCATCGAGCGGAGCAGGTGATAAGTCTTGGCTCCAATCATGGGAATCTTACGGATCGAGAGGGGATCGAGGAATGGCTGAACAGCCTGTCGCTGAACCTCCTTCTCTCCATTGGGCTTGGCTTCTCCTGTAGCAATTTTTGAGACGGTCTTATTCACAGACAACCCAAAAGAGATGGGCAGACCACTCTCCCGAATAATGGTATGACGCAATTCATGAGCCCATTTCAAACAGCCAAAGAAACGATCCATCCCTGTAATATCAAGATAATGCTCATCAATCGACGCCTTCTCGTAAACAGGAGCGCGCTCAGCAATAATCTGCGTAACAACATCCGAATAACGGCTATAGCTCTCCATATCGCCCCGGATCAGAAACGACTCAGGACAGAGCCTGCGGGCAAGCTTCATGGGCATCCCGGAACGGACACCAAACAGTCGCGATTCGTAGCTACAACTCGCAACCACCCCCCGATCGGAAGTGCCTCCAATAATCACCGGCTTCCCAATTAATTTACTGTTTTGCAGCCGCTCTACGGAGACAAAAAAGGTATCAAGATCGTAATGAACGACTGTCTTATTCGATAACGGACTGATCTCCTGCATGACGGATATTTTATTTTTATTCCTCACTATTTTTATTTCTCAACAAAATAGCTTAATTTTGATTAGTATTTAATCATATTAACGGTTATAATATAATCATTAATTAATAAGATTATTCTTCAGAGAGAAAAATCAGTACGATTTTGCTAAAATAAATTAGATCATGTATTTCGACTCAAATATCAAACTGCTGCGTAAACGGCGTGGCCGAACCCAAGACGAAGTAGCTTTTGTGCTACAGATGAAACGGCCCACGCTGAGTGGTTACGAGAATGGGGTAGCACAACCGGGTATCCAACAGATGATCGCCTTCTCGGAATACTTTGGAATCGCTATCGACACGCTTATCAAGGTCGATTTCTCAAAACTCAGAGAGAGTGAATTGCGTCAGCTCGAGAGCGGGTTTGATGTATTTGTAAAGGGATCTAAATTAAGGGTGCTCACCACCACAGTCGACAGTGCTAACAACGAGAATATCGAGCTGGTACCCGAAAAGGCAAAAGCGGGTTATACGCGCGGCTTTGCAGATCCGGAATTTGTAAAAAACCTCTCGGTGTTTCAACTCCCTTTTCTCTCCAAAGAGCGAAAATACCGAACCTTTCAGATTAGCGGGGATTCGATGTTGCCTATTCCCGAGGGGGCATGGATAACCGGCGAATTTATTCAGGACTGGAGCACACTCAAAAGTGGTGAGGCCTATATCATACTCACCCTTGATGAGGGGATTGTTTTTAAACTGGTGGAAAACAAGATCCGCGAGGAGGGTAAGGTGAGGCTGATCTCATTAAATCAAATCTATAAACCCTACGAACTTGCCGTGAATGAGATCCGTGAAATCTGGAGGTTTATTCACTACATCAGCGATGAATTACCTTCCGGAGAAATCTCATCGGCCCAGATGGCCAATACCCTCAACCAACTCAAGGAGGATATGGCGCTAATTAAGAGAAGAATAGTTACAAATGGAGGATAGAAAAGATTGGGCTATCCAATGAATTACGCAGGTGAACAATGATCATAACCATCCCAAGAATCAAATAGACACCACCCATAAGACGCGAGAGAGAGCGCTCGCTAATGCGGCTTGCAAATCTGGCACAATATACACCCGTAATAATTGCGCTAAAAGCAAGAGCGATACCCGTTAACAGATTCACATTTCCTAACGAGGCGTGGCCAATAACTCCCGACAAGGCGGTAAAGGACATGATCAAAATTGAAGTGCCTAACGCCTGATGCATCGGAAACCTATTCACAAACAAGAGAATCAATAAGATATTAGTCCCTCCGCCGGCTCCAATAAAACCGGTCATAAAACCGCTTGCTCCCGCGAGCAAAACTGATAATGCAAGGCGCCACAGCGGCGATTTATGATCCGACAGGTTAAAGGGTTCTGCAGGAACTTTGTCGCGTCTGATTCCTGTTTGCCAAATAACCAATGCCAGCACAATAAGGACAAAAGAGAATCCCGAATCGAGCCCCCTCTCAGGTATTCGGTCTGAAAACCGTGCACCAATCTGGGCCATAGCCACAGAAGAGAGTGCCACAAATGCGGCTGATTTAATCGCGATATTATGTGATTTGAAATAGGTAACAGAGATCACCAAAGAGGTAAGCACATCAACGACAAGGCTGGTGCCAATCGCCTCATGAATTGGAAAATTAAATACGATCGTTATTAAGGGGACCAAAACCATAACACCCGAAGCTCCCGTTAAACCGGTTACCAGCCCTGAGAAACATCCGATAAGAAGAATCAGAAAGATCTCCATTTATTTAGAATGACCGTTAATTTATTTTACAAAAATAGGGAATAGAAACGGAGAAATAAAGGATACGTCCCAATAGAATAAGATATTTACTAAAAGAAGTGTGATTTTACGAAATACCAAGAGGGAGATAACCCATAACAGTTAACTAAGTAGCTGAAATTAGAATTATTCGATCGGCAAATAGCAAACGACGATCCTATTTTTTGGTCTTTAGCTTATTGGCAAATATCTTTTTAAATTTCTCAACTTTAGGGGTAATTACGATCCTGCAATAGCCTTGGTTGGTATTGTTAATATAATAAGACTGATGATAGTCCTCCGCGGGATAAAACTTTTCGAACCGGGTAATTTCAGTTACGATAGGATCGCTCCAGATCTTGGCAACTTCAAGCTTTTTCTTATACGCTATTGCCTCTTCCTTTTGGGCCTCATCGGTAAAAAATATTGCAGAGCGATATTGGGTTCCGCTATCTGCACCCTGACGATTTAGGGTAGTTGGATCGTGAGTCGCCCAAAAAACTTCGAGTAGTTCTGAAAAAGCAACCTGATGGGGATCATAGGTAATTAAAGTACACTCGGCATGACCGGTAGTTCCGGTGCACACATCTTTATAGGTAGGGTTAACCACTGTGCCTCCGGTATAACCCGAAACAACAGTTTTAACGCCCTTAAGCTGGCTGAAAACTGCCTCTATACACCAAAAACACCCCCCTGCAAAAACTGCACTCTTTGTTATTTCATCATTGCTCTCCATAACGATCGTATTTCGTATTGAACCATTTAATTCGGAATTAAACAAACCTAACATTCCAATCATAAAAATTAATGCTCGTCTCATAGTTTATCTATCATGATATAAACAATAACGATTCAGTTAAAAATTTGTTCCGAATGAAATCGATTTTCTTAGATATTAAATTGGCTTTGCCAAAAAAAGAGCTGAAAAAATTTGGATTCCGGACATTAATAAAGTATATTTAGAGTATCCAATCCTAATGAAATAAGGAATTTTGCTCTGATGCAATGCTATTTTTAAAGTATGATTTTTTATGTTAAAAACATAGAATGGAGTTAATATCCTATTAAAGAATAGAATATAAGTTTTGGTTTAGGAACTGTTTAAGTTTAGAATCACATAATTTCCAAAGAAATCTATTTTTAATTTAAACTATTTCCTTGAAATTAGTTTCTTTAAAAACGGTTAAAAATTCAGCAATGAGAGACGCCATTGATAGTTTCAATTTATCTCAGATTACTTTTCTGGCAGATAAAATTTTAGCCAAATACAAGCAGGACAAATCATACTTCGAACACTATTCACCAAAATTTAACCAAGAATTCCTTAAGCAATTTGAGGAAAATCTAAATCTACTTAACCATCAATTGCCTTCAAAAACAGTTCAGGAACATATTTTTCAGTTGAATAATAGCATAGAACGGGCAATTCTAAATTTCGACCCCTTGATTAAGCTGACAGAAATTTTTATCCGAAGAAATTACCCCATTACCGGGCTTAGAATTGTCGATTTACCTATTACTGATGTTAAGGAAGCTCTAACTAAAAAATGCATTTGGGAAATCAGGCGCAACTCTATACGATTACTAAGTCAATTAGAATCAAAGCTGGACGATTTTATTGACCATGGGTTTTTATCTATTCTAATCGAAGATTTCCAAAATTTGATTAAGATTTTAAATAGTCTCGAGGCAGATCTTGCTGAATCAACACACCAGTTGGGAATGCTTTCCGATGAATACCGACAACTAGACATATGGATAACCGACCTTATCAATACAATCATTGAATCAACACCTGCGGTATTTGGTGACGATGACTCAGGAAAAAAGGAGGAATATTCGATTGAAAAATTAATAACACAGGCTCAATTCAATCGAAGCGAACCACAATAAATTAACGATGTAATTTTGAGCCTAAATTAAGAAGGTCCGGCTCTTAAATTACCAGACCTTCCTAATATTCACTTAGAATGTCTGTTACTTTATCAATCTGGTTCTGGCAATTGAGTTAAGATCATCACCCTCATGAACAAAGGTCATACGAAATGAATAAATATATACACTATCCTTAAGAAGGTATTCCGGATGTGTAAATGCACCCCAACTATTATCACCCCCTAATCCCATCTGTTTAAAGTCGATGTTAACGGATACAAGGTTGCGTTCTTTCACATCATTGATATGCCGGTTAACAACTTGTTGCCCATCATAAATACGACCAACAGTGCGGACGGGTGATTCAAAATCGGCTATTAAATTATGATGTGCACTCACACTCAGTAGTGGCAAACCGATAAACAACAATCCATTGCCTTGGTTATTAGTAACTGAGACCCACCTTACATCGGTCTTATTTCCATTCTCTTGCGGACGAATGTATGCCCAATATTGATCCTTTACCTTGCCGTTATATCGTCCGACCAATGCCCCGGTATTTCGGTCCAAATAGTTCTCCTGAGGACCACGACCCAACCAGGTCATATTTTCATACTCGCGTGCGAGCTGAAGATTCATACCCATTCGGGGAATCTCAGGTAAATTTGCACCACTAGCACTGTATCTATTCGAAACTTCAATATTCCCATCACCAAATAGGTTGTATACCGTTTCATAGTTGGCGATCTTCTCTGCGTTCAACCCGGGAAGATAAAAAGAGAGGATTACCTGCACCTGACTATTGCTGATCTGACTCACCTTCGCAGCAGTAACGACACGCTGTTCTCCAGCTTTTCGCCAAACCTTACAACGTTTATCGAGGCCATTACCAAAATCATTATCCGTTGGTGCTCGCCAGAAATTAGGGATCAAGCCATTTCCTTCATTTAGCATTTCAGTACCATCCAAAACAAGGCTATTGATCTTTCCTTTAATCAGATCAAACGCAACAGCAAAATTATCTCCCGAAACTTTTGTTGTCTGTGCATCCTGCCAAAGAGTCAGTTTACCCTTAGGTGAGACCTCTGGAGCTTGGCTTTGCAATGGGAGCTTAAACTGCTCATAGGCCACCTCATGACCCGCAGGAATTAAATCTGTTGCATAGACCGTTTTTGCACTAAAAACAATAAAATATTCCTTGCCAGCTTCAGGTTTAATAGTAATTGGAATATTAACTAGCGTATTTTTATGCGGTAGGAGATCTGAAATCGGTAACTTCCCTTCAGAGATTTTTATTCCGTCAGATTCAATCCGCCAGTCTAGACTAAAGTTCTTGAGATTTAAGAAATCGTATTTATTGGTGATTTGAAATTTTCCGGCAGTAAGATCCAGCGCTTTAAATCCAATATACTGATATACCTTTTTAACCTCAAATAAACCCGGATGTGGCGTTCTATCGGGATTTACGAGCCCATTGCAGTTAAAATTCCCATCGGTCCAGACATCTTTGGGGCCGAAGTCTCCTCCATATGCCCAAAACTTCTCCCCCTTTTCATTCGTAGTTAGTAAACCCTGATCGACCCAGTCCCAGATACAACCACCCTGAAGTTGATCGTGTGCTTCAATAACATTCCAATAATCCTGAAGATTACCCGTGCTATTACCCATTGCATGTGCATATTCGCATTGGATCAACGGTTTATCCTGATGCGTAGAGACATACTTAACCATTTGATCAATCGTGGCGTACATCGGCACATAAATATCGGTGTGATCCGATGTTCCTGCCCGTTCATATTGAACTGGGCGAGATTTATCGTGTGATTTTAACCAACCATAGGTTTTTATAAAATTAGTTCCGTCACCAGCTTCATTACCTAAAGACCAGATGATTACAGCAGGAATATTTTTATCGCGCTCAAACATATTACGGGTCCTGTAAAGATGGGAATCATACCATGTTGAATCTTTAGCCAGCGACTCCTTACCATAACCCATTCCATGAGACTCAATATTTGCTTCGTCAATAAGATATATACCATACTGATTACAAAGCTCATACCACTTTTCAGGTTCCGGATAATGTGAAGTTCGTACCGTATTAATATTGAACTTTTTCATCGTCGAAATATCCTTAATCATAGTCTCAACATCCTGAACATGTCCGGTAACTTGATTGTGTTCGTGGATATTGACCCCCTTAATTAATATAGGACGACCATTAACAAGCAATTTTCCATTCTTAATTTCACTGGTTCGGAATCCTACCTGGCAACCTAAACGCTCAATAACCTTGCCTTCGCTATTTTTATGGGTAATCACAAGGTGATAAAGATTCGGAATCTCAGCACTCCACTGTTTTACATTTTTTAGTTTACCTTCAAAATCAAGAGATTGAATGGCTTTAGAAACGGTTGCCTTTTTTGAAATATCGAATACTTTCTGATTTCCATCAAGTAATATCACATTCACAGAGGCATCTTGACTAACCTTAAGCAAGTTACGAAGAGAGATATTTAAAGAGAACAGCCCATCTGTGTAAGTATCATCAAGAACGGAATGAATATAAAAGTCGAATACATGCAGTGGATTTCTGGCAACAAGATAAACATCACGTGTTATACCGCTCATCCGCCAAAAATCCTGATCCTCGAGGTATGAGCCATCACACCAGCGAAACACCTGTACCGCCAATAAATTCTTCCCCTTTTTTAAATATTTCGTGATATTAAACTCTGCCGGAGTCTTACTATCTTCATTATATCCAACTTCCTGACCATTCACCCAGACATACAATGCCGAGCTTACCGCACCAAAATGGAGAATGATCTCTTTCCCGTCCCAGTCGGACGGAGTTTCAAATTCCATACGATATGAGCCAACCGGATTATAGTCCGACTGAATGGTTGGTGGTGTGCGCTTGTGCGGATATTGTATATTGGTATAAATAGGATAATCATATCCTTTAAGCTCCCAATTCGAGGGTACGTCGATGAATTTCCAACTACTCGCATCATAGTTAGAATCGTAAAAATGGGAAGGTCGATCAGCAGGTTTGTTAACCAGCGTAAATTGCCACAATCCATTGAGCGACTTATAAAAAGGGGAAGCCGAAAAATCATTTGCCAAAACCTTGTCCTGAGTATCAAAAGGCATGAATGATGCATGGGGAGTCTCCCTATTAAGCTCTGATACAGCCTGATTTTCCCAGTCGTGAGGTAGTTTTTCGTTAAATGGAACATGCACCGATTGACCATTAACGATTACGACGATCAAGGTCAAGAGTACTGATAAAATAAAATTTTTAGTCATAGCCTGGATTTAAATTTATACCCTTACTGGTAGGTACTGATAGGAAGTAAATTTAAAAACTTTTTGGTAATTCAAAAAACAGAGAATCCACAGAAATAAATCTCCATTATTTCTGAATAAGAATAACTACCTAACCGGTAACACCTGAATTGGGAACGTAAAAAGAAGTCTAATTAGCACTTAAACTTACCGTTACGGATTAAAATTCGGAAGTAAAATGGAACTTGATTTTTGGAAAATCGCGCTGTGCCATATCGAGGATAAAGGAAGAATCGGCCATAAAAACATCGCGTCCGTGATTATCAATCGACATCTTATTGTACTTGCGTTTTTTAAAATCCTCTAACACCGCTTTCTCATCACATTGAATCCAGCAAGCCTTATAAAGCGATAACGATTCCCACCTGCATTTTGCATTGTATTCATGCTCCAGACGATATTCAATGACTTCAAACTGCAGAGCACCCACTGTACCAATTATTTTTCGACCATTCAACTGGCTAATAAATAACTGTGCCACACCCTCATCCATCAACTGATCAACGCCTTTGGCAAGTTGTTTTGATTTCATAGGGTCTGCATTTTCAATATACCTGAAAATTTCGGGTGAAAATGAAGGGATTCCTTTGTAATGTAAAATTTCTCCCTCAGTAAGTGTATCCCCAATCACAAAGTTACCGGTATCTGGAATACCAATAATATCACCCGGAAAAGCCTCATCTATAACCTCTTTCTTATCGGCCATAAAAGCGGTTGGGCTCGAATATTTAAAGGTTTTTGCAAGGCGGATATGACGGTAATTCTTATTCCGCTCGAACTTTCCCGAGCAGATCTTCACAAAAGCTATTCTACTCCGATGATTAGGATCTATATTCGCATGTATCTTAAAAACAAAACCGGTAAAGGTCTCTTCATCAACCATCACCAGTCGTTCTTCAGCCTTTTTAGGTCTGGGAGAGGGAGCAATACGGACGAACGTATCGAGAAGCTCTTTGACACCAAAATTATAGAGTGCACTACCAAAGAATACCGGAGCCAAATCACCGGCAAGATATTGTTCAATATCAAACTCCGGATATACTTCCTCAAGAATCTCAAGTTCTTCACGCAACACCACTGCATCTTTACCAATAATGGTATCGAGTTCGGGGTTATTGGTATCGGTAAAACTTATCCCGGGTCTGATATCGGTGATGCTAGGATCAAAGAGAACAAGGTTTTTATCGTAAATATTGTAAACTCCTTTGAAATCAGGACCATTATTGATAGGCCAACTCAACGGACGCACTTTAATAAGCAATTGTTTTTCAATGTCATCCAAGAGATCAAATGTATCATCAGCCGGACGGTCCATCTTGTTCACAAAAACGATCACGGGTGTTTTACGACTACGGCAGACACTCATGAGCTTTTCCGTTTGTGGCTCCACCCCTTTTGCAGCATCAATAACGATAATTACGCTATCAACAGCGGTGAGGGTGCGGAATGTATCTTCCTGAAAATCCTGATGACCAGGGGTATCGAGAATATTAACCTTATAACCGTTGAATTCGAAACCCATCACCGAGGTAGCCACAGAGATTCCACGCTGACGCTCTATCTCCATAAAGTCGGAGGTTGCCCCTTTTTTTATCTTATTACTCTTAACAGCACCTGCCACATGAATGGCGCCACCAAAAAGTAGTAGTTTTTCTGTTAGCGTAGTCTTCCCTGCATCAGGATGACTAACAATGCCGAAAGTTCTCCGTCGTAGTATTTCTTCTTTAAAGCCCATGTCAAATATTGAGGGTGCAAACTTAACTCAAAATAATGAAAAGAGCGTAATCGTATGTTCACCTTTCACTAAACCATTTATTTAAGAGCCGTTATCCCAATATCATCTCTGCCTATCAAATTTCACCTATCTTTAACAGTAGAAAATTGCAGCTTTGAATTCATAAAATAGAACATAAAATTACAGCTTTTAAAAATCCATTACATAAAATCAAGATTAGTTCTCTAATTAACTCAGAGATTCTTATCTTGCATCTTCAATTAAACCATACAGTTCGCATACAACAAACTCTATTACAATACAATCTATAAAACCTGATAAATAACTATTCGCATTGAATACTGTTGTATAACCTTTTGAATAACTCCCTAACTAGTATCATTCGAGGATCACCACTACCAGCGATTCGTTAAAAAATTGGTCTATGCTTTTTCGGAAAAACTAAACTTAATAAGATGATTAAATCGGGACTTAATGTAATTTTCAAAATCACTGTATATCTCTTAATACTTACTCTCATCCCTTACAATCAATTAGATGGACAAAATCTTACGATTAAAAAAAGTGATGAACCAATTACTGTGGCTGCCTATTATTTCCCAAATTATCACACCAATGATCCGCGTAATGTTAAAAACAAAGGTGAAAATTGGTCAGAATGGGAGTTAATAAAAGCTGCCAGGCCTCGTTTTCCGGGGCAGGAGCAGCCAAAGACACCGTTGTGGGGATACACCGACGAGAAAGATCCGCGGGTTATGGCTCAGAAAATTGCAGCTGCCTCAAAATATGGCATTGACTGCCTGATCTTCGACTGGTATATGTACCAAGACGGACCATTTTTAAACCGGTGTCTTGACGAAGGATTCCTAAAGGCCCCGAATGTAAATAAAGTTAAGTTTGCGTTGATGTGGGCCAATCACGACTGGGAAGATATTCATCCCTATACCAAAGACACACCTCATAAGCTGCTTTACCCTGGGAAAGTTTCGGCACAACGGTTTGATGAAATTGGTGATCTTTTAATCAGACAATATTTTACGCAATCCAACTACTGGAAAATAGACGGAAAAGCCTATTTTTCGATTTACGATATCCAAAAATTTTTGGATGGATTTGGGAGTATCGAAGCCACAAAAGCTGCAATGAACCGATTGAATGCTAAGGCTGTTGCAGCTGGCATTAAAGGAGTTCATTGGAATATCGTAGCCTGGGGTAGGCCTATTCTTCCCGCAGAAAAGGTTCCAGCTAATTATCCTGAATTGATTAAACTACTGGGGTTTGATTCTGCGACATCTTATGTATGGGTTCATCATGTTGGCTTACCTGACCAGCAAACCGATTTCAACAAGGTTCGTGATGACTATTTCGCCTATTGGGAAGAGGCAAAAAGGGATTATAAGGTTCCCTATTATCCTAATGTATCGATGGGTTGGGATCCGACACCTCGTTGTGATCTAAAATCGGAGTGGGGAAATTTTGGCTATCCCTTTACGAATACCATCGGAAACAATACCCCTGAAAATTTCAAAAAAGCATTACAAATAACCCGCGACAAAATGCTCGCAGATGCAGATGGGCCGCGAATAATGAATATAAACTCTTGGAACGAATGGACCGAGGGGAGCTATCTTGAGCCTGACACAAAGAATAAATTCAGATACCTTGAGGCGATAAAAAGTATTTTTAAATAAGTATAATTTATGAGATTAACCTTTCTGCTCATTCTTGCTTTTTGTACGTTTACCTCTTTTGGTCAAAATCTTAATTCTCGAATTGCTGATCCGGCAACTTATTTAAGTGATTTGAAAACAGAACTTCAAAAGGAATGGCCAAAGAACAGAACAATCAATATTGTATTTCACGGACATAGTGTACCGGCAGGATATTTTAAAACACCGCAGGTTAATACCCTTGGAGCCTATCCCCAATTACTGTTAACGCGACTTAAAACCCTTTATCCATATGCCCAACTGAATATTATCGTTACCGCCATTGGAGGTGAAAACTCCATTAATGGGGCAAAACGATTTAAACGCGATGTGCTAACCCATAAACCTGATATTTTATTTATCGATTATGCACTTAATGATCGTGCCATAGGGGCTGATAAAGCCTACGAAGCTTGGAATAAAATGATTAAAATGGCCAAAGTGCGTGGAATAAAAGTTATTCTCCTTACACCATCTCCCGACCAGAATGTAGATTATTCAGACGATAAGAATGCATTAAAAATACATTCCGATCAGATTTTAAAGCTAGCCGCAGAGAATCATGTTGGTCTGGCAGACAGTTATGCGGCTTTTGAGCCATTTTATTCCAATAAAGAGAAGCTCAGCAAAATGATGGCTCAGGTTAACCACCCCAACGAAAAGGGGCATGAACTAATTACCAATGAGCTAATAAAATGGTTTCATTAACACATAAACTAACAATAGTCACTATGAAAATTAAATTATCTCTCGTTGTTCTGTTGATCACCTCATCAATAGGGTATTGTGATCCTACAGGTGACAATGAGCCATTAGCACTTCTGCATAAAGGTTTTATAAATCCGCCCGAAACTGCCAGGCCCGGTGTTTACTGGTATTTTATGGATGGAAATATTTCAAAAGAGGCCATGACAGCCGATCTGGAGTCAATGAAGAGAGCAGGTATAGGAAATGTTCTTTTCCTTGAGGTCAACGTAGGTATTCCGCGTGGCACTGTCGATTTTCTCAGTGAGCCATGGCAGGACGATTTTGCCCATGCGATACGTGAGGCAGAACGTTTGGGGATTACTGTTTCGTTGGGCGTTGGTCCAGGGTGGTCGGGCAGCGGAGGCCCTTGGGTGAATGGGGAAGAATCGATGCAGCATTTAGTTTCTGCTTCAGTACAAGTGAACAGCTCCGCAAAGAAACCGATATTGCTGCCTAAGCCATCACCGAAGCCACCCTATTTTGGTGAAGGTGCATTTACTCCGGAACTTAAAAAACGGTGGAATGATTTTTACAAAGACGTTGCGGTTTTGGCATTTCCCACCCCTTCACCAGGATATAAGATTGCGGATATTGACGAAAAAGCACTTTATTATCGCGCTCCTTATACCTCAACACCCGGGACTAAGCAGTTCCTGCCAACCCAAATCGATTACAAGCAACTCCCCAGAAAAGCTGTCATCAAGCAAACAACACTACTAGACATCACACAATACCTTTCTGCGGATGGTACCATCAATTGGAAAGTACCACCCGGAGAGTGGACGATTATGCGACTTGGCAGCCGAAATAACGGTGCCGTTACCAGGCCTGCGCCCCTTCCAGGTGTTGGTTTTGAAGCTGACAAATTTGACACTGCGGCCATAAATGCCCACATGGAAAATTTCACAGCAAAACTATTTAAGAAAATCGGGATGCCCGATAAGAATAAGCAAGGGGGGTTAAAAATGCTTCACATGGATAGTTGGGAGATGGGGTCTCAAAATTGGAGTCCCAAATTCAGAGAAGAGTTCACTAAACGCAGAGGGTACGATCCCCTACCCTATTATCCGGTCTACGCGGGATTAGTCGTTGAAAGTCTGGAGGAGAGCGAACGGTTTTTATGGGATTTACGTCAGACCGGACAAGAACTGGTGATCGAAAATCATGCCATGCATCTCAAGAAATATGGAAAGAAATACAACCTCGGTTTCTCTATTGAGCCGTATGATATGAACCCCGCTGCCGACATGGAGCTGGGAGCTGTGGCCGACGTTCCCATGTGTGAATTCTGGAGCAAAGGATTTGGGTTTAACTCATCCTTTAGTTGTATACAGGCGGCTTCTATAGCGCATATAAACGGATCGCCCGTTGTGGCTGCCGAAGCTTTTACGGCGGACCACGATGCCTGGAAACAATATCCGGGCTCCATGAAGAACCAGGGTGACTGGGCTTTTGCCACCGGAATAAACAAACTGGTCTATCACACCTTTCAGCATCAGTTCTTAGGCGATAGCCTTAAACCCGGCATGACAATGGGACCTTACGGAGTCCATTGGGACAGGAGTCAAACCTGGTGGCCGATGGCTGATGGTTATCACGGATACATAACCAGATGTCAGTATATTCTTCAGCAAGGAAAAACAGAAGCTGACATCCTCTACCTTACCCCTGAGGGGGCGCCCCATGTTTTCAGAGCCCCTGCATCGGCTTTAACTGACGATGCGCTACTTCCTGATCGCAAGAGCTATAATTTCGACGGATGTTCACCATCTCAACTCCTCACGGCAAGTGTAAAAGAAAACCGCATAATATTTCCGGGAGGTGCCTCCTACCGTGTATTGGTAATGCCTGCTTTGGAAACGATGACTCCTGCATTACTCCATAAAATCGAATCTTTGGTAAATCAAGGAGCCATAGTAATTGGAAATCCGCCTCGCAAATCGCCAAGTTTAGTAAATTATCCCGCTTGCGACCAGGATGTTGCCTTCACAGCGTTGATGATGTGGAAAAAATTTATACCTCCCACAGAGGTGACTGAGATTCCTATAGGAAAAGGCAAAATCTATTGGGGAGGAGTATTCTCTTCCCTTAAGCTACCTGAGCTTTACCCTGACTATGAAGCCACCACAAAAGTATTAAAGGAGTTGGGTGTTGCTCCCGATTTTACCTCCACCGGTTCTATTCGATATACACACCATACCCGCGAAGGGGCTGAAATCTATTTTGTCTCTAATAAATCGGAAAGCACCATCGATCCGGTTTCAACCTTTCGGGCTGAAGATGGAACACCCGAATTATGGGACCCCATGACCGGAGAGTTTCGTCAATTGACAGATTTCAACCAATCGAATGGTCAGACAACCATACCGCTGCATTTTGAACCCTATCAAAGCTTCTTTATTGTTTTTAATAAAGAGGGTAAAAAAGGAGCTGGAAACTTAAAGAATTTTATTAAACCCCTCGCTATCGCAGAGTTAAAAGGGCCATGGAATTTATCCTTTGATCCCAAGTGGGGCGGTCCAAAAAACAGTATTTTTCCAACGTTGGAGGACTGGACAAAAAATCCATTGCCAGGAATTAAATATTATTCAGGAATCGTCAACTATCACAATACCATAGAGCTGCCTGCGTCAGCATTTAGCAGCCAAGAATCTGATCTCTTTATTGATTTGGGCGAAGTTAACAATATGGCACGGGTTAAGATAAATGGCAAAGATATGGGTGTGGTGTGGACTCCCCCTTTTCAACTCAATATTAGTGATGCCGCCGTTGTGGGTCTTAATCAGATCGACATCGAAGTTGCCAACTTATGGCCCAACCGGCTGATCGGTGATGAACAGTTCCCTGATGACGGTGTCAAAGATAACAAATGGCCTGAGTGGCTTGAGAAAAAGCAACCTCGCACATCGGGACGGATCACTTTCACAACATTAAAATATTACAAGAAAGATTCCCCGTTGATCAAATCGGGACTAATTGGTCCGGTAAGGGTCTTGAAAAAATAAAGAGCATAATCAACTAACTAGATATAAAACAACTATTTATGAACATTAAATCAACCCTTTTATTTCTCTTTTTACTTATCAGTACGATCGGCAACATAATCGCCCAAACTGAAAATGAAAAAACGGCACCACAAAAAGACGATCCGTTAGCCGTAAAATTAACTCAGAATTTATCTGAAACCGACACCTATGTATGGCCTAAGGATCCCAAGGTTATGCAAAATCTCAAGAAGTGGCAGGGATATAAATTTGGACTTTTAATTCACATGGGATTATATTCTGAACTAGGAATTGTTGAATCGTGGGCATTGTGCCCCGAAGATTGGATTACCCGAGATGGATACGAAGATTATTATACCTTTTGTAAGGAGTATAGAAATACAAAATCGAAATTTAATCCGGTAAATTTTGATCCACAAAAGTGGGCGTTAATGTTTAAAGGATCAGGAGCAAAGTATATGATTTATTCTTCGAAGCATCACGACGGGTTCTGCCTTTACGACACTAAATACACTGATTTTAAAGTTACAGATAAGGGTTGTCCTTTCTCGGTAAATCCCAAATCAAATGTGTTAAAAGAGGTCCTTGATGCCACCCGAAAAGAGGGATTAGCAACCGGAGTTTATTTTTCGAAACCAGACTGGAACACTCCCTATTTCTGGTGGTCCTATTATCCTCCGAAGGACCGTAACCCATCATACGATATTACTAAACATCCTGACCGGTGGAAGAAGTTTGTGGAATTCACGCAAAATCAGCTAAATGAATTAACCACAGAATATGGCAAAGTCGATATCCTATGGCTTGACGGATGCTGGGTTCGCCCATTATCAACTATCAATAAAAATGTTGAAGAGTTTTGCAAATATCCCTACGACATGGATATCAACATGAAATTAATAACGGATAAAGCGCGAGCGAAACAGCCGGGAATGCTTGTTGTCGACCGCTGGGTAAATGGAGAATATGAGGATTATCTGACACCGGAACAGAAAACGCCCGCAAAAGCTTTACCCGTGCCATGGGAAAGCTGCATAACTATGGGCGGCGCATGGGGTTGGGTGAAAAATGATACATATAAATCCTCCAAAGAAATTGTGCAATTGCTGGTTAATATTGTTGCCAAAGGGGGTAACTTATTGCTGGGTATAGGTCCAAATGGGAAGGGTGACTTCGAACCTAAAGTCTATGAAAATCTTGCTTTGCTGGGCAAATGGCTTAATACAAATGGCGAAGCTATATACGAAACAACCCCCGTAGAACCATTTTCGGAAGGTCAAATTGCCTATACGGCAAAAGGAGGAAATACCATTTATGCCATTTATATGCCGGCTAAAGATGAAACAGCATTACCTGCTCAAATTAGTATCAAGACACCTTTAACAGGGAAGCTTAAAGTTACCCTGTTTGAATCGAATCAACGATTAAGTTCGCATACTACTGAGCAGGGGATTACAGTTACAATACCTGGAAATTTAAGGTTAAAGTTGGCAACACAAGAGGCCGTGGTACTAAAGATAACTAATTAATCATCGTAGCTAATTAAAATAAGATGACTTGGTGGAAATTAAAAGTTGTTTTGTATTTGGTTTTAGTGCTCTTAACCGGATTATCTGTCTTTGGGGAATCTCGTGATTTATTGCAAAAATCTTTTATTTCGCCTCCCGATTCGGCAAAACCACGTGTCTATTGGTGGTGGCTCTTTAACCGTGTCGATAAGGCGGGCATCACACGAGATATTGAGGAGTTCAGGGCTAAGGGAATCATCGGAGTCAATCTTATTTGCACAGGAGGGTATGCTGGGATGACACCTCTTCCTGGGGTGAAATATCTAAGCCCGGAATGGCGCGAGCTATTCCGACACGCTGTTAAAGAAGCCAACAGACTCAATATAGAGCTGGGCTTTAACCTTTCTGCGGGTGGCTGGACAATGGAAGGTCCATGGGTTCAAAAAGATAACGCAATGAAAAAAGTTGTTTCATCTGAATTAAAAGTCGTTGGCCCATCCAAATTCTCCGGAAAACTTCCTCAACCCGAAACGGTGGACCAATATTACCATGATATTTGGGTACAAGCATTCCGGGTACAAGAAGACACAAAGAAAGTTGATATTACCTCGATCATTGAACTTTCAGACCGATTGAAGCCCGATGGTCAGCTCGAATGGGAAGTTCCAGAGGGAGAATGGGTGATCTTACGCAGTGGATATACCTTAACCGGACATATGTGGAGCAAGTGGTTCGCCTATCCCGGTCCTCCTCAGGCTGACACCTTTGAAGGAGGAGAAGGCTATGAGATTGATTATCTAAAAACTGCTGCATTAGACGATCATTTCGAACACTTGGGCAAAACGATATTGGAAGAGGCAAAAAATGCAGGTGGCCATATAGCCTATTTCTGGTCAGATAGCTGGGAATGTGGCAAGCTAACCTGGACACAGGACTTCCCCAATCAATTTAAAAGGTTTCGCGGTTATGATTTAATGCCATATTTACCCGCTCTTGCAGGTTATACATTAGGCGACTCAGCCGTTACTGCACGTTTTCAGAATGATTTTGAGCTTACAATTCAAGATTGCATCGCAGAGAATTTCTATGGTCATTTCTCCGATTTATGTCATAAAAATGGACTAAATGTGGGCAATGAAGCCGGAGGACCCAATGACATTCCTCCCCAGGATGCGCTGAAAAACCTGGGGCGAAGCGACATTCCAGCCGGTGAATTTTGGGTAAATGGTCATTATCGTTCTGCTGCCGGATACAATCAGGACCGAAACCTTCGTCTTAATCTGAAGCAAACGGCAACAGCATCACATATTTATGGCAAAAAGGAGGCCATGGCAGAGTCCTTCACACAACAAGAACAAGATCTAACACACTGGTCTCTGGGTCCATCTGACTTAAAGCCGTATGCCAATGATGCCTTTTGCGAAGGAATTAACCGTATTATGCTGCATCAGGCTACCTGCCAGCCCCCATCGGATGGCAAGCCGGGATACGAATTCTGTGCCGGTCAGCATTGGACACCAAATATAACCTGGTGGGAAGAGTCAAAGCCATTCTTTAGCTTTCTATCCCGCTGTCAGTATATGTTACAGCAAGGAAAATTTGTTGGTGATGTGTGCTTTTATCTGGGTGAGCGATCCCCTACCCTTGCACCCCCGAAATATATAATTCCGTCACTGGGTGCTGGATATGATTGTGATTATAGTAATGCCGAGGTTTTGCTCACACGAATGTCTGTCAAAAACGGCAAAATCGTCCTTCCCGATGGGATGAATTATCGTCTATTGGTGTTACAGAATTGCACGTCACCGGTAACTGAAATATGTCAGCAGGTAAGTCGGTATCAAAAGCTAAAAGTTTCGCCTGTACCATCCCACGAAATGTCGTTGAATGTAATAGAGAAACTCAGACAGCTAATCCTCGATGGGGCAACAGTAATAGGTCCTCCGCCTCAAAATGCTATCGGACTGAAAGGCTATCCGGACCAAGACAAACAGGTTTTAAAGATTGCCTCCGAAATCTGGGGAACTCTCGACGGCAAAACACAAACGGAACGCAAGCTGGGCAAGGGAAGAATTATCTGGGGTAAAACTCCCCGTGAAGTTCTTTTAGCTGATGGAGTGAATACCGATTTTAGCTACCCCTCACAGGATGCAGAACCTGAGAAATTCGACTTTATTCACCGGACAGACGGAGCAACTGAAATTTATTTTGTAATCAATCGAACAAAAAATCCTGAATCAATCGATTTCACTTTTCGTGTACATGGGAAACAACCGGAGATCTGGAATCCTGTTTCAGGTGAAATGCATACTATTAAAAACTTCCGTCAAACTAAAGAAGGTACTTCATTAAACCTAAACCTTGATCGTTTTGAATCCTTGTTTATCGTTTTCAGAGATCCAATAAGTGCAAATAACAGGGATAAGACGGAACAAGATTTCCCAAAATTCAACAGGTTAATTGATCTGAATGACTCTTGGAAAGTTACTTTTGACCCGCAATGGAATGGACCAGGAGAAACTGAATTCGACACACTTTACAACTGGATTACTAGTTCAGAAGAGAGAATAAAGCACTATTCGGGCAAAGCGATTTACCGCAAAACATTCGATCTTTCTACCATAGCAAATAGAACCATAAAAACAGAAAAAGCTAAGGATCGAGTATTTCTTGATCTTGGCAATGTAAAAAACGTTGCTGAGATCCGTTTAAACGGTAAAAATCTTGGAATTCTATGGTGCGCACCTTGGCGTGTAGAAATAACAAATACGGTCAAATCCAAAGACAATAAATTGGAAGTAGACATTATAAATCTTTGGGCTAACCGCGTTGTTGGTGATCTTAACCTGCCAAAGGAACAGCGGGTTACCAAAACACATGATAAATTTAGATTCGACATGTTAAAATCCGATTCCCCATTGCTTGACTCTGGATTACTCGGGCCGGTGCAGATCATGACAACAAGCTATTAATTGATTAATGATTAAAAGATTACCTATAAAAGCTATTTTAACAGAAAAATAAGATTCAAGTTTAATAAGACAAAAAATAAATCAGAACCAGATGCAAACTAAAGTTGGATTATTTGGCATTGGCCTCGACACCTACTGGCCTCAATTTGAGGGGTTATTTGAAAAGCTGCAAAAATACCAGGAGCAGATTAAAACCGAAATCAGTCAATTTGGAGTTGAGGTAATTGACGCAGGAATGGTTGATACTCCAATAAAAGCTCAGGAGGCAGCCGACTTTCTAAAGAGTAAAGATATTGAGATTGTATTTCTTTATGTCTCTACGTATGCTCTCTCTTCAACAGTACTACCTATTGCCCGAAGATTAAAAATACCTGTTGTCATCTTAAATCTTCAGCCGGTTGCGCAGCTCGATTATAGCGCATTCAACAACCTTCGAGACCGAGGTAAGATGACCGGAATATGGCTTGAACACTGCCAGGCTTGTTCGGTACCTGAGATAGCGAGTATCTTTAATCGATCAGGCATTAACTACGATATTGTTACCGGATACCTGAACGACACCGAGGCTTGGAACGAAATTAAAGCATGGACAGAAGCAGCGCAAGTGGCAGCAGCTATGCGCATCAATAGGCTGGGTGTTTTAGGCCATTACTATGGTGGCATGCTTGATGTCTATACAGATATGACCAAACAATCGGTTGTTTTTGGAAATCACATCGAGATTATGGAGATGTGCGAACTAAAAAAATACCGTGATCAAGCGACTTCGGATGAGGTTAATGCAAAGATAGAGGAGTTCAAAGATGCATTTGATGTATCTTCTGAATGCGATGCTATCGAAATAGAACGAGCTGCCCTTACATCAGTCGCTCTGGATAAATTAGTAAAGAATCACAATATCGGATCACTGGCATACTACTACGAAGGAGAGCCTGGAAACGACTATGAAAATATCGTCACATCAGTGATTGCAGGAAATACGTTGCTTACAGGAAAAAATATCCCTGTTGCGGGTGAGTGTGAAATAAAAAATGCACAAGCGATGAAGATCATGGCTGAATTTGGTGCCGGTGGTTCATTTTCAGAATTCTATTTAATGGACTTCAAAGACGATATAGTGATGCTAGGACATGATGGTCCAGCCCACTTCGCGATCGCCCAAGGACGTGTAAAACTAGTCCCACTGCCGGTTTATCACGGCAAACCGGGAAAGGGTCTTTCTATTCAGATGAGCGTAAGGCATGGTGCGGTAACCTTACTGTCAGTTGTAGAAGGGAAAGATGGCCTATTTCTGCTTGTCGCAGAAGGGAATTCCGTTGCCGGCCCGATTCTTGAAATCGGCAATACGAATAGCAGGTATCAATTTTCTATTGGTGCCCGACGGTTTATGAATGAGTGGTCGAAGCAAGGACCGGCACACCATTGCGCCATTGGCATTGGGCACATTGCTCATAAAATTGAAAAACTTGGTCAGATTTTGGGAATTGATGTTGTTAAGATCTGTTAAGACAATCATTCCTCATCATTCGAAATTTTTAATTCTGTAAAACGCCCGGCTACAACATCAAAAACACAAGCTATAGATTTTACTTCTTAGATATTTCAGGTTGAATTTATCCTATCTTTACCCAACGATAAACAGATCCCAAACACAGATTTTATTAAAACCCTTAAATAATGAAGATGAAATATCCTCTCAATTCTATAGCAATCTTGCTAGTATTGGCCTTTACTTCTGGGTGTACAACTAAACCGAAATCAGATGGGATACAAACCTATGCTGAGCTCAAAAAATTAATAGCCGATCCACCATCTGAATACCGCTCTGCCCCCTTATGGGACTGGAATGATATAATTTCGGAAGATGGGATTGATTTTCATATGAAGAAATTCAAAGAAGGAGGTTTAGGTGGCGTATTTATCCATCCACGCCCGGGATTATTAACAGAATATATATCGGAAGATTGGCACCACCTTTTTGACTATACCGTACGAAAAGGGAAAGAGTTAGGGATGAAGGTTTGGATATACGACGAAAATTCGTATCCAAGTGGTTTTGCGGGTGGGCATGTTCCAGCTCAAATGCCTGAATCATATAATCATGGTACAGGTTTAAGCTGCGATTCAACGAATACGTTAAGAGCTGACACAACAAAATACGAAACAATATTAAAAGTTGAAAATAATAGCTTCATTGATATTACTGCTACAAAAGAATCATATATCGGGAAAAAAGGAACTTATTACTTATTCAAGAAGACTTACAGTTCAAAATCATATTGGTATGGCAACTTTCCCTATGTCGATCTGCTTCAAAAGGGTGTCACCCAGAAATTCATCGAGATTACGATGAAGGGTTATGAAAAGTACGACAAGGATGAATTTGGAAAAACTATGATGGGGATTTTCTCCGATGAGCCAAATCTGGAGGCTGCAATGGGCGAAAAAACTGTAATCAGATGGACCTCAGACCTATTTACTGAGTTTGAAAAACGGTGGGGATATAATTTAAAACTCAATCTACCTTCCATTGTGTACCAGGTTGGGAATTGGAAAAAAGTGAGACACGATTACTACCTTTTGCTGTGTGAGATGTTTGTTGATAGATGGACAAAGCCATACAGCCAATATTGCAGTGCACAAGGGATAAGCTTAACGGGTCACTATTGGGAACACGGATGGCCTATGCCTACTGATGGCTTTGATGAAGCGGCGAACTACTTATACCAACAGCAGCCTGGTGTTGATATGTTAGGCAATGAATATATACACAACGGCCTAGGAGGTCAATTTGGAAATACACGTGCCATTCGTGAAGTGCAAAGCACAGCAAATCAAGCCGGACATCGTCGTACGTTAAGTGAAACATATGGTGGCGCCGGATGGGAAGTTCCATTTGCAAATCTTAAAAAACTTGTCGACTGGCAAGTTGTTCTGGGTGTAAACTTTGTAAATCAGCACCTTGCTTATTACACCATCAAGGGGGTACGTAAATTTGATTATCCGCCATCCTTTACCTATCATGAGCCGTGGTGGGATAACTACAAATTAATGGGCGATTATATCGGACGTATCTCCATGGCCACAGCCGCTGGAGAGCAAATTAATAAGACACTTGTTCTTCAGCCAAATACTACTTCATGGATGTATTTCTCGCGCACAGACAAGAATACAATTCCGGAATCTATCAAAGAAAGCTTCAAATCGTTTGTATACCAACTTGAACGAAACCATTTTGAGTACGATCTTGGTTCAGAATATGTTATTAAAGCCATTGGTTCGGTAAAAGAGGGTAAACTGATCGTTGGGAAACGGTCCTACGAATTAGTTGTTATCCCCGAGTCGATGAAAAATATTGATCAAAATACCTATACCATGCTCAAGGATTACCTGGTACAAGGGGGTAAGGTATTGTCGTTTACTACTGATATTCCTTTCCTTGATGGTAATGAATCGCAAGCTATAAATGATTTAAAAACGGCCTATCCTAAACAATGGAACCTCGCGGAAAAAGTAAATGACGAAAAGGTCAAAAATCTTTTTGCCACTACTGATTTTTCGTTGCAAGAGAAAACACCAATCCAGGGAGAGCTTTATTATCAACGCAGGATAATGGAAGATGGTCAACTTCTCTTTGTCGTTAATTCTGATTCCGCACAAAATGTACTTGCAAAAGTCAATGCGAAAGGAAAGAGCCTGATTAAGATGGACCTATCAACAGGAGACTGTTCCCAAATACCTGTAAATGAATTAAATGGAAAACTGTCATTTGAGATCTCCTTACCACCGGTTGGAAGCGCATTGTACTATCTTACCGATACAGAAATCAAGGAAACACCGATTGCAATACCACTGCCGAATCAACAGATGATTAACCCTATGGACACTATAACAGTGCATCCAACAAGTGAAAATGTCTTGGTTCTGGACTTTCTCGACCTTAAGACTCCCAAACTTGATCTTAAGGAGATCTATTTCATGAAGGCTATGCATAAGCTATTCGACACCAATGGGTTTGCAATGGGGAATCCGTGGCAACACAAGATACAATACAAAAAAGAATACCTAGCTTTAGATACATTCAAGATCAATTCAGCCTTTGAAGTAAATTATCATTTCACAATTGGTGAAAATGCCAATGCCGAAACATTAACTAAATTATCGGCCGTTGTGGAACATCCTGAATTATGGGACCTTTTTA
This sequence comes from uncultured Bacteroidia bacterium, assembly GCA_903907075.1. Classification (GTDB taxonomy): domain Bacteria; phylum Bacteroidota; class Bacteroidia; order Bacteroidales; family Prolixibacteraceae; genus JAAFHB01. The sequence goes on from CAIVMQ010000001.1 coordinate 99,814, forward strand.
TCAACGGAAAAAAAGTTGATAAAAGTGATCAGTGGTGGATAGATCGTGAATTTTATAAATACCCTATCGGAGACAAGGTAAAAAAAGGATCTAATCTACTTACCTTAAAAGCACCAAAAATGTCAGTATTTGCTGAACTGATGCCTGCCTATATCGTCGGTGATTTCACCTTAAATCCACTCAAACAAGGTTTTGAAATTTCGTCCGGAACGATCTCTAAACCAGGCTCCTGGAAAACAATGGGGTATCCATTTTATGCTCAAAAAGTAGCTTATACCGAACACTTTGAGGTGACTAATACAAGTGAACAATACAAGGTAAAGCTCAATAAATGGAATGGCATTCTAACCGAAGTATTTGTTAACAATACCAAAGCCGGGACTATAGCTTATCCACCTTATGAACTATCGATTAGTAAATTTATGATTCAAGGTAAGAATGAGATTACGGTTAACGTGATTGGAAGTCTTAAAAATACCTTTGGATATTTTTACAAAGACAATCAACGCTGGATCAACGGCCCGGGAGACTGGGATACGGCTCCAGAGAAAACAGCACGAATGGATCAGTATTTCTTTATGGACTACGGCTTATTTGAACCATTTAGTCTGATTAAAACGAATTAACCAATTATCAATATATAAATCACTAAAAATTAAAAATGAAAACAATGAAATCAAAAATCTGTTCTTTAGTTACAAAGGCGCTTGCGATCACTTTTTTTGCCGTAATCACCATTCAGGGTTCACTTTTTGCCTCTGGGAATAAGGGATCAAAAATAGGCGGTGTTCAAGTGGGAACCATTACCTATAGCTTTAGAAGTATGCCTGATCAAACAATTACAGGTGTACTTAACGATGCGACCAATGCCGGATTAAGCTCAATCGAATTAATGGGTGGTGCAGTGGAGCAGTATGCCGGAATTCCTCAGAGCAATGATGCTCAAGCTATTCGTCAATGGCGCGCTTCGGTTTCTATGGATAAGTTTAAGGAGATCCGTAAGATGTTTAATAAAAAAGGGATCAAGATTAACATCTTAAAATTAGGCGATTCGAAATGGTCTGACGAAGAGATTGACTACGCCTTTAACGTAAGCAATGTATTAGGCGCTAAAGGTATAACTATGGAGATCTCGGAAGAGGCTGCTGCCCGGATGGAGCCATTTGCCGAAAAACACCATTCGTTGGCTATTTTCCATAACCATAGTCAACCCGGCGATCCAAATTTCAGCTTCGATAAAGTACTCGCTATTGGTCCGAAAATAATGTTAAACCTCGACTGTGGTCACTATTTTGGTGCAACAGGACTAAATCCATGCATCATAATTGAAAGACTTCATAACCGGATTGTTAGTTTTCATTTAAAAGATAAAACCGGTCCTAAAGCTGCTGCACCAAACAAGAATCAAGTATGGGGTCAGGGCGAAACACCACTTGCTGAAATCCTACAGTTTGTGCAGAAAAAAGGTTATCCAATTACCTGCGATATAGAACTTGAATATACCGTTCCAGAAGGTTCAGATGCCGTAAAAGAGGTGGCTAAATGCCTGGACTACTGCCGTAACGCATTAACGGTAAAGAAATAAGAATTATCATTTTAGAGAAGGTCGCAAGGAGTTTTTTAATTGCTCAGCGACCTTCTTTTTAGTACGCTTTATTTTAGTTAGCACCATCTAAAAACCCAGCTGTGGAATTCAATTCCAACGCTAAAGACAATACAAAATTCAATCTATCAATTGTTTAACAAGATGAAAAGTCCGGCAAGAATTTTTATTCTATTTACCAAAATCGTTAACAGCGAAGTTAAGTGGCTTTTAGTTTCAGTGTTAGCGCTAATGCTATTAATATCCAATCAGTTAATGGCTACTGAATATTCAACCGTTATTATTCAACATAGCGCAACAGCTGAAAAAATAGAATTAAATATTGTCAATCTCCTTGCCGAAAGACTTAAGGAGAGTGGATTAAAAAATGTTCAGGTCGTGAATGGAGAAACACAATCAAAGAACGAAAAGAATGTGCTTGTTATTTTACTAGGAATTCAAAAGAGCCACGAACAGATCAGTGAATGGTTCAAGTTAAACCACATTCCGAAACTAAGCGATTTGGAACCGGGTCAAGAAGGATTCTTGCTTAAGAAAACTGAGAATCAGAATATCGTTATAGCTGCAGGGGTGGATTTAAGAGGATCTCTATATGCCGTTGGGGAATTGCTCCGACAGGCAAATATCAGAAATGGAATGCTAACCCTACCTGATAATATTGACATTCGTACTGCGCCTGCATTCGAAATCAGAGGAACTCAGGTACAGCAAAGTCATATTGCCCTTGAGTTAGCTAAGGTTCGACCATATACCGACAAAGAGTACCACCGCATTATTTTGGATTACGCCCTGGCTGGCGCAAATATTTTCTCGATCGGCACAGGTCCAATGTACGATTTCATAAAGTCATATGGTCTTATGACACAAGGGGAATTTGGACCGAATACGGCATTAGGCGAGATACCTAAAGAGTGGGAAGCAAAAGAATCTATTGGTCGACCGGGCTATGTCTGTCTTTCGGTTCCTGAAGGAAACCAATATATGCTCGATCAGTGTGAGAAATTTTTTAAAGGGCGCCCAGCTTTTGATTTAGTGAAATTTTGGGGCGGCGATGGTGGCGGATGTGAGTGCGATAAATGCAAACCTTATGGACTGATATTTATAAAAACAATTGAGAAAATGGCCGCTATTGTCCATAAATATCACCCGGAGACAAAGGTCTATTTCACGAATCAAAAATTTCAGAATGATGATGACAATGCCATCTTCACATACCTTCAAAATAACCCTTGTGATTGGCTGTGGGCATGGGGGTACGGACCGGGATCGGATGCCACCTCATGGCAACCCGGCCATCGGCAGACACACCGCATGGACCTTTTCAGATATCCGGGTTACGGACCTTACAGCCTATACCCCAAGGAGATCCTTCACCAATTGCCACCCAACATCAAACTGCTATACTACAATGAGATAACCCACTGGAAATATGCCCAGCATGCTTTTATTCAAATGTATCCTCGGTCAGATAAAGAGGGTAATCTGCCACCTCACTGGAGTCATGAAATTTACGAGCGTCGTCCTGATCAGTTTCTAACAATGGTTTACAACAGACTATCGTTTTATGCCTGTCCGAAAAATTATTTTCGAATATTTAATGATCTTCTGCCGTATGGCGTCGGAGATATTACACATTCAAGCGGTCATCACGACCATTTTAATCAGTGGATGTGGCAACGGCTATTGTGGTCTCCACGAACAAATCTGGATGCGGTAGTTAATGAATATTGCAATACCTGGTTTGGTTCAGAAGCCGCCCCATTAATGGCTAAAGCTCTTTACATCCTTGAAGAGAACCTTGAGGAACAACCGGCAACACCCATGCCCGAAAAAAGTGGAATTAAGAGGTATTACGACTTGGTTAAACAAGCGGGCAAACTAATTCCTAAAGAGATTATGGATCAGGATTGGCTCTGGAGAATGTACATGCAAAAAGGGGCGCTCGACAGATATACGCAACTCAGCGTTTCGCAGCAGATGCAGTTTCAATCACGGATCGAGAAAGAAATTGCCGAAGCAATTAAAAGTGGTGAAACGAAAAAAGCGATCACTGATGCACTCGCCTCTTTCGAATTTAATGAATCTGATGAGATGAAGACACTCAAGGAGGAGGCACGCATTCTGAGTGATGAGAGTAACCGTCTTTTCGGGGAGCGAAGTGAAGGGTTATTTAATTTAAAACACGATTTTATTGGATTAGGATGGCTTAAACGGCAGCTGGAACGGGCAAAAATTGCGGATGCTAAAAAAAGAGATGAACTGCTCGATATGATTGTTAATTATGATAACCCTGGAGAGGGCGGTTTTTATGATAACCTTGGAACGTATAATATTGCGCCTCATGTTGTCGCCGGATCACCTTACGATCATGGGCAACCCTACGTATCACAGATGCTTTCCGAGGGAAACCGGATTTCTCAACGCTCTATGTCCTTCACATCCAGTGAAGACCAGGGGCTAACCTTACATTATAGCGACTTAGATTCCAAGGCATCCTATAAGATTCGGTTTACCCTCGTTCGCCCCTGGTTTCAAGAACGTTATGCCATGCGGATGAATCAAAAATCTGAAACCATCTATGCTGACGATATTCCAATTGCAAAAAATATTGAACTCCCGTTACAAATGAGCGATTTCTTCACCTACGACATCCCGTTACAAGCTACTGCCGATGGCGAATTAACAATCAGACTTGAACGGGCTGCTGATGTGGGATATGGAGATCGGGTAAGTGTTGAACAATGGAGAAATTCGGGAGGATGGGGCACCCTTGCCTCTGAGGTGTGGCTGATCAAAAAACATTAACTATTCATAGAATTTTTAGTTCAAAAGTTAAATTGCTTCTAAATCATTAAAAAGCATTTTCTGAAAAAGCGGCCTTGGTTTAAGGTCAAGATAAGGATAAGTAACCTTAGACAAATAAAGTCCTTGAGCATAAACTGGCACAATGGTTTTAGGAGTTATTCGGGACTTCAGATATCCTTCAAAATCTGACACAGAAAGTTCCCCGTATCCGATTTCAAGAAGTTTACCCACAATAATGCGAATCATCCCTGCCAAAAAACGATTCGAAGAGATATGAAACCGAAAGCGGGTTTGAGTAGAGTCAATAAAAAGCTCAGCTTTTGAGACATTGCATATCGTATGTTCGTATTTGAGTGGCGACTTACAGAAACATCCATAGTCGCTATAATTGGCCAATACCTCAACGGCACGTCGCATCTGGTCAACATCCGGATTTTTCAAGGGGTAATAGGAGCTCAATCCAATAAGAAAGGGATCTTTTTGGGTGTGAATGAAATAATCGTAGGTGCGTTGAATCGCATCAAAACGGGCATGAGGCTTCCCTTCCATAGGTAATACATCAAAAACAGTTATGTCGTGCGGAAGTGATTTATTCAACCGAAAAAGCAAATCAAAATCGATCTGATTCTCAATATCAAAATGAAAATAAAACTGACTGGCATGTACCTGGGCATCAGTCCGCCCACAACCGATAACCGCAATCTTTTCTTTTAGAATCTGGGTAAGAACAGTTTCAATAATCTTTTGAACACTAATAATTCCCGGAAGCTTTTGCCATCCGCGATAGTTGGATCCATTATAGGCAATATGAAGAAAATAGCGCAATGGGAAAAAATTTTAAATATCTAATTCACAAATATAGCTCTTTCGTCAAGCAGCAGAGTTTTTGTCGATGAATAGAATTAAATTTGGATAAAAAATCTATCCAATGCAGTCTGTAAATCCGTTTTCTGGAGAGATAATCTCAAACTTTCAGCGACATACACTCGAAGAGGTCAATCAGATAATAAATCAGGTTGATGAGGCATTTCACCAATGGAAGGCTTCCGAGTTTGAACAAAGGTCTCAACTGATGCGAAACCTGGAACAGAAATTAATTGAGCAAAAAAAAGAACTCGCCCAGCTAATAGTTGCAGAGATGGGCAAAGTTTATCGTGAAGCGTTAGCAGAGATTGAGAAATGTGCTTTGGCTTGCCGCTATTATGCCGATCATGGACCACAATTTTTACAGGACGAAATGATTGCAACTGAATCATCCCAATCCTATATATCCTTTCAGCCTATCGGCACGATCCTGGCTGTCATGCCTTGGAACTTTCCTTTCTGGCAGGTATTCCGATTTTTAGCGCCAACACTTATGGCTGGAAATACGGCAATCCTAAAACATGCATCAAATGTCTCGGGATGTGCATTAGCTATTGAAAAGCTCATAGTAGAGTCAGGATTTCCTCTCGATATTTTCAGAACACTTCTCATTAGCTCCTCTGATGTAAAGGATATTATCTTAAATCCCAAAATAAAAGCGGTTACGCTAACCGGAAGTACACCCGCAGGTAAGGCTGTAGCGTCAACAGCCGGGCTAGCACTGAAAAAATCAGTTCTGGAGTTGGGTGGTAGCGACCCCTATCTAATTCTTGAAGATGCCGATATTCAAATATCCGCCCAATTGTGTGTTACCAGCCGATTACTCAATGCTGGTCAAAGTTGCATCGGCGCCAAACGATTTATTGTGGCAGATAAAATTTATGAGGCGTTCACTGCAGAATTTGTAAGGTTAATGAACGAGGCCACTTATGGCGATCCTCTCGAAGTCTCCACAACCATTGGACCACTGGCACGAAAAGATTTGCGACATGAATTGCATCAACAAGTAGAAAAAAGCCGCGAGATGGGAGCCACTGTTTTACTTGGAGGATTTATTCCGAAGGAGAACTCGGCCTTTTATCCTCCCACCGTCCTTGGTGATGTTGTTTCCGGAATGCCTGCATACAATGAAGAGTTATTCGGTCCCGTGGCTGTACTATTCAGAGTAAAAACGGAGGAAGAGGCGATAAGAATTGCAAATGATACCGTATTTGGATTAGGAGCAGGAATATTTACTGCTGATATTGAAAAAGGGAAAAAATTGGCAGAAAAAGGGTTGGAAGCAGGATGCGTATTTATAAATGATTTTGTAAAATCTGATCCGCGCCTTCCATTTGGAGGGGTCAAAGAAAGTGGCTATGGTCGTGAATTATCGATGATTGGGATTCGGGAATTTGTAAATATCAAAACTATAGTGGTTAAATAGAAACGGTTGTTAGTGTTAAATCAGAAGCTAAATCATATCCCTATTTTTATGTATTTTCGGACTAATTTTCAACTGTATTTTAAAAATTCGCATGAGATATCTCTTTTTTCTCTTCACCCTCCTATACCTGCAAACAAACGCACAAAAGCAAACCTATCTTTTCTCCTATTTTACAGATAATGGACAGGATGGACTCCATCTTGCTTCAAGTAAAGACGGACTAAAATGGGAAACCTTAAAAGGGGGTAAATCATTCCTTACTCCGACAGCGGGAGATGATAAGCTCATGCGAGATCCATGCATTATCTTTGGTGCTGATGGTCTCTTTCACATGGTCTGGACCTGCAGCTGGAAAGAGCACCAGATCGGCTATGCCTACTCAAAAGATCTTATAAACTGGTCGCAGCAACAGACACTACCAGTGATGGCTCACGAGGCTGAGGCAAAAAACTGCTGGGCACCTGAATTAGTCTATGATGCAGCAAATAAAAATTATATTATCTATTGGGCCACTACGATTCCCGGTCGTCACTCCCAGGTAGCTACTTCTGAAACTGAGAAGGATTTTAATCATCGCATCTATTGCACAACGACATCCGATTTTAAAACTTTTAGCCCTACTAAATTATTCTTTAATCCAGAGTTTAGCGTTATTGATGCCACAATTTTATCCAAAGATGGTACGAGCTATATGTTTCTGAAAAATGAAAATTCAAACCCACCCGAAAAAAATATACGAATAACAAAAGCTCAGTCGGTTGCCGGCCCCTATCCTACAAAAGTTTCGGAACCAATAACAGGAAAATATTGGGCAGAAGGACCTACTGCACTTCAAATTGGTAAATATGTCTATGTTTATTTTGATCAATATACCGAAGATAAATATGGAGCAATACGTTCAAAAGATATGATTGACTGGGAAGATGTATCTGATAAAATATCTTTTCCAAAAGGTTTACGCCACGGCACCGCTTTTAAAGTATCCCGGAAAATATCTAACCAACTTAACCAAATCAAATGAACAGATTCAAATATACAATCTCCGTACTGGCAATTTTAATAACCTGCGGAACTTTTGCTCAAAACACGTTAATTGTAAGCAATTTAAAATGTGATTCAAAAACCAATCCTATGGGAATTGGAGTAATTAAACCACACCTCAGCTGGGAGATTCATTCGACAGAACGTAATGTCAGTCAATCGGCTTTTCAGATTCTGGTATCAGACTCACCAGAGAATCTGAAAAATAACACAGGAAATATCTGGGATTCAAAAATTGTAAATGTCGACCGGTCAAGTCAGGTTGAATATGCTGGGACTCCCTTGATTTCAGAGAAAAAATATTTCTGGAAAGTTAAAATCGTGAATCAATCGGGCAAAGTAAGTGAATGGAGTCCGATCTCATCGTGGCAGATGGGACTACTATCGCAAAAAGATTGGGCTGGAGCAATCTGGATCAGTTACGATATCCTTCCCGATTCAATGAAAGTAATTCCGGGAGTGCATGGGGATGGTAATGAACTGGGAAATAGAGCCATTAAACGGAGTATTGTCCCAATCTTCAGAAAAGAATTTAAGGCAGACAAGAAAATTAAAAATGCAAGATTAACCATCAGTGGTCTGGGGCATTATGAGGCTACAATCAATGGCAAAAAGGTAGGCAAAAGTTTTCTGGCGCCAGGTTGGACCAATTATGATAAGGTCTCACTATACAATACCTATGATGTCACCTCACAATTAGTCCAAGGACAAAATGCACTTGCAGTGCTTGTTGGAAATGGCTTCTACAATATTAACCGTGAAAGGTACCGTAAACTCGTTATTGCTTACGATTATCCCAAGATGATCAGCAAACTAAAAATAGACTATACCGATGGCACTTCATCAGTCGTAGTTTCGGGAAACGACTGGAAATGCGCCCCCTCTCCTATTCAATTCTCAAGCATCTATGGAGGTGAAGATTATGATGCAACCCTGGAACAAAAGGGATGGAATATGCCTGGGTTTAATGATGCGAACTGGAATAAAGCACTAATAGCCAGGGTATCTTCAGAAAATCTGATCGCAGAAACCGATAATCCGGTAACAGTGCGGGAAGAGATAAGGATAAAAAAAACAGAAAAACCTAATCCGGGCCAATATCTTATCGATTTCGGACAGAACTGTTCCGGAATTATCGAGCTTAAAGTTAGTGGTAAAAAAGGGTCTGTGATCAAATTTACTCCGGGAGAACTTATCACTAAAGACAATCAAATAAACCAAAAAGCATCAGGAGGACCCTATTTTTATACCTACACCCTCAAAGGAGATGGAGTGGAAACCTGGAGACCCCGCTTTACCTATTATGGCTTTAGGTATCTTATGGTGGAAGGTGCTGCTCCCTCATCGGAAAAAGTTTCAGATAAGCCACAATTCAGTGATCTGAAGATGCTCCACACCTGTAATTCAGCAGAAAAAAATGGTGAATTTAAAAGTTCCAATGAGCTTTTCAATCAGATTTACACCCTTATCGATTGGGCAATACGAAGCAACACTCAAAGTGTAATCACCGATTGCCCTCATCGCGAAAAGCTGGGATGGCTGGAGCAAACCTATCTCATGGGAGCATCGATGTTTTACAACTACGATTATTATTCTATTTACCGCAAGGCCATACGCGACATGATCGTAGATCAGACACCCGAAGGACTGGTCCCCGATATTGCCCCGGAGTATGTCCCTTTTCAGGGTGGCTTCCGCGACTCACCCGAATGGGGAAGTGCTGGGGTTATCCTACCTTGGATGGTGTGGCAATGGTATGGAGATCTTTCTGTCGTTGAAGAAGCCTTACCCATGATGACAAGGTACGTCAACTATCTAGGAACAAAAGCTGAAAATCATATCCTTTCACATGGACTGGGAGACTGGTTTGATTATGGCCCCAATACTCCCGGAGAGGCACAACTGACTCCTAATTCACTTACCGCAACAGCTATCTGGTATTATGACATCGTACTTCTTTCAAAAATGATGGAACTGACCAATCATAAGGAAGATGCCGCGCAGATGAATACCCTGGCCGCAGAGGTAAAAAAATCCTTTAATTCGAAATTCTATAACCCAAATACCAAGGTTTACTCCACAGGAAGCCAAACTGCTATGTCAATGCCACTTGTGGTGGGATTGGTTGATAAGGAGAATCGAAAAGCGGTATTTAAAAATCTCGTAGATTCGATAACGACATCAGGTAAAGCCTTAACTGCTGGAGATATCGGATTCCATTTTCTTGTAAAGGCGCTTGAAGAGGGGGGAGGATCACAACTGTTGTTCGATATGAATTTCAGGAATGATGTTCCTGGTTATGGTTTTCAACTTAAAAAAGGGGCAACAGCTTTAACCGAATCGTGGCCCGCACTTGAAGAAGTTTCAAACAACCATCTTATGTTAGGTCATCTGATGGAGTGGTTTTATACTGGTTTAGGGGGTATTAAGCAAGGTGAAAACAGTGTGGGATTCAAAAATATTATCATCCGTCCCGAAATCGTTGGTGATCTCAAGTGGGTAAAATCAAGCTATCTATCACCTTATGGAATAATCCGTAGTGAATGGAAGAAGGAGAATAATATTTTAGAGATGAAGGTTCAGATTCCTGCAAATACAAGTGCAATAGTCTTTCTTGCCACATCGAAAGAAAAATCTGTTCGAGAAAGTGGAAAACAGCTGCCTGTGTTTAAAACTGAAGATGGCCAATACTTTTGCAAGGTCGGTTCAGGAACTTACAATTTCACCATGGAGCATTAATTTATATTGTAATTAATTAAACAAAATGGATAAAAACACAAATATCACAAAATCAGATCGCAGAAAATTCATTGGAAATGCAGGGATGGGCATTGCAGCACTTGCTGTTGTACCAAATTTTGGGCTTGCAAATCAACAAACTAAATCATCAAAAATCAGAATTGGCATTGTTGGTGGCCGCTTTGGTGCAGGATTTCAGTTTCATGAACATCCTGACTGTATTGTAGAAGCAGTGAGTGATTTGCGAACAGATCGTCGCCAGACGCTAATGAAAACCTACAAGTGCTCCAAAAGTTATGAGTCACTCGAGAAGCTAATCCTCGATCCAAAGATTGATGCAGTTTTTATCGCTACTCCTGCCCCTGATCATGTGCGCCATGCGGTAATGACCCTTAAAGCAGGCAAACATGTATTATCGGCAGTTCCCGCGGCAATGACTATTGACGAATGCTATCTTTTACGAGATACGGTAAAGAGTACCGGACTTACCTATATGATGGCAGAGACCAGTTATTATCGACAAAATACGATATCGGCACGTAAATTTTATCAGCAAGGTCAATTTGGAGAGATGTTTAGTGCGGCAGCTGAATATAATCATCCTGGATTAGATGCACTTTGGTTTGAGGATGGGAAAGCTACATGGCGCCAAGGTCTGCCACCACTGCTTTACCCCACCCATTGTAGCGCGTTTCTCCTTTCTGTAACAGGCGAAAGATTAACCAATGTTAGTGGTCTGGGTTGGGGAGATCAAAGTCCGTTACTCAAAAATAACCCCTATAACAACCCATTCTGGAATGAAACGGCATTTTTCAAGACAAACAAAGGAAAGCCTTTCAGAGTAGAGGTGAACTGGAAAGGGGCTTTACGAAATAGCGAGCGTGCAGAGTGGAGAGGTGATAAGATGTCCTTCTTCTCTGCTTTAGAAGATGGGAAGGAACACACTATTGTACGTATTGCAGAAGATACAGGGAAGGATGATGCTGGTTTTCAACATAAAGCAAATATTACTGAGACTTACAAACAACCTTTATGGTGGCAGAGTGACCTATTACCTGAACCGTTAAGACATAACTCCGGTCACGACGGATCACATTCCTTTATTACGCATGAGTTTATTGATGCACTAATCCATAATCGTCAACCTACCGTTAATGTCTATGAAGCCATTGCCTATACCGCTCCTGGTATTATAGCCCATCAGTCGGCGCTTAAAGATGGAGAGTATATGGGAATTCCAAATTTTGATAACTGATTTTAAAATTGCAAATTGCAATCCGTTAGCTAAATGTGATATTTTAAATTAATGAGATCCTAAATCAATACTAATTTCATCAACGATTAAACCATGAGAAATTCACGCAGAGACTTTATTAAAACAGCAGCTTTAACAGCTTCAGGTGCTGCACTTATTCCTACTCTAGCCATTGGTTCAGCAAAAAAGAAACCTGCTGCAGGGAAACATCCAATAAACCTCAAAGAAAATTCAATTATACTTTTTCAAGGCGATTCAATTACTGACGCTGGACGGGATAGAAAAAATTCATCCCCGAATAATACAAATGCTCTTGGCCAAGGTTACGCTCTATTTGCAACGGGTCATCTGCTCGAAAAATTTGCTGAGAAAAAACTGAGTATCTATAATCGTGGCGTAAGCGGAAATAAAGTATATCAGCTTCGTGAGCGTTGGGACGAAGATTGTATTTCACTAAAACCAGATGTTTTAAGCATTCTTGTCGGGGTAAACGATTACTGGCATACCCTTGACGGCGGATACAAAGGAACCTTAGAGAAATTTCTTGCCGATTACAGAGAGCTGCTCAACTATACCAAGCAAAAGCTTCCTAATGTGCAATTAATTATCTGTGAGCCATATACACTCAAAGGAGGAGGAGCTATAAAACCGGAACAATGGTATCCGATGTTTGATGCCTATCGCAGTGGAGCGAAACAGTTGGCTGAGGAATTCAAAGCCATTTATGTCCCTTTTCAAGCTGTTTATGATAAAAATTTAAAACGGGCTTCTGAACACTACTGGGCCTCAGATGGTGTGCACCCTGATCTTCCCGGTGCCATGTTGATGGCCAGTGCCTGGCTTAAAGAAACCGGACTGAAGAAAAAGAAGGATAAAAAGAAAGAAAAAGAGGACAAACAGGGGTGAGATACAGCAGGTTAATTTTTGTTTTTCTGATCTGCTTGTCCACCGCACTGACAAGTATTGGCGCCCAAATATTTAAACCACACTTGGCATTAAACGAATTAAAAGGGGCATCGTGGATTGGTGACAATAAACTACAACCTGCATCAGATTCACTGATGTATGGTGATGATCCGGCACCTCTGTTTCGAAAAGCATTCAAGGTCAAGAAAAGCGTGAAATCAGCTAGGCTTTTTATTACTGCTGCAGGATATTATAGTGCCTCTGTAAATGGGGAGAAGATAGGCCGTAATTTTCTTGACCCGGCGTGGACAAGTTACGCAAAACGTATCTATTATTCACAATACGATATTACCTCTCAACTAAAAACGGGAGAAAATTGCCTGGGTGTTTCTCTTGGTAACGGATTCTATAACCCACTCCCATTAAAAATGTGGGGGACCTATAACCTGCGAAAATTGCTTACTGTTGGCCGTCCTAAGTTTATCGCAAAGTTACAAATCACCTATCAAGATGGCACTACCGAGATCTTTAACACAGATAAGAGCTGGAAATATGCCTATGGTCCAATAATCCGAAATAGTGTCTATATTGGAGAAAAATATGATGCGCGCCTGGAGATAAAAGATTGGAATAAGCCTAAATTCAATGACTTAAGATGGTCCAACGTACTAGTTGACACTGGGCCTGGTGGTGAATTACAGAAATCATTTTTCCCTGCAATACAACAGGTTGACATCCAAAAAAGTATCGCCATTAAATTTATTTGTGACAATACGTATCTGATAGATATGGGTGTTAATTTCACCGGACTTTATAAGGTAAGATTGCATGGAATAAAAGGAGACAAAATCACCTTCCGGTTTGGTGAGCGTAAGTATGATGATGGCGAATTAAATCCAATGACCCAAACTTGCGGACAAATTAAAAGTACTGGACAAGGGGGCCCCGGAGCACCAGAGATAGCATGGCAAACTGATGAATATACATTTGGAGAAGAGACATCGGTCTGGTATACCCCGGAATTCACTTTTCATATTTTTCGGTATATGGAGATATCCGGTCTGACCAAAGCTCCTGAACCGGAAGATATTCAGGGACTGGTTTTACATACCAACGTAAGAGAGAATGGTACATTTTCGACATCTTCCGAGTTACTCAATAAGATTCAAGTTATTACAAAGCGAACTTTCGTGAATAACCTTATGAGCGTTCAATCAGATTGCCCGGGGAGAGAACGCTTTGGTTATGGAGGAGACCTTAATGCCACCAGCGAATCGTATATCTGTAATTACGATATGCAAGACTTTTACCGCAAGACGATTTATGATTGGAAAGATGCAACACTCGATTCTGTATTTATCGATATTGCACCATTTATCATGAAATATTGTGGTATAAGTTGGGAATCAGCAGTTGTTACAACTCAAAATAACCTCTTAACCTACTATAACGATACCTCTATTGTACGTGAAATGTATTCCTATGATTTAAAATGGATGGAAAAAGTAGCACGATTACACCCCGAAGGGATAGTTAATAAAGGTTTGGGAGATCATGAATCAATGATCCCAGTGACAGTAGAATTAATCGGAACTACCCACTACCTTAAATGTGCTGAGATTATGAAAAATTTCGCCATTCTCATGAATGACAAAGTAAACTTTGAGAAATTTTCTACATTGCAGAAATATCTATCCTCGATTTTAGTAACCAAATTCTGGAAACAGCAAGTTCCAAATCCAATAAACAGACAAACACTTTATGCCACGTTGCTTTACTACAACCTAATCCCGAAATCAGAAAAACAAGCAGCCGCAGATTCGTTGTTAGTGGCGGTAAAAAATGGCGTTAACGGCCATTTTACTACCGGTATTTTTGGGACTAAATATATTCTTGAAGCGCTATCTCAAGCAGGATATGCAACTAAAGTTTATGAAATTGTCAACAGTCGTGAATATCCCGGATGGGGTTTTATGATCGACAGAGGTGCTACAACACTTTGGGAAACCTGGAAAGAGAGCGATAATACCTTTTCCAATTGTCACCCGATGTTTGGAACTATCTCAGAATGGTTTTACCGTTGGATGGGGGGCATTAGGGGAATTCCAGAAAATCCAGGATACAAAAAATTTCTAATAGCTCCATTTATTCCCAATGACTTAACCCATGTTAACTGCACCTATAATTCACCCCGCGGATTAATAACGTCAAGTTGGTTAAAGAAAAGTGATGGCTCTTTTGTATTTGACTTCAAGGTACCTTTAGGATCAGAAGGGATAATTAAATTGCCATTTAAAAACTTTAAACGAATTATTAAAACAACGTTTACAGAGATGACTCAAAGTATTTCAAATATGACCTCAACAGATTTCACACTTAATGGTGGAAGCTATCAAGTTGTCGTGATCCCCTAATTCGAAAAGAGACTATACTGAATAGGCAGCTAAGAAACGTCTGATCTGTACTTCAAAACCTCTGATTTTGAAATTAGTTTAAAAAAAATCGTAATCCACTCCCCTCTTTTCCGAAATTCAAAGAATAACGCAGCCTGTTAATCTGAATTGTGTTGAATTTTGCAACACGTGTATAGATTCAATACACAAGATACAATACCTTATAAACCAATAAGATAAACCAGCACCACATAATAAGTGATGAATAATTCATCACTTATTATGTATAGAATGTCAACACACAGAATCGTATCTTACTAAACTACTGATTCTTAGCTCCGAAATTTTTATCTGGCATTAAATTTGGATATCCTGAATTATCACTTAAAAGGGAAAAGCCATGAAAATCAGGACCATTTTAATCATTCTAATTTTACTGTTTAGCGGTATTAGCGTAATAAGCAAAGAACCGGCAATAGCAAAAGAGCAATCCCAAACGAGTACCATAAAGCTCTTCACTTCACCCGATTTAGTTCCATTGACAAAGCAATGGATCACACAGTACAAAAAACTAAATCCCCAAGTAAGAATCGAGTTAAAGCAAGCTGAAGGGATTGATCTTACGGTACAACTCAAAGAGAAGTCATCTTTAGGAATCCTCTCTGAGGAGCTACTCTCCACAATCAAAACAAAGGAAATTTGGAATATGGCGGTTGGTCGTGATGTGATTGTACCGATCATGAATCAATGTAATCCATTTTCAACAGAGCTAAGTGAAAAAGGGATAACCAAAGATAGGATACTGCGATTGGTAATCAGTAGTGAAAAGCAAAAGTGGGAAGTATTAACAGGAAATACACAACCAATTACAAATATATTAGTTAATCATTATTATTTAAATGATAAATTAATACAACAAGGGCTTGAAAACTATACTGGGCTCAAACAGATACAGATCGCCGGAACTCAAGTATCAGGAGTAGCAGAGTTAGTCGATGCCATACAGAAGGATCCCAACGGCATCGGATTTTGTCGTTTAATATCGATAGCCAACCAAGAATCACAAACTCTACCGGAATCGATAAAATTGATTCCAATCGATAAAAATGGGAATGGTAAGATTGATTATTCTGAAGCCATTTACACCAATTTACCTGAGTTTATGCGAGGAGTTTGGATCGGTAAATATCCGTTGGCATTAAGTCGAAAGATTTATACCGTCGCGATAGATAAGCCTGAAAACGAAGCTGAACAATCCTTTTTAAAATGGATCCTCACCGATGGACAGCAATACCTTGCCTTCAATGGTTTTAATAACCTGGTTATTCCAGAAAGGCAAGCACAACTGGATAAAATTAATGAACCCTTCAACTATACCACAACAATCCCTGAGAGAAGCCCCATCTTATTCATTAAATTTCTTATTCTTCTTGTCGCGGGCTTAATGGTTATTATTCTGGAACCCGTGGTGGCATGGATTAGGGTGAAACAAACTATTCAGAAGCCTCAGCCTGTTAACCTCATGAATATTTTTAATCAAACGGCTACAGAAATACCCAAAGGTCTCTATTTTGACAAGACCCATACCTGGGCATTTATGAAAAAAGATGGAGAGGTCAAACTAGGAATCGATGATTTTTTGCAACATGTAACAGGACCGATAACCCGGGTATCCCTATTAAATACTGGAGATCGGATACAAAAAGGGGGTCGATTGGTTACGATCATCCAAAAAGGGAAACAACTCACGATCTACTCCCCTCTTACAGGAACAATTAAACAACACAACAAGAATCTTGAAATACATTCATCCTTATTAAATAGCGCACCTTTTACAGAAGGTTGGATCTATGCCATTGAACCAACAAATTGGTCACTCGAGATTCAGTTTATGGATATGGCCGAAAAATACAAAAACTGGTTAAAAACAGAGTATTCAAGACTCAAAGATTTCTTTGCCAATGCAGTAAGAATTCATGCACCGGCATTTGTGATGGTTTTGCAAGACGGTGGAGTATTGAGAGATGGGATCCTTTCCGATCTTGGTCCTGAAGTATGGGAAGATTTTCAACTAAAATTTATTGACAAATCGGTATAAAAACATTAAAAAGCTCTAAATCTATCGGTTAACCTTTCAAAATATCCGTCATGGGACTACAACGAAGAAGCTTTTTAAAGCTGCTGGGTGTTACGGGAATAACACTTGCAATTGGAGAAAATATGGTGGCCGCAACAGTTCCTGAGAATGATCCCGAGTTTAATGGGATACTCTTTGATGCAACACGTTGCAAAGGTTGTCGAGGGTGCGAATTTGATTGTGCAGAGGCACATAACCTTCCAGAGCCCCCAAAGAATAAAGATATTGCGGCGGTTCGCAAAACGGACGAAACCTGCAATACGGTGGTCAACACCTATAAGACAGAAAAGGGTGAGTTATTTATTAAACGACAATGTATGCACTGCAATGAACCGGCGTGCGCCGCAGCATGCCTAACAAAAGCGATGCGTAAGAGTAAAACCGGTCCCGTGACCTGGGATGGTGATAAATGTATGGGATGTCGTTATTGCATGGTTTCATGCCCTTTCGACAGTCCTAAGTTTGAATATCACAGTGCAAATCCGAAGATTCAGAAATGTGACCTATGTGCAGAAAGGATGAAAACGGAAGATAGCCCCGCCTGTGCCTACAACTGTCCAAACGAAGCGTTGCTCTATGGAAAGCGGCGCGATCTGATCAAAGAGGCACGCAGAAGAATTTATGAAAAACCAGATGTCTATATCGACCATATCTATGGTGAACATGAGGCAGGCGGCACAAGTTGGCTCTATCTCTCCCCGGTACCATTTGAGCAGCTCGGAATGAACACTACACTGCAACAATCATCTTATCCTGAATTAACTAAAGGATTTCTCTATAGTGTCCCTTCGGTATTTGTTTTAGTGCCGACCTTATTACTCGGAATTCACCAGGCTACAAAAAATAATCACCTTAATGAAGATAAAGATGACAAATAGTACAAAGCCACTATTGGCTCTTCCGCTGGAGCAGTCAACCTGGAAATTCCTGATTAGTGAGATGAAACCTAAAGGAAAATTCCTTACCCCTTTTAACCTGATCTCGATACCAATCATGGTTATAGGATTAGTGTTGATTATTATCCGATTTTGGAAAGGGATCGGAGCCATTACCAATCTGACACAAGATACACCATGGGGATTATGGATCGGATTCGACGTAGTTACCGGAGTGGCCTTTGCCGGTGGAGCTTATGTACTAACCTTTATGGTTTACGTTCTGAATTTAAAAGAGTACCATTCTATTGTGCGGGTCACGGTATTAAATGGCTTTCTTGCCTACTTGTTTTATGCAGGAGCGTTACTGCTTGACCTTGGGAGGCCTTGGCATGTGATTAATCCTGTTATAGGAAACAGCTTTGGAACTAGCTCTGTACTGTTTCTGGTGGCATGGCATTTTCTATTGTATATGCTCGCCGAGCTTATCGAATTTTCACCCGCAATAGCAGAATGGTTAGGAGCCCGAAGAGCACATAAAATTCTTTCATCGATGACAATAGCTGCCGTAATCTTCGGAATAACACTATCAATCTTACATCAGTCGGGATTAGGAGCCCTATTTTTGATGGCAAAAGGTAAAATTCATCCACTCTGGTACTCTGAATTTATTCCGGTTATGTTCATGATATCCAGCATTTTTGCAGGGTTGTCGATGGTAATTCTTGAAGGGTCAATCAGTCACAAGGTATTTTCTAACCAAATCAGCAAAAAAAACCACGAGGCTCACCATGGAATCATCCATGGGTTATCAAAAATCTGTGCCGCCACTATGTTTGCCTATCTCTTTCTTCAGGTACTTGTATTTATTCATGAACAACATTGGGCACTTTTGAACACACCAATGGGATACTGGTATCTGCTAGAGATGATTGGATTTGTGTTAATTCCCATGGTGCTCTTCGTTGTGAGCTACAGGAAATTTAATAGCACCCTAACAAAGGTGGCGGCCATACTAACGATGCTGGGTGTAATACTAAATAGGCTTAACGTCACTGTAATAGGTTTTAAATGGGAGATGGCAATACGATATATCCCCTCATGGATGGAATTTAGTGTAACACTGGCAGTAATATTTACTGAAATATGGATATTCCGATGGGTTATCAACCGGATGCCTGTATTACGTGACTCCCCATCCTGGGCAAGTGAAACAACTAAAATTAACCCGTAACTACTCCTTTGAGTAGTTGCACAAAAACAGACAAATGGAAGGATTTAGTTATTCGGATATTTTTGCAACAAAGGGAATTGAATACCTGGTAGTTATCACTTTCCTTGTACTTCTGATTCCGTTTTGGCGTATTTTGAATAAACCGATTGAGTTAGTACGGAAGTTCAGAATGCCACTTGGAAAACTAACGTTTAAGGAGTTAGAAATTCCGCAGGGGTTATATTATGGTCCTAACCACACCTGGCTGCACCTCGAGAAGAGTGGAGTTGCCAAAGTTGGATTAGACGATCTGCTGTTACATCTTACGGGTAGGGTAAGTTGCAGTTTACTTAAACAGAGTGGTGAAAAAATCACCAAAGGAGAAACAATTGCATTTATTTATCAAGAGGATAAAAAGCTACAAATACTTTCACCGGTAACAGGCATAATAGCACAAACAAACTCAACACAGTTTCAAAATCCAACATGGATCAACGAAGACCCCTATGGAAATGGGTGGCTCTATAAAATTAAACCTGACAACTGGATATTAGATTCGCAAAAATGCTATTTTGCCAACGATGCGATCGTATGGGCTGGCAAAGAGCTCAGTAAAATAAAAGATTTCCTCGCTGAATCACAGAAAAAATATTCCCATGAATCGTCATTGGTAATCTTACAAGATGGAGGTGAACTATCTGATTATACCTTAGCTTCCTTATCAAAACAAATATGGAACGATTTTGAAACAAAATTTATGATGTTTCCAAAACCATAATCGATTAAAAGACTATATGATAACGCTTTATTGCTGCGGTAAAAATTTATTGCACTATAATATTAATTAAATTTAAAAACTGTTGCTTAAACAACGGTTTTTTTTCGTAATTTGCAGAGTAATAGTACTCTCTACCAACTAGAGAATCAGATGTTTTTGAGAAAAAAACATACCACCACTAAGGAAAATGCAATTCTGAGGAATTACGTTAAATTCAGGACCTCCATCTACGGCCGGGTCGTTTTAATTATCACCTATCTTTCAATTTTTCTTTTCGTGTCCTTTACACTAATCTTTAGATCTGTGAACGAACAGTATCTAAATACACTTATTCGACAAAGTGGAAATAACATAGGATCAATTGTTGAAGGTGCATTATATCATTCAATGCTTGAGAATGATAAAAGTTCATTGCGCAATACTTTAGACATCATAAACACCCTTCCCGGAATCGATGAAGTGAACATGTACGACAGCAACGAAGAGCTGGTCTACTCATCTTTTGCGTTAGACAATGATCATAAACACAGCGATCCCGATTGTAAAAGTTGTCATCCTCACATAAAAGAGATGTTCTCACAAAAGGAGAAATCGTACAAAATAATCAATGTCAATAGCGATTGTGAGATGAATGTAAATGACAATGGGAGTCGCCATCTGTTAATTAAATCACCTATTTTAAATGAGAAGTCCTGTTCGGTCAGTTCATGTCATGCTCATAACCAGAGTGAAGTGGTACTAGGCTCTTTGGTTATAAAAATACCGCTTGAGGCTCAAGATGCAGCAATTAAAAAATCGTCGATTGAATTCTTTCTGCTCGCCATTTTTGCAACTGCCCTCTTCGTTATGGTACTTTTAATCTTTACCCGAAAAAAGATTAAAGAACCGCTTAATGCATTAATTAAGGCGAGCATAGCTGTATCAAACGGGGACAAAAGCACGCGTGTAGAGATTCAACCCCATCAGCTTGATGATATGAGAATGGTTTCTGAGGCTTTTAACGATATGCTGGACAACTTACATTCTGCGACACTAGAGTTAGAGAATTGGTCGCAACAGCTCGAATACAAGGTTCAAAAAAAATCTGAGGAGTTGGGTGCTGCACAGCATGAGTTAATTCATGTGGAGAGGCTGGCATCGCTAGGTAAACTCTCTTCGTCTGTTGCTCATGAAATTAATAATCCGTTGTCAGGAATATTAATATATACCAAGCTATTATACAAGCAGGTAAGCAATCCAGAAGTATACGCCTCCAAGCGAGAGTCGATGCTTAAGCATTTAAAATTAATTGAGAATGAGACTAAGCGGTGTGGAGATATCGTGAAGGGGCTGCTCGATTTTTCAAGAAAGGACCAGGATAATTTTGAGCCGAAACATCTTCATGAGACCTTAAAGGAGACTTATGAATTGATGAGCCATCCGATAAAAATAGCCAATATCGCCTTTAGTACTCAATTTTCAGCTGCATCAGATCTTATTTATTGCAATCCCAATCAGATTAAACAAGCTTGTGTAGCCTTGTTAGTAAACGCTTCAGAAGCGATAATTGAAAACGGTGAGATCCTAATTAAAACAAGCAATCCGGACGATGAGCACATAATAGTTGAGATCATCGATAACGGTGTTGGAATTAATCCTGTTGATTTACCCCATATCTTCGAACCATTCTTTTCAACGAAGTCAAATGTTAGTGGAACTGGTTTAGGACTAGCTATAGTTCATGGAATTATACAAAATCACAAAGGTAAGACTGAGGTTAAGTCAGAACCTGGTAATGGAACTACACTGACTATAATCTTACCATTAATTACAAGTTAAGGATAGAATCATGGCAAAAAAAATTTCAATCCTAATTGTTGATGATGAGGAGTCTGTAAGAGATTCCCTCTACAACTGGTTTATCGAAGATGGTTATCGGGTGGCGTGTGCTGAAGATGCCCGTAAGGCATTTATGCTACTTGAAAATGATCTATTTGACATTATTCTGGCAGATATTAAAATGCCGGGGATGGATGGTCTGGAGATGCTACGAAGGATCAAGGCAATCAAACCAGAAGCCATAGTTATTATTATGACGGCATTTGCAACTGTAGACACAGCGGTAAAGGCCCTTAAAGACGGCGCATATGACTATGTCACCAAACCATTCGATCCCGATGATTTAACACATCTGATAAGAAATGCAACCAGAGAAATCTCCCTTGTAGACGAAAATGAGAACCTTAAAAAAAAGGTGATAACCTTAGAAAATGTGCAGGACATTATCGGGACAAGCGAAGCAATGAAGGATATGCTACGCGAAGTTGAAAGTGTAGCACAGACAAATTCGTCTGTAATCATAACGGGGGAAAGCGGAACAGGCAAGGAGCTCGTAGCCCGGGCAATACATACTAACTCGCCTCGAAGATTCTTCCCTTTTGTGAGTGTTCATTGCGGAGCGTTAACAGAGAGCCTACTGGAGAGTGAATTATTTGGCCACGAAAAAGGAGCATTTACCGGGGCGATGTATCACCGCAAAGGGAGATTCGAAATGGCCGATAGCGGATCTATATTTCTCGACGAGATAGCAACAATATCACCAAAGATGCAGGTGGAACTACTAAGGGTTTTGGAATCAAAAACCTTTATTCGTGTTGGGGGAAACAAGGAGATCAATTCAGATTTCAGGGTGATCTGCGCAACGAATAAGGATCTTAAAATAATGGTAGAACAAGGTACCTTCAGGGAAGATCTTTATTACCGTTTGAATGTAGTAACAATTCATATCCCACCACTGCGTGAACGAATTGCAGATATACCATTGCTAGTTGACTATTTCATCAAAAAATACTGTACTTCAATGAATAAGCCCCCTGCCTTAATTGATGCTACAGCCCTAAAGCGACTTCAGGAATTCAACTATCCCGGGAATATCCGTGAACTTGAGAATATGATCGAGAGAGCCATTGTCGTTGGTGATGGCCATAGAATTGCGCTTAAAGACCTCCCACTTGAAAAAACAATCGTAAATAATTCAACCGAGAGTCTCGATGATTTCGAACGAATCTTTATCCAACAGATCCTCCAAAAATATAGCTGGAATATCTCACGAACAGCAAAAGCACTAAAAGTTGACCGTGTGACCCTATACCACAAAATCAAAAAATACGACTTAAGACCAGTTGAATAATAAGCTTGAATAATGAGTCTGCCAAATATAACCATACTCTCTTTTGGCATTTTCGAACAGGAGCTGCTTAAAAATTTAGCATTTGCAATCCAAGCTGAATTTGGCTATCCAGTAAATATTCAGGAGGCCCATCTTGATATCAGTGAATTTTATGACCCAGCACGAAGACAATATAACGGCAATGCACTCTTAAAAATCATTGACACCTCAACTATTTCCGATTCGATAAAGATTGTGGGACTGTTCCAAGTTGACCTATTCATCCCTATTCTTACTTTTATTTTTGGCCAGGCCTTTTTAGATGGCAGGTCTGCCATAGCATCTGTTTACCGTCTCTGTAATGAACGATATGGAATGAATCAAAACAATCCTCTCTTAATGGAACGGATAGAAAAAGAGTTAATTCATGAGCTTGGCCATACCTTTGGATTACTCCATTGTGATAATCCGATATGCGTTATGAGATCATCGACTTATTTAGAGGATGTCGATCAAAAAAGAAAAAATCTATGTCAAAGCTGTCAAACTAAACTAGCAATCAAAGGTGTAAAACCAATGAAAACAGACCAATAAAAACAACCTGTAATACCTGATGCGTGTTAAGCTATATTCTTGAACAAAATAAGATAAATATAATTATTAAATACCTTAATTACAACATCTTATAAATATTATTTTATTCTTATTTACTGCAATGTCCCATATGCGAATACTTAATATATCTTATTATTAATTACTATTCGCAATTCGTCTACAACGAATAAAAAGAGAAGAGACCTTAGGAAAGATCCTAAAAAAACCGCATCCGTCAAATGACGAACGCGGTTAAGTATCTTCGTTTAAAAAAGCATTTCAGGAGCTAGTATTTAAAAACTTTTCCTCCTGCCATTACCTGTTGTGTCTTCTCATTAAACGTAGCTTTCTCTCCTGTACGAAGAGCAGCGGTAGTCATAATATTAGCAATTGAATGACTATACCCAGCCTCAACAGGAGCGTTAGTCTTTGGATTATTGGCACGGACACAGTCCATCCAATTCTTCATATGCGCATTAGTTAAACTGTCTGCACCAGTATTTGAGTTCGTTTCCACTTTCTCTTGTGGAAGCAAAAATTCTGCAAGCAAATTCTCTTTATAGCCCATATCCTTGGCATATTTTTCTTTTAATCCACCTTCAGAAGTAACCTTGTTGGTATCTAAATCCAGCTTTCCTCCATTAGAGAAATACCACTCTTTAACACCACCAGCCTCATTGGTTTGACGAGACGAATAGATTACTTGAAAACCCTCTTCTTGGTTATCTAATGGGCCGTAATCAAATACCGCACTCATGGTATCAAAGTTTCTACGTCCATCTTTCCAAACATAAATACTTCCATTAGCCGCAACTGAACGAGGATGAGGTAAGTGAGAGAACCAATGAACGGTATCAATCTGGTGCGACATCCATTGTCCGGGTATACCAGAAGAGTAAGGCCAGAACAATCTGAATTCAAGATATTTTCTTGGATCCCATTTTTCAAATGGACGATTAAGTAAAAACCGTTTCCAGTCTGTATCGGATTCTTGAATTGAGGCGACCTCTTTGACACGTCTCCAACGACCCGGTTGATTTACATTCCAAGTCATTTCTACAGCACAAATCTTCCCAAACTTCCCCTCTTGAATATAGTCGTGCGCCGCTTGGTAATTTGGTCCTGAACGACGTTGAGATCCAATCTGAACAACCTTGCCACTATCTTTAACCGCTTTTTTCGCGTAGATGGCATCATCCATCGATTCAGCAAACGGTTTTTCACAATATACGTGCATGCCAGCGGTAACGGATTGGCCACATAACACAGCATGTTGAAAGTCGGCTGTTGAAATAATAACAGCATCCATTTTTTGGTTATAAAACTCATCGGTATTACGAGCTTCTAACGGAGTTGTATCGTTATGTTTTTTGACCCATTCGATCCCTTCTGAACGTCGCTTATTCCAGATATCGCATACAGAGGCAAATTCAAAGTTCATCTCCTTCGCATATTTCTGAAAAGCTAATCCTAATGCCCCTTCAAATCGGCCTGAAAAGCCCAAGATTCCTACTTGGATACGATCATTTGCCCCAATAATTCGGCCATAACTCTTGGAGCTCATCCCAACTCCACCAATAGTTAATCCGGCAGCTCCAATAGCTGATTTCTGAATAAATTCTCTTCTGTTTGTCATGATGTAAGACTAAATAGTTTATTCGTTTAGTTAATAAATGCTTCTCCGTGTACGAACACGGAACTGCCGTGTGCGACAACGCAACGAATGTAATTAAATTCTTTTAGATCCTAAAGATGTTTAAAAACATAGTTGCCAACTAGCAGGGAAAGGTCCGATGGGATGTAAATAAAAAAACCTTTAGCGTCAAAAGACTACCAAAGGTTTTTTCAATCAGAATCTGAGATCAATCAATTATGAGATATCAGAATAAGTAAAGTAACCGAGCAATTAGAAATCGAGCCAGAAACTATTTTCATCATATTCAGCAACCACAACTGCAGTATTTGCGAAGTGGAAAGTGTTCATCATCGTTGAAATTTCTTGTTTCAATACCAGTAATGCATTGTCAACCAGATCTTTTCTGAATCCCTTTTCCTCAAGATAAAGAACCATATCCAGCGACACAATTCGACTCATTACTTGTCCAAACTCAACTAATTTACGTTGTGCAAAAGGAGCTTCAATATCAAAACTCACTAACTCTTGAACACGGTCAGCAGCCCTTGCAGCATACCCTTTTAGAAATTGATAAAAACTTTTCTCTTTCGCCGTTTTCATCAACTTAAGAACCGATTCTGCAATTTGGTTGTAAAGAATATCATTTGATCCCTCAAAAATCTGGAATGGCCTAGTGTCTACAACTGAACGACCTGCTATATGATTAATCTTATATCCTTTAGCACCCACTAATTGAAGTAATGATTGAGCAGAATCTTGCATCATATCAGAAGTAACACTTTTCGTAATATTCGCTTCGAGCCCTAATGGAGACAAATCGTTCTCCGTTGCAGCGATTTCGCCTGACCTCAGGCAGAAGGCTGAACAAATTGTAAAATTAGCTTGTAAGCGTGATAAGCGATGTTGAACCTGATCATAATCAAAGAGGCTTTTATTTCCAACAAGACGCGATTTGGTATGGATAATCGCCTCGTCAAGCATCCTCTTAATAACCCCAAGACCCATTCCCGGGAATTGGAATCTACTTCGATGAAGCAGGTCGAGCATCATTTGAATACCGTTAGCTTTTGGAATAAGCTTTTTCTCTTCAGGAATGAGCACATCAATATTATTTCTACCATAAGGGATCTGATAAAGACCAAGGTTTTCGAAATACTCTTCAACAATTATGTTTTGATTTGGAGCATGAATATCACACACGAACATCTCAATATCGCGCATTAAGCCACCCGCCTCAGATTTTCGTCGTGAGGTAAGAATCCAATAATCGGCCATACCGGTAAGACCTGCCCAATGTTTTTTACCCTTTAAATGATAGATCCCATCCTGTTCGGAACATGAAGTTATCATATTTAAGGCATCGCTACCGAAATCAGGTTCTGTAATCATCAGACCACCCATCCTGCGACTTTTCATATATTGCTCAAAAATTTTTGATTTGGCTGAATCCTGACCATATTTGGCAAAAGGCTGAACAAATAGTCCATTATTAATTCCAAGGGTCAAGGAGAGGGCTAGTGATTCATAGGATGCTGCTGCAACCAAGGCGATATTCTGCTTTACATTACCGTTAAATCCTCCATATTCTGACGGTATACAAAGTGCCATAGGATTCAAAGACATTAACTCTGTTAATACCGCAGAAGGCAATCCTCGAGTACTACAGAAGAGATCAATCTTATCGTCCTGATGATATGCACGTCTCATGCATGCTTTAAAGTCTTCCAGAAACTGCCGAAAAGAATTTTCATCAGCCTGGTAATCAATAATTTGATTATCCTTAGATGGGTGTTGCAACATTTTTACACGTGAGTTTAATTGAAATAGAGCACAAAGATGCTTTTTTAATTATAAGATTTAACAATTCATTTAAATTTTTGTTCGCAAAAACTTCTCAATAAAAGAATATAAATCCTGTTTTTCTATAAGTTTGCCGCAAGTAATGTCATAAACTTTTAATCAACCATAAAAATCCGATGATCAATTCAGGTCTAAACGCAGATAAAACTTCACATATATTCTGAGCTGTAACAATTTCAAGATTAACAATTCGCCATAAATTAGCACTTAACTAATCACGAACCAACAATTATGTCAGAGATATTTATTACAACGTTTCAAAGTAATACTTTAGCACTTGTTCAGGTACTGTTAATTGCCCTTGCCGGGGCAATTCTGGTTCGCACTAAACTATTTAAAAACAGCGACATAAAAGGGCTTACCTTAACTATAATTAATGTCCTCCTTCCAGCAATGATCTTTTCTAAAATTGTGCACACCCTCGATCCCCAATATTTCAAATTATGGTGGGTTCTTCCCCTTGTTGGAATTGGACTTATAGCAATAGGAATTGCATTAGCACTTGTTTTTTTCATGCGCGACATCTCCTCAAAGATGAGTTTACTCCCCATTGCAAGTATGCAAAATGCAGGATACCTGGCATTACCCCTTGGGCAGGCAATCTATCCTCAACATTTTGATGAATATGCCTTATACACATTTTTGATTATTATGGGAGTTAATCCGATCCTTTGGAGTGTTGGAAAATTTTTAAATACTGGTGGTCGTATCCTTGAATTTTCGTGGAAACAGCTTATAACTCCACCTTTTATAGCCAATATTTTAGGGATCTTATTTGTTTTGACAGGTTTGCATCACCTTATACCTGTACTAGTTTCAAATGCGATTGAACTTACCGGGACAGCAACGGTGCCAATTGCGAATTTCATTCTGGGTGCTGTTTTAGGTGGTATCTCATTTAAGAGCTGGCCTTCGGCATTGGATACAATCCGTGTATTAGGGATAAAGTTTTTTGCTATTCCTCTTATAGCTATTCTTGTTATGATGGCCATTCATATTCGTGAGACTAATTTCTTAATGAGTAATGTTATCTTAATTCAGGCATGCTCCCCGCCAGCAATTGCGATCTTAATACAAATAAAAAATTATGGTGGTGATTCTCAGAGAAGCGGTAGCCTGATGTTACTATCCTATCTAGTCTGCATCTTGGTTATCCCTCTTTGGATGGCTTTTTGGAGTGTTCTTTAGTTTCGGTAATGATCTGAAATTAAACAAGTGCCATTCGATGGCAGTCAACTAGTCATCGTTGAGGACTAAATCGATCTTTTTTAATCCCAATTTCTCCGTAGTGAACAATAATTACTTTATTTTTGAAGAATGGTTTATTGACCGATTCGATATCACGCTTAAAATCTGAAAATATAAGATGACACTAAGGCACTTTCTGGCATTCGATATTGGCGCTTCCAGCGGAAGGGCAATATTAGGGTCAATTTCAAATAACCAATTGGCTCTTAAGGAAATTCACCGATTTGAAAACCAGATGATTGAAGAAAACGGATCGTATTTCTGGAATATACTTAACCTATTTGAGGAATTAAAAAAAGGATTAAAAAAATGTATTCAGGAGTTTGATATTCAACCTGAGTCGATAGGTATAGATACCTGGGGTGTTGACATTGCCCTGCTTGATAAAAAGGGAGAGATCATCGGATTACCCTATGCCTACCGTGATTCACGTACCGATAATGCGATGGATGAGTTTTTTAAAATCATCCCTGCAAAAGAACTTTACCTGATGACAGGGATTCAGTTTATGCAATTTAACACCTTGTTTCAATTGCATGCGTATAAAAGAGATCGCTCACCTGGATTTGAAAAGACTACTGACATATTATTTATTCCCGATGCACTGTGCTATCTTTTTAGTGGTATCAAGAAGAATGAATTTTCAGTTGCCTCAACTTCTCAATTTCTAATACCAGGGAAACAAGAATACGAAACGAGACTTTTTGATGCTCTTGGGATTAATTTGAATCTCATGCAAGAGATTGTATTGCCGGGCACCTTATTGGGACCGATTAAGGCCGACATCCTTGAGCAGACTGGAAGTTCATCGATTCCTGTTGTTGCCGTTGCCACGCATGATACAGCTTCGGCTATTGTCGCGGTTCCTGCCTCAGGTAGAAACTGGGCATATATAAGTTCCGGAACCTGGTCGTTAATGGGTATAGAGAGCGATCATCCTCTTATCTCTGAGGAGATTCAAAAGCTCAACTTCACTAATGAGGGTGGTGTAGAGGGGACTACCCGTTTTTTGAAAAACATTATGGGACTTTGGTTACTTCAAGAGTGCCGCCGAATTTGGTCTACAGAACGCACCTATACATGGCCAGAAATGGTTGAAATGAGTTTAAGTACAGAGCCATTTAAATGCTTAATCGATCCAGATGCCAGAGAGTTTTTAAATCCGGGTGATATGCCTGCTGCCATAAGCCAATTCTGTAATAAAACAGGGCAGCGAGTACCTGAAAGTCATGGCGAGATTATCCGGGCTATCTTTGAAAGCCTGGCGTTTAAATACCGTTTAACACTCGATGCAATTCGAGGAGTCAGTAAGACCCCGATTGAGAAGATTCACATTATCGGTGGAGGAGCAAACAATGAGTTATTGTGCCAATATGCGGCAAATGCTACAAACCTCCCAGTTTATGCCGGTCCAGCAGAGGCTACCGCAATAGGAAATATCATGATGCAGGCCAAGGCTTTGGGCGCTGTTTCATCGCTCGAGAAAATTAGGGAGATAATCTTTCAATCTTTTGAGACTAAAATTTATTATCCACAAGATGCAGAACTTTGGAATGCTCATTACAAGCGCTTTAAAATCCATGCGACAATTTAAAAATCATACCAATAACGATTAATTTACGTTTATTAAATAATAAGATAACTGCTATTAATTCATTTAAAATTAACATTATGAGAAGAATCTATTTTGTTTTCGCGCTGCTTTTGACCACCACTTTAGCAAATGGTCAATTCTCAAATAATGCGCTTGGATTAAGGCTAGGAGCTGGTGATGGTTTAGGAACTGAAATATCTTTTCAGCATAAATTAACAGATATCAACCGTATTGAGTTGGATCTTTGTATGCTATCGGGGAATAATTATACAGCATGGAGTTTTGCTGGCATCTATCAATGGGTTTGGGAACTAAATGGAGGATTTAACTGGTATGCAGGTGCCGGAGGCAGACTTGGAACCTGGAGCTGGGACAACAGTTACACAGGTCACGATGGTGGTGGCATTTTACTTGGAGCGGTTGGAGATATTGGCATTGAATACTCTTTTCCTAGTGGCATTCAGCTTGGACTCGATGCCAGACCTGAGATAGGTTTAATCAATCATGGAAATGCGTTTCGGAATAACTACGCATTCAGTGTCAGGTATCGGTTTTAAAGGATAAGAAATTTTTAAACTCCTAAAGGGAAACTTTCTTTTACGTCACATGCTTAAAAATATGTTTTTTAAGCAGGTGATGTAAAAAGTCCCTTAAGAAGATTTAAAACAGTAAAAAGTAAAATAAACAAAAGGTTTGCAGCAAATGAGAGTACGAGTAAGAAATAAAATGCTGAGATGTAGTGAACTATTGAATTAAGAGATCGGGCACTAAAATCCCCAATCCATAAGGTTAGCAAATTAAATATCAACACAAATAGAACAAGCCACACCAAGCCGGAGAATGCTCCTTTAATATCTGGCTTACTCAGGGTCATAGAGCTACCGGTAGAATAGAGGATATAGATTAGGATTAGTGATTTCCACCACATCGTCGCAGATCCAGGGAAGACAAGGTGGAAATAGTCCTTCAAAAGGTTTGTTGATTGGGCAAGAAAATCTTTCAATAAACTTAAATTGGTAAAGATTCCGATATGTATTGGTGTGGTAAACAAGGTGGTTACATTGATTTTGAAAAGGATAAAATTTGTCAAAAACAAGACTATTCCGCCGGCCAATAGCGGGCTAATACCGATAAAGAAATTACCAATCTTTTGGTAGACGCTTTTCTTATTAAAGGTATGGCTCACATGCCCCAACGATTGGCCATCACTATTGGGTTTAAATAGAGCAATCTCTTTGATCTTGTGTCCAAATAGAAGCGCAAAAAAAGCATGACTTAACTCGTGAACAGAACATCCGAGCCACACAAAGCCATATAAAAAGATGTTTCTCCCCCAGAAGCGAACACTGAGACGGGAAATTAACAAAGCAGAAAAATTAAGGATCACCAATAAGATAAGCAACGGACCACAAAGCACAAAAAGTTGCTGCCAGGTAGACTCCAGGACAAGAATCAGATAATGGGTAATTTGATTAAAATACTTCTCCATAGTTTTTGATGCTCAATGATACGAAAAATCGAAGTTAGGGAATCGCTTCTGCAACAACAAATGTACTTCCCCCGATAAAGATCAAATCATCGGAATCGGCATTTTCCTTTGCCGCCTGAAGGGCACTTATAACGGTAGGATAACATTCACCCTTCAGATTAAACAGATTCCCCATCTTTTGAAAGACCTTTTCATCCAATGCACGAGGGATAGCAGCTTTAGTAAAGTAGTAATGGGCTACTTTAGGCAATAGGTTAAGTATACCTGGGATATCTTTATCATTAACCAGCCCTATTATAACGTGTAGCTTTTTATGTGGAGTCTGATTCAATTGATTGACTACCTCACGAATACCACCTTCATTATGGCCTGTATCACAGACTATTCTAGGATTAAAACCAATAATTTGCCATCGTCCCATAAGACCGGTATTTTGACAAATATTCTCTAACCCTTTTCGAACTGCGCTTTCAGGAATCTGATAACCTTGATCCCGTAATTTTTCTATTGCTGCCAGAAGTGTCGTTAAATTTTTGGATTGATAACTCCCAAGAAGACCAACCTTTAAATTCGGATAAAACACTACCCCACCCTTTCGGACAGTAAAGATTTGGCATCCATCTAAGGATACAAGACCTACGCCCGGATTATAGAATTGATCGGCAAAAGTTACAGGGGCATGATTTTCTCTGGCAACTCCTTGAAAGATCATCGTTGTCTGAGGGTGCGATTCGCCAATCACGACTGGTCTATTGGACTTAATAATGCCGGCTTTTTCGAGGGCAATCTTCCCTAAGGTATCCCCCAGGAATATGGTGTGATCGAGGCTAATATTGGTAATTATCGAAAGGTCGGGGTTGATGATATTTGTCGAATCGAGGCGACCGCCAAGGCCCACCTCAATGATGGCCACATCCACGTTGTTTTGAGAAAAATAGTCAAAGGCCATCATCACAGTCAATTCGAAGAACGAAGGCTCAAGATGAAGATCACTATTGCGTTTAAGGAATTCGGCTACGAAGTTTACAACAAACTTTTTTTCGATCATTACGCCATTTATTCTGATCCGTTCGCGAAAATCTTTAAGATGTGGCGAGGTATAAAGACCCGTTTTATAACCCGATTCCATTAAAATACTCGCAAGCATATGCGAAACAGACCCTTTACCATTTGTGCCTGCCACATGCACAGACTTAAATGTTCGATGTGGATGGTTGAACATGGCATCCAGCGCAAGGGTATTTTCGAGCCCTGACTTATAAGCGGCCTGCCCTGAATGCTGATAATAAGGGAGATGATCGTATAAATAATTTATTACTTCATCATAGCTTTGCATAGTCTGAGATTAAGTTGATAAAATCGTAAGCAAAGATGATAAATTCCCGAGGGTAAAAGGGGTATAAGGGGATTTTTTTTCTATTTTTAACCCTAAATAAACGATCTGAAATAATGCCAAAGTCAAAAGTATTCGTCATCGACACCAATGTCATTCTGCATGACCATGAGTGTATCTATCATTTTAATGATAATGACGTTGTCTTGCCCATTACCGTTCTTGAGGAGCTGGATCGTTTTAAACGGGGTAATGACCAGATCAATTTTCAGGCGCGTCAGTTTGTCCGGGTCCTGGATGAGATCGTTGGAAACGAGCTTTTTAATGGTGGCATTTCGCTTGGTGAGGATAAAGGAAAGCTAACCATTGAAACTGGAAAGCCATTTTCCGAGAAACTCAAAGAGTCTTTCCGCGAGGATATCCCCGATCATCGAATACTGGCAATTACCGAACATCTGAGAGAGAAATTCAAGGATCGCAAAGTTATCCTGGTTACCAAAGATGTCAATCTGCGAATGAAGGCCAAATCGCTTCATATCGAATCTGAAGACTATAAAAACGATAAAATTCAAGATATCAATGTCTTATATCAAGGCATTCGTGAGATAAAAGGATATAGCGATACCTTAATTGCACGACTTTACGAGAATAATTTTCTCACCTTAGAGGAGGCCGAGATTGAGAAACCACCATTCCCCAACGAATTCTTTATCCTAAAAAGTGCGCGTTCAAGTGTACTTGCTCATTACAGTCCATTTCGCCAGCGCTATGAAAGGGTGGATAAACGCGTTGCCTATGGCATAAAACCCAGAAATGCGGAACAGACCTTTTCGATACATGCGCTGCTAGACCCTGAAATAAAGCTGATCAGTATAACAGGCAAGGCAGGAACGGGAAAGACCCTATTGGCACTAGCCTCTGCAATAGCACAACATGGCACCTACGAGCAGGTTTTACTTGCACGTCCCATTGTGGCGCTGAGCAATCGGGATATCGGTTTTCTTCCGGGTGATGCCGAAGAGAAAGTGCTCCCCTACATGCAGCCGCTATTTGACAACCTTGCCGTTATCAAGCGCTGTTTCGGACATAACAGTCCAGAATACAAACAGATCGAAGAGCTCAAGGAGGATGACCGGCTCGTGATTAGCCCTTTGGCATTTATCAGAGGCCGCAGTTTATCGAATTGCTTCTTTATTATTGATGAGGCACAAAATCTTACGCCACACGAAGTAAAAACTATTATTACACGGGCTGGTGAAGGGACTAAGATGATCTTTACAGGAGATATTCAACAAATCGATTCCCCTTATCTGGATATGCAATCCAATGGATTAGCCTATCTTACCGACCGGATGAAAGGGCAGGATATTTTTGCCCATATCAACCTGGTAAAAGGTGAACGGAGCTATTTAGCAGAGCTAGCCAGCGATTTACTTTAGGGCCTGCGAGACATCAAGCAACCTAAATACAGTTTAATTACCTGTATTTCAATATAATAAATAGTAATTAAAGTAAGTAAATAGTAATTCTATAATTAAAGTAAACATGTTAAAAGTAAACGAGTATTTTGGAGGGAGTGTAAAATCGATTGGAGTCGAGAATGCTGAAGGAGTTGCTACCATTGGTGTGATGGAAGCCGGCGAGTATGAATTTGGAACCGGGTCAGTAGAGATTATGACCATTATTGGTGGAGCACTCGATGTAAAGCTACCCGGTGAGAGTCAATGGACGACTTATCCCAAGGGGGGCGTTTTCGAAGTGGAAAAGGGTGTGAAATTCAACGTTAAGGCTTCTGAACAGGTAGCTTATCATTGTCAATATATTTAATGCCTAATCTTTCTATTGCATAATTTCAGTGCGATAAAAAGCGCCAGGGTTTTCAATTTTAATCAACGAATAATTAGTTGGTTTCGATTTATTATTGTTCATTTACATCAAATTTTATTTCTATGAAAATCCTGGCCCTTTTACTCATTTTATTTTGCTCATGTAGTAAATCAATTACTACCAATGATGTATCGTCAAATAGATTGAAATGGGTTTCAACTAAGGCGGTAAACTATGAATTTACGCTTCAGATCAGTTGCTATTGTGCCGTTGAAAGGATAGGCCCGCATCTGATTAAAGTTTTAAATGATAAAATTATCTCGGTAAACAACCTCCCTTATGACGTTACTAAAACTGGGCCATTAATGACAATTGATGAACTTATCGCCTACATTAAAACTAGCATAGACAAAAATCCCTACATCAAAAAAGTTGAATATAATTCGGTGCTAGGGTATCCCGAGCATGTGTATTTTGACTTTGTTAAGGAGATAGCCGATGAGGAGGTCGGATTTGAAATCACAAACTTTAAAATTAATTCATAACCCCTGAATTTAAAACCCAGCGTGGTTATACAAAATTCAGATCCAAAGAGAAAACCATTTTTTTTAGGGTCGAATTATGGGCCTATTTTCAGAGGTTTTAAACCCATCCCCTTTGTAACACGTTAAGGCTTTAAAGCCATGTGAACCATCTGTTAATTTTACTTCCTGGCAGACAGTTAGCCAAACGAGAGATCGACACAGTAATCGTCAACAGAAAATCACTCAGTTAGATTGAATGAAAGCAGAACAAAATAAATCGCTATTTTTGAAAAAAAAATATGGATTTAGAAAAGCTTTGTCAAGAGGTTCAAAATATAGCCAAAGTAGCCGGTACTTTTATAGCTGGAGAACGCGAGAAATTTAAGTTGGACGCTATTGAAGTTAAGGGGAAGGCAAATTTTGTTTCATATGTCGACAAGCAGGCAGAAGAGATGATTGTGAGCGGATTAAGCCATCTACTTCCGGGGGCCGGGTTTATTGCCGAAGAGGGTACAGGAACAAGCAACGATGAAAAATACCAATGGATTATTGATCCCCTTGACGGAACGACGAATTTCATTCACGGATTACCTCCCTTTGCCGTTAGCATTGCCCTTATGGAAGATCAGGAGTTAGTTCTTGGAGTGGTCTATGAGATTACCCAAAACGAATGTTTTTATGCCTGGAGGGGGTCAAAAGCTTATCTCGATGGCAAGGAGATACGAGTAACAACAGCTGCCACCACCGGCAACTCACTTATTGCAACAGGATTTCCCTATTCGGCTATGGATATGTTGGATCCATTTATCATCTCGATGCGCTATTTCATGGTTCATTCGCATGGATTACGCAGGCTGGGTTCAGCAGCTACCGATCTGGCCTATCTGGCAGCAGGGCGCTTCGAGGCATTTTACGAACATGGGTTAAAACCGTGGGATGTTGCTGCCGGGGCGATGATTCTAAAACAGGCTGGAGGGAAAGTCTCCGATTTCAATGGAACAGACAACTATTTGTTTAATGGCGAAATCGTCGCGTCAAACAACGCCTATGCCGATGAGTTTTATAACCTGGTTCATAATTTCTTTGTGACAGAAAAAATATAGCCTTTCTCACGTTTCAATATCAATATATTACCTAAATCGGCACAACAGCTATTTTATACAGCATGAAAAAAGGAGGATATTTAATACTTA
>CAIVMQ010000002.1 GCA_903907075.1 uncultured Bacteroidia bacterium
CGATATCCTAATCTTGCTTGGCAGATTGCAATAACATTAACGTTTTCTCATACTATTATTGATTTGATGGATAGCGTCTATCCTGATTCCCCAAGTAATACACTTCTAACTCCGAGTTTTTTCTTTGTATTTTCTTCTTCGACTATTGTGGCCTTGGCAACCTATTATTTGCAGCGGCATGCAAATGTTTTACATCGAATGTTTCTCCTTTTAATTTGGTCGACCGTGATCGTGGCATTTTCGCGGTTAACGCTTAAACCAGAGCTCTTGAATCTTACTGGACTTTCGCTTGCCGATCTGATCTTTGGAAGATTCTTTGTTCATCTCGTCTTTACTATTTCTGCTATCTATTGCAGCTGGATATCTTTTATGATTCTTAAAACCCGAATAAACTTAAACTAACATAATGAAACTAAAAAACCTAGTTCTTGGATTGACCATTGTCCTTCCTTCACTCTTTGCTTTCCAGAGCTGCTCTGATAACCATGTGCCTCAGTTGGGTAAAGATCGAATAGAAAAGGTCATCGCAGCCATGACATCCGACGAAAAAATTGGACTCTCAGTGGGTGATGGTAAATTTCTTCCAGCGGCACAAGTAAAAAATATCGAGCAGGGGACAGGAATAATTATTGCGAACCAGAATTCTCAGCTTATGATTCCTCGCCTAGCTATTCCATCTTCTCCTCTCACTGATGGTCCTTCTGGGGTCAATAGAGATCCGCATCCAGCAGGAGCAACAGACTATACCTATGCAACAGCATTCCCAACTTCAACATGTCTGGCTGCAACCTGGAACCTTGAACTTATGGAACAAGTGGGTAAGGCATTTGGTAATGAAGTTTTAACGTACGATTATGATATGGTTTTAATGCCAGCTCTTAACATACATAGAAATCCTAATTGCGGTCGTAATTTTGAATACTATTCAGAAGATCCATTGCTTTCTGGTAAAATGGCCGCATCAGTGGTTAAAGGATTACAATCAAATGGAATAGGTGCTTGTCTAAAACATTTCTTAGGTAACAATCAGGAGACCAATCGACGGACTTACAATGCGGTAATCAGTCAGCGCGCCTTGCGCGAGATCTACCTGAAAGGTTTTGAGATTGCCGTGCGTGAAGGAAATCCTAAATCCATTATGACCTCATATAATAAAGTAAATGGTTTTTATACAGCTGAGTCTCCTGAGTTATTACTTGATGTTGTCCGCAAAGAGTGGGGCTTTAAAGGTGTTTATATGACCGATTTTGATGGCTATGGAAGTGCTGTTGCCAAAGTGCGAGCAGGGAATAATATGCTGATGGGTGGCAGTAAAGATGAGGTCAAAGAACTTACCGCTGCCTTGAAAGACAAGTCGCTAGATGAGTCTATGTTGAATAGAAATCTCTT
The DNA here is from genome assembly GCA_903907075.1 of uncultured Bacteroidia bacterium. Classification (GTDB taxonomy): domain Bacteria; phylum Bacteroidota; class Bacteroidia; order Bacteroidales; family Prolixibacteraceae; genus JAAFHB01. The sequence continues at coordinate 1,390 of CAIVMQ010000002.1, forward strand.
CTATAACTTACAACAAAAGCTAGATGCTCCTCGAGCAAAAGGATATGTGCCCACGTTTAAACCTGATTTAGCGGCTCATGCTAAACTAGCCCGTGAGGCAGCTGGTGAAGGGTTGGTCTTATTGAAAAATGAACAACAAGCGCTTCCTTTTAAGGCAGTTAAGAATGTTGCTGTATTCGGTAAGATATCTTATTATTTAATTGAGGCCGGAACGGGTAGTGGTGGAATTCGTAGTAATAAATATGCCACATCGGTGAACGACGGATTGAAAAACGCTGGCTTCACGGTAATCAAGGAGCTTGAAGATTCATACACTGCTTTTAATGCTTCCATCATGGAAAATAATCTAGTCCCTGATTATTTTATGACGCCTAAGATGCTTGCCGATAACGGTGTAAAAACGAATAAAGCACCTGGCCATTTTAAGAAACGACTGATCCCTTTTCATGAGGAGATGCCAATGACTATAGAGTTAATTAAAAAGCAAGTCGCATTAACAGATGTGGCTGTGATCACACTCGGTCGTTCGGGTGGCGAAAATTACGAAAATGGCTATATCCCAACCTCAAAGGGAGAGATTGAACTGGTGAAAAATGTTTGCGATGTCTATCACGAAGCTGGTAAAAAAGTTGTAGTGGTCTTAAATGTAGGCGGAGTTTGTGAAACCGCAAGCTGGAAAAATATGCCTGATGCTATCCTTCTGGCTTGGCAACCCGGTCAAGAGGGTGGCGATGCTATTGCTGATGTGCTTAAAGGAGCTGTTAATCCATCAGGTAAACTACCCGATTCATTCCCACTAAAATACGGTGATGTTCCTTCTGCATCAACCTTTCCCGGAGAGCCAGCTGAGAATCCAATTAACTCTTTTTATAAGGAGGGTATCTACGTCGGCTATCGTTACTACGATTCATTTCATGTGCCTACATCGTATGAATTTGGATATGGTTTATCGTACACCACTTTTGAGTATAGTAACTTAAGTTTGAGTAGTTCAACGTTTGTGCGCCCGATTACCGTGAGCGTTTCAGTAAAAAACAGTGGGCCGGTAGCAGGTAAAGAGGTTGTTCAGCTTTATCTCTCTGCCCCTTCCGAGAATTTAGAAAAGCCGGTTCAGGAGCTAAAAGGGTTTGCTAAGACACGGTTATTAAATCCCGGAGAGAGCCAAACGTTATATTTTACCTTAAAATCAAAATCATTAGCGTCATTCCAAAGCGGAGTAAGCGCCTGGATAGCTGATAAGGGAGAATATCAAGTTCATATCGGTGCCTCCTCTAAAGATATTAAATTGAATGCCTCTTTTAATCTTCCTAAAGCTATTACGGTTGAAAAAGTACACGATGTGCTCTATCCTAATTTTGCCATGGAAGAGCTAAGTCAGCATAAGAAATAATACAATGGGTGCCAGGATATTCTCTATTCTCTTTATTTGCCTGCTATTCGGAATTTGTGAATCTCAACAGGCCGTCGCACAAATAGCTCCGTCAGCCAAGGTTGGGGGAGCTCCTGATTCACAGCTTAGCCAAAAAGATAACGATTATCTCGATCGACAGGCAAAAGTCTTTCTCGATACCGTGCAGGCAATACTTGCTAAATATCCACCAGTAATCCATGACGGTCGAGAACGAACGACTGCAAAACTACTTATGGATGCTGTTTTTCATGAGAAATTTGCTGCCTTCCGGATTCCGCCACAGCAATTTTTTCATAGCCAGTCGGCCAAGGTGATTAAAGAACTTGAAGAGGTTAAGGTGACCAACGGGGCAATGATTTGGAAAGTCTACAATATGGGCTTTATCATTCGTACCAAGAGTGTTACCCTCGCCTTTGATTTAGTTCGGGGTGCCTCATCGCGTTCGGCTGATTTTGCCCTTTCTGATGGTGAAATGAATCGAATCATCAACCAATGTGATGTCTTGTTTATTAGTCATAAGCATGGCGACCATGCCGATAAGGAAGTCGCCAGTCGATTTATCCAATCTGGGAAACCCGTAGTCGCACCAGAGGAGGTTTGGAAAGATGACCCAATCTTTGCTGAGATCACTCATCTAGAGCGCGTGGCAGAAAAGAATCAGAAACTAAAACTCTTGAACGGGAAAGTACTCGATACGGTTATTTATCCTGGACATCAGCTTCACTCTGCCGACAATAATGTTTCGTTAATAACTACGCCAGAGGGCATTTCTGTTGCTCATACAGGTGACGAGATCAACGAAGGTGAGATGATGATTGACTTCGAATGGATGGATCAAATATCTAAAAATCATAAAGTTGACATACTGATGCCCAATGCTTGGACCATGGATATCTCGCGCATCGCTAAAGGGTTTAATCCAAAACTGGTGGTGCCAGGTCATGAACTAGAACTGGGTCATACGGTATGGGACAGACTCCCATATTGGGGTGATGATAAATACTTGGAGCTCAATTATGCGGAGCTTAAAAAATCGAAATACCTGGTACTCGTCTTAATCTGGGGTGAATCGTATCACTATATTCCCACTAAATCTGCTAACTAGAATTAACCCATGAAACTAAATCTGAATACAAAGACTAAAGGACTATTAAGTTTGGTTGTCGTTTTTATCGTGTGCCTGCAGAGTATTAATATAAATGCACAAACGGCTGATCAGAAACCGCTGTATCTCGATTATACACAACCTACAAAAGCAAGGGTAAGCGATCTCTTGTCGCGGATGACCCTTGAAGAGAAATTATTACAGATGAGCTCGCGTATTTCATCTCCGATTGAGCGACTGGGGATTCCAGGTTTTCTCTGGAGTAGTGCTGGCGATGGCCATTGTGTTGGGGTACCAGCTGGTGAAGCCGCAACTGTCTTTCCGGTGCCGATAGCTCAGGCAGCCAGCTGGGATAAGAATATCGTACATAAACTTGCCGATATCATGTCGGATGAGGTTAGAGCCAGGGTAAATGGGAAGGTGCCTAAAGCTACTCTCACATTTTGGGCGCCGGTTATCGAAATGGCACGCGATCCGCGCTGGGGTCGTACCGAAGAGTGCTACGGGGAGGATCCATACTTGACCTCTCAAATGGGTCTAGCCTTTGTTAAAGGACTTCAAGGAGATGATCCGAACTATCTTAAAGCAACCGCAGGCCCTAAACATTTTGCTCTAAATAACGAGGAGTGGGACCGTCATAACGGATCTTCCAATGTTGATGATCAGCTCTTGCACGAATACTATTTGCGTCCTTATCAGTCGATGGTTCAAGAGGGAAAAGTTTTACAGATCATGGCCGCTTATAATCGCCTCAACGAAGTTCCGTGTATCGCAAATAAAAAATTATTAACCGATATTCTTCGCGGGGAGTGGGGTTATGAAGGCAATATTGTCTCAGACTGCAATGGGATTAGAGATCTTTTCGAGGGGCATAAATATGTGGCAACTGTTCAGGAAGCTATTGCCTTGGCTATAAATGCAGGAATGGATATTGAGTGTGGCGATTGTTTTCGTGATCATTTGACAGAGACTGTTAAAATGGGACTTGTTTCAATGGCTGCAATTGATACGGCTATAACTCGAATTTTTCTTCCTCGGTTTAAATTGGGATTGTATGATCCTCCAGAGATGGTGCCCTATACCAAGATCCCCCATTCGGTCTTAGATAGTCCTGAACATCGCGCCGTGGCACGAGAAGCGGCCCAGAAAACGATCGTGTTGCTTAAGAATGAAAATCAGTTGCTTCCGCTTGATCTGAATCAAACTAAATCGATTGCCGTAATTGGTCCTATCGCTGCAGTTGCCCAATTGGGTGGTTACACGGGCGGACATTCTAAGGCTATCTCTCCTTTGCAAGGGATTAAAAATAAATTAGATAGCACGAAAATTCAGTATGTGAAGGGTACTGATGTAAAGATTACCTTGCCGGTTATCCCTAGCGAATATCTGATTCCGGCGGGAGGAAAGCCGGGAGAACATGGGTTAAAAGGGGAATATTTTAAGGGTGTCGACTGTTCGGGCGAACCTGTCTTAACCCGCGTTGACTCAATAATCGATTTTAAATTTGGGAAAAGTGCTCCTATTGCAGGATTACCAGCTACCTACTACTCAATCAGGTGGAGTGGTGAATTCATTGCGCCATGCTCAGGCCCGTATTATATCGGTGGGCAATTTGATGATGCAATAAAGTTAACGGTTAATGGTCGGTTACTGATCGACCGCACAATAAACCGAAATAAATCATCGGAAGTGGCAAAAATTGAGGTCGAAAAAGGTAAGAAGTATAACCTGAAACTCGAATATACTCAACAATGGTACAATGCGGAGGTTAAACTTTGGGGCGCTCCTCAAGATCCAACTAAATTTAACGAGGCTGCTGATGCTGCCCGAAATGCAGATGTCGCCGTTGTGGTGTTGGGTACCGATGAGACCGTAGAAAAAGAGGGGGTCGATCGTCCGGACCTTAATCTGCCGGGGGATCAGGAAGATCTTGTAAAGGCTGTATTTAAGGCGAATCCAAAAACTATTGTGGTCTTGCAAAATGGCAGCACGATGTCAGTAGCTTGGCTAAAAGCGAATGTTCCTGGAATTTTTGAAACCTGGTTTAATGGCGAAGAGGGTGGAAATGCATTGGCTGATGTGTTATTTGGAGATTACAATCCTGCTGGCAGATTGCCACTTACATATTACAAATCAGCCGATTGCTTCCCTTCATTCAGCGATTACGACATTCGCAAAGGGAGAACTTATATGTATCGGAATAGCACAAAGGATAATTCCAAGATTAGTGAAGTGCTTTATCCGTTTGGCTATGGACTAAGCTATACCCAGTTTAGTTATGGTAAATTAGAAATACTTACGAAAACTATTGACGCAAAAGGGACTATAAAGGCACGGGTAAAGGTCAAAAATAGCGGACTCCGAGCAGGCGATGAGGTGATTCAACTTTATGCTCATGACGAGCAATCAATCGTGCAAAGACCTGAAAAGCAGTTGGTTTGTTTTGATCGAATTCATTTGCTGCCAAACGAGAGTAAAGTTGTAGATCTTGAATTTCCAGCGAAAGATCTAGCTTTTTGGAGTGTTATAACCAATAGTTTTGTAGTAGAGCCTGGTGAATTTAAATTAATGGTTGGAAGTTCATCTGTGAATATTCTTTCAACTGGAAAGATTTCTATTAAGTAATTGATTGTTCGTTTAAAATATCGATATGAAAAATTGTCTAAAGAAAATTATACTTGTAGGATTTGCCACTTTTTTGCTTGTCTCATTTGCCTTTGAGGTCAAATCACAAGGTCGGCTTGTTCGAGGTGTGGAGAAAACTGAGTATACAGTGCCAAGTAATGTGGCTGACTTTTATGTATCTTCCAACGGAAATGATGCGTGGTCAGGGAAACTTGCGGAACCAAATAAAACGGGAACTGATGGTCCGTTTGCTACGATTGCCAGGGCTAAAACTGCCGTCGGGATATTAAAAAATTACGTATATAAATCCAAGAAACAGGCTGTCGATAAACGTTTTATCGGAACACCTCATCAATTTGGTAATGGTCGTGATATCTTGGTGCTAATCCGTGGTGGTGTTTATTCATTAGAAAATGGACTTGAATTTTCGGCAGCTGATGGTGGCGAACGAATCGAGACTGATCTGCCTACCGGAGCGTTCGAATATCATGAGCTTAAAGATTATTATGTCACCTATGCCGCTTACCCAGGTGAGCATCCTATTCTTTCAGGAGGAGAGCGTATTTTGGGGTGGAAGAAAGAGAAAAATGGATCGTGGAAGGCTTCAGTAGATGAGGCTGAAATCAACGATTTGTATGCAAATGGGAAGAGATTAACCTTGGCTCGTACGCCTAATTCTGCTTATTTCTATACGGTGGGTCAGCCAACCGATTCTGCTTCATTTCAATTTAAAGCAGGCGATTTAAAGTCGTGGCGCGACTTAGAGACTAACCGCATACATCTGACTGTTCGGTGGGGTGCGATTCATTCAAGTATTGCCAAGGTGGACGAGAAAAATCATAAGGCCTATTTGTCTATTCCATCACCTGATCTGCTTATTGTTCCGCCCAAGTATTATGTCGAAAACTTAGAGGCGTTGATGGATACCGTGAATGAATGGTTTTACAATAAGAAGCTTAAAACGATCCAGTTTATTCCCAATGCAGAGATTAAAGATCCGAATGTCTCGGAAGTCTTTTTCCCCAAGCTTAGCACACTAATATCCGCGAGTGGAACACGTGAAAAACCCATCCGGAATCTCCGTTTTTACAACCTTAGCTTTCAGAATACCTTAGCAGGTGGCTCGGGAACAGTGGCGTTTCAATATGCGAAAAACTGCGAACTGCTCAAGAACAGAGTAGAAAATGTGAGTCAGGCTGCCATCCATTTTGGAATTGGATGCTATCACAATCTGATTAGCCGAAATGTGATTAATGATTCCAAAGGGAGTGGTATTATTGTCGCTGGTACCCCTAAACCGGAACATTGGGAGGATGTAGTGAGTGATAATATGATCTCCTTTAATAAGATTACGAACATTCAGATTTCGGCGACAGGCATTTCGACCTACAATGCCATCCGTAGTACGGTGACCAATAATTACATCAATAATGTAGGCAGTTATGGTATCACGTTAGGCTCGTGGCCCAATATCGAAGAGACGAGTGATGGCAGTCATCTGGCAGAATACAACCATGTTTCGTTTACCAATATGAAGCGCGACGATGAGGGAGGTATCGCCGTTTATGGATTAAGTCCGGGCTCAGTAGTTCGGAATAACCTTATTCACGATGTTCATCCGGCGGCAACAAATGAGAATGTGGCGTTGTTTTTCCAGAATATGTCCTCCGGATGGAAAGTATACGACAACACTTATTACAACTTAAAACAGGGCGAGATGAAGCTTTGCGCATGTTACCTGGTTGACAATTTATATGAAAATAATACCATCGTTGAAGCTCCCCTAACTCAGCCTGAAGAGATTATCGAAGGTAAAGTAAAGCTGACTTATGTCGGTTTGGAGGTTAAACCTCTCGATGCGGCACTAACAGGCCACGAATTTTTGATTACTTCGAAAATTGCCAATTCGGGCTCAACGGGATTGGAAGAGATTTATCTATATGTGGATGGGAAGGTTGTGAGCACAAGGAAACTTCCATTTATCTCGAATAACGAACGGTTGATTGGGTTTAAATACAAGTTTTGTGATCCGGGGAAACATACTGTCGCAATCGGAAAATCGATAGTTCAGGAGGTTCTTGTTGCCGGTGATCCCATTTACATTATTTATCGCGACTTGAAATCAAAAGTTAAAGAGATCCCGGTAGGTGATTCTTTAGAGATTAGTACGGAGGCATTAAATATGCGATCTGAAGGGATTACTCAAATCGTTAACTTGAAAATCGATGGTCAGGTTATGGCTACTAAATCAGTTAATTTTCAAGAATATGAGTCGAAGCAGATTAGCTTCTCTGTGCTTCCCACGTTAGGATCGCATTCCATAACTATTGGGGATCAGCCTCCGGTTCAAGTTCATGTGTATCCGGTCCAAAAGATTGATATTGCAAAATCTTCATTTCTTACCTATTGCACAGCAACGGCTAAACCTTCCAGTTTTAATTTTGATCCCCAGAAAAATCATTTCGAAATCACTGCTGCCGGGACAGACTTTTTGCATGCTGAAGATTCGTATGGGGCAATCTTTCTCAGACAAGCTATTACAGGGAATTTTGTCGCCACGGTTAAGGTCATTGGATTTAGTGAAGGGATTAGCGAATGGTTTAGAGCCGGGATCTTTGTGCGTAATGATATCACAAAAGGAGATGGTAAAAAGCCGTCTACTTTAGGCTCATTCTTGCACTTCTCAACAACAAAACGTTGTGGAGCGCAATGGGATGAGTTTGGTGACGGATGCATGCACAATACGAAATCAAAAAATTATGGCGTCGATAAACCGATGCCCGTGTGGCTAAAATTAGTCCGTCATGGAAATAGTTTCTCAGGATCTTATAGCTTTGACAATAAAAATTGGATTGTCTCCAGAGAATCAGGCGATATTCCGGGAATGGCAACCTCGATGGATATTGGACTCGCGGGAGGAGCTAACGATCAGAAAGTCTCAACGGTGACGTTTGAAGATTTTCAATTATCTATCGAGAAAAAGGAGTAGTAAAACTAACTAAAATAGAAAATTATGAAAAGTAGATTTGGAATGCTCTGGTCGATTTGGACGTTGGTTGGAGCGGCTATGGTTTATGGCATCTCTGCATCTGATTCGAAGATTAGCACGATTTTACTTGTTGCTAATGTTTTAAGCCTATCTCCATTAATCGGACTTATGTTAACTTTAGGTTCAGTAAAAGCAGCGAGTCAGTTTAACGATTGGCTACGGAAAGAGAAGAATTCGCAGAATTATGTTGCAGGGGGAATATCAATCCTATTTATCCTTCCCGGATTATTAACCTTTAAATTCGATCCATATTTTGCTGTTATTACGGCTGCAATCGTATTTGCCGTATTGGGAGTATTGAAGCAGATGAAAAACCAGGAATTTACCTTGACCTGGAGTGACCTATTGCTTTGGATTATCCTGTGGATTCCTTTCGATCTTCGCTGGTATATGGATATGCTTCCAGCAGGCAGTGACAGCTATGCCTGGTGGTCGGTTGCTATTTCTGTGATCGCTATAATTGGTTGGAATGGCTATCGTGGAGCCGAAATAGGCTATAATCTAGTTCCTAAATTAAAGGATTTACGTGTCGTAGCGCTTGCATTGCTAATTATAATGGCATTCGTACTTCCTCCGGGACTACTAACCGGATTTTTGACTTTTTCAATGCCTGAATCGTATAATATTCCTAAATTAACACTTCATTTTATCGGCCTCTTCCTTACTGTTGCCTTACCTGAGGAGCTCTTCTTTAGAGGTATTTTGCTTGGCGGACTAGATAAAATGTTTTCAAAGAAATGGATGCCCCTGGTGATCTCTTCACTGGCTTTTGGCCTCATGCACTGGAATAATGTACATTCCTTATCCACGCAAATTACCTATGTCTCTTTAGCCGCCATTGCCGGAATGGGCTATGGATGGGCTTACAGAAAGAGTGGAAATAACATCCTGGCCGCAATACTCGTGCATACCCTCGTCGATTGGGTCTGGAGGCTTTTCCTTACTACCTAATAAGTTGTAATTTAAATAATAAGAAATAGTTCGATTGAAATATAACATTTACAGTACACCCTAATTGAAGAGTGTAGATCTTCTTTTTAACTAACATGAACCAACAGATAAACTAAACTGACATGGCATTATCACGCGATTTAGCAGATCATGATCGAATGATCACAAATATGTTTAAAGTTCCAACTGATCAGGCAGGGTGGGATAAGTATCGTTTGAGCGAGGAACAACTGACCTTCTTTGATAAGAACGGATATATCTCGGGCATTAAACTTCTTGATCAAGATCAGGTCGATCAGCTGAACAGGGAATTAGCTGAGGTCATGGACCCCAATCATCCCGATCACGATCTGTTTTATGAATTTCATACAAACGAATCTACCGATCCCGATCGTATTGTCTTTCACTCATTGGGACATTGGCGCATCACCCCGGGCTTTCACGATATTCTTTGGAATCCCGCTTTTTTAATGGCTGCGCATCAGCTCTTAGGAGAGAAGAGTGTTCGGTTTTGGCACGATCAGCTATTTTGTAAACCTGCCAAACATGGTGGTGTCGTTGCCTGGCATCAGGATTTCTCTTACTGGACCCGCACCTCACCGATGCAACATCTTACGGCATGGGTGGGCTTAGATGACGTGACTCAGGAAAATGGATGTCTTCAATATATCCCCGGCTCACACCGCTGGGGGTTACTCGATAAACCTGTTCTTACCGGAGAGATGGAGGGGCTAAAAGCGTTTTTAAATCAGGAGCAGGCCACGCAATTAGATAACCCTGTACCCATAGAGATGGAAAAGGGATTTGCCTCCTTTCACCATCCCCTATTAGTGCATGGTTCATTTGAAAATAACTCAGAACGTCCACGCAGAGCCTTTGTTCTGAATGTTTTTGCCGATGGCACCTGTTCTAAAACTGATGGTGAGTTACTCCCCGGCGTTCCAATCATTACGAATGGAGAGAAGATGGAGGGTAAATTCTTCCCCCTCTTGTATCCTCTTGAAAATTAGGCTTTAGATTGGTTCTTAGCTAATTATAATATTACAGTAATCGTATTTTGACTTTATTTCTGCAGCTGTACACTCAGGTAAAGTTTAATAATCAGGTTTAATGAATTATCTGAAAATAATGAGATTAGGAATTCTACTAATTGCAATTTGTTTGTATCCGATAGTCGGGTTTTCGATCTCTAAAAATGTGGATCACGCTTCGCTGGTTAATGTCTTTATGGGTACCGGCGATCACGGTCATACCTATCCCGGACCGGTTTTGCCTCATGGGATGGTTCAGCTAAGCCCCGATACCCGCATGGCGAACTGGGATGGCTCGTCAGGGTATCACTATTCGGATAAAACAATCATGGGATTTAGCCACTCCCATTTAAGCGGAACGGGTGAGCCTGAGTTTTGTGATATCTTATTTATGCCTACTGCCGGTGAACCTAAGATGGTTGCAGGGGATGAGAATAGCCCGAAGAGTGGCTTTCGCTCTTCCTTTTCTCATGAGAATGAAGAGGCTTCACCCGGATATTACAAGGTGCTACTGGACGATTGGCATATAACGGCTGAGTTAACAGCAACAGAGCGGACCGGATTTCACCGGTATACCTATCCGGAGTCGCAAAACTCAACCATAATCATAGATTTAAAACACCGCGGTAAGATCGTTAATTCATCTATTCAGGTGCTTAATGATTCTACGATCACAGGATTCACGTTAACCTCGGGCTGGGCGGTCGAGAAGCATGTTTATTTTTATGCGAAGTTTTCGAAACCATTTAAGAAATATGGGATAGCGGTAAATGATACACTTAATAGGCTTTTAACTGCCGCAGAGGGGAAAAACATCAAGGCATTTGTCTCCTTTGACACGAAAACAAATGAGCAGATAAGTGTAAAAGTGGGGATCTCTGCCGTAAGCGTTGATGGAGCTATGAGAAATCTTGAAGCCGAAAATCCGGGGTGGAACTTCGCCAAGATTAAAGATCAAGCCAGGAATAAGTGGAATACCTATCTCGCTAAGATTGAGATCGAGGGGGGAAGAGAAAAAGACAGGCGTATTTTTTATACCTCCTTGTACCATGCTGCACTTGCTCCAAACTTGTTTATGGATACCGACGGAAATTTCAGGGGAGCTGATCATAAGGTGCATCATGCCGAGGGGTATACTAACTACACCATTTTCTCCTTATGGGATGTCTTCAGGGCGCAGATGCCACTGCTAACCATCATTGAGCCCGCAGCAACAAGCGATTTTATGAAGAGTTTTCTGGGGATGTACCGCATAGGTGGGTCCTTGCCGATCTGGGAGATACAGGGCACACTATCGGGAAATATGATCGGTAAACATTCACTACCTCTGATCTTAGATGCTTACTCAAAGGGGATTCGTGATTTTGATGCCACCCTCGCCTATAAAGGGATGCAGCAAGCCATGGAAAACCTCTCGTCTTACAATAACCTGGGCTTTATTCCGGCCGATATTGAGGGGACAGGGGGTTCTGTCGCTATTGTGATGGAATATGCCTATAACTACTGGTGTCTGTCTGAGATGGCGAGGATCCTGAATAAAAACGACGAATCTCTGCTCTATCAACAAAGGGCGCAATATTATACGAACTTGTTTGATCCTTCCACGGGATTTATGCGACCTAAAAATCGCGATTATAGCTGGGTTACCCCTTTTGATCCCGCAGAGCCGAGTGGTCATTTTGTTGAGGGAAACGCCTATCAATATAGTGCTTTCGTGCCCCATGATGTGAATAATTTAATTAAGCTCACCGGAGGGGATGACAAATTCGTCATTTGGCTCGATAGTTTGTTCACCCATAAGAGTAGATTTGATAAAAATGTAGTCGATGCGAGCGGACTGATTGGGCAATATGCACACGGTAATGAGCCAAGTCACGAAATAGCTTATCTTTATAATTATGCCGGGGCAGCTCCAAAAACACAGGATTATGTGAGGCGGATACTTAGCTCACTCTACGATGATGCACCCGCAGGGTTGAGTGGAAATGAAGATTGCGGACAAATATCGGCGTGGTATATTCTAAGTTCACTGGGATTTTATCCCGTTTGTCCGGGTGACCCATCCTATTCAATAGGGTCTCCATTATTTAGTAAGGCAACACTAAATCTTGAAAATGGTAAACGATTTGTGATTCGTGCCAATCAGGTGTCAGAGAAGAACAGGTATATCCAATCAGCTAAACTAAATGGGAAACCGTATGGAAAATCGTGGTTTAAACATCAGGATATAACAAATGGAGGTGAGATTGAATTTGAGATGGGAGAGGATCCAAAATCTAATTGGGGAACAGCCAAAGCCGATCGGCCATTTACGCAAAAGCTTGTGTCCGCAGTGGCAATCCCCTATTATAAAGTTAAAGAGAATTATTTCTTCGACACCGCGACCATTACCTTGGGTAGCGATACCCCCGATACCGAAATCTATTACACCGTGGATGGGAGTGAGCCCACGATAAATTCACAACGATTTACGAATCCTTTTGAACTGCACAATACAGCTGATATTAAGTTTTTTGCACAAAAAATCGGATTAAGGTCAAGTACCGTTGTGACAGCAAAAATCACTAAGTTAGACCGAATTAATCTCACTGTTTTTACGAATTATGACACGCTGGATCTCAAGCCCGGATTACGCTATTCTTATTTTGAGGATCACGTGATGCATGTTGATGAATTGGATCAGTTAAAGCCAAAAAAGAGTGGGTTAACATCCAATTTTAATATTGAAGAGCGCGAAAATGACGGGCTGTTTGCATTTGACTTTTCGGGTTATATTAAGATCCCGCGAGATGGCATCTATACATTTTACCTCTCTACAAACGATGGTGGTGTGCTCTATATGGATGGCAAGCGGTTTATCGACGATGATGGCCCCCATACTGCAACACCTTCCTCACGAATGGTATCGTTAAAAGCCGGTACCTATCGCATCGGAGAGAAATATTTTCAGATGGGTGGAGGGTTTTCGAATGTCGTAAGCTGGAAAGGTCCGGGAATAACCAAAGAAGTTATACCGGCATCAGTACTATTTCATAAGTAGCTGGTTATAGAAGATTAGTTACCACTTCGTTGGTGGTTGCAGATTAGTAAAAGAGTGTTTTTACGGTTCAATTTGGTGAGCTATGAATAAGCAGTAATTTTGAAATTATGGAGAATAAAATCAGATGGGGAATCCTAAGCACGGGGCATATTTCAAAAAAGTTTGCTGATGCGCTGGCGCTATTGCCCGATGCAGAGCTTGCAGCTGTCGCATCCAGAGATCAGGAGACCGCCAATCGCTTTGCAGCAAAATATCAAATCACAAAAGCCTACGGCACGTATGAGGAGCTTGCCAATGATCCTACAATTGACGTGATCTACATCGGTACGCCTCACACTTTTCATCTCGAAAATAGTGTGCTGTGTATGCGAAAGGGGAAAGCCGTTTTATGCGAAAAAGCCTTTGCAATCAATGGTTCTGAGGCTCGTGAGATGGTTCGTGTGGCACGCGAGGAGAATGTGTTTCTTATGGAGGCGATGATCACCCGTCATGTGCCACTGATGAAAAAAGTATTAACCTGGATTAAGGAGGGTCGTATTGGCGAGGTGCGCATGGTTAAGGCGTCGCGATGTGCTCGTGAGGATTTTAGCCGTGAGGCACGTCAGCTGAATCCTGCATTAGGGGGTGGAAGCCTTCTGGATGTTGGCATTTATGTGATCTCTTTTGCCTCCATGATTTTTCAAAAACCTCCTGTCGAAGTAATGGGCCTTGGTCATATTGGAGACTGGGGATCGGATGAACAAGGGGTGGCGATATTTAAATACGATCGTGGTGAACTTGCCGATCTAACCTTTGCCCTTCGAACGGTAGCTTCGAATGAAGCTTATATTCTGGGTACCGAAGGGTATATAAAAATCGACGATGTTTTCGCCGTTCCTACTAAAGCTACCTTGTTTATTAATAAAAAGGAGGCCGAGACCATACAAGAACTTATCGTAGGAAACGCACTAAATTACGAAGCCGAAGAGGTGATGCGGTGCCTGAGAGCTGGATTAAAAGAATCACCCCTGATGCCTCTTGACGAATCGATTCAAATTATGGAGTGCATGGATAAGATCCGGAAACCCTGGGGACTGGTATATTCAAATGATACAGAACAATAAGGACCACTGAAACTGTGGTATCGCCGTCACACAGAATGATGATCATCTGAGGATTGTGTAGTAATTAATAATTTATCAATTGGATTTTTAAAAATATATATGATGAAAATATCACGGCACAAAACATTTTTTAGATTCGTTATCCTGCTGCTTTTTATGTGTTCGTGCAGTGAAAGTCATAAGGTAACTATCACTCAACTCAAATGCGAGTATCGGATTGACCCTCTGGGTGTCGATAGTGAGAAGCCGCGTTTTAGTTGGAATATGGAGGCTGATTACCGTGGTGCGGCGCAATCAGCTTATCAGATCTTTGTCGCTTCCAGCTTGCAAAAATTGAATGAGAATAGTGCTGATGTGTGGGAGAGCAAAAAAATCTCATCTGATAAATCCATTCAGGTTGAATATGATGGCAATACACTGCAGAGCAATCAAAAATATTTTTGGAAAGTTAAAGTCTGGGATAGTAATGGTAAAGGTTACACGAGTGCTCCTGCCTTTTGGACCACTGGTCTATTGCATGCGTCAGATTGGAAAGCAAAATGGATTGGACTGGATAAAGCGGTAGGTACTGATGAACCAAATGCTGCTCGTAAAGTTCTATCTGCACGAATGCTCAGACATGAATTTAAGGTTGATAAAAAGATAAAATCGGCTACTGCATTTATTTCCGGACTAGGCCTATTTGAATTTTATCTCAACGGAGAAAAAATTGGTGATCAGGTGTTGGCTCCCGGGTTGACCGAGTATAACAAAAGGACATTCTACCTTACGTTCGATGTGAGTAAGAATTTACAGCCGGATATGAATACCATTGGTGTAGTGCTGGGTAACGGACGTTTCTTTGCCCCTCGAGCCGGCGGCACTGAACGGACAAAAACGTATGGTTTTCCAAAGATGATCTGCCAATTGGAAATTGAGTACGAGGATGGAACGGTAAGTACCATCCTCTCGGATGAAACATGGAAGCTGACGACCTCGGGGCCAATTCGTAAAAACAGCGAGTATGATGGCGAATACTATGATGCCCGAATGGAACTCAAGGGGTGGAGTAGAAATAACTTCGACGATTCCGCATGGATAAATGCACTTGTGGTTGATAAACCTGGTGAGAAATTGGTTTCGCAGCCTATCGATCCGATTAAGATTATGGATCAGATCACCCCTGCAGCCATTAAGGAGGTAAAGCCCGGAATGTTTATTTATGATATGGGACAAAATATGGTGGGATGGGCTGCCTTAGTGGTGAAAGGAAAACCCGGCGATAAAGTAACGATGCGGTTTGCCGAACGACTAAATGACGATGGGACCCTTTTCCTTGCCAATATCAGAACAGCAGAAGTTACGGATACCTATATTTTGAAAGGTGATGGAGAGGAAACATGGGAGCCTCGCTTCACCTATCATGGGTTTCGTTATGTTGAATTGGTTGGTTTTCCGGGGGCTCCTACGCTATCTTCGATAACAGGGAAGGTCATCAACGATGCTCTTGATGTGAATGGATCATTCAGTTGTTCTAATTCCCTGATTAACAGTGTTTATAAGAATGCGTTCTGGGGAATTAGAGGTAATTACCGGAGTATACCCACCGATTGTCCGCAACGTGATGAACGGCAAGGATGGCTTGGAGACCGCTCTGCCGAATGTACCGGAGAGAGCTATATCTTTGATATTTCTAAGCTATATAATAAATGGGTTACGGACATTAATGACACCCAGCTTGAGAGTGGTAGTATCTCTGATGTGGCTCCATCCTATTGGCCATTCTATACTGATAACACGACATGGCCCGGCACGTTGCTCTTTGCTTCTGATATGCTTTATACCCAATATGGCGATTTAAAAACGATTCAACGTAACTATCCGGCTATGCAGAGGTGGATATCCCACATGAATCAGTTCTTGAATAATGGCATTATGTTGAAAGATACCTATGGTGATTGGTGTGTCCCTCCCGAAGATGTTAAACTCACCAACTCAAATGATCCACAACGGATCACGCGAGCCGATTTTATCGGAACGACCTATTTCTATGGCGAATTAAAACTGATGGAGAAGTTTGCCCGACTGCAGGGTAAAGAGTCTGATGCTAAAGAATATGCTAAGACGGCACAGGAGATGAAAACAGCATTTAACACAAAATTCCTGGATAAAAGTGTTGTTCGGTATAGCAATAATACGTGCACCGCTAATATCTTAGCTCTCGCCTTCGACCTCGTGCCTGAAGAATTTAAAAATAGGATTGTTGAAAATTTACTCCAAAAAACATTAAGCGAGAATGGGGGGCATATTGGTCATGGTATCATTGGAGGTCAATGGCTTATGCGCGCTTTGACAACCTCCGGTCACGCCGATGTTGCCTATCTCTTGGCTGCTCAATCGACCTATCCGGGATGGGGTTATATGGTTAAACAAGGAGCCACAACGATCTGGGAGCTTTGGAACGGAGAATATGGAGACCCAGGGATGAATTCCGGAAATCATGTAATGTTATTGGGAGATCTGATAATCTGGTATTACGAAAATCTCGCGGGCATCAAACCCGATCCGTTAAATCCGGCGTTCAAACATATCATAATGAAGCCTTATGTATTAGGTGATTTAACCCATGTTAAGGCCTCGTATAAATCTAGCTATGGTGAGATATCAAGCGCCTGGAGACTGGAGAATAGCAAATTTAAATGGGATATCTCTATCCCCGCCAATACTTCGGCCACGGTGTACGTTCCAACCCTAAATAAGGAGGAAGTTAAGGATGGCAATAAGTTAGCTGTCGCTAGCGAGGGGATAAAATTTCTTTGTTGGGAAGGGACTCTGGCCCTCTTTGAGGTGAAGGCCGGAAATTATTCCTTCTCTTCGGATGGGGTGCAGCAGATCATCACAGAACCCTATGTTGCAACACCCGTGATAACCCCTTCCGATACAGTCTTAACTGCCGGGAATAAGGTTGATGTGAAGATATCCTGTGCCGATACAGCAGCAGTAATTCGCTATTCTATTGATGGTTCCGAACTGACTAATTCATCTCCTGTCTATAAAAATCCTTTAGAGATATCGGTCAAAACGGTGCTGCGAGCTCAGGCTTTTCGTGAGGGTTATCATTCGAGTAATAAGCTAAGAGTTTTTATAGATTATATTATTCCAGATCAAAATGGAATCCTCTGGTCACTCTATAAGGGAAAGTATATTCGTATTCCTGACCTTAGCAAATTAAATCCGGCTAGTCATGGCAAAGCCTATCAATTTGATCTTGCAAAGATTGAAAATCCGAAACATGATTTTGTACTTCAACTGAAGACCTATCTTCAGATTGATAAACCAGGCAAATACACCCTCTATATCACCTCGAACGATGGAAGTAAATTGTATCTTAACAATCATCTGTTTATCGATAACGATGGAGAGCATGGGGCAAAAGAGATGAGTAATTCTGCATATCTGGAAAAGGGTAGACACCTAATTACCGTTGAGTATTTTCAGGGAGGTGGCGGAAAATTTTTATCCGTCTCCTATAGCTCTGACGAGATCAACTATCAGGCTATTCCTGCATCAATCTTATTTCAATCAAAATGATTAAAACAATAATTAAAATGAAAATTAGTACCTTTTTATTGCTTGTTAGCGTTCTTACCAGCATTACACAGCTTAAAGCTCAGCCGCGTGATTTCACTAAGCTCGTGAACCCATTTGTCGGTACCGTGGGCAGCGGAAATACATTTACCGGTCCTGTTCTTCCCTATGGCATGGTTCAGCTGGGACCCTATTTAACCTATAGCAGCGATCATAAATCGGGGACTATCTATGGCTTCAGTCATACCCATCTGAGTGGCATGGCAGGCGGCGGGAATGGCGTGGCAGGAGATATTATTTTTATGCCTCTTCATGATGATATACACCTAAACTCGAAATTTCAAACAGTAAATGAAAAGGCACAGCCCGGATATTATCAGGTGCTTCTTGACGATAATCCCATCGATGTTGAGCTAACAGCGACAACACGAGTGGGACTCCATAAATACACCTTTCAGAAATCGGACCATGCCGATATACTATTGAAACTTGAGAATGGAGAACTTCGCATTAATGGTGATGAGCTCTCGGGATGTAATAATAACAGGGTCTATTTTGTCGCCAAATTCTCTAGACCCTTTAAAAGCTTTCTGTTTACTTCGAATAACAAGTTAGTTAAAGAGACCACCACGATTAAGGGAGCCGATATTAAAGGATTCTTCAGGTTTGATAATACCGGTGCAGAACCGATACTTATTAAAGTGGCGATTTCGATGGTCAGCGTTGAGGGGGCACAAAATAACCTGGATAATGAACTTGTCGGATGGGATTTCAATCAAGTGAAAGAAAATGCTCAAAAAGCGTGGAACAAGGAGCTCGGGAAAATCGAGGTCGAAGGGGGAACACAAACGCAGCAAACACTCTTTTATACATCGCTGTATCATTCGATGATCCATCCCAATATCTTCATGGATTACGACAGGAAATTCCGCAGTACAAATGGGAAAATTTATACCGCAACCAACTTCGATAATTACACCAATTTTTCACTTTGGGATACTTTTAGGGCATTACATCCGCTCTATACCATCATCAACAGAGCCCGGACATCACAGTTTATCCGCACTTTCCTCGAACGCTACGATCATAATGGAAGAATGTTGATTATGGAGTTCGATGGTGTCGAAGGTGCTGAGCCCCCGATGATCGGATATCATAGCTTATCTGTTCTTGCGGACGCGTATGTAAAAGGGATTCGAAATTATGATGTTCCTAAAGCCTATGAAGCGATGAAGAGAGTGCCGAATGACTCTATACGTCCGGAGAATAAGCTATACCTTCAGTACGGCTTTATCCCGTCAGACCTTAAAGGGCAGTCGGTATCGCGAACCCTGGAGTGTAGCTACGATGATTGGTGTGTGACCAGACTGGCTCAGGATTTCAGTGCAAAAGATAACCTCTACTTTACGCAACGTGGCGATTTTTATACCAATGTATTCTCGAAGGAGGTTAATTTTATGCGAGGGCGTAAAAGCAATTTTCAGTTTGTATCCGATTTTGATCCGAATGAAACAATAAACCATTATACCGAAGCCAATGCCTGGCAGTACTCCACATTCGTTCCGCAGGATATCGACGGACTAAAAACTCTCATGGGAGGGGATAAGATTTTTGAGGCGTGGCTCGACTCCTGTTTTACTGCAAAGACAGACTATTCAAAAATTAACTTGCGCGATGTTACGGGACTTATCGGCCAGTATGCCCATGGAAATGAGCCGAGTCATCATATTGCCTATTTATATAATTATGTTGGAGCACCCTGGAAAACCCAGAAAATAGTTCGCCAGATACTAACTACCTTGTATGAAAATACCCCTGATGGTATTGATGGTAATGAAGATTGCGGACAAATGTCTGCTTGGTATGTGATGAGCGCCATGGGTATCTATTCCGTTACTCCTGGGCTGGATTATTATACCATCGGAAGTCCACTATTTGATAAGGTGAAGATCAACCTTGAAAATGGGAAGAGCTTTGTTATCAGGGCGGATAAAAACAGCGACAAGAATATGTTTATCCGCTCAGCACGCTTAAATGGCAAACCTTATTCCATGACTTATCTCAAGGATAGCGAGATTCAGAATGGTGGAGAGCTAGTTTTTGAGATGGGTAGTCAGCCAAATAAATCATGGGGAGCTAGCATTACAAGCCGTCCTTATTTCCCGGTCAAGAAATTTAGCTATGCCAAGAGTCCAAAGATTGATTTTTCGGATATCCTCTTTCTGGATAGCCGAACGGTAACACTTTCTGCTATAGAGCCAGGCGCAAAGGTTTATTATACGCTGGATGGTTCAGAACCAACAGAACAATCTCCGCTATTTAAAACGACAATCACCGTTACGGAATCTACTCAGCTAAAAGCCCGAACCTTTGTTCCGGGGTTAGAGCCCAGTTATCCAACGACCGTAAATTTTAGAAAGATTGATATGCTCGAAGCTGTGGAAGCAGCTGATCTAAAACCCGGAGTGAAATATAGCTATAGGGAGGGCGATGTGATGAATACCAAGTTACTACAAAAACTTCCGGTATTGGAAACAGGTGTACTCGAGACATTTAATGTCAACAACATCAAAGATGAGCGGCAATTTGGATATAATTTTTCGGGTTATTTAAAAGTACCTGAGACAGGGGTTTACACCTTCTCTCTGGAGGCTAATGATGGTGCCGTGTTGCTCTTAAATGACAAGATGATCATTGATAATGACGGAGGTCATAGGGCGCAAAAACTTGATACGAAGATTGGTTTAAAAAAAGGATGGCATCCCATAAACGTCGATTATTTCCAACAGGGATTTGCGAAAAGCCTTATCCTTACCTGGGAAGGCCCCGGGGTGAAATTTCAGCAAGTACCTGCCGAAGCACTTTTTCATTGAGTTCGTATAATCAAATCATCTTAGTCATCGATTTTACCTCATCGTGTCTAAATTAGAATAAAAACAGCCAATCTTAGGTCAGAAATTTCCTTGATAACCAAGATTTGATACATTTGTAACCATTGTTAGAATAGTAGAAAAACTACCAGACAGCTAACCACTGTGAAATCTTAATTTTTTAAATAAAAAATGTCTAATCAAGAAACAAATTCAGAAGGTAAATTACTTAGGGTTTTATCCTTACGCGATATTGTAATTTATGGAATTATTCTCATTCAGCCAGTTGCCGCAATGCCCTTGTTCGGTCATGCTAATGATATCTCAAAGGGACATGCCGTAACCACGATCCTGATCGCAATGGTTGCGATGATCTTTACCGCTATAAGTTATGGAAAGATGGCTAATAAATATCCATCTGCGGGATCGGCATACACCTACGTAGGAAAGGGATTGCATCCATATCTCGGGTTTGTCTCGGGCTGGTCGATGTTTATGGATTATATGTTTATCCCAATTATTTGCACCATCTATGCCAGTATCACTGCAAATCACATGCTGCCATTTATTCCGTATGCCTTTTGGATAATCTTCTTTGTCATCGGCTTTACCTGGTTAAATATGATGGGGATTAAAATGGCATCACGAACCAATACCATTCTCATGATTGTTATGAGCGTCGTGGTGTTCTATTTTATGGCAGCTGCAATCCGGTATATCTTTCTTGAGCATGGAGTAGGGGGATTATTTTCTATTCATCCGTTTTATAATCCCGAGACCTTCTCTTTTGGGGCTATTGGATCGGCAACAGCCTTGGCTGCATTGACCTATATAGGGTTTGATGGTATAACCACCTTGTCGGAAGAGGTGAAAAATCCACGCAGAAATATCATGCTGGGTGCACTTTTAACCTGTCTGATTACCGGCGTATGGAGCGGCTCACAAATTTATCTTGCTCAATTATCATGGCCTGACTGGGCCTCATTTACGCAAGGATTACCCGATGCGGTGGCACAAAATAATGCCCTGGATACGGCGATCATATCCATAGCCAATCGTATTGGTGGAGCACTGCTCGACGGTTCTTTAACAATCATTCTGCTTCTTGGTAGTATTGGATCAGGAGCAGCAGGACAGTTGGGTGCTTCTCGTCTGCTTTATGGAATGGGACGAGATGGCGTTATTCCTAAGAAAATCTTTGGCCATCTCGACAAGAAACATTCCTCTCCGAGTTATAATATTATGATCGTGGGGTGTCTGGTTTTTATCGGAGCAGCAACATTGAATTTTGAGCAATCTGCATTACTAATTAATTTCGGAGCCTTTTTTGCTTTTATGGGGGTTAATCTGGCATCGCTCAGAGAGTACTTCTTTAAGGCAGAAGTAAAAACGATAAAAGGATTTCTAATCGATTTTCTCCCCGCAGCCATTGGGTTTGTCTTCTGCCTGGGTATCTGGATTAACTTACCGTTAAAGACGTTTGTTATCGGTGGCATCTGGATGCTTGCAGGGGCAATATACTTGGGCTACCATTCGAAAGGATTTAAGGAAACCAATGTGATGATCGACTTCCATGAGAAATGATCTTAACGAATAAACGATGGCTGGCAAGATAACCTCAAGCCAGCCATCGCTTATTTACTCTGATTTTATCAATATTGCTTCGCTTTTTTCAGATTCTAATCCAGCAGTATTGACCATCGATATTTGGTATTTATAGCTTCTTTTTGACTTGGCATGTCGGTCTGTATACTCAAATATATCGGTGAGTACAATGGGATTATCGTGGTAATTAATTCTCAGATTCCATAACGATTGAATCGAATCTCCGTTGATAAGCTTGTCGTTGCGATAGACCTTAAACCCTTTTATTCCACTCTCAACATCTGCCGTTGCTCTCCAGCTGATACAGTTATTCCTCTTGCGTGCAATCACTTTAAGTTCGGTTGGAGGCGTTGTTGGTGAAGTCTGATCGGTTACTACTCCTGTCTGAACAAATTCAGACCACTTGGCTGCAAAGAGTCGATCAGGAAACCAGTTCCCACCACTCTTAAAGGTATTCTCCTTAAGCTCATTCGTTAATTTGAAATTATTAAGATCAATAAAACACTGATTTTTTTTGTTGATCACGGTAGTGCTGTCGCTGATTCGTAGGTTTAGTATCTTGTCGATAAAGGCGATGGCTAACAGCCGTGATTTGGCACTTTCATGTCCTGCGGTGGGATCAGGAGCAATGCACACCGGAGCACCTTTGTCGATCCGATATTTCATCGATTCAATCGCCCGGGCCCATACAAACCCGCTAAATACATCATAGCTCTCCTGGATGCCCAAAACACAGAGCGTCGGCACTTGTAGCCCTAAACTGCTCGTGTCGCACCATGCCGGAGATTTAAGTATCGCACATAAGATCTTGTTGGGATGCTGAAGGACCATTTGATAAGCCCAGTGGCCACCTCCGGAATGGCCCCAGATCACCCACGGCACTTGCGCTAACTCCGCATGATCTGATTGTTGAGCAATCTTCGAAATCCCCCTGGTAAACGTTTCATATGAACCATTCTCAGGCTCTATCCAATCATGACAATCACTCTTGCAGACATACGAAGAGCCCATAAGGGCAAAATTCCATCGCTTTGCTAAGGCACGCCATTGTAAATCATGGAATGAATTAGCCCCTGACTTTTCAGCGCCTTCGCCACAGCCATGCTGGTGAAAGATAATCCCTTTGATAGTCTTGAGATTCTCAGGTATCCACATATCGTATTCAACCTCCTTGAACTTTCCATTCGAAGGCTCAAGTTTTATCGTGTATTCCTGAGCAGTACCATGAACAGAGAATAAAATAGCACACAAGAAGAGTAATTTTTGCATTGCCTGGGAACTGAAAGTTTGATTGTAATGAGCTTAAATTTAGATTCAATAGCGTGTCTCAAATGTATTTATTTGTTTTCAGAAAAAAGAATAATTTCATTTAAACTCACGAATCAATTGTTCATGCGCGGTTCTTTCCCTTGAAATTTTTTCCTCGGGTGATCGAACAATGATCAATATTTAATGTGCTTTTCTCAATATTAGTTAGGTATTTGGTAAGCGACAAATGTATTTTTGACTAAAATCAGTCAACTGTATTGACAATACCCATACTAACAGATTTAAAAATGAGTACTAACAAACTTTATCTCCAGCTGCTGCTGACTTTATTCTATTTTGGCACTTTCGATAAACTAAGTAGTCAGACCCGTGACTTCACCAAACTTGTTAATCCGTTTATGGGTACTGCCTCTGATGGAAATACCTATCCCGGGGCAGCCTTCCCATTTGGATCCGTTCAGCTAAGTCCCGACTCAAAGCTTATTGGTGGAGGGGTATGTGGCGGATACTACTATCCAGACTCAACAATACTTGGTTTCTCGCATACTCATCTTAGTGGCGTGGGTGAACCTGAATATCGGGATGTCCTTTTTATGCCAACAACAGGAAAGATAAACCTGCTCTCGGGGACAGAAAAAGTGGGTCGATTTGGCTATAAATCGTCTTTTGATCATAAGCAAGAGTCGGCATCACCGGGTTATTACTCCGTTTTTCTGCGCGATTATAGCATCAAAGTAGAACTTACTGTAACCCCACGTTGCGGCATGCATAAATATACATACCCCCAATCGGATAGCTCACATGTGATTATCGATCTGCTGCATCCGGGAGGAGCCGAGGAGTTAAGTATCAAAAAGGTTAGCGATACTGAGATTGAAGGGTTACGCCGTTCGCATGGATGGGCATGGGATCAATATGTCTATTTTGTGGCGCGGTTTTCAAAGCCTTTTATATCCGTGGATATTGCACTCGACGACCTGATTTTAACCGGAGCCACCCAGGCTAATGGGAAGAATGTTAAGGTATCTGTGAATTTCAAGACGGCTAAAGATGAGGCTGTGCTTGTAAAAGTTGGGACTTCAGCAGTCAGCATCGATGGTGCACGAAAAAACCTTACCGCTGAGATCCCTGATTGGAATTTCGATAACGTAGTTGCCAAGGCTAAGGCTGCCTGGAATAAGGAGCTCTCAAAGATTGACGTTGAAGGTGGAAGCGCAGAAGACCAGAAGAACTTCTATACCTCAATGTATCACGCGTTCTTGAATCCGAATCTTTTTATGGATATAGATGGGAAGTACCGCGGAACAGATCATAAGGTGCATCAGGCTAATGGCTTTACCAATTATACCGTATTCTCGTTATGGGATACTTTTCGAGCCTTGCATCCGCTGTTCACAATCATCGATCAGCAGCGAACAACAGATTTTGTGAAGACGTTATTGCAGATTTATGACGATGGCGGACGATTACCCATGTGGCCTCTGGCGGGAAATTATACCGATGATATGCTCGGCTACCATGCGGTGCCTGTTATCGCTGATGCCTATATCAAAGGAATTCGCAATTACGATGTCAAGAAGGCGTTTACGGCTGTTAAGCATAGCGCGGAATTGGATAAGCTAGGGCTTAAATACTATAAAAAAATTGGGTTCCTCCCGTGCGACCGTCAGGGGGAGTCGGTATCCAAAACGCTCGAATATTGCTACGACGACTGGTGTATCGCGCAGATGGCACAGCAGATGGGGGCAAAAGAAGATTACCGTATTTATAACCAGCGGGCTCATAATTATGAAAATGTTTATGATCCATCGGTAGGATTTATGCGAGGTAAGAAGATTGACAGAACGTGGCTAACCCCCTTTGAACCATTGGTTAACTCAGCCTATTCCGAAGGTAATGCCTATCAGTATATGTTCGTTCCTCATGATGCCCAGGGGCTAAAAACACTCATGGGAGGCGATGAAAAATTCTCGAAATGGCTCGACGTACTATTTTCCCTAAAAGCAGCTAACGACCAGCACGGTATGGTGGGGCAATATTGGCACGGCAACGAACCGGGGCACCATCTCCCGTACCTCTACGACTATACCGGTGAACCCTGGAAAACCCAGGCTCTTACGCGTAAGATTCTTACTGAGCTCTACCGCGATACCCCTGAAGGGTTAGCCGGCAATGAAGATTGTGGTCAGATGTCTGGATGGTATATCTTTAGTGCAATGGGCTTCTATTCTGTCGCCCCGGGACAGAAGATTTATGCCATTGGCTCTCCATTGTTTGAAAAAGCTACACTAAATCTTGAAAATGGGAAGCGATTTGTTGTGCGTGCAAACCATAACTCAGCTGAGAATGTATATATCCAGTCAGCAACATTAAATGGCAAAGAGTATTCCAATTCTTATCTGCGTCACGACGATATTCTGAATGGCTCGGAGCTGGTTTTCGAGATGGGACCCAAGCCAAACAGAGCATGGGGAAGCGCTGCGAAGGATCGCCCATATTCTGAAAATGGAAAGGCCGTTACCAAACTCCCTTTCGTAAAATCGGGTGATCCCTTATTTGAAAAATCAGTAACCGTCACCCTTGATTGTGAAACGCAGGGAGCACAAATACGCTATACCCTCGATGGATCGGAACCCAATAAAAAGGCCGCACTTTATTCCGCTCCATTTGTTATCAACAAAACCGGCGTACTGAAAATACGCTCTTTTTCTAGCGACATACTGCCGAGTATCTCGGTGGCTATTCCTTTTACCAAGGCCATACCTCGCGAATCGGCATCACCCAAATCTGTGAAACAAGGTCTTGCATACGACTATTATGAACGGTTTTTCGTGACTACCGCAGATTTTGATGTTCTTAAACCGTTGAGATCAGGTGTAACGGAAGGTTTTAGCATCAAGAATGCCCCGAGAGAGAATTATTATGGGTACCGTTTTTATGGGTATATCAAGGTTCCTAAAGAGGGAATTTATAATTTCTACCTGATCTCCAATGATGGGAGTAAACTCTATATTGATGGTCAGGAGCTGATCGAAAATGATGCCAATCATGGAGCTGTTGAGGAGCCCGGAAGTGTGGCGCTTAAAGCCGGGATGCATAAAATTCTCGTTCGGTATTTCCAATGTGGTGGGGCAAAAGCATTAAAGGTTAGCTGGTCAGGACCGGCCCTCGAGAAACACGAAATAACTGCCCAAGAACTATTTACAGATTATTCTAAATAGGTTAATTGGTTTATTTATAAAAATATTCTGACAGATAACGTACTAATTGGATTGCAAGTAAGTTCATAAGATAACTGATATGAATAGTATAAACTCAAGATTAAAATTTCTAAACGTAATAGTTCTGATTGGACTAAGCGTTGCCGCGTATGCTAAACCGGCCAAAGTTCCCGGTATCGTGGTGGATTATCTTCCGGCCTCAACGAAGACCTTTATCGGATCGCCGAGTATTTGTGTGCTGCCCAATGGAGATTATATTGCCTCACACGACTATTTTGGACCGGCATCAACGGAGCATACTCAGGCGCTAACCGCGGTCTTTAAATCTTCTGACAGCGGGAAAAGCTGGAAAAAAATAGCCGAGATTCAAGGACAGTTTTGGTCTAATCTTTTTGTGCATCAGGGCGGGCTATATCTAATGGGTACCTGGAAGCACCACGGCAACCTGATCATACGCCGCTCCTTAGATGGAGGGGTTTCGTGGACCGTACCTATTGATCAGAGGCATGGGTTATTGCGTGAAGGGGAGTACCATACCGCCCCTATGCCAATGGTCATTCACAATGGACGGATATGGCGGGCTATTGAGAACGCAAAATCAGAGAGTAAGAAATGGGGCCTCCGTTATAGCGCAATGGTAATTTCGGCACCGCTTAAGGCAGATCTTTTAAATGCAGAAAGCTGGGTTACGACAAATTTCCTTCCCCACAATCCAGACTACCTGGATGGCAAATTTGGTGGTTGGATCGAAGGAAATGCCGTTGTCACACCCAAAGGAACATTGGTTGATTTCCTTCGCGTTGCCACCTCGCAAAAAGGGGAGGAACTGGCCGCAATTGTTTCGATTAGTGACGATGGGTTAACAGCCTCATTTGATCAGTCATCCGGTTTTATCAATTTTGTTGGCGGAGCGAAGAAATTCTCAATCCGCTACGATTCAATATCCTCGCGCTACTGGACAATATGCAATCTCATAACACCTGAATTTGCCACTATGGATGCTGGATCGGTGCGCAATACCTTGGTAATAAAGAGCTCGTCCGATCTTAAAAACTGGACTATTCACAAGGTCCTTCTTCATCATCCGGATGTTTTAAAACATGGCTTTCAATATATCGATTGGCAATTTGATGGCCGCGATATTCTCTACCTATCCCGTACCGCTTTTGATGATCAATACCAAGGGGCTGATAATTTTCACAATGCCAATTTTCTTACTTTTCATCGGATAAAAAACTACAAGAAACTCTGCTCAAAGAGCATCAAATCCTTAGATTTTAAAAAAATGCCGGGTAGCGAAAAGAAAGAATAAATCTTTGTGTATCCTTGTCATGCTATGAGCATTAATAATCGCAGAATCTTTCAGAATAGAAACGATGAAAACAATTAAGAATATATTAAAATATCTGGCCTATTCACTCTTAGCTCTCCTTATTATTCTGGGGCTTGTGATTTTAGGTTTCTGTATTAATTATCAGCGCACCGTCGGGGTAAAGCAGGGTGAGATCGAGGTTTCTGTAAAGCCCGGAATATTCGGCAGCTGGGTTAATCCGTTTATAGGGACCGGAGGTTTTCCAACCTATACCAGTGCCGATGATATCCCGGGGGTAACGGTCCCTTTTGGAATGGTGAGGCTTAGTCCGGACACCCAATTTTTTCTTGATCCGTTATGGGCTGAAGGGAAAAGTATCAGCACTGCAGGATATTATTACGGAGACCATAAAATAATGGGCTTCAGCCACACCCGATTAGTGGGTACAGGCGCTTATGATGGGGGGCTCTTTCGGGTTATTCCTGCCGTTGGCACCGGTAGTGAGAGAGCCTATCGGGATGGCCATTATACTGAATTTTCACATAAGGATGAGGTGGCTTTTCCGGGTTATTATGCGGTTAAGTTTCCGCAGCAAGGGATACTCGCAGAACTTACCGCGAGTGGTCATGTGGGGGTGCACCGGTATACCTTTTCAAGGGATGAGCAGCCCCATATCTTAATCGATGTTTCCAATGGTTTGGGCCATACCCGATCAACCGATGGAGAGGTCAATGTTTATCCTGATAAGCAGGAAGTAACGGGCACAATAACATCTTTTGGTTCTTTCTCGGGACGTTATAACGGTCTTAAATCCTATTTTGTAGCCCGTTTTAGTGCTCCTTTTTCGGCTTGTGATCTCTGGTCAGGAGAGCATATTTTCAAGAATCAGACGAGTGTGAAGGGTGATCACGTGGGCGCAGATATCAGCTTCTCAAAATTGGGAGATAAGCAGGTTGTCGAACTCAGACTCGGGATCTCCTATGTCAGTATTGAAAATGCGCGTGCAAACCTCGAGGCTGAAGCAGCAGGCATTTCTTTTGATACCATCTCTGCAAGGGCTAAGCAACTCTGGGAAGATAAGCTCTCATCAATAAAGATCCAAGGAGGTAGCGATGATCAGAAACATATCTTTTATACCGCGCTTTATCATTCGTTGCAGATGCCCACACTATTTAATGATGTCAATGGTGACTATTTAGGCTTTGACAAGAAGATTCATCAGACGACAGACTTTCACTATTATACCGATCTATCGTTATGGGATACTTTTCGGACTATTCATCCCTTATTTAATTTAATTGCCCCACTAGAGCAGCGTGATATGATGGTTTCGCTGGTTAAGATGTGCGAGCAAGGTGGAGTGCTTCCCAGATGGCCTTCGGGAGGTGGGTACACCGGTTCTATGCTTGGCGCCTCAGCCGATATTGTGATCACCGAAGCGTATCTGAAGGGTATTCGTAATTTCGATGTTGAGACAGCTTACCAGGCTATGCGAAAGGCGGCTCTGGGAATAGCACCAAAGAGGGAGGGCTTTAATCCCCGCGATGGGATGGCCGACTGTCTGAAGTATCAGTATTGTCCTGAAGATTTGATGGATAAGTCCGTGAGTAAGACGCTCGAATATGCGTATGCCGATGATGCAATTTCTAAACTTGCCGCAGCCCTGGGGTATACCGAGGATGCAAAATTATTTGCTGCTCATTCGCAGTTTTATCGAAACATCTGGAATCCAGAGACTCAGTATTTTCATCCGCGCAATACCGCAGGGGAATTTACCAAAAAATTTAAGCCGTTAAAGCTCACCTACCTCGATTTTGATCACGAATATACCGAGGCTTATGTAGAGGGAAGTGCCTTGCAATGGCGATACGCCCTATTCTTTGATCCCCAAGGGTTGATTTCATTATTTAAGAGTAAAGAATATTTTGTGAACGAGCTCAATGATTTTTTTGCTCTCTCAGATCCTAAACGCGGCACCTTTAGCCCGGGATCCTATTATTGGCATGGCAATGAACCCGATCTTCATTCCGCTTATCTGTTTAATGATGCCGGACGTCCCGACCTGACCCAGAAATGGGTGCGATGGATCCTGGAGAATAAATATGGTGCGGGTTATGAGGGTATTGATGGGGATGACGATGCCGGAACATTATCATCGTGGTATGTCTGGAGTTCATTAGGAATCTATCCGGTAGCGGGGTCCGATATTTACCAAATTGGAGCACCTTTATTTCAGCAGACTGAGGTAAAAGTGGGGGATAAAATTCTTACTATTGTATCCGATAATTATGCCTCCGAAAATAAATATGTGAGCAAGGTTTGGTTAAATGATGTTCTACTGGATCGCTTTTGGCTTAACCATTCGGAGATTATTCAGGGAGGCACGTTACGTTTCGAGATGAGTGATAAACCACATTATTAATAATTAGAATTCGTATTTCAGATGAGAAAAAATCTTTTTTTACCTTTTATTCTTGTCCTTGCCAGTTTCTTGATGAGTTTTGGAAAGGAGACAAAAAATAAGCCAGATTATCGTTTACTGCGTAATTGGGCGGCATCACCGTTTAAAGAAGATACCAGTGACAGTATTCCTGACTTTCTGCGTAGTGAGGTTCGAGATGCCCGTGCAGATGTGTTTTTCATCCATCCCACCTCCTTTTTTACCGAAGGTGACACAGGAGCGTGGAACGCTGATTTGCAAGATACAGTAGTTAACCATGAGACAGACTCACGGTCGATACTGTTTCAAACAACCGTCTTCAATGGAAGCTGTCGTGTATTTGCACCTCGTTATCGACAAGGAAATATGAGGGCATTTTATGTCTTTGGCACACCCGAAGCTAATCAAGCTTTCGACTTAGCTTACCAAGATGTGAGAACAGCATTCCTGTTTTTCTTAAAACATTATAATAAAAATCGGCCAATCATCATTGCCTCACACAGTCAAGGTACGCTGCATGCCATTCGTCTCTTGCAAGAATTTTTCGATGGAACACCCTTGCAAAATCGATTGGTGTGCGCCTATATCGTCGGCTATCAGATCAAGACAGATGCCTTTAAGAAACTTCCGGTTGGCAATCACCCCGATCAGACTGGCTGCTTTGTAGGGTGGCGTAGTTATGCCAAAGGTGAGATTCCTAAAGGCGCAGAAGCGGAGGATGGAAACTCAATTTGTGTTAATCCTTTAACCTGGAATACCGCTGAAGATGAGGCTTCAGCAGAACTTCATCAGGGTATTATGAATGGATTTAGAACCATCACCCCACATACTTTAGCAGCTGCCATTGAGCCTAAAACGAAGATTCTATGGGTTGAAGCTCCTGGACTAACTAATGAAAAGGGTGAAGTGATGAAAGATCTGCACGTCTATGATTACAATCTTTTTTGGATGAATATTCGTGAAAATATTAAATTGCGCATCGATACCTTTATAAATGCTCATCAGAAATAGGTTAGTGATCTAAGATTTGAATTACATGAAACGAATAGTATTTGCGCTCTTACTCGTATTGTTTTTAGGCAGCTTAGGCTATGCGCAAATAGTTGTTGATAAAGGGATCTACAAGGCGAGTTTTAGCAATACCTATCGTGAATCACTTTATGTTAGCTATTTTCTGTATAAAGGGGGTGGAAGCTGCAGTCGTGCAGGCTTGCGATTTAAAAATGACGAGCCTAATTTACTTTGTGCTACCGACGACGACTATAAAGGGAGTCATTACGATAAAGGCCATCTTGCCAATGCCGAAGATTTTGCTTTCGACTGCGAAAAAGATGAGTTGACATTTCGATATTACAATTGCTTACCCCAGACACCAAACCTCAACAGAGGGGTCTGGAAAATAAACGAGACTCAGATCAGACAATGGTCTCAAGGTGAGAAGCTATACATTATCTGTGGTGGTTTCTTCGGTACTAAAAAGATTGGCAAGATTGCAGTACCTACCTATTGTTGGAAAGTCGTGCAGTCTGTGGCAACGAAGAAAATACTTTTCTGCGGGTGGTTTAGTAATACCGAACAGGCAACACTTGAAGAGCTAAACATCAAAGAATTAGAAAATAAGATTCACTCTAAGATTTTGGTTCTTAACTAAATATCGGTACTGATAAGGCATAATTAATAATGTTTCAAAAATTATAACGTATGATAAATTCCACGAGAAATAAGATCCTTACTGCAGTCTTGACTGTTTGTTCTATGTTTTCTTATTGGTCAATTAGGGCTCAGCAAAGCTTTAATTACCTCCCTTCGAGAATCGGTTGGCACGATGCAATTTATGATGAGAATAAGAAAGAGCCGAAGCTAACTCCTTGGACGACCTGGGATAATGCTTTAGAGCGCGAGATGAATTGGTTTCTGAAAGCTCCGATCAACGATCATGGTTACCCGGCGTGGGTTTGCTTTACCTTTATGAATGAACACTATCAGCCCTATCGGAATGATTTTATCCCCGCTACTCAAGACGGGATGGGAATTATTTCCTACTTGAAATATTGGGAATATAAAGGCCGTACCAACGCAAAAGTGCTCGATTTTGCTAAGAAAATGGGTGATTACTTAATCGTAGAGGCAAATACACCTAATGAAGGCGCATATCCTAACTTTACCCGTTCAACAGGGGTGATCAACGAATGGCCTTTGCAACAGAGTGCTCAGAATGATGCTGATTACGGGAAAAATACCATTGAGCCCGATAAAGGTGGTATCGCAGGATTTGCTCTCTTAGAACTGTATAAGACTACCCAGGATAAAAGGTATCTCGACCAAGCCATTCATAATGCGCGCGTCTTGGCTAAAAATATGCGTGCTGGTGATGGCCTCCATTCACCTTGGCCATTTCGCGTAGATGCCATATCGGGAAAATACTGGGGCGATCGCAGTGGTAATATGGTTTATATCTTACGGCTTTTTGATAGCTTGCTGGAGATGGGCTATTCCGAATTGAAAAAGCCTCGTGAAGCTTTGTGGCATTGGATCGTCGAGTATCAATTTAAAGCCCCAGAAGATCAGGAACATACACTCTGGGTGCAATTCTTTGAAGATCATCCCATCGAACACAACCGCAATGCCTGGTCACCACTTAATATGGCACGATACCTTATTGAGAAAAAAGAGGCGTTAGATCCGCAGTGGAAAGAGCATGCTGAACTATGTATTCAGTTTGCGATAACGAATTTTGGCATCGATCGTCCAGCGGGTGTTACCTGTGTTGGTGAACAAGATACTGACAGACGGGCCTGGGGTGGTATTAACTCAACTTTTGGTGCTGTAACAGCCATGTTCTATGCTGCAGGCGGAGGGGAGCAATATAGAGATATGGCTTTTCGAACCCTATCATGGATCACCTATTTTATTCGTGAAGATGGCGTTGTGTGCGATCAAACCGGCGAGTGGCACTGGCTTAGAGAAGGTGGATGGGTCGAGGATTGTCATACCGATGTGATTCATAATTTTATGGATGCACTTAAGGCTGTCCCGGAGTGGAGCACCGCGAAAAATTCAAGCGGATCAGAACAGGCTAACGTAAAAGAGTATTTCCCAAAACCAAAACACGGAAATACCTATGTTATCGCTCATCGTGGAGCACATATCGGCATACCCGAAAACTCGTTAGACGCCATTCAAAAAGCCATCGATCTGGACTGCGATTTTGTCGAAATTGACACCCGTGCTACCAAAGACGGAAGAATCGTAAGTGTCCATAATGCAGATGTCGATCGATATGTGATCGGAACAACAGGAAAAGTGAAAGATTTTACCCTTGCAGAGATTAAGAAACTCGATATTGGGGAAAAATTAGGTCCCGAATGGAAGAATACCCGAATTCCCGGAATCGAAGATATCCTTCAGCTTTGTCGTGGACAGATCGGGATCTACCTGGATCTTAAAGAGCCACCGCTTGTTCCGGAATTACTGAATATCATCCATAAATATGATATGGAGCGCAATATCTTGTGGTATACCTACCCTTCTGAGCTCGATGCGGTGAAGCAGATTCAGTCCTTATGCTATAAATGTATCCCAATGCCTGATCCCGGTCCGGAGAAAAATATTGATCAGGTGGTGCACGAGGTTCAACCCCGGATGATTGCCAGTGATATGCACCAACTTAGCGAAAGCTTTGTTCAAAACGCCCATCGCAACGGGGCTAAGGTATTCGTTGATGAGAAACAAGGGACACCCGAGGAGTGGGAACAGATCATTCAATGGGGCACCGATGGTATTCAAACAGATAATCCTCAGGCATTAATAGAATTTCTTGACAAAAGAAAATAACTAAATCTCTAAGGGAAAGCTATATCCAAACTATATGATGAAGACTAAAAGACTAAGCGTATTAATTCTATTTCTGTCAATATCAGTACTCTCTGTCACTGCAAAGACACTATTTTATAATGTCCTTGATTACGGAGCCAAAGGTGATGGTAAGACGAATAATACCCGGGCTATAAATGGCGCTATCGAGGCTGCAGCAAAGGATGGTGGAGGAACGGTTTACATTCCTGCAGGGGATTTCCTCTCCTTTACGATACGGATGAAAAGCAAAATTACCCTTTATCTGGATCAAGGTGCTGTTTTAATTGGAGATCAGGAGGTTAATGGCATCGGATATGACCTCCCCGAGGAGGATACATGGTATAAAAAATTTCAGGATTTTGGCCATAGCTATTGGAAAAATAGTCTGATTTATGGGGATAGCCTGCGTAATATTGCAATAATAGGTAACGGCATGATCTGGGGAAAGGGATTATATACGTATGATAAACCGGATATTAAAGGCTCTGGAAACAAGGCAATAGGGTTGAAGAATTGTTTTAACGTCACAATCCGAGATGTCTCGATTCTCCATGGCGGCCACTTCTGTATTTTGGCTACTGGTGTCGATAATCTGACTATCGATAATGTGCGTGCTGATGCCGATCGTGATGCATTTGATATAGACTGTTGCAAGAATGTGAATATTTCAAACTGTACGATTAACTCTCCCACTGACGATGGATTGTGTTTGAAATCTTCGTTTGGATTAGGTTATGCACGTGCAACCGAAAATGTAACGATTACCAATTGTCAGGTTTATGGGTATGATCATGGCTCTTTGATGAACGGAACATTCACGACGAACTTTAAAGACGAAGATCCGGGAGCAAAACATAGCATCACGGGCCGTCTAAAATTGGGGACTGAATCGAATGGAGGGTTCCGAAATATTGCAGTAACAAACTGCGTTTTCGAGCATTCAAGGGGATTCTGCATCGAAACAACTGATGGAGGCACTATCGAGGATATTGTAATTAATAACATTACAATGCGCGATGTAACCGATACCCCTTTCTTTATACGCCTTAACGCACGCATGAGAGGACCCGAAGGAATAGCTGTGGGTAGTTGCAGACGCATAATGATTAGCAATATAAATGTTTATGATGTGGGTGGAAGGCCGAAGTTTTCCGAGCTAGGTGCCGCCATGGTAATGGGTATTCCAGGTCACTATATCGAGGATCTGTCATTGAGTAATATCCGGATCAGTTACCGTGGAGGGGCTTCAAAAGAGGCAATCGAGAAGGAGGTAGCTCAGAATATCGACTCTTATCCCGATCCTTACCGATGGCATTCGTTACCCGCTTATGGA
The DNA here is from genome assembly GCA_903907075.1 of uncultured Bacteroidia bacterium. Classification (GTDB taxonomy): domain Bacteria; phylum Bacteroidota; class Bacteroidia; order Bacteroidales; family Prolixibacteraceae; genus JAAFHB01. The sequence goes on from CAIVMQ010000002.1 coordinate 37,177, forward strand.
ATGTATTTCCGTTATGTAAAAGGACTCAGAGTACGCGATGTTGTTTTACGCTATTTGAATCATGACGAACGACCTGCATTTGTATTAGATGACGTTCAGGATGTTGATTTTTCTCATATCGATGCTCAAAAAGGTGATGGAGCACCTCAGTTTATCCTTAAAAATGTTACCAAATTCACAGCCCATCAGATTAAGGGTCTTGAAGATGTGAGTATTGACCATACAGTTAAAAGAGAGCTTAAGTAATCAAGTTTAGCTAAATCAGCCTCTCAAGATTCATCTGCAGAGTAAATGACTTTGCTTTCAAACAGAATAGGTAAGGATGGTTAACCTTTGTGATTCTGAAATTATATTAGATAATACGATACACTTAACTACCTAATGAAGATGAAGAAATTGAGATTGATAGTATTCCTTGGTTTAGCCATTTCGATCAATGTCATTGCTCAAACAGTGAAAACATCACCATCGCAGGGGCAAAATCATCCCGATATGGGGTGGTGGCAAGAGGCCCGTTTTGGCATGTTTATCCATTGGGGGGTTTATTCAATTCCCGGACGGGGCGAATGGCTTATGTATCAGGAGCATGTGCCATTTACAGAGTATGCAAATCTGGCAGATCAATTTAATCCGCGCGATTTTAATCCCAGGCAGTGGGTTGCCAAAGCGAAGGAGGCGGGGATGAAATATGTCGTGCTAACCACCCGTCATCACGATGGATTCTGTCTTTTCGATAGTAAGGTTTCCGATTTTACCTCTACAAAAACCGGTGCGAAACGCGATTTCGTTAAAGAGTTTGCCGACGCGTGTCATGAGGCCGGCATGCGCATGGGATTTTATTATTCGCTTACCGACTGGCATTTCCCGGGCGTTCTGCCTCAAGGCTATCCACTGTCGAAATCCACGATGAAACTATTGGTCGATCAGGCTCATGCGCAGGTGCGCGAGCTGCTCTCTAACTATGGTGTAGTCGATATTTTGTGGTTTGATGGCTTAGCGCCTAACGATCCTGTGGGGTGGCGGTCAGAAGAGCTTCTTGCCATGGCTCGTAAATTACAACCTAGTGTACTTATCAATGACCGCTCAGGTATTCCCGGTGATTTCGCTACTCCCGAAAACCATGTTACTGCTCAAACCACACCTTGGGAATCGTGCTTCTGCATGAACAGAACCTGGGGATATGCCAAATATGACCGTAACTATAAGCCCGTGCACGAGCTTTTGCGTTTACTGGTCTCTTGCGCCTCACAAAAAGGGAACTTTCTTCTCAATGTAAGTCCGGATGGCGATGGAATACTTCCCATCGAGCAGGCAGAGATACTGGGCAATATCGGGAAATGGATGAAGGTTAACGGCATGGCTATTTATGGTGCCGGACCATCACCAATAATTGCCGCCAACATGGGCATGACAACACGTGTGAAAGATAAAGTTTATCTGCTGATTCAGCGCTGGCCGGGCTCTTCAGTCCCCTTGGCCTGGTGTGGCAGCAAAGTCAAATCGGCCCGCTTGCTTGCTACGGGGGAATATGCCCGGATCGAGCAAAAAGGTGACCGGGTATGGCTGCACGACCTCCCTGAATTGCCTCCAGACACCTATCTAAACGTTATTGAGCTTACCTTCGAGGGAGTGCCAAAGCCTTCGGAGCCTGCCTACAGGTAATAACTCTAAATCCTTCTTAACTCTCACTTTTCCAATTGATTTTCTACCGGCACCAGGGTAGCCTGATGTTGCTTTTGGATCTCAATAATTTCTTTAATGATCTCAGGATGTTTAGCTGCGATATTTTGTTTCTCAGATGGATCAATGTTCAAATTAAAGAGCAATGGTAGATCTTTGCTTGTAAAAGAATCATGACCATTTTCAGGCAGAATCTTAAAATGAACCTTAAATTCACCTCTTCTTATAGCGAATAACTGGGCATCGCGATAATAATATACAACATCCCTGGGATCTTTCCCTGTTCCAAACATGACAGGCGAGATATCATAACCATCATATATCCTGTCATTTGGCAAAGGCACACCTGCCAGTTTTGAAATTGTCGGAAATAAATCCATCCCTGTAGCCATATCCATAACAACACCTGTCTTGAGTTTTCCGGGCCATCTGAAAATGGTAGGTTCCCTCATCCCTCCTTCAAAAGTGCCACCGTTGCCTTTGCCCCCGGAGAGCAATCCGGCACTGCCGCCCAGTTCCTGAAACCCGGTCCAGGGACCATTGTCTGACGTGAAAACAACAAGTGTATTATTATCCAGCCCATTCTTTTTTAAGGTTGCCAAAATCTCTCCTACGCTCCAGTCAAGTTCCTCAACAACATCACCGTAAATACCCCTGAGACTTTTGTTCTCAAATTTAGTTGATCTGAATAAGGGCACATGAGGCGCCGTATGTGC
>CAIVMQ010000003.1 GCA_903907075.1 uncultured Bacteroidia bacterium
ACAAATGATCTGCTCCTCGACCGAAACAGGCACGTAATCACGAAGTGGAAGGGGTAATTTATAGGTGAGTATATCTTCTGTTGTAATTCCTATGCCAGTATGCCTTTCGCAGACTAATCCATGCTCGGGGTACCCTGCAGCGGTAAGTATTTCACATCCTAAATAGCCATGACATAAATAGGGGAATTCGCCAAAACAATATAAGTCGGGTGCATAAGTCATGAAAATACCCAGATCATGCAACATAGAAGCTTCCTCGATAAATTTAAAATCTGGATTTAAATCTTTTCGATGATGTGCTATTTTTAAAGCTTTTTCGGTTACCAAAGTTGAATGAGTGACAACAATTTTATATGCTTTAGACCTTGGCTTGTAATAGGAAGAAATAATATCCAGTGGCTGCATGGGGTAAATATTTATGGTAAAATTACCGTTTTTAGAGTTGATTTATATCGTTATTTTTTAATCTGCATCTGAAAAAAAAAAATGTTTATTATTTTTAGTGATAGTATATCTACAAATAGCTCATTAAAGCTAATTTTATACCCTATTTTGAATGAATTATGATGAGTCAACTAATTGAGACTGCTCCGAGGAATTTTCGTAAAGGGGTAGAAGATCTTAAGAATGGAAAAAAAGAGAAAGGATTAATCCGATTGGCTAAGGCGCTCAGTCAGGGTTACAAGCCTGCTATGGTATTAATTGATTTGGCAGAGCATGAAATTGATGCAAATCAAGTGGTTAGTTCTTTTGAATCATTAATGGAGAAGGGATTTTCTGCAGCATCTTATGCAATTGGCAACTATTATTACCAAGGGATAAACCGTCCTCTTTCGAAAGAAAACTCTGTTAAGTGGTATTTAGAGTCCGCCAGAGATGGAGGTGCCGAGGCCTGCAATTATATTGGTGAGATGCGTGAAAATGGTGATGGCTTGCCGTTGGATTTAAATAAAGCATTTGAATGGTATGAACGAGGTGCTCAACGAGGAGACCTTGTTGCTAAATACAATATTGGTCGGTTGTTATCCACTGGAGACGGAGGATATAAGGATATTAACGAGGCTGTTGATCATTGGTATGAGTCTGCCAAAGGAGGATATGCCCCTGCAATGTTTAAAGTAGGTGAGATTTTTGAAGAAGGGCTTACCGTACCTATTAAACTTCCTAAGGCATTTGAATGGTATTTAAAAGCTGCCAAAAATGACCATCTTCCTGCCTATGAAAAAATAGGTCTTTTCCTTTATGAGGGTAAGGATATTGATAAAAATCATGAGGAGGCTTTTTTCTGGTTCTCAAAAATACCTGGTAGTGTCTCTTCTGAGGTAGCTTTGTTACTTGGGAAAATGCTTTTTAGAGGTGATGGAACGACAAAGGACCTTGAGAAGGCAAAAGGATACTTAAGGCAGGCGGCAGAGTCTGATTATGTGGAAGCCATATTTTTAATGGGACAATTACTCGAGGAGCAAAATGATTCTGAAGCACACGAGTGGTTCACCCGTGCAGCCGATAAGGGAAGTGCGGATGCGCAAGATGCTATTGCCGGATTATATTTGAAAAGATCGGATGATGAGGGGATCGAATGGTTAAAGAAAGCTGCCTCAAATGGTAATCCGGAGGCTATGTTTAGCTTAGCCCAAAAGTATGAAGCGGGTGACGAGGTTGAATCAAATCATAAAATGGCTGTCGATTATTATAAAAAAGCAGCTGATAAAGGGATTGTTGAGGCTCAATTTAAATATGCCAGTATCTTATTAGCAGGAGAACTAACGATGAAGGATAACCAATCTGCAGGTGATTACTTTAAACGCGCTGCCGAAAATAATCATTCAAGGGCTAATTATTTATTGGGAATTGTGCATGAAAAAAGCTTATGCTATTGGTCAGAGAAAGAGAAAGCCTATGATTGCTTTTTAAAAGCTGCAGAATTAGGAGTCCCCGGAGCGATGTTTAGAGTTGGTGTTTATTTTGAGAATGGGCTATCAAACGAGGTAAATCCTACAGAAGCACTAAAATGGTATACTAAGGCTGCTGAAGCAGGTTATCCAAAGGCTATATTCAATCTAGGGGTAATGTATGAATCGGGAAATGGAATAAGCCAGGATATGCAAAAGGCTGTTGAGTATTATGAATTAGCAGCCGGTCTTGGTGTTGCTGAGGCAATGAACAATTTAGGAAATGCATATCATCAAGGGAAGGGGATAGATCCAAATCCGCAAGAAGCTTTAAAATGGTACACTATGGCTGATAAAGCTGGCTTCCATCTTGGGACTTATAACCTTGGTGTTTTATACTATTTTGGCGATGCTGGAGAGAAGGATTTTGGAAAAGCATTTGAATATTTTAAGAAAGCTTCCGATGGTGGGTATGCTCAGGCTCACTATAATCTTGCCGGAATGTATTATTTTGGTGAAGGGGTTGAAAAGGATGTAAATGAGGCCTTTACTTATTATTCAAGGGCCTCTGAAAACGGCTTTACTGATGCCTGGAAGAATCTTGGAGATATGTATTATACTGGTGATGGCGTTCAGAAAAATGTGGAAAAAGCAATCTTAAGTTTTGAACATGCTGCCGAAGCTGGCGATGATGAAGCACGATATGAACTTGGACGAATTCTCTTTACTACTAAAGGTTTTCAGGATTTTACCCAGGCCTATACCTATCTTAAAACTGCAGTAGATAATAACTATGCCCCTGCATACAACCTTTTAGCGACTCTGTTACTCTCCCGAAAGTTTTCAGATCGTGATCCGGTTGCAGCTTGGGCATTGCTTGATAGAGCTGCAATAGAAGGAAACAGAGTGGCAATTCTAAATCAGTCAACCTATTTAATAAGAGGTGAAAATGGGTCTGTAGATCTTCAGAGAGCGTTTGGCATCCTTGAAGGACTTGTTAATGAGGATTCCGATGAGATGGCTGCTTACTTACTTGCCCTATTGATCCTTTCCCAAGAATGTCTTATTAAAGACCAGGCTTTGGCTAAAAAATACCTTGAAAATTCCGCAACCAAGGGTTGCCGAGGAGCTGCTAAACTGCTCGAAAGCACAGAAATGGTTTCTGGTACCGCCGCATTAAATCTCTGGGAGGATTATATCCTGGAGGATTCGGATGAATAAGTTTTCTGTTTAGAAACCTATTGCTTAGCAATCCAGTTAAGTGCATTCACAAACGCTTCAATCCATGGTGTTACCTGATCATCTTTGCGATCTGCAGGATAATTAGGCCATTGCCAAGGATAAATAGCACGTTCGATATGAGGCATCATCGCCAAATGTCGTCCATCTACTGAATAAACTGCTGCCGTATTGTAATCAGATCCGTTAGGGTTTCCCGGATAGTTGTCATACGAGAATTTTACTGCAATCTGGTACTTCTCTTCGGCATGTGGCATTACAAATTTACCCTCGCCATGTGCAACCCATACCCCAAGACTCTTACCGGAAAGAGAGTTAAACATAATCGAGTTATTCTCCTGTACATCAACACTTACAAAACAAGATTCGAATTTATGTGAATCATTATGCGCCATTTTAATGCTCTCTAACTGACCAGAATTTACTAAGTCAAGTTCTATCATCAGCTGGCAACCATTGCAAATGCCAAGGCTTAAGGTATCCGATCTTTTATAAAAATTATCGAGTGCAATTTTTGCTTTTTCATTACATCGAAAGGCTCCGGCCCATCCTTTAGCAGAGCCTAGAACATCTGAATTAGAGAATCCACCGACAAAAACAATAAGATTTAATTCTTCAAGGGTTTCGCGTCCGCTTATTAGGTCTGTCATATGAACATCCTTCACATCGAAACCTGCTAGGTACATACTCCAGGCCATCTCCCGATCACCATTGCTACCCTTTTCACGTATTATAGCGGCTTTTATTCCGGATAATTTACGGCGATTGGGATCAATCCCTAAATTTTTAAACTTGCCAGAAAAAGTGCCGAAATTAAATTTTAATTCATTCTTGCTGTAATTTTTTAAGCGCTCCAATGCAAGTTTTTCACCACTCTGCCGACGGTCGAGAAGATAGGATGGCTTATACCATTGATCTCGTAGGCTATTAATATCGAATCGAAAGCTGTCTGATCCATTTACCACTGTTATTTCACGACTTTCGATAGGAGTTCCTATTTTAACAAACGATATATTATTGTTATTCAGCGTGTTTTCAAATATGATCGGGGTCTTAGGTTGAATAACTAGTCCAGGATTTTCGCTAAATAAGGTCTTTACCGAGTCTTTTTCATTTAAACCGGTTAAATCAACAGCTATTCCACCGTTATTTTGAGCAAAGCACATTTCAAGAAGGGTTGTTAAAATTCCTCCTGACGAAATATCGTGACCCGATAATATGTCCTGGTCTTCAATGATTGCCTGGATAGTATTAAATGCATTGATAAAATATGCCGGATCTGAAACGGTAGGTGTATCCTCGCCTAATTGGCTCAATATTTGTGCGAATGAGCTTCCTCCAAGTGATTTTGGTGCCTTTGAAAAATCGACATAGTAAATTGGAAATAATGAATCCGCAACCATTACAGGTTCAACTACTTTACGGACATCGGAAACTTCTGCGGAGGCCGATATAATGACTGTTCCTGGAGCATAGACCACATCGTTTTTATATTTCTGGGTCATCGAAAGGGAGTCTTTACCTGTTGGGATATTAATTCCCAATGCGCAGGCAAAATTGGATGCTGCTTCAACACCACTATAAAGTCTGAAATTTTCTCCCTTATTTTTAGCTGGCCACATCCAGTTTGCCGACAATGATATGCCTGTAATTTTATGGGTCAGTGGAGCCCAGATAATATTTGTAAGTGATTCGGCAATAGCTAGAATTGATCCATTGGCGGAATTGATCAAGCCGGCTACAGGAGCATGGCCTAACGAGGTCGCTATCCCTTGCTTTCCCTGATAATCTACAGATACTACACCCAGGTTATTAAGAGGAATTTGTAGAGGCCCTACACATTGTTGCTTCGCAATCTTTCCGGTTACAGAACGGTCGACTTTATTTGTGAGCCAGTCTTTACAACCCACGGATTCAAGTTGCAGTACTTGTTCTATATATTTGTTAATTAACGATATATTGTATTTTAGAGGGGAGAATTTAGCAACCTTGGACTCGTCTTCTAAAACGGTTTTAGGCGGTTTTCCAAACATGTAGGCAAGTTCCCAGTTAATTGGTTTTTCGCCTGTTTTTCTGTTTAGGAAGGTGAATTTATGATTGCCTGTTGTTTCTCCAATAACATAGATCGGTGATCTTTCACGCTCAGCAATACGAGTAATAAGTTCTATATTTTCGCTGCTGGTAACAAATCCCATCCTCTCCTGAGATTCATTCCCGACAATTTCCTTGGCCGAAAGGGTAGGGTCTCCAACAGGTAGCTGGTCTATATAAATTTCGCCTCCTGTCTCTTCAACAAGTTCAGAAAGGCAGTTTAGATGCCCACCGGCTCCATGGTCATGGATTGAAATAATCGGATTATTACCCGATTCAGCTAATGCCCGAATGGTGTTATAGGCTCTTTTTTGCATTTCGGGATTAGCCCGTTGCACCGCATTTAATTCGATATGGCTCTCGAATTCACCCGTATCAACTGATGAAACAGCACCACCACCCATGCCAATACGGTAATTATCGCCTCCGAGTAAAACAACTTTGTCTCCAACGCCGGGTGTATTTTTTAAACAATCTTCTTCACGTGCATATCCAATACCTCCAGCCTGCATGATCACTTTATCGTAGCCAAATTTTTTCTGATTCTCGAAATGTTCAAATGTGAGTACCGAGCCATTTATGAGCGGCTGACCAAACTTATTTCCAAAATCGGAGGCTCCGTTTGATGCTTTAATCAGTATCTCTTCAGGAGTTTGATACAACCATTGACGCGGTTCTGTATTTTCTTCCCACGATCTACTTTGCTGGTCATTTCGCGAGTAGGAGGTCATATAAACGGCAGTTCCTGCAATTGGAAAACTTCCTTTTCCTCCAGCCATCCTGTCGCGAATTTCACCTCCGGTACCTGTTGCAGCGCCATTAAATGGTTCAACGGTTGTAGGAAAATTATGCGTTTCTGCCTTAAGCGATAAAACGGTTTTAATATCAGTTACCTCAAAGAAATCAGGTTTATCTTGAGTTTTTGGAGCAAACTGTTCCGAATCGGGACCTTTGCTGAACGAGCAATTATCTTTGTAGGCAGAAAGTATCGTATTCGGATTGGCCTTCGTGGTTTTCTTAATGAGTTGAAATAGTGTTGATTCTTTTTCAACACCATCAATTATGAAATTTCCGTTAAATATTTTGTGGCGACAATGCTCCGAATTCACCTGTGAAAAACCAAAAACCTCACTGTCAGTTAGTTTTCTGCCTAGTTTAGTCGATACATCGGTGAGATAATTGACCTCATCCTCACTTAAAGCCAACCCCTCTTTTATGCTATAGGCTCCAATATCATCAATTGATTGAATAGCTTCTGGCTGATGGTTAATAATAAATATTTGTTGACCAATACCCTTGTAAACAACCTGAAGCATTGGGTCATGTTTGGGATATTCAGAATTTGCATGAAAAAATTCTTCTATTCTAACGATTCCATCAATTCCCATATTCTGAGTGATCTCAACGGCATTCGTACTCCAGGGTGTGATCATCTCTTTTCTAGGGCCAACATAAATGCCGGGTAGGAAATCTTGAGGAACTAAAGTAGCTTCATCAAATAGCCAAACTAGTTTATCGATATCGGAAGCTGGTAATTCTTTTTGTACATCAACAGCAATAAGGTTTAATTTTCCTTTAAAAAAGAGGATCATTTAGCTATATTTAATTTTGACAAAGTCAAGGGTTATCACTGGCGGCAAAGATAAATAAAAAATGTGGCTGGCAACTTTTAATTGGCTGCTTGCTTCTCCGATTTGTTTACCTTTAATCCTAATTAATTTAGAGTTAAGAGAACTTTAAAAAAATTAAGTTTAAATTTATTTGAATTATAAAATCATCAATTTATTTAGACTATTCTGGTTTCCATTCTGTTATTTTTATCAGTGAAGGAAAGGCTTTAGGCTTATAAATTGATTGGTTATAAAAGATTCGGATACATTCCTGAATCCCTTCTGTGATACTCGGGTGGGGGTGAATACTTTGTAACACCTCGTGCAGTCTGATATCTGAATTGATTAGGTAGGAGATTGAAACAATGAATGCCGAAGCCTGAGGACCAGCAGCCCGCATGCCGAGAATTTTTTCAGTTCCATCGTTACTTACAATTAGCTTAACAAAACCTTTTGTACTTCGCATTGCAATGGCTCTATTTACCAATTCATTCGAGTAATAAATCGCTTTATAAGGGATTTTTTGTTCCTGAAGTATTTTTTCATTTGCTCCTACCGATGCAAGTTCGGGTTTAAAAAACATCAGTGTCGGCATATGGGAATAGTCAAGTGGATATATTGCCTCACCAAAAATAGCCTCCACAATAAAACGACCCTGCTCTTCAGCGACACCATAGAGCGCTTTTTGTCCAGTCACATCTCCCGCAGCGAAAATATTACATTTCTTAAAATCACCTATCGCACACTCTTCATTGACATGCAGATATCCCTTTACATTAGGCGTAATGGCAACATTTTCGAGTCCTAAACCTTTTGTGTTTGCATCACGTCCGATTGAAACTAAAATAACATCAACCTCCACTACCTGACTATGACCATCATCGTAATCCAAGATAACTTCCAGATGGTCTGAGGCCTTCCTCACATGGCGTAAAGTGGCAGTATGATGAATTATCACCCCATTTTTTTCAAGATTATTTGATACGAAATCACTTACGTCATCATCTTCAAAGGGGATTACCCGATGAGTTCTGTCTAATAAATGTACTTCTGTTTGTTTAAAGTTTGAAAATATTGTAGCAAACTCACATCCAATAATTCCAGATCCTAAGATCATCATTCGTTCGGGAAATTTCTCGAGATTTAGTAATCCATCGGAATCGAAAATTTGTTTCTGGTCAACGGGTAACTCTGGAAGTTCACGTGGTTTTGATCCTGTTGCTATTATAATATACTCTGCTTCAATTTGTTCAATCCCATTTTCGCCGTCGATCTGCAACGTATTTCGGTCCAAAAATTTTGCAAAACCTCGCTTGTAAGTAATCGTTCCTGAATTATTATTACTGGTTGAAAAGGATTCAATTTGAGATAACATCTGGTATTGCTTGGTCTTGGCAGCTGCAAAAACGGTCTTTTTTACCATATTGTAATCAACCTGTAATCCGGATGCACGGTAACCCCTGTCTATAGCTGCTGCAACTGAATAATCGACGGAGAGTTCCCACATCGTTTTGGATGTAAGTGGACCATTCATAATTCCAGTACCTCCAATATGCCCTGCTTCTATTAGACATACATTTTTTCCGAAATCCACAGCTCTCATCGTTGCAGCAAAACCGCCAGGTCCGCTACCTATAATTGCCAGATCGTATTTTATCATATTTATTTTCATTATGAATAGCAAACATACAAAAGTTTAAGAAAGTTAATTGATAGTTGTTTACAATTATAGGTCGATTGTTTACAATTCAAAAAAATCAACTTTTAGAGACTATATTTTTTAGATTATTCTTTTTAGCGACTTAAGTTCTTTTTCTGCCGATTATTAATCTTTAATTTAGCAGAACTTAAAATCAATTATCAATTTATGAAGCGAGTAAGGTATGTCACGGCCGAGGAAGCGGTTAAAGTTATAAAATCGGGTGATCGAGTCCATTTAAGTGGAGTTGCAGTTACCCCACACCGACTAATAAAGGCTATGGTTGAACGAGGAAGAGCCGGAGAACTTGAGGATGTAAAAATTCAACATATTCATATTGAGGGTAATGTAGAGTATGCTAATCCTGAATTTGAAGGAATATTTGATATTCAACAGTTTTTTGTTGGAGCTAATCTGCGTAAGCAAACCCAGGCAGGTTTTGCCGATTATATTCCTGTTTTTCTGAGCGAGACACAAAAATTAATACGGGAGGGATATCTTAAGGTTAATGTTGCAATGATAATGGTTTCGGTTCCTGACCAGCATGGATATGTCTCTCTGGGAACTTCAGTAGATGCCACCTTGGCAGCTGTTGAATGTGCCGATGTCGTTATTGCCTTAGTGAATCCAAATGTACCAAGGACATGGGGCGATGCAATGATTCGTTTGGAACAGATTGATATTTTTGTTGAAGATGATGCTCCTCTTTTTGCACATCAGCTAGAGCCACTTACCGAGATAGAGATCAGCATTGGTAAATATGCAGCTGAATTAATTGAAGACGGTGCTTGTTTGCAAATGGGGATCGGAGGGATCCCTAATGCGGTGCTGGCGCAATTGATGAATCATAAAGATTTAGGCGTTCATACCGAAATGTTTGCAGACGGAATTCTTCCCTTGGTTGAACGCGGCGTAGTTAATGGAAGGCTCAAGAATATCGATAAAGGTAAAATGGTTGCGACATTTTTAATGGGATCAAAAAAATTATATGACTTCGTTGATGATAATCCAATGGTTGCGATGATGGATGTGTCTCACACCAATAATGTATCAGTTATTCGTAAGCTAGATCGTGTTACTGCTATAAATGCAGCTCTTGCTATCGATTTAACCGGTCAGGTGTGTGCCGATTCTATTGGCATTAAGCATTACTCCGGTGTTGGGGGACAAATTGATTTTATTCGTGGTGCTGGTTATTCATTTCGTGGTAAACCCATTATTGCTATGCCTTCTATGACTGAAAAAGGGGTCTCAAAGATTTCGCCAACCCTTATTGAAGGCTCGGGTGTTGTTTCAACCCGTGCAAATATTCATTGGGTAGTTACTGAGCAGGGAGCTGTTAACCTTTACGGAAAAACATTGCAAGAGAGGGCCCGATTGTTGATCTCAATTGCCCATCCGAGTCATCGCGAGATGCTCGATAAAGCTGCTTTTGAACGGTTTGGACCTCATTACCGCTTTGTTCCGGTATCAAAATAAGAAATATCTTCATTTTTCAGTTTTCTTTTTTTCAATAGATTTCAATTTAAAAACAAAAATTCTGCATGAATATATCACATATTGAACATATTGGCATTGCCGTTGAGAATCTGGAGCATGCGATACCCTATTATGAATCGTTATTGGGAACAACATGCTATGCTACTGAATTTGTTGCGGACCAAAAAGTAAAAACGGCCTTTTTTAAGGTTGGTCAGACTAAGATTGAACTTCTTGAATCCACTGATCCAGATGGGCCAATAGGTAAATTTCTCGCGAAAAAAGGTCCAGGAGTTCATCATCTTGCCTTTGCCGTAGATGATGTAAATCTTGCTCTGGAGCAAGCAAATCAGGCAGGAATACAATTGATAGATAAGCAAGCTCGAAAAGGGGCTGAAGGATTAAATATCGGTTTTTTACATCCCAAATCAACCTTTGGCGTACTTACAGAGTTCTGCAGTGAATAGTTGTTAGTTTAATACTTAATTACTAGTACGATGAGCAATCAGGACAAGATTAAAAATTTGATTGACCTTCGGGTGGAGGCCAGGCTAGGAGGCGGTGTGAAAAGAATTGATGCCCAGCATGCCAAAGGTAAATTAACTGCACGCGAACGTATAGAATTAATTCTTGACGAGGGTAGTTTTGAGGAGTTTGACATGTTTGTTACCCATCGTTGTACCAATTTTGGACTCGAAAAGATTAAATTTATGAGTGATGGGGTGGTTACCGGCCGCGGTACCATAGATGGCAGAACAGTTTTCATCTTTTCTCAGGATTTTACTGTTTTTGGAGGTTCCCTTTCTGAAACATTTGCCCAGAAAATCTGCAAAGTTATGGATATGGCCATGAAAGTTGGAGCTCCTTGTATTGGCATCAATGATTCCGGTGGGGCACGTATTCAGGAAGGTGTAACTGCCTTAGCAGGTTATGCCGAGATTTTTCAACGCAATATTATGGCCTCCGGGGTTATTCCTCAGATTTCTGCGGTCTTTGGACCCTGCGCAGGTGGTGCGGTATATTCTCCCGCATTAACCGATTTTATTGTAATGAGTAAGGATACCAGTTATATGTTTGTTACCGGTCCTAAGGTTGTTAAGACTGTCACAGGAGAAGTTGTTACAGATGAGCAACTTGGGGGAGCATTTGTACATGGAACAAAATCCGGAGTAACTCATTTCGTTTCTGATTCGGAGCAAGAGGGATTATTGTTGATTCGTAAATTGCTATCTTTTCTACCTCAGAATAATCTTGAAGATCCTCCAATCGCACCATGCAATGATCCAATTGACCGCCTTGATGATAATTTAAATGATATTATCCCTGAAAATCCGAATAAACCATATGATGTAAAAGATATTATCCATTCTATTGTGGATAACGCTGAATTTATGGAAGTTCACCGCAATTTTGCGCAAAATATTGTCGTAGGATTTGCTCGTTTTAATGGTATGCCGGTAGGAATTGTGGCGAATCAACCCTCTTATTTGGCCGGAGTTCTCGATATTAATAGTTCACGTAAAGCGGCGCGGTTTGTCCGTTTTTGCGATGCATTTAATGTACCTCTTGTAACTCTGGAGGATGTCCCCGGATTCTTGCCCGGTACAGCTCAGGAGTATGGAGGTATTATTATCCATGGAGCAAAGCTTTTGTTTGCCTATGGCGAAGCTACAGTTCCAAAGATTACTGTAATTCTGCGAAAAGCTTACGGTGGTGCCTATTGCGTAATGAGCTCCAAGCATTTACGTGGAGATATAAATTATGCCTGGCCTCAGGCAGAAATAGCGGTTATGGGACCTAAAGGGGCTATTGAGGTTTTAATGAATAAGCAAATTGCAGCAATATCGGATGTTGACTTGCGTAACGAGTTTATAGCTAATGCAGAAGCTGAGTATAAAAAAGAGTTCGCAAATCCTTATAATGCAGCTCGATATGGATATATTGATGATGTAATTGAACCTCGCAATACCAGATTTAGAATCATTCGGGCTTTGCAGTCACTGGCAACAAAAAAAGATACAATGCCGGCTAAGAAACATTCAAATCTTCCTCTTTAAATAGACAGTTATGCTAAGAAATGATGCGAGTATCTCAAAACTTTTTTTAGTCGTTTTGCTTTCCTTGGGAATATTAAAGGTAGAGGCACAAAATATTATTGATAACAGAATCAACAACTATTTAGGTACTGAGGTAATTGGTGCCGCTGTTCTGATCGTTATTTTGACTCTTCTCTCACTTTATCTAATATTCAAACTATCAGGTTATTTAATGACCATTAGAGGGAGAAAAGCAGAAAAATTAAAAACAGATATCTCTCCAGGAGAGATTAAAGATAGATTGTCTGGCGAAGTGAATGCTGCAATTGTTATGGCTTTGTATTTATATAGTACTGAATTACATGACCAGGAGGATCCGGTAATTACTATGACTAAAGTATCACGGACCTATTCACCCTGGAGTTCCAAGATCTACGGTATTAGAAAATCACCACGATAAATCGGACTGACAATGAAAAAATTTAAATTTAAAATCAATGGTAATCAATACAATGCTGAGGTATTAAGTATTGAAGATTATAGTGCTGAAGTTGAAATAAATGGAACGAAGTACATCGTTGAAGTGGATAAAGATATGCAGCCTGTTAAGACGCCAAAACTTGTTCGCAGCATCTCTGTTCCTTCGACAGATTCTCATCCCTCTGTTGCCAAAACAAGCAACCCATCTGAACCTAAAGGTGGTGGAACCATTAAATCGCCTCTTCCTGGCGTAATTCTTGAAATTTATGTAAAGGTTGGTGACGTTGTAAATATAGGTCAGCGACTTCTTGTGCTGGAGGCTATGAAAATGGAAAATAATATTGAAGCGGATAAACCTGGGACAGTTATTTCTATTGCCAGAAGTAAAGGTGATTCTGTTATGGAGGGTGATCTATTAATTGTGATAGGAGAATAATTATGGAAGATTCAAGTATTTTCTCGGGTATTATGCAGCAATTAGGTCAATTTATCCAATTTACTGCTTTGGCAAACCTCACATTTGGAAATATTGTGATGATCGTTTGTGCATTGCTTTTTATCTACCTGGCAATTGTGAAGGAGTATGAGCCTCTTGTATTGGTTCCATTGGGCATTGGAATTCTTTTAGGTAATATTTCTTTTCATCCCGGTCTTCAGATTGGCGTTTTTGAAACGGGAAGTCTCCTTAATATTCTCTTTCAGGGTGTATCACGAGGAATTTACCCATCGCTGATATTTATGGGTATAGGTGCAATGACTGATTTTTCAGCCTTAATCTCAAATCCAAAACTTGTTCTGATTGGTGTGGTGACTCAAATAGGTATTTTTTCTGCCTATTTATTGGCTATTCATCTTGGGTTTACATCATCAGAGTCTGGTTCTATTGCCCTTATTGGTAGTGCCGATGGTCCTACGGCAATTTTTCTTTCTGCCAAGTTGGCACCTGAACTGATAGGGGCAATAGCACTCTCTGCTTACACCTTTATGGCCCTGATACCAATTATTCAGCCATTCTTTATGAAGTTGCTCACAACAAATAAGGAGCGGATCATCAGAATGAGGCCTCCACGGACAATTTCAAAACAAGAGAAGATTATATTTCCATTAGGTGCTTTGATCTTTACCTGTTTTTTAGTGCCGGCATCTATTCCTCTGCTTGGGATGTTGTTTTTTGGTAATCTTCTTAAAGAGAGTGGTGTAACAAAGCGTTTGGCAGAGACTATAAAGGGGCCATTAATTGATGTGGTCTCAATTTTAATTGGAGTTTCTGTGGGAGCATCTGCCCAAGCCTCTATATTTTTAACTGTAAACACACTTAACATTTTCCTTCTTGGAGTAATATCTATTGCAATTGCTACAATTTGTGGGGTGTTATTTGTTAAAATAATGAACTTATTTCTTAAAGAGGGGGACAAAATAAATCCGTTGATAGGAAATGCAGGATTGGCCGCTGTTCCCGGCAGCGCACGTATTTCCCAAGTTCTTGGTCTTAAGTATGATAAAACCAATCACTTACTTATGCACGCATTAGGTCCCAACGCTGCTGCAGTTATTGGAAGTGCTTTAACAGCCGGGATTTTAATTAGTCTATTTTCTTAAGATTTTCACAGGTTTAAGATAGTAGATTTTACTAAGTAATATGCGCTATTTTTAGAATTTAGTATGCACATTAATTAGACTAAATATCTGAGAAAATATCTCTTTTTTATCGACGTCACTTGAATAATATTTTTAGTTCTTCTACTGAGAATTCACTTCCTATCATTTATTTTTTAATTTTATCATCAATTAGAATTTAAGGAGATTTTTACAATCTCTGGTAAACTAACTAATATCACCAATCGAACTAACTATTTTCAAAACTTATTTTATCAAATCTTGGTATGAAAAAAACACTTGCAACTTTACTTATTTTCTGCGCCTTTATCGTATATTCATCTGCGATGGATCGAAATAATTCATTGATTAATAATGAATTATCCTCTCAAATTCAAGATGATTTTCAATGGCGAAATTTATTTAACGGAAAGGATCTTACGGGTTGGAAACATGTAGGTCCTGGTTATCAATATGTTGAAGATGGTTATATTAAATCGCACGGAGGGATGGGTTTACTGTATTGGACGGGCGAGAAATTTGGCAATTGTGTATTAAAAGTTGTGTTTCGAATGAGGGATACGAACAGTAATGCTGGAGTTTTTATCCGTATTCCTATTGAACCTTATGAAGAGTGGATGCCTGTTTTCTATGGTTATGAGGTACAGATTGATAATCAGCCAGAACTCTCAAACGAAGATGATTACCACTATACAGGAATGCTATATTCGTTGACAAAACCCTTAGCAAAGTCAGGGAAGCCTGGGCCTGAGTGGAATACGATGGAGATAACACTGGATGGTCCACGGACTATTGTTATTCTGAATGGTATTAAGGTAACCGATTTCAAGGAAGGTGATCCGGTTCCCGATAGAAAGTTTGATTTTGAGCCTTTTCATGGTCCGCGTCCTGAATATGGATATTTTGGTTTACAAAATCATGGTGAACAAGATGTCGTATTTTTCAAGGAAGTTAAGGTTAGGTCTTTAAAAAGTAAATAATTATATTCTTAGTGTGTTTTAAGAGTCTTAATTCGGAATTCTAATTCAAAAAATAGCAATCATGAAGAAGATAGAAGATCAAATTTCTGAAGACCGTTTGGGTCTTACACGCAGAGATTTTGTTAAAAGGAGTTCTTCTGGAGCTGCTGCATTTACAATTCTTCCAAGTTTTACCATTGGAGGTTTGGGGCATGTTCCGCCAAGTGATAAGTTGCAGATTGCGGCCATCGGCTGCGGTGGGGAAGGGGAAAATGATATTCATCATTATGCAACTGCTCCGAAAAAAAATGCGGTGATCTCCTGTCTGTGTGATGTGGATGACCGTCAGGCAAATCCACGGAGAAAAGAATTTCCCAAAGCAGCATTTTATCACGATTGGCGAGAAATGTTTGATAAGGAGAGTAAGAATTTCGATTCGGTCTCTGTGGCAATTCCTGACCATAACCACGCTATTGTAGGGTTGAGTGCAATGCAGCTTAATAAGCATCTTTACCTTCAAAAACCTTTATCTCATGATATTTATGAAGCTCGTTTGTTAACCCAGGCTTCTGAAAAGTATAAAGTAGTCACCCAAATGGGAGACCAAGGTGCTTCCTGCGATGGTATGCGCACCTTGCGTGAATGGATTGAAGCCGATATATTGGGAGAGATAGAATCGGTTTATTGCTGGACCGATCGTCCGGTATGGCCGCAAGGAATACCATGGCCAAAAAATCGCCCTGCTGTACCAAAGGAACTTAAATGGGATTTATGGCTCGGAACAGCACAGGATACAAATTATATCGAAAATATGGTTCCCTTTAATTGGCGAGGCTGGTGGCGTTTTGGAACCGGTGCATTAGGAGATATGGGTTGTCATATTATTGGCCCTCCATTTAAATTATTAGACCTTGGATATCCTACCGAAGTGACCTGTAGTGCCAGCACAGTATATAATGGAATTTTTAAAGAAGCTCAATATCCCGAAAGCGGTCCAGTGGCAAGTTCTATTCGGTTCAAATATCATCAAAAGAACGGCCGCGATTTAAACCTTTACTGGATGGATGGTGGTATAACCCCTGAGCGTCCTTTGGAACTCGATTCGGATGGAAATATGAATGATATCCTTGGCGATTGGCCGGGATTAAATGATTTTGAAGGTGGAACTCTTTTCGTTGGGACCAAAGGTAAAGCAGCCTGTGGATGGGGAGGACGTAATCCCGTTCTTCTGCCAATGAGCCGTAATAAAGAGGTTAATGTGGCTCAAAAATATCCGCGCATTGTTGGGGATATGGATGGTCATTGGTGGCAATGGGTAGACGCTTGCATCGCAGGGTATGGTAATGCTGAGGTTGACTCACCTTTTGTTGGTTATGCAGGTCCATTAACAGAAACGGTTCTTATGGGAAATCTTTTATTAAGAAGCTATAATATAAGTGAAAAAATTATACGAAAAGATCCCGTTTATGGCGATATGGAGGCTAATATTTTCCCTGGCAGATATATCAATTATAAATGGGATGGTCCTAATATGAAAATTACAAATTTTGAACAAGCTAACCAATTTGTGAAACGGGAATATCGCAAAGGGTGGGGTGAGCTTAAATTATAATTAAATCGGTTTGGAACAAATTATCTATGAAACTTATCGGCAACTTTCTGTTGCTACAGCAGAGCGTATCTGTGCTATTGTAAGGGAAAAGCCCGATGCTTTACTCTGTTTTCCAGCCGGTGAAACTTCAATAGGAACATTCGAAGAATTGATAAAACTCAATAAAAAGGGTGCCATTAGTTTTAAGAAATGCACAATCGTTGGTTTGGATGAATGGTTGAATCTTGGAAATCGAAAAGATCAGAACTGCTATTCTTTTTTAAAAAAGCATCTCTTTGATTATATCGATTACTCACCGGAGAATACCTGTTTTTTTGATGGTGAGTCTGACAATCCTAAATTAGAATGCCTTAAAACAGATGATTTTATCCGCATAAATGGTCCTATAGACGTTATATTATTAGGACTAGGGATGAATGGTCATCTGGGGTTAAATGAACCAGGAACCCCTTTTAGGCTGAAATCACATATTGTTGATTTGGATGAAACGACTATGAAAGTAGGTCAAAAGTATTTCTCTGATCAGGCAACCCTAAGCACGGGAATAACCTTGGGACTAAAAACAATTATGGAGTCAAAAACGGTTATCTTACAAGTAAATGGATCTCGAAAAGCAGCTATTGTCAAACAGTTAGTTGATAGCGAGATAACCCCAAGTTTACCCGCTTCAATAGTGAAATCACATCTTAATTCTTTTTTATTGGTTGACACAGAGGCTTCGGGTGACTTGTGATTAATACGATCCGGAATATACTATTGTGGTCCGAAATCAACAACATAAGCTCCCTTCTGCTTTAGTACACCAAAGGATTCAATTGCTAAACCATATGTCGCTGCAATCTCCAGAAACCGGGACTTTCCTTCTGGTGTTACGGCTACAAGCAGACCACCACTGGTTTGTGGATCACAAAGCAAATGTTTCTGGTTATCAGTCATCGCAACAACTTTATGGCCATAACTATCAAAATTTCGAAATGTTCCACCAGGAAATGCCTTGTTTTCTAAATAGAATTCAATATTCGCTAGTACTGGAACCCGCTCTGGAACGATTTCTGCACTGAGTCCACTACCTTCACACATCTCGATAAGATGGCCTAATAAACCAAAACCAGTAACATCAGTCATCGCTTTTACTTCAGCTAATTTGCCGAGTTCCTGGCCCATTTGATTAATGGTTAACATTAGGTTTCGCGCTGTTTGGCGATCTTGTTCTTTGAGTATTCCTTTTTTCTGGGCTGTTGATAAGATTCCTATTCCTAAAGGCTTAGTAAGGAATAATTCACACCCTAATGTGGCGGTGCAGTTAAGGCGAATTTGATCTTTCTCTGCAATACCTGTGACAGCTAAACCGAATATTGGTTCTGGTCCATCGATACTATGCCCCCCGGCAATGGCAATACCTGCACGCGCACATGCTTGTTTAGCCCCTTCAATTACTTGACCGGCAATTTCAGCCGAAAGTGTATTTACAGGCCAGCAAAGGATCGCTACTGCCATCAACGGTCTTCCTCCCATGGCAAAAATATCACTAATCGCATTTACCGCCGCAATACCTCCGAAATCATACGGATCGTCAACAATAGGCATAAAAAAATCTGTAGTAGAGATGATTACCTGATTATTGCCAATGTCATAAACTGCAGCATCGTCAAGGGTACTATTTCCAACCAGTAATAAAGGATCAGGAAATTCAGTCTTACATTGTGCCAGAATGGAGTTTAGTACTTTGGGTGATATTTTACAACCGCAGCCTGCGCCATGCGAGTATTGGGTTAGTTTAACGTTGGCAGAATCTGCTGAAAAGGTTTTTTCCATAATCTCTGAAATATCGAAACTTTCTATATTTATAGTGCTTTAAGCTGAATCAATTCGGTCACTTTGGCTAGAATAATCTTCGCATTGGCTGAAGAATCACCATTTGGTAATGAAATCTCAGTGAATATTCTTTTATACTTATTTCGGCTAAACTGATAGGATTGATCGTAATATTCGAGTAGCTTGTCGGCTGTTTGTTCCAGATTCTTCTCTCGAAAGCTTGCCAAAATCTCTTTCATTCGAAGGTCTCCCAGCCTTCTTATCAAGCTGGTGATTGCATTTTCCATAAGCTCAGCAGGCAAGTTGCCATATTGGTGAACCAACCGTTTAATTCTGTCGTGTCGCGGAACCGCAATTTCAATATTGTGTGTTTTATTCATAAGATCCCAAAGTGGATCAGGAAGGAATATTTTTCCCACTGTTTGGCTTTCCCCTTCAATCCATATAATTTTCGAAAGGTCAAAATTGAGGATCTCCTTAAAAATAGTATTCTGAAACTGCTGCGTCGTAGGCTGAGCATTCATCCCAATGCCCCCAAATGCTGATCCACGATGATTTGCAAGCTGTTCAAGATCAATTATTTGTTCCCCAATGTTACGCAACGAATCAAGAATTTCGGTCTTACCACTTCCAGTATAACCTTCGATTACAATTAGATTTGGAATAGTACCTACCGTATCGAGTAAAAAGTTTCGATAGGTTTTATATCCCCCTTTCAAGAGTGAACAGTTTATATCAACCCTTTCAAAAAGCCATGCCATACTCTCTGATCGCATTCCTCCACGCCAGCAATAGATCAAAACTTTACCTGAAGTGGCAATTGTAAGTGCTTGACGAACAAAAGAAGCCATCTTTGGTCCAACAATCTCTAATCCTCTCTCTATTGCCAATAATCTGCCTTTGGTCTTATAACGTGTGCCAACAATTGCCCGCTCATCATCATCAAAAAGGGGAATATTAAGGGCATTGGGAATATGCCCTTCGGCAAATTCTGCCGGAGACCTTACATCCACAATAGGAATCTTATTCCCTAAGTTTATAAATTCTTGAGCATTAAGAATTTGCATATGTTTATTTTTCAAATATCCCCTACCAACTTAATGTTCAAAGATAACCAACCAATTGAAATCAAATCATTCTTTTTGATTTTAGGTTCTACTCTTTTTTTGTGCTTATTTTAAAAGCCTGGGCATTGCAAAAGGGAGAAATTAAAAACAGCTGTTTCTAACTTCTCCCTTCAAAAGATATGTCTATTGATCCTTTTATTGGACTTTTACTGTTGCCTCTGGCATTAAGACTACTGAAATAAAATTGTTAAAGTCAAAGATTTGTGCAGCACAAGATTTTAAAGATTGTTGTGTTAGCCCATCAACGATTGGATCAAAATCACCAAAGGTTTTAAAATCACCTTTAAAGTTGAGGTAGAACGACTTAAGTGTGGACTGCCAATAGCTATTTTCTCTCAGATTTGTCTCATATTCCCGTTTTAATTTTTCCCGTGCTTTATCTACCTCTTCTTGCTTCGGTCCATTATTTATCAAATCCTTGATAATATCAAAAACTGCCAGTTTTAATCCTTCAACCTTTTCGGGAGAGGTGCCATAATAAATTGTCATATCATATTCAGGAAGTGGAATTTTATTTGTTGCAGGCTGAGCACCAATATAATAGACGCTTGATTTATCTTCGCGGATACTTTCTAGCAATCTAGTGGTTAATATTTTACCCAATGCGTCAATCTCCAGAATATCTTTTGATGCGTAATTTAGCGGACCATGAAATTGAATGTACTGAATTGATTTTGCTTCTTTCCCTTTATAGATTGTTTTTTCAACTATGCCATTGGGTTTGCGAACACCTAAGTCAACCCATTTCTCAGTTGATTTTCCCATTGTCAGGGAAGCCAGGTATTTCTCGACAAGGGGTTTTAATGTTGCAGGGTCTATTTTTCCAACAAAGAAGAATGTAAAGGCTCCTGGATTTGCAAACCTCTCTTTTCCAATTTGTTCGATACGCGTAAAATCTGCTTCAGCAAGCATCTCCTTTGTCAGAGGTTTCATGCGCGGATGGTAATTGGCTGTTACAACTCTGAAAGTATCTGAAAATGCCCGCTCAGGAGATACATCTTTATTGTCTAATTGACTGCCCATTCGAGTAAGATAGGATGAGAAGGCTGATTGATCAAAGCGTGATTTGGTGAAATAGAGATTAATTAACTGGAAAAGTGTCTCCATATCAGAAACTGTTGAGGATCCCTCTAAACCTTGAGTTAACATTTTTAATACGGGTGAGACCGATACTTCTTTTCCTGCAAGCATTTTTTTCAATGTAATTGAATTATAATCTGCTATGCCACTCATATCCATTATTGTAGCTGCAAAAGAGGCCGAAATATTGTCCGATTGAGGATAAAGAGACCAGCCGCCAAGTGAATATCCATTAAATAGGATCTCGTCGTCTTTAAAGTCGGTTTTTTTATAAATAACCTTTGCCCCATTTGAGAGTGTCCATTCGGTAGCATCAACCTCCGGAATTTTCTTCTCTGCAGTTATTTTTCCTGAAAGCGGTGAACTTTTCATCAAGGGTTCATTGGATGTAACATCAGCATATTGTTCTACATTCTGCGTTTGCACTTCAGCTAATACTTTTCTAATATTTGCCTCAGATGGAGCTGTAACATCTGTTTTTTCGGGTGCAGTAATGATCACTACACGATTCTCATCAGTAATCCATTTCTGTGCCAGGCTGTTTATCTCAGCTAGTGTGATACCAGGGATAAAGGCTTTGTAATATTCAAATTCTGTCTCAATTCCTGGCGTTGGCTCATGTCGCATAGAGAAATTGCGGGTAAATTCCTGTGCTATGTCCATCGACTCTCTTTTATCACGCTCATTAAATGTCGACTCTATCGATCTAAGCATTGCACTTTTATTCCGATTTAATTCACTCTGAGTAAATCCAAATTTCTTAATTCGTTCATTCTCAATTAATATAGCCTTAAGTCCCTCTTCGATCTTTCCCGGATGAGATATAATCATTGACGTATACACATCAGAAGGACCAATTAATGCGCCATAACCGGCTTGTCCCATCACAAAAGGGGGCTTCTCCTTTTGGGTCAATTCAGAGAGCCTTAGGTTTATCATTTGATTATAAAGATTGTTAACCAAGGATGTTCGATAGCCATTTATTGTTTGGTCTATATTCATTGGATGTTTGATATATACTGATGCAGACGAGTAGGTGGCTTCTTTATCTGTGACTATTTTTACAAGTGTCTCCTGATGAGCCGGAATAGGAAATGATTCTTTCATTCGGGCAATTGTTTTAATCGGAATAGCAGAGAATTTCTCTGTTATGAGATTGACCATTTTCTGCTGATCAAAATCGCCTACTACTATAACAGACTGAATATCTGGTCTATACCAATCATTTCGGAATCTACGAAGAACATCTGGCGTGCATTTATCAATGGTTTCGACCTCTCCAATGGGTAATCTTTCTGCATATTTTGAATTGTTCAGAAATACAGGGATCCATTGATTCATCATCCTTTTTTGTGCCCCTTGGCCGCCTCTCCACTCTTCATGCACAACTCCTCGTTCTTTATTGATCTCTTCATCAGAATCGGTAACCTGACACGCCCAATCGTATAGCACCTGAAGCCCTTTTTGAATATATTCCTCTTTATCTAGCGGTACTTTAATCATATAAACAGTTTCATCAAAACTCGTATATGCGTTGATTTCCGGACCAAATTCCATCCCTATCGATTCAAAGTATTTAATTAGCTCATTTTTAGGGAAGTTTTTAGTTCCATTAAAACTCATGTGTTCACAGAAATGAGCTAATCCACGCTGATCCTTATCTTCCAGAACTGAGCCTGCTGAAACGACAAGCATCATTTCGGCCCTATTTTTGGGTGTAGAATTTGATTTAACATAATAGGTTAGTCCATTCTTAAGAACACCTTTGCTGGTAGCTGGGTTAAAGGGAACCTGATCAGTTAGATTAAATGGCTGTGCAAACAGGCTTAGTGTAACCCATAAAAGGAGCATTAACAAGGATAATTTTTTCATTTTAGAGTTTTTAAATTGACGATATTATTTTGAGGATAAACAAATCGGATAATTACCTAAATACGGTTTAATCGCATTTAATGTTACAGTTTATCAAAGAGGAGATAAATGTTTATTTACGGCATGACTAAAACCATCTTCATGATGTGCAAGGCTGATTAGGTATTTTAATTTTAATTCTTCGGGTGCATTATCAACAACATAGGAATGCTGTGTGAAATCTAACATTTCCAGATCATTAAAGTCATTTCCAATGCCCATGGTATTTTCACGTGCTATTCCAGTTATCCGACAAACCTCTTCAATTCCATGCGCTTTCGAAACACCGTTAGGGAAAATCTCCAACCAGATGTATCCAGAATGAAATGGTGATGTTGTTTTTATTAGACTTAAATCAGGAAATTCAAGTTGTATTTTTGCTCTAACCAATTCAAATTGATCACTTTCACTAGGAAAGAACATTAAAAATTGAGAAGATGGAAATGGATTGGTTGGATCAATTGTAACTGCATCTCCAAATTTGCTATGATGCTCGACATATCTCGTTAGTTCAGGACACTCATAACTTTTCCACCAGCCGAAATTATGATTGTCTGGCAATTCACGCGAAACCTTAAAATTAAAGTTCTCAGCGATAAGAAAATCTTCTATTTGTTTTGTTTGGTCGACTGGAATAGACATCGAACGGATAAGTTTTTGACTTTTCCAATCTATAATTCCTGCACCTGAAGAAAATATAACATAGTCAAAGGGCGATTTCTCAGTTAATACTAACCTAACTTTGTATAGATTCCGACCTGTAGCTGCAACACGGCATAGTTTTAGTTTCCCTAATCTTTTAAGTGTATTAAGATCAACCTGGCTAATTGATTGATCTGATTGTAAGAGGGTCCCATCCAGATCGGTGACCACCATTTTTACTTCAAACATAATATATTACTTCCTGATAATTTTTAAAATAGTTGCTCGAATTCGAGTTACCAAGATACGATATTGGAATGGTATGAACGAAGGATTTTCAATTTTTTATTTTTAGTAAAATTCATTACAGTAGATACGATACAACTATTTTAACCCGTTATAAATTATGAATATATTGAAAATTCACCTTTATTTATAAAAATTGGAATTAATTTAGCAGTCTAAACTTTTATGTTTTAATGATTGCCAACTAGATGAATAGTTATAATATTCATATAATCAGAAAAATAAGTCTTATAAATAGATTTATCCATCTATTTCTGCAGCGGTTTACACTCAAATTTTACCTCGTAAATTTATCAATTGGTTTGTCAAGGTTAATTTCCGCTTCGACATTTAATCACTCAGGATAGCTTAATTATCCATTTTCTCATAATTTTCATAACGTATTTTCCGATTTTTTTAGAGATTCATTTTTTAATATTAAACATATGAAACGATTATTTTCTTTAGTTATGATTTTGGGCTTGCCAGCGTTAGTTTTTGGAAGTGAAGCCGATCTCAAAATTCCAGTACTTCAACCCGATCAGTATAATATGCTGATGTTTGGTTTTTTAATCTGTATCCTTGGCTTGCTTTTTGGATTTTATCAGTTTATTCAAGTTAAGAAGTTAGGTGCTCATAAAAGTATGCTTGATGTGGCACACATTATATTCGAAACTTGCAAAACGTATTTAATTCAACAGGGTAAGTTTTTATTAATTCTGTTTGCATTTATTGCCGCATGTATTGCCTTCTATTTTGGATTTCTTCAGCAAATGAGCGTTGGTGGTGTACTTCTTATTTTAATGTGGTCCATCATTGGTATTCTCGGCTCATATGGTGTTGCATGGTTTGGCATACGGATGAATACTCTTGCCAATAGTCGTATGGCCTTTGCATCATTGGAACGTAAACCTTTAAAATTACTCAATATTCCACTCGATGCTGGTATGAGTATTGGGGTATTATTAGTGAGTGTTGAACTTATTATGATGCTTATAATTCTTCTATTTATACCAAGAGAATTTGCTGGAGCCAGTTTTATCGGTTTTGCTATTGGAGAATCTTTAGGAGCCTCAGCACTTCGTATTGCAGGTGGAATATTTACCAAGATTGCAGATATCGGTAGTGACCTGATGAAAGTTGTTTTTAAAATTAAAGAAGACGATCCACGTAATCCAGGTGTTATCGCCGACTGTACTGGAGATAATGCCGGAGACAGCGTGGGCCCTACTGCCGACGGATTTGAAACTTATGGTGTTACAGGAGTGGCTTTAATCAGCTTTATTGTCCTTGCAGTTGCTAATATTGCCGATCAGACTCTGCTATTAACCTGGATATTTCTAATGAGAATCTTGATGGTTGTAACCTCAATAGCTGCATTTTATGTTAATAAAATATACACCAATGCGAAATACCGCAATGTTCTTGATTTAGACTTCGAGAAACCACTTACAACTTTAGTGTGGATCACCTCCATTCTCTCTATTTTAGTCACTTTTGCCGTTAGCTATTTTATGCTTGGTAATTTGGCCAATAACCTTTGGCTTACCTTGTCTGTAATTATCAGTTGTGGTACCCTTGGAGCTGCACTTATTCCTGAATTTACAAAGATATTTACCAGTCCAAAATCACACCATGTTAATGAGATTGTTACTGCATCACGCGAAGGGGGAGCATCACTAAATATCCTCTCTGGACTTGTTGCTGGTAATTTTAGTGCCTTCTGGCAAGGTATGGTATTTTTAGTTTTGATGTTCACCGCCTATTTTACGTCAAATCATGGTCTCGATGTATTAATGATTTATCCCTCCATCTTTGCCTTTGGCCTCGTGGCATTTGGCTTTCTCGGTATGGGTCCGGTTACTATTGCTGTTGATAGCTATGGCCCGGTAACAGATAACGCTCAAAGTATCTACGAGCTCTCCTTGATTGAAGAGAATCCAAATGCTTCTGCAGAGATCGAAAGAGATTTTGGTTTCAAACCAGATTTTGAGAATGCGAAACATTACCTGGAAGCTAATGATGGTGCCGGTAATACATTTAAGGCAACTGCTAAGCCGGTCCTAATTGGAACTGCGGTTGTAGGTGCAACAACGATGATTTTTTCTCTAATCCTACTTATTAAGCATAAATTTGGTATTGAGCCAGAGACTATTTTGAACATCCTTAATCCATTTACAATACTTGGATTTCTTGCCGGAGGATCTGTCATTTATTGGTTTACTGGAGCATCAATTCAGGCTGTCACCACTGGTGCATACCGTGCCGTAGAATATATCAAGAAAAATATTCAGCTTGACGAGGGGGCTGATAGTAGCGCATCTATTGAAACATCAAAAGAAGTTGTTAAAATATGTACCCAATATGCTCAGACAGGGATGTTTAATATCTTTATTGCAATTTTCTCTTTTGCATTGGCATTCGCTTTTTTTGCAGGATACCGCGATATGTTGGCTACGACTCCTGCTCATATGTATGCTGCCACGTCATTCTTTGTTAGTTACCTGATTTCAATAGCTGTTTTCGGCCTCTTTCAGGCACTCTTTATGGCAAATGCTGGTGGTGCATGGGATAATGCAAAAAAAGTGGTTGAAGTTGATCTACGCGAAAAAGGTTCGGCTTTGCATGAGGCTTCAATCGTAGGCGATACTGTGGGAGATCCATTTAAGGATACCTCATCAGTAGCCCTTAATCCAATTATTAAATTTACTACACTCTTCGGCTTATTAGCTATGGAAATAGCAATTTCAGATAGTTTTTATAATGTGGCACCTTACGTGGGTGGGGTATTCTTTATTATTGCTCTTTACTTCGTTTACCGCTCATTCTATAAAATGAGGATTATCAAGTAATCTTGTCTAGTAATGAATTTCAGGAATGCATGAATCTTATTGTCATATTCATCTGTATCATTAAATATGAATATTGAGTGAATTAATTTATTGATTTTAAATTGTTTAATAAAAGGCACCCTTATAAAGGTACCTTTTATTTTTAACCAGATTGCCACCTTTTTTTATACTTTGCTAATTGATTTAAGTTAGCCTTGTTTAAGGCAAAAAAAATAGTTTATTGAATCCTATCAATAAACTATCCCCCCAAATTTGCAGTGACTTGCAATAGTTGTTACACCGTTATCCTCGAATTAAAGTCCAAGTAATAGCTCTTGCTGACTTTTACCATTAAAAAGAAGTTTGGTAGGATCTTCGATTAGTTCCTTGATTTTTACAAGGAATCCAACAGAATCTTTCCCATCTATTACACGGTGATCATACGAAAGGGCAACATACATCATTGGTCTGATCTCCACCTTCCCATTAACCGCTATTGGACGGTCTTTAATCGAATGCATACCTAATATTGCACTCTGAGGTGGATTGAGTATCGGTGTTGACATTAAAGAACCAAATACACCACCATTTGTGATCGTAAAGGTCCCACCAGACATCTCCTGAATGGTGAGTTTTTTATCTCTTGCTTTTTCTGCCAGTTCCTTAATCTCCCGTTCAATGGACTCAATCTGTTTTGTTTCAGTGTTACGAACAATTGGAACCATTAGCCCCTTAGGAGTTTGAACTGCAATACCTATATCATGAAATCTTGGAGTAACTATATCTTCACCTTCAATCATTGAATTTACAGCTGGATGATTTGACAGGGCAATACTAGCTGCCTTGGCAAAAAATGACATAAAACCTAGTTTATAGCCATATTTCTCTGAAAAAGCTGCTTGGTAAGTCTTCCGAAGTTCCATCAACTGGCTCATGTCGATCTCATTGAATGTGGTGAGCATCGCTGTCTCATTTTTCACAGAGACGAGTCGCTGACTTAATTTTCGACGTAATGGAGACATTGCGCTACGATCTGCTTCGCGGCTGAGTTCCAGTGAAGCTACAGATAAAGGTGTTATTGATGCAGAAAGAACTGACTCCACATCCTTTCGCGAAATTCTACGAAGGCCATTTAACAGCTCTTCCATATTAAGTCCTGCTTCATCCATCACTGCTTTTGCTGCGGGTGTTACTTTTGGGAACTCTTTAGTCTGATTTGATAAAATAATTTTACTTTCGGATACCAAGGGAACACTCTTTGGAGATGCTGCTGATTTTGTTACTTCAGATTTAGCTGCGCGATTTTTATTTAACAGTATCGATTCATTTTCAGTAGACTCTAATGAGTCGTTACTCTCCAGTTGACAAGCTATGCTCCCTACAGCGACCCGCTCACCCTCTTTAACGAGGATTTTTAAAACTCCTGTGGCAGGAGCAGTTATTGAAAGCGTTGCTTTATCTGACTCTATTTCAGCAATTTCCTGGTTTTTACTTACTAAAGAACCATCATTTACAAGCCATTTTCCAATTTCAACCTCAGTAATTGATTCACCGGGAGAAGGTATTTTGATTTCAAGAATCATATCAAAAAATTTTATGGTCTAAAGTTAATTAAAAACGGCATTTAGAATTCGCTCCAGACTTCTTTTATGTTTATCTAAAAGACCTGTTGCAGGACTGGCACTTTCAGCTCTACTGATCAGCTCAAGTTGAAGTTCAGGATATTTTCGCGAGATATAAGGCCATACTCCCATATTTTCAGGTTCATCTTGTACCCATAATACCCGTTTTGCATTTGGGTTCTGAAATTTCAGCATTCGAATTTCCTCAGAGGGGAAAGGGAAAAGTTGCTCAATGCGTATAATAGCCGTATTCTTGCGTTCTAGTTTCTCGCGTCGTTCGAATAGTTCGTAGTATATTTTACCGGTAGTGAATATTAATACCTCTGCTTTTCCAGGTGCAACAATTTCATCACCAATGATTTCCATGAATTCATGATTGGTAAGATGCTCGATAGGTGAAATTACCAAAGGATGACGCAGCAGACTCTTAGGTGTAAAAACAATCATTGGTATTCGGATGTTTCCTAACACTTGCCGACGTAACAGATGAAACATATTGGCAGGCGTGGTCGGCATCATGATCTGCATATTATAATTGGAACATAATGAAAGCATCCGTTCTATTCGGCCACTGGAATGTTCAGATCCTTGCCCTTCATAGCCATGTGGAAGGAATAATACCAGTCCATTCATCAATCCCCATTTATCTCCGGCAGAGCTAATATATTGATCGATTATTACCTGTGCCACATTACTAAAGTCACCAAATTGAGCCTCCCAAATTGTTAATCCTTTAGGATAGAACATTGAGTAACCATATTCAAAGCCCATTACACCATACTCATTTAAAGGGGAGTTATATACATTAAATCTTGCCTGGTTCGCAGAGATATTTTTAAGTGGAAAATATTTATCTATCCCCTCTTCCATAACAATGGCAGCATGTCGGTGAGAGAATGTTCCACGCTCACAGTCTTGACCACTTAATCGGACAGGAATACCGTCGTCAAGCAAGGTGGCGAAAGCCAATTGTTCAGCTAATGCCCAGTCAACTTTATTACTGGCAAGAAGTGCTCGTCGATCAGCGAGAAGTTTTATGATTTTGCCAAAGAATTTTTGTTCATCAGGCAAGGTATTTATTTTTTCGCCTAATTTTTTAAGTTTCTCTTCAGATACTGATGTTGGAATAGAGATTATTTCAGCAGGTTCAGGGAATCTATACTCTTTATATTCTTCGACTAGGAAGCTTTTTATTTTTACTTTTTCAATGCTTTTACTCACCTCATATTTTTCCTCGAGATGCTGGTTAAATAGTTCAATTTCATCCAATACTTCTTGCTGCGTCATCACTCCTGATTGGATCAGTTTATTGGCATAAATATCTCTTGGATTTGGATGTTCTGCTATCATTTTATAGAGAATAGGCTGGGTAAAACGGGGCTCGTCGCCTTCGTTGTGCCCATATTTACGATACGATAAAATATCGATAAACACATCGCTATGAAAATGTTGCCTGAACTCCAGAGCTAATTTTACGGTAAAGATAATTGCCTCAGCATCGTCGCCATTTACATGAAAAACAGGTGAACGGGTAATCTTTGCCACATCGGTGCAGTAGGTGCTTGAACGTGCATCGAGGTAGTCAGTTGTGAATCCAATTTGGTTGTTTACAACAATATGGATTGTTCCACCTGTCTTATAACCTGGTAATTGCGACATTTGAACCACCTCGTAAACCACCCCTTGTCCGGCAATGGCAGCATCACCGTGAATTATGATCGGGGCAATTTTGTTATTATCCCCTTTATGAGAATAGTCGATTTTTGCTCGTACCATACCTTCGGCAAGAGGAGCAACGGCTTCAAGATGAGATGGATTTGGAAGAAGGCTAAGTTTAACTTTTGAACCGTTTTCGGTAATGATCTCCTTATCAAAACCTAGATGATATTTTACATCGCCTAATTCAATACCATCTTCATATTCTGTGGCATAGAACTCTTTAAAGATATTTTCGTACGGCTTTTTCAAGATATTTGCCAGTACATTCAACCTTCCGCGATGCGAAATTCCAATCACATACTCTTCAAGCCCTAATTCAACACCGTATTCGATTATCGCATTTAATGCAGGAATTAGCCCTTCGGTCCCTTCAAGAGAGAAGCGTTTGGCTCCTACAAACTTCTTATGAATAAAACTTTCGAAACCCACCGCCTCTTTAAGGTTACGGAAAATCCCTTTTTTAACTGAAGGTTGAAGAATCTCATTATTTCGACTACTCTCCATCTTGTGTTTTAACCATTCAATAAGTTCTGGTTGGCGCATATAGAGATATTCGACCCCAACCGATTCACAGTAGGTCTGTTCAAGATGCGCTATTATCGCACTTAGCGTGGCTGCTCCAATGCCGATCTCTTTTCCAGCTTCAAAAATTACATTTAAGTCACTCTCAGCTAATCCAAAGTTCTGAATATCAAGAGTGGGATTGTACTGGCGACGCCGCCGAACTGGATTTGTACGGGTAAATAGATGTCCACGTTGACGGTATCCATTTATCAGATTAAGTATGCAGAACTCCTTTTCAAGATGGCTTTTATCAACTAAATCTAATGATTTTGACTCATACGATTTTCGAGCTAGCTCGAAACCTTCAAAAAAATTACGCCAACTTTCATCAATTTCTTGGGGGTTTTGAAGATAATTTTTGTATAATTCTTCAATTGCACCGATTTCATGATTTCCTACCAGAGAGAATCTATCCATTTTTTAAATTTAATTCAGTAACCATTACAAATAATTAGAGGATTTGTTCACTGTTAACGCGACTAAGATCTAACTATATCTGTAAATTCAAAAAAAAAGAACCAATTTTATATTTTTATTAATCCTATTTTGTCTCAGATTTGGTAAACAACCAAATATTGCCCGAAGTAAATTAATATTTACCTATTTTTTACTTTTTATTGTTAAATAAAATTTTTATGAATGGATTTTTAAATCAAGTGGCAACTCACTTGTTAAAAATACACGGTGATAATTTAAATCAACTAACCCTTGTTTTTCCAAATCGAAGAGGGGGAATGTTTTTTACTAACTATTTAAATAGTTTGGTTACCAGTCCTTTGATATCACCAAAGATGATAACTATCAATGAGCTGTTCTCGGAACTCTCACCTTTACAAGTGCCCGATCGGTTAAGTTTATTATTTCGCCTTTACAAAGTTTATTGTGAATCGACTCATTCAACTGAGCTTTTTGATGATTTTTATTTTTGGGGCGAGATGCTTCTTAGTGATTTTGATCAGGTTGACAAATACCTTGTCAATGCACATGATCTATTTACTAATATTACTGAGCTTAAGCAGATTGAAAT
Source organism: uncultured Bacteroidia bacterium (assembly GCA_903907075.1). Lineage (GTDB taxonomy): Bacteria > Bacteroidota > Bacteroidia > Bacteroidales > Prolixibacteraceae > JAAFHB01. Next base: position 31,338 of record CAIVMQ010000003.1, read on the forward strand.
GCGCTTTGGAGAGATGGAGACGGAAGAAAAAGCTCGACTCAAGAGTTTCTGGAATACGTTATCTGATAAGGATAAAACACCAAATCAAAGAGAGTTTGTGAGATTATGGGAAGATATTATTGGTGTCTATACCCATTTTCAAGCTTTTCTTGTTCGTGAAGGTTTGGCTTATGAAGGGATGTTATACCGCGAGGTTGTTGAAACGAACTTTAAAGATAATCCAACCTTATTTAAGAATCAGAAATTTGCTTTTATTGGATTTAATGCATTAAATCGTTGTGAGGAGAGTTTATTTGATCATCTAAGGGATCTTGGAATAGGTAATTTTTTTTGGGATTATGACAATTATTACTTAGAGGATCAGACCCAGGAAGCGGGATATTTTTTAAGGAAGAATCTAACCCGATATCCACATCAGGGATATGAACCATTTTGTGATTCATTAACCGATAAGTCAAAATCAATAAAAATTATAAATATTGCCTCTCAGGTTGGCCAGGCTCAGATTGCTGCACTTGAACTTCTTGGACAATCAAACCAGTCGCTGAGTTTTGATGATACAGCAGTGGTGCTTTGTGATGAGGAACTTTTACTTCCAATGATTAATGCTTTGCCAGAGAATGACCAGAAAGTAAATGTTACCATGGGTTATCCATTGAAAATGACACCTGTGTTTAGCCTGATTACTCAGCTTATCGCTCTGCAGAAAAATATTCGGGAAGAGGAGAGGGGCGTCTATAGTTTTTATAACAAAGACGTTATGCGGATTCTGAATCATCAGCTGGTGATTGATTTTGATCCTGCTGCGAGTAAGTCATTGATAGATTTAATATTGAAAAATAATATAATCTATTTGACGATCCAGGATTTGGCTAAAAACACTTTTTTTAATCAGATTTTCGTCGTTCCAAATACCATTCTTGAGCTATCTGATTACTTCCTAGGAGTCATCCAATCGATCTTTAATCATTGGCAGCAAAAAGAAAAACGGGCAATTCATTTCAGTAATAGCCCTGATACTGAAAAAATCAATGATGAAAATTCACTTCTTTACTGTGAATACCTCTATCAATCATATCTTGCGGTAAATAAGTTAAAGGATATTTTAATTGTTGATGGGACTAAAGTTTTTAAAGCAGATAATTTCATTTCTAAGGAGGCTTTCTTTCGGTTTTTAACACAATATCTTAGTGGATTGGCAATTCCCTTTGAAGGTGAACCTCTAGAAGGTTTGCAGATAATGGGTATTCTTGAAACGCGGACCCTTGATTTTAAAAACCTAATAATCCTATCGATGAATGATGGAATCATGCCTAAGATTTCATTGTCAGGATCTTTTATTCCTTATAACTTAAGACGAGTTTTTGGTTTGCCCACGATAGAGGAGCAAAATGCCATGTATGCCTACTATTTTTATAGGCTCCTGCAGCGTTCTGAAGATGTGACATTTGTATATAATTCTGGAACAAATGGGATGCATACAGGAGAAAAAAGTCGTTACTTATATCAACTTCAATTCGAATCACCCTTTCAAATTTCTGAGACCAATATGGTATTTAATTTGGAGAATATCGCCGTTAAGTCAATACACATTGACAAAAATAAGGAGGTTATGTCCAATTTAAACCTCTTTTTAACAGGGGAGAAGAAATTATCTCCTAGTGCCCTCGATAAATATCTCACTTGTCCTGTTCAGTTTTATTTCAGGTATTCTGCCGGATTAAATGAACCAAAAGAGATATCAGAAGAGATTGATCCCATGATATTTGGGCTTCTTTTTCATGATGTTATGGATAAAATGTATCGGCCATTTAAGAATAAAACAATTGATTATCATAATTTTGAGGATATTTTGAATGATGAACTATCTCTTAATACTTTAATTTCAGAATCCTTTCAAAATGTTTATAATCCGGGCTTCAAATCAGAAAAAAAAGTTTCTATAAACGGTCGTAATTGGTTGATATCTGAGGTGGTTAAAAAATATGTAATTCAAATATTAAAAAATGATCAAAAACGGGCTCCCTTTGAAATTATTGGGCTCGAGAATAAGGTAAGTGCACAAATACCAATTAATAATTCATCACGAAGTGTGTTCCTGGGTGGAACAATTGATCGGATTGATCGTAATGGCTCGTTAAATTACATTGTTGATTATAAGAGTGGTAATGCAAAGCTTGAGTATCTTAGTTTGGATTCACTTTTTGATAAAGAGTATAAAGATCGTAATAAGGCTGCATTTCAGACGTTGGTCTACTCATATATTTTGCATAAAAATGAGCCCGAATTAAACCAGATTTTCCCTTCAATTTATCCATTACGGGAAATTTTCGAACCTGATTTTGATCCATCCGTTCGTTCAAAAGAATCAGGAAACAATGTGGTTGAATTTATAGCGATCTCTGAGTCTTTTGAAATGCGTTTTGAAAAATTATTGGAGGAGATTTTCGATCTCAGTGTTCCATTTGTTCAGACAACTGTTCATGAGAATTGCAAATATTGCCCTTATAAGCAAATTTGCAGAAGATAATTTTGCACCTTTTAAAAACCGTTTATTTATTATTCAACAAGTCTGGCCTAATACTTTTAGTCCGTTCATAGGCTTGATCGTGCTTCCAGTCATCAATTAACAGATCATTGCCTGACAATAGGATGTCAGGAACTTTCCATCCTTTATAATCTGCAGGTCGGGTATAGACGGGGGGAGTAAGGAGACCGTCTTGAAATGAATCGGTAAGTGCTGAAGTCTCGTCAGATAATACACCGGGCAATAATCTTACGATCGCATCTGATACAATAGCTGCGGCAAGTTCGCCTCCGGTTAAAACATAATCACCTATCGATATCTCAAGAGTTACTAAATGATCTCTAACTCGTTGGTCTATTCCTTTGTAGTGTCCGCATAAAAGAATAAGGTTGGTTTTTAATGATAATTGATTTGCATCGCGTTGTGTAAAAACCCGGGCATCAGGGGTTAAGAAAATTACTTCGTCATAGATGCGTTGACTTTTTAATTCTGAAATTGCCTTGTCAATTGGCTCTATAGACATCACCATACCGGCACCCTTACTAAAGGCGTAATCATCAACCCGCTTGTGTTTGTCACTCGACCAATCTCTAATATTATGAATATGGATATCTGCCAGCCCTTTATCTTTTGCTCTTTTTAGGATCGAGTGGTTGAAGGGGCTCTCCAATAATTCAGGCACAACAGTTAAGATATCTATTCGCATTTTTTTTTACAAAAGTATCATTCCCTTAGAATATGTACAATAATTATGAGCCCTAATGTTTAGTTTGTCGAGTTATCAGCTTGAACATCTATTTCGGATATGAATTATTTGAGTTTAATAATTTGGAAATAATATTTCACGAATTATTCTTTAATTGTTTTTGTATTCTCCCCTCAATGGTCCTTTTGTCTGTTTAGCGCAGTTGAATGTTCACTATTAAACGATAATATTAGCAATAATTATTCTATATAAGGTTTATGGTTTAGAATTGACAAGATAAGATTAATGTTAGGGTATAAACATTAAGTCATTGAAATATAGATAAATAATTAAATTTTACGGAGGTTTAAGCTCCTTTTTGTTTTTGGGATCAAAAATATGTTTTCGAATAAGTTGAGGATTAGCTTGTAAATATCTATTTTCGTGAAAAATAATCTTGTATACATCCTGGCTTAATCGCCGTAACGAAATTGCAGATGGAATCTAACGAATTGA
>CAIVMQ010000004.1 GCA_903907075.1 uncultured Bacteroidia bacterium
GACTTTTCGCTCTATTACCGTAGAAGGGGAAGAGATTGAATTTAGCGAAGGATTTACCGATCTTCACACGCGCAGCTATGAAGAAATTCTTCAGGGTAATGGTTTCGAGATTGGAGAAGCAAGGAGATCGATTGAAATAGTATACGATATTCGGAATCAGACACCGGTAGGGTTAAAAGGGGAATTTCATCCATTTGCAGCAAAGGGATTATCATCACATCCATTCAATAGAATTGATTAACGTAAGCTCTAGATGAAGAAGAAATCGATCCTTTTTGTATATGTTAATTTCTCTTCGTTCGTAAAAACCGATTTTGAGATTCTCTCATCATTCGCCGAGGTCACCAAGTACCAGTTTAAACCGGGTAAAGGATTGCTGGAAACAGGAAGAGAATTAATTAAAGAGCTCGTTTTCCTGACCTTTAGGGGGTATAAATTTGACGCTATCTTCATCTGGTTTAGCGATTACCACTCCTTGCTTCCAGTCTTATTCGCAAAAATATTTGGGAAGAAATCCTACGTTGTTATCGGAGGTTATGATGTTTCGACCCTTAAAGAATATAAGTATGGGGTATTGAGTAATCCGATACGGGCTTTTTTTACCCGCTCAACGTTTAAATTTGTAACAGTTTGTTTCCCTGTTGCTGAGGCATTACGCAAAAAATTACTGGAAATAAATCCTCGGGTAAAAGCCGAAACAATTGCTACTTATTCAGATACCACGAAATTTAATTTTTCGGATTACAATAGAGCCCAAAGGATTGTTACTGTATCAAGTACCTCTAATTATCAGCGGTTAATGATAAAAGGACTCGATAGATTCAGAGAATTAGCAACATATTTACCTGAATTTGAATTTACTATTATTGGAGTCTCTGATACGGTAAAAACATATTTTGAGCCAATACCGACTAACTTATCTCTAATTCCGCCTCAGCATTTTGATCAATTGACACACTATTATCAAAGTGCATCATATTATGCCCAGTTATCAAGGTCTGAAGGTCTACCTAATTCCTTAATTGAGGCAATGCTATGTGGATGTATTCCCGTGGGAACCGATGTTGGAGACGTAGGTGTTATTATTGGAGATACTGGAATAACGATTGAGGAGTGGGATACTGCGCTCATGGCTGATTTTATTCGTTTAAATCATACAAATGATCTGTTGCGTGATCGGGCAAGAGATCGGATATTAGAATGTTATGGCTCACCTAAAAGAGAAGAGCGATTTAGAGAACTAATGAGATGATCAGAACTACGATCAGAATAATGTTGGGAGATATAATATAACAATTGGGATGAATAAAAGAGTTTTGGTAAATTACTTTATAGCACTAATCTCATTGCTGCTGTTAAATCAGCGTATTTCAAAAGATAACAATCCCCGTGAGATTTTAAATTTTGATAAGGGCTGGACTTTTCAGCTTGGTGAGAGTATTGGAGCAGAGCAACCGGGATTTAATGATTCAGCGTGGCGTAAACTCAATGTTCCGCACGATTGGAGTATCGAAGGGGAGTTTAGTGAAAAAAATCTGGCTACCGCCAAAAGTGGAGGATTACCCGGCGGGATTGGATGGTATAGAATATCTTTTAACGTAACATCCGAAGATTTAAAACGGAATGTATTTATCGATTTTGATGGTGTTTATCAAAATAGTGAGGTTTGGATTAATGGTCATTCCGTGGGTAAGAGGTTATATGGATATAGCACATTCCGTTACGATCTTACCCCTTACTTAATTGCGGGTGAGAAGGGAAATGTGATCGCCGTAAGGGTGGATAATTCTGCTCAGCCTAATTCTCGCTGGTATTCCGGATCTGGAATTTTTAGAAATGTGTGGCTCGGAAAAACCTACATTGCTCATTGGGGGACTCAAATCACTACCCCCTTGGTAACGTAGGGTTTGGCAAAGGTTCAAGTTGGAATTAAGATCAATAATTCGTTAAGTGTGTACCCACTGTAATTGCTAATCTACTAAAGGAAATATCCTATATTCCTTCCGATTTATAACCTGATTTCTCAAGCAGGATTTTGACCTTTTTTTAAAAGCAAAAATCGTGAATAATCAATTAAAAAAAGTTTATTGTCTATTTAATTTCCCGGTTTAATATGTTTATCTATATGCAACCTTCTAAGTTAATCAGCCATTCGATTTACTTATAAGAAACATTTCCGATAATTTTTGCTAACCATTCTATATCCATTCTAAACAGACTAAAAAAATACCCTAAAGCAGAACGTAATTTCCATACTGGCTGTGAGAATCCATAATGAATTATTGAATGAATGTAATCTTTTCGTGCCCCTTTAAAATCTTTTCTGATCAGTTTGTAGCGACCTGAGCGTGAATAGCTGATAACTAAAAGATTGCGAAAATGAATATCTATTTCACTTTTGGTAATATTCTGTTCGACAAATACTTTTGAATAGCGAATCATTAAAGACTTAATTAGGGCATAATATCCTGTTGTCATTTGACCGGTATATGTTTTTGTGACTTGCTGAGGATAGATCCGCCAATGCCCCAAAGGTTGATCAATATAAGCAAATTGACCCTTTAAAAGCAGTTCGAGTGTCGTCGGTATATCGATTAATGGAAGATTAAATCCCTGAATAAATCCTCCAATTTCCATTAAAGCTTCTCTTCGTATAACAATTGTTAATGCAGGAATTGAAGGAGTCAGGATATATTTTTTGAGAAAAATACCAGGTGGATTATTGTAATAAAGGATTTGATCATCACTAGGTTTAGGGGCCAACATATAGTTAAACGAAAGATCAATTGAAGAGAGATAGGCTTTCCCCCATGATAAAACACATTCAGGATGATTTTCTAAAGCTGCTACCTGGATATTTAGTTTTTCCGAAATCCACACATCATCGCATTCGAGAATAGCAATATAACTTCCGCTGCTTTTTTTAAATGCAATATTGTATGACTCACCAAGGCGAAATATCCCTATATTCTTTTGAGTGAATGGTTTTATCCTGGGATCTTTATCTGCATATTCGAGCGCAATTTGGAAAGTTCTATCAGTACTCCCATCGTCGATAATAATCATTTCCCAATTGCTGTATGTCTGAGCTAATACCGAGTCAATACATGCGGCGATAAACTTTTCATGATTATAAGTTGGTGAAATAATCGAAATAAGGGGTTGCTGAGAAATCATATATTGGCAAATTTATTTACAGATCTCAAAAATAGTCATTTAAAATTTACATCAACATCAAATTAGTTGTGTGAAGATTGAGGTAATAAAAAATGGTTAATTTAGCACTTTAATGATTGCTAAATAAGGATTAATGGCGGTAAGTAATTTAAAGCGCAAGACAATAAACGGATTTTTCTGGAGTATGCTTGAAAGTATCTTTAGTCAGGGACAAGGGATTATTTTCGGTATTTTTCTGGCACGGATGCTTTCACCAGGTGAGTTTGGACTCATTGGGATGATTACGATCTTTATTTCTGTTGCTCAAGTATTTGTTGATAGCGGTTTAAGCCAGGCCTTGATAGGAAAACAAAATTGCACCAATCTTGATTACAGTACGATCTTTTGGGCTAATATTGTTATTGGAGTATTGGCCTATCTTATTATTTGGTTCTGTGCTCCTTTCATTGCCGGATTTTATCAAAAACCGGAGTTAATTCAACTTACCAAACTTGCTTCAGTTGCAATTTTAATTGGGACAGTAACGTTGATCCAGCAGACGATATTAATAAAGGAGATTGACTTTAAAACAATTACGAAGATTTCCACCGTGAGTACCTTTATCTCGGGCGTTGCCTCCCTCTTATTGGCCTATTACGGTTTTGGTGTTTGGAGCTTGGTCTGGCGAACATTGATTAATCAGGCTTTACGAACCTTGATGATGTGGAGGTACAATAATTGGTTCCCCCAGTGGGCCTTCAGCAGGCGAGTTTTTGCCGACTTTTTTTCATTTGGATCAAACATATTGATTATCTCTATTGTCGCAGTGATTTATAAAAGTATTTACAATTTTGTTATTGGGAAAAATTATTCAGATACAATCCTTGGTTATTATACCAATGCTGATCAATATAGTTCAATCCCTTCAAATACGATAACAAATATTACTGGTAAGGTAAGCTATCCTGTCTTTTCCGAGATGCAGAATGATAATGAAAAACTTCGCGCCAGTATAAGCAAGTTGATAAAATCAATTATGTATGTCTCGTTTATAGTAATGCTGGGATTGGCAGCTATTGCAAACCCTCTATTTTACACCTTCTTAGGGGAGAAATGGCTTCCGGCAGTACCTATCTTTCAAGCCCTATGTATTGCAAATTCAATTACTCCAATGCATGCAATAAATCATAGTGTTTTTAAAATTAAGGGTCGTTCAGATCTATTCTTAAAAACAGAATTAATTAAATATATGCTCTTTACTCCGCTATTAATTTTAGGAATATTTTATGGCTTAACAGTATTGGTAGTCGGCATTATTGTATTTAACTGGCTTGGATACTTAATTAATTCAACTTATTCAAAACGTTTAATTCAGTACTCTTTAGTCGATCAATTGCGTGATTTTTCCCCGTATATAATCCTTTCCGGGATCCCTGCAATATTGGTTTATGGAATTGGTTTCGCGACTCAATTGAATCCCCTTCCTCTATTGGCTATTCAATCTGGATCCTATATTTTATTAATAGTAGGATTATCTCTATTTTTTAAAATTTCTCCATTCTTCGAAATTATGGTGATCCTAAGGAACAAATTAACCATTATCAATATGTTTAAAATACTAAAGAATTAGTATTTTAAACTTTGGACTATATCCTTTGAACTGAAGTAAAAGTTAGTTTTTTTTAAGCTTTTTGAAGGTAAAAACAGGCTGAATCACCATCATGAATGCCGTTAAGCCTGGTTGCTTCTTTCTGCCATATCTTAACCTGCTTTTTTGTAAAATTATCTTTGTCATTAAACCCAATGCCTCTTATATATCTTTCACTTCCAGCAAATTGAGATTGCGTAGATTCATATTCAACATGATTTAATTTAAGGTTACATTCATTTGCAAGTATTGTCATACTTTTAACGGTATGAAGGAAAAAGTGGCGAGGCGGATCAAGTTGGACCCAATGGGTATTGTATTTTCTCCACGCAAAACAATTCCCAACAGGTATTCTTATAATGATATTAGCACATGGATTAAGTATTTCACCTATTTTCATCAAAATATCTTTTGGGCTTTCCATGTGTTCGAAAGAATGATGTAGCATGATCAGATCATATTTTTCGGTGATCTCAAATAGATCTCTTTTGTATACTTTGACCCCGTTTTCATAAAATATATCCTCCTTATTATAAGGATCAATACCAGTAAGATTTTGATATCCACTTCTTTGCATTGAAAGTAATACCCTTCCTGCTCCGGATCCAATATCAAGTATTTTTGATTTAAAATTAGCCATCTTCGGTCTTAACCATTTAAATGGATTTTCATAATGGAGAGACACTAATGCTCCGAGTGGGTTAAAATTTCCGGAATAATAGGAAGCTAGGCTTTTTTTAAATATCTTCCTAAATCCTGTTGATTTGTATGTGAAAAGGGGCTGTTGATAGGAATAATAATTTACCGGATAGTAACGATTCATATCTTCGGGTATTTCAATAATTTGGATACAGTTACAATTTGAACATTCAAAATATTCAAACTCATCATTTAATCCAAGCATCCTTTCCCTTGCTATAAAAGAGTAATTTTGTCTTTGGTTATTACATATTTTGCAGGTAAGTATTTTATTCATTTTATTGCTAATCAGTTCGTATTTAGTAGTGAAAAATTGCATAAACAAAACTTATATCCTATAATTTAAAGGAGCTTCTTATATTTTCAATATGATTTCCTTTGTATAAACAAAATTTAAGTTTATCGCAAAAGTAAGAAAATAACCAACTATTAGGGTGCGAATTTCAAACAGGCTATACCTCAACTTTAAAAAAAAAGTACTTTTGTGATAAAACTGTAAAAGCTGAATTTATGATAAAATTCTCGTGGGTAAAGAGTTTACCTCATATCACCGCATTTTTCCTTTTCCTGATATTGCCAATTATCTATTTCTCCCCTGTTTTAGAGAATAAGCAGTTAAATCAGCACGATTCACAGACTTACATCGGGATGTCTAAAGAGATCGTTGATTACAATAAACAGCACGACGATCTGGCGCTATGGACTAATTCGATGTTTGGGGGAATGCCAAGCTATTTAGTTGGTTTACCAATGAACACAGTTATTTCTGCCTTTTATGACTTCACAAATCTCTACCATTGGCGCCCTATTAGTTTTATCTTCTTGTACTTTATCGGGTTTTATATTGCGTTGCTCCTTTTTGGAGTAACCCCTTGGCTGGCACTGCTTGGTTCACTTAGCTTTGGATTTAGTTCCTATAACTTTATCATTATTGCCGCAGGCCATGCTTCTAAAGCAATCGCTATTGGATATATGGCCCCAATAATAGCTGGATTTTATTATGCCTTAAAGAAAAATCGCTGGATCGGAGGCTCTACATTAGGACTTTTTCTCGCACTCGAGATCTATTCCGGTCATCCTCAGATCGCCTACTATACCTTTCTGATTCTATTAATCATGGGGATCACCGAATTGATTTCGGCTTTTAAGGCAAAGGTGCTTCCGGAATTTTTTAAAACCATTGCGATAATCGTTGTTTTTGCCGCTCTCGCATTTGCAGCTAATACAAGTCGGCTTTGGACTACACTGGAGTATGGTACGTTTTCGATGAGAGGACAATCGGATCTCACCAATGATAAAGCGAATAAAACCACTGGGCTTGACCGCGATTATGCGACGAGCTATAGTTATGGAATCGGTGAGACAATGACCCTGTTAATCCCAAATTTTAACGGAGGATCGTCGGCCGTAGGATTCAGTGAAGACTCACAATCCGGAAAGATATTGAAGAGTAATAATGTTCCTAATGCCAGCACGGTGGTAAAGCAACTTCCTGGCTATTGGGGAGGACAGCCTCAGACTTCAGGACCGGTCTATTTCGGTTCTATTGTCTGCTTCCTTTTTGTACTGGGGTTTTTCTTAATTAAGGGCCCCATTCGCATTTGGATCTCTGTGGTTACATTACTCTCTATTGCACTGGCCTGGGGTCATAATTTAATGCCGTTAACGGATCTTTTTTTAGATTATTTTCCCGGGTATAATAAGTTTAGAACTGTCACCATGATATTGGTGATTGCAGGGTTTACGTTTCCGCTATATGCTATTTTAACCCTTCAAAAAATTGTAACTAAAGATATTGATCGTAAAACATGGCTAAAATCTCTAGCCTGGAGTGTGGGATTAACAGCCGGTATTGCGCTTATTTTTGTTCTTATTCCCGGACTGGCCGGCTCGTTTACCTCACCGGTAGATTCTCAATTCCCCGATTGGCTTCAAGGGACTTTAGTGGCAGACCGTCAGGCCTTATTGCAAAATGATGCCTTTAGATCGGCTTTGTTTATCCTTCTTAGCGCTGGGTTAATCTGGGCTCTAGTTGAGGAAAAAATAAAAGTTAATAGTGCCTTGATAATTTTAGGGGCTTTAATTGTTGTTGATATGTGGGGTGTTGATAAACGGTATCTCAACGATAGCAGTTTTGTTTCAGATAATGAAGCGAAAAATCCGATCAAGGCAACTGCAGCCGATCTAGCCATCTTGAAGGATAAATCAGCCGATTACAGAGTGCTAAATATGGCTGTAAGCACCTTTAATGATGTCACTACTTCCTATTTTCACCAATCTATTGGAGGTTACCATGGAGCCAAGATGAGGAGATATCAGGAGCTTATTGATTTTCATATTAGCAAGGAGATGGCCCTTATTGGTCAGCGACTTGAGAAAATAAAGTCACAATCGGCGATGGACTCATTATTTTTAGGGCTAAATTCGCTTAATATGTTAAATACTAAGTATTTGATTTATAATCCGCAGGCAGTTCCGATACTAAATACACATGCCTTAGGCAGTGTTTGGCTTGTTGAAAAATATAAGCTTGTAGAAAATGCAGATCAGGAAATTGCTGCACTGAATTCTATAGATCCAACTAAGGAGGTGGTAGTTGACAAAAAATTTGGAGGATTACTTGCAGGGAAGAATTTAAATACTGATGCCCAAGCGAAGATCACACTCGTTGATAAATCATTAAATAAAATGACTTATCACTATCAGGGGGATGGAAATCAGTTAGCTGTTTTCTCTGCTATTTATTATCCAAAGGGGTGGCAGGCATATATTGATGGGAAACCAGTGGATCACTTTCAGGCAAATTATGTGTTAAGAAGCATGGTTTTGCCAAAAGGGAATTATGATATCGTATTTAAATTCGAACCTACATCATTTTTTAAAGGACATCTAATTTCAGTCTGGAGCTCGCTCCTATTATTGCTCTTTATTGCAGGATTGGGGATCAAAAAGGGTTTTTTAAACAAAGAATAATTCATCTCGACCTTCTAAACTAGATTAATATGCCAGATCGCATTCCCAGAAAAAATACGAGCAGTTTATTTGGCTCCTATTTTTCAACAACACTGAGTATCTCACTGATCCTTTTTCTCTTTGGATTACTGGGCTTATTACTTATAAATGGCCAAAGACTATCCGATTTTATGAAGGAAAATATCAATCTGACATTGATTTTAAAGGAAGAGACGAAAGAGGCTGATGGGATTAAGCTTCAGAAGAGATTTGAAGCGTCCGATTTTGTTAAATCGTCAAAATTTATTGGAAAGGATCGAGCCGCAGCTGAGCTTAAAAATGAGCTCGGGGAAGATTTTATCGATTTTCTGGGCTATAATCCACTCCTTTCTACAATTGATCTTACACTTTATGCCAATTATGCGAATCCCGATAGTCTGACGGTATTGGAGAAAAAATTCCTTACCCATCCTGAGATTCAAGAGGTCTACTATCAACGGAATTTAGTTAAGCAACTCAATTCAAATGTGAAAAAAATCAGCATTATACTATTGGCTATTAGCTTGTTAATGTTTGTTATTTTTGCTGCATTAATTAACAATACCATCCGGTTATCGTTATACTCTAAACGATTTTTAATCAATACAATGCAACTGGTTGGAGCTACACAATCGTTTATCCGACGCCCTTTTTTAGCGAAGGGGGCATTACATGGAATATATGGCGGACTTATCGCTTGTTCGATGTTTCTGCTTCTCTTTTTCTCCTATCAGGAAGAGTTAAAATCGTTCATCGAATTCCAAAATTCGACTTCTCTTCTACTGCTAGGTGGAGTTATATTTTTAATGGGAATCACTATATCATTGATATCAACCTATTTAGCGGTTAATAAATTTTTAAAAATGAAGTTTGATCAGCTCTTTTATTGAGCTATCTTCGTAGGTTAGAAATAATATGTTTTAAAATGGCCATAAATACCGAAAATAAGGAGGAGCAGCAATTTGCCCTCGGAAAGGAAAACCTCCGGCTTTTATTGATTGGATTTGTGATAATTATAGTCGGCTTCATTTTAATGATCGGCGGTGGGACAACGGATCCAACTGTATTTAATAAAGAGATATTCAATTTTCAGCGAATTACCCTTTCTCCGATTGTTGTGATGATCGGATTTGTTTTCGAGATCTATGCAATAATGAAGAAACCAGGATCAGAGAAATAACGTCCGGATCATTCATTATGCAATTAGAACCATTACCGTTTGATTTTCTGCAGGGAGAGATACTTGTGTTTGACAAACCATTGGATTGGACCTCCTTTGATCTTGTTCATAAAGTTCGTCTTATTATTTGCAAAAAATTAAATATTAAGAAATTAAAGGTTGGGCATGCCGGAACATTGGACCCTAGAGCCACCGGAATTTTAATTCTATGTACCGGGAAAGCAACTTCAAAAATCGAAACTCTTCAAGCGGATGAAAAGGAGTACATTGCTACATTGAAATTTGGTGCCACAACACCTTCGTTTGACCTTGAGAGTGAAGAGGACGCTCACTTTGATACCGATCATATTTCAAGGGATCTCTTAACCGGAATTTTGCCCCAATTTTTGGGCACCATTATGCAAGTTCCGCCTGAGTATTCGGCCATTAAGATTAATGGGAAAAGGGCGTATGAGTATGCCAGAAAAGGGATTGCAGTTGAAATAAAGTCTAAAGTTCTGGAGATTAAGGAGATTGAGATTTTAAGTTTTGATCTTCCAGAGGTAAAGCTCCGAATTGTGTGTGGAAAAGGGACCTATATCCGTGCTCTTGCACGTGATATTGGAGTGGCACTTAATAGTGGCGCTTACCTTACCGGATTGCGTCGTACAAGAGTTGGTAAGTATGATCTTAATCAGGCAATTAAACTTGAAGATTTTTTAAGAACATAATTATTTTTTATTAATAATCGAAATAACCAGCATAAAAGTCATCATCTATGAAGCTTTCAAAATTTAAGTACCATTTACCGGAGGAGCTTATCGCACTCCATCCGACCCAAAACAGAGACGAATCTCGGTTAATGGTTTTGCATCGGAATACAGGTGAGATTGAACACAAAATATTTAAAGATGTGGTTGATTATTTCAGCAACGACGATATTATGGTGTTTAATAATACCAAGGTTTTTCCTGCCCGTCTATATGGGAATAAGGAGAAAACAGGGGCTCAGATTGAGGTATTTTTGCTGCGTGAGTTAAATCGCGAACAACGGCTCTGGGATGTGCTTGTCGATCCTGCACGCAAAATAAGAATTGGCAATAAGCTCTATTTTGGAGATGATGATCTTCTTGTTGCTGAGGTTATTGATAATACGACATCTCGCGGTAGAACCTTACGTTTCCTTTTCGATGGCAGTTATGAAGAGTTTAAGGATGCCTTATATAATTTGGGAGAAACACCATTACCTAAGTTTATTAATCGCCCAGTTGAGGAGGAGGATGCACTGCGTTATCAAACAGTATATGCCAAACATGAAGGGGCTGTTGCCGCCCCTACAGCGGGACTTCATTTTAGTCGCGAGTTGCTAAAACGCCTTGAGATTAAAGGGATTAATTTTGCAGATATTACCCTGCATGTTGGACTTGGAAATTTTAGAAGTGTCGATGTTGAAGATTTGACAAAGCACAAGATGGATTCAGAGCAAATATGGATTAGAGACGAGGCTGTTGAAATAGTCAATAATGCCAGAGCAAATAAACAGCATATCTGTGCTGTAGGTACAACCGTTATGCGGACTCTTGAGAGCTCTGTATCTACCAATGGGATGTTAAAACCTTACGAAGGGTGGACGAATAAGTTTATTTTTCCTCCCTACGATTTTTCTGTTGCAGATTGTATGATTTCAAATTTTCATCTGCCACTCTCTACCCTCCTTATGATGGTTGCCGCTTTTGCCGGATATGATAAACTGATGAATGCTTATAAGGTCGCAATAAAGGAGAAGTATCGCTTTGGAACCTATGGCGACGCGATGCTAATAGTTTGATTTATAGCAATCTATAGATACAAAGGGCGGAAATATTTCCGCCCTTTGTATCTATAAGAGTATGTGAATTATTTCTTAACTCGCTCGTAATATGATTTATCACGGGTATCAATTTTAATAATATCACCCTGATTGATAAACAGAGGAACCATGATAATTGCTCCGGTCTCAACGGTTGCTTGTTTTAAAGCTGTTGAGGAGGCCGTATTTCCCCGATCACCCGATTCGGTATAGGTAATCTCAAGTTCGATAAACGGCGGAAACTCAACGGTTAGAGGAGTTTCTGTTTCGGCATGATACATAATTTCAAGCGTCATCCCTTCCTTCATAAGATCTGCATTATCGACTAGTTCAGAACCTATCGAGACCTGCTCGAAAGTCTCAGAATTCATAAAATTATACCCCATCTCATCCTTATAGAGAAACTGGTATGGCCTGCGCTCAATTCGCACCGTGTTTATCTTAGTCCCAACAGAGAACGTATTATCGATCACTTTCCCTGTTTTTAAGTTTTTAAGTTTTGTCCGAACGAAGGCCGGACCTTTACCCGGTTTTACATGTTGAAAAGATACAACCTGAAATAGTTGTTCGTTAAATTCGATGCACAGCCCGTTGCGAATCTCTGCTGTTGTTGCCATTAGCGTTGTTATTTGTGATATTTAAAAGTAACTCAAACCCGAAAGGGTTATTTTTGCCAAATTTAGACAAAACGATCAAAACTTTGATAAAATAATTATCCTCCTTACTTATCGCAATTATTTTTTATAAAAATATGATAATAAGCGTATTATATATTTTTTGCCCTGTGTTTACTAATTGATCTATGATAAAAATAAAATCTGGTACTCTACATGGTGTTCGATTTTAGGCTCATGAAGGGTTAAATAGCACTCTATATTGGCAATGGTTTACAAATGCGCGATTATACCGATTATTTTCGGCTAATTTTGCCCCAAATTTATTTTTACCTTCGTCAATGGTTGAATTATCATCATCATTTGGATTAACAATTACAGATTGGTCTCTTATTGTAGTTTGTGCGATGCTTGTTGGAATGGCGAAAGCCGGTATTCCCGGTATTTCAATGATCGTCGTTCCTACACTTGCATTAATATTTGGTGGCAAACAGTCTACCGGAATTCTTTTGCCAATTCTCATTATGGCCGATGTTTTCGGGGTAATCTATTACCATCGTCATGCCCATTGGAAACATCTTTTAAGGGCATTACCATGGGCCATTCTAGGACTTTTACTAGCCCTTTGGGTCGGCAACCAGGTTAACGACTCTCAATTTAAGCGGATGATTGCAATCATAGTCTTTCTTAGTATAGCGGTAATGATATGGAAAGATTATGGATACAAAAAAGAGCTAACTTCTGATCATTGGTCGTTTGCAGCACTTCTGGGTATAATGGGCGGCATAGCTACAATGATAGGAAATGTCGCAGGTCCAATTTTTGCTATTTATCTTTTAGCAATGCACCTCGACAAAAAGAGTTATATTGGAACAACAGCCTGGTTTTTTTTTATCATCAACGTATTAAAATTCCCTTTGCAAGCCTTAGTCTGGAAAAATATCTCGGTTAATAGCCTTGCCCTTGACCTAATGCTTCTTCCGGCGATAGCACTGGGTGCCTGGCTCGGCATTACTATGGTTAAACGAATTCCTGAATTGATCTATAAATGGCTCGTAATGGCAATTACTGTAGTTTCTGCCTTTCTAATTTTTGTTTAATTAGATGATATAAGCTAGAATTTAAACTGTATATATTTGATATTCAATAAATAAATCCAAGGTTAATGCTTTTTGTTTTTGGATTTATTTCGGAATTTGTTCAAAATTGTCTAATTTTATCCCCTGTCAAAGTTGGTAATTTTTTATTTAATGAATAGAGAGTTAGTAATTAGCAGATTAAAGTAACCTATAATTTACAGTGATGATTTTAACGCTACAAGCAATTAAGAAGGTTCAATTTTGGGTTTTTATCGCAGTGATGATTAGTTTCAATTCATGCAGATTAATGCCCAAAGTGATTCATGCTAGTGATTGCATTTTACTTACCGTCGAGCGAGGGAATATTGTTGAACCCATTGAGGCTACTGGGACTGTTGAATCTGAGAACGAAGTGCTTATCCGTTCCCCATATACGAGTATCCTTAAAAAAATTTATAAGGAACCGGGGAGTCGGGTTCAGCGCGGAGATGCTATTTTAATGTTGGAGGATGAAGCCATTAAGGAGGAGATCGATAAGATTAAAGATCAGCTGGAGTTGAAACACAATACACTCGAAAAAAACAAACTTAATGAATATAGCACAACGGTAGACCTTAATTACAGTGAAGAGGCTAAGAAATTAAATATAAGTTCGCTTAAAACGCAACTGGCAGATGAGCTGCAACTTTTGGATGTTGGCGGAATATCGCCTGCACGGATTGAAAAAACGAAGGAGGAGATAGCCCTTGCTGAAAAGGAGCTGGTCATGCTAAAACAGCGTAATGCGATTCGCCTTAAACAACTTAACGCAGAGGAGCAGGGGTTGAACATCGGGATTAAAATTCAGCAGAAGGATCTTGATGATAAAGTAAATACGCTTAATCAAATGCGGGTTGTTGCTCCATCTGATGGTATCGTCCTCTCAATTTCGAATAAAGTTGGAGAGAAGATTAATATTGATAATGTATTAGTTCGGATGTCAGACCTTACGACATTTAAGATTTCAGGTTCGGTTGACGATAAGTTGGCTGATTATATAAAGACTGGCAGAGTGGTTTATGCGGTCATTGATTCGGAACGTCTTCCCGGAAGAATTGGAAATGTAACCCCTGTGGTAGAGAATAACAAGATCTTATTTAACGTTCATTTGGAGCAGAAAAATCATCCAAAGTTAATTCCAAATCAACGGCTCGCTCTATGGGTAGTTAAAGATGAAGCTCTCAATACCCTTGTATTCAAGAATCTAAATCTTTTTGAAAAGGAAGTTCCCGGGGTGGTATACGTTTTGAAAAAAGGGGAAGCAATCAGGCATGAGATCAGCACCGGGATTGTAAATATAGATCTTATTCAGGTGCTTTCAGGAGTAGAGGCGGGTGATACCATCGTAGTTCCCAAAAAGGGAAACTCGGTATTTCGCAATGTTGAAAGCGTGGTAATAAACAAATAGTACGATGTTAAAAATAGTGGGGTTACTAATTTTGGGGACATTTATGGTCGGAAATATGCTGCAGGGGCAGGATAAAAAACCAGATACTGATGCAGTAAATTTAAAGCTTAACCTAAGTCTTCACAATGTCGTTGATCTGGCTATCGGGCAATCTTCGGCGATTAGATACATTCAGAATACAAATGTGAATTCGTTTTGGCGCTGGAAGAATTTTCAAAAGACATTTCTCCCCAATTTAGTAGTTTCAGGTACTTTGCCTAATTTTAATCAGTCTACTGTGCCTGTAACACAGCCCGATGGAAGTATCGAGTTTAAAGAGGTCTCTAATCTAATGGGATCGGCTAATCTCTCCCTTAATCAGTCAATACCACTTACAGGAACCTATATTTATGCCTCCACATCTGCTAGCAGGGTTCAGGATTATTATAAAAAGCAAACAAATTTCTCTGGTAATCCGATATCTTTTGGATTCTATCAGCCCATCTTTGCGTATAACTGGATGAAATGGTCAAAGAAGCTTGAGCCGATGATTTATAACGAATCGCAGAGGAATTTTATTCAGGCTATTGAGGCGATAGCTTATACTGCAACTGCCCATTTCTTTAATTATCTGAGGGTTCAAACCGATTTTAAATTGGCTGAGAGTGCATTAAAGAATAGTAATGATAATCTTAGGATAGCAAAGACGAAACAAAAATTAGGACAAATATCGGAGAATGACTTTTCACGCATTGAGCTCTCTGTTTTAAATGCTCAAAAAGCGTTAAACTCTGCAGGAATGCTATTAAAAAACTCCGACTTTGAACTTAAATCGTATGTTGGAATCGATCAGAATCAGGAGATTGAATTACAAGTCCCGTTAAACATAACTCTATTTGATATTGATTCAAAAAAGGCCCTTGAAGAGGCGAAATCAAATCGCCCTGAGGCGATAAACTTTGAAAGAAGACTGATTAATTCTGAACGGGACTTAACGGCTGCTAAACGGGCCAACGGATTAACTGCTACAATATCAGGTAGTTATGGCCTGGCAAATAGTTCTGAATCGATGCAAGGAATTTACAATTCACCGAATCGTTCGCAAATTTTGCAGTTAACAGTTAGTGTTCCTGTCTTGGACTGGGGACGTGCCGCATCTGCGGTAAAGATGGCTGAATCTCAACGAGATTTAGCTCAGTTTGATGTTCAAAAAGCGAAGGAAGATTTTGATAGAGGTGTTATCGTTCAGGTTGAACAATTTGGGCTCTTAAAAGGACAACTTATAACGGCTAAAGAGGCCGATCGGGTAGCCGAAAACGGATATAAAATTGCCTTAAAGAGGTTTCAAAACGGAGAGATTAGCATAACCGACTTAAATATTGCACTCTCAGAACGTGAGAGTGCCAAAAGGGATTACATCGGATCACTCTCAACTTATTGGCTAGCCTATTATAATCTGAGGATTTTAACCCTTTACGATTTTGAGACTGATCAAAAGATCAAATATGAAAATCCTATGCTTGCTAAAGTGCTCGCTAACTAGTAGATTATTCGAATTCAATCGATATTAACGAACTCAATTATCACAATAAATTTTAACCCCCTTTTATGAACCAAGATCTCAGGTTGATTCTTATTTGTGCTATTTCATTGTGTTTGATCTGTTGCACCAAATCGAATTCCCAAAAATCTCTGGAGGGGTTATTCGAGTCTTATAAATCAGAATTAGTCTCTTCCGCAAAATTCACTAAATATGCATTGGCCGCTCGAAGTGATGGGTTAGATACTCTCTCACATTTATTAGTGGCAATAGCTCAATCAGACAGTATTCATGCTGCAAATCACGCTAAGGTGCTTGAGAAATTTGGGAAAGATCACGAAACATACGAGAAAGCTGACATTGCGGTAAAGGCAACTCCCGAGAATCTAAAATTGGTCTTAAAAGAGAAAAGTTTTGTTATGCAATCGGCATATCCCGGCTTTATAAAACGTGCAGAACAGGAAAAGATCCCTCAAGTGGCTACAACATTATCATGGGCCTATAACGTGGAAAAAAAACAATTGCAATATCTCCGAATGGCGTCAACAATAATTAGTAAGGGGAATGAAAAAAAAATCCCTCTTGTTTGGTTAATCTGTCCAACTTGCGGTGATATTTACTCGCTGCAAGATTTAAAGGGAAAATGTGAATTTTGTCTCACCGCCCAAGAGAATTTTATGGGCTATAAGAGTCCTGCGGAATAAAAAAAGAGGCAACCTTCGTCGCCCCTTTCTCTAAATAGTTACAATTTTAATTCAGCCAGAGAAGCTCTGTTATCGCCTGAATTGATTTTATGCGATTAAGTGTGTTACAGACTCTTTACGGCTGCGATTGCCGCTTCGTAATTGGGTTCATGGGTTATCTCAGTAACGTGCTCAACATATCGCACAATTCCAGCAGCATCAATAATAACAGTTCCGCGTGCTAAGAGTCTAAGCTCCTTAATCACGAATCCATATTTGCCTCCGAAATCGAGATCCTTATGATCCGAAATAGTGATAATATTTTTAAGCCCTTCTGCATCACAGAATCTACTCTGGGCAAAAGGGAGGTCGCAGGATATCGACAATATAATTGCTCCATTAAGTTGGTCTAACTCAGAATTAAATCGCCTGTTCTGAAGTACACAGATCCCTGTGTCAACAGATGGGTAAACGGCGATGACAACTACTTTTCCGGTAAAATCTGATAATTTTACTGGGTTTAGTCCCGCTCCGACGGCTTTAAAATCCGGTGCTTTATCCCCAACTTTAATCTCATTTCCCATCAAGGTTAGTGGGCTTCCAGCAAATGTTACTTCTACAGAATTCTCTTTCATTTATAACGTTTCTTTTTTGAATTTTTTTGAAAATAAATTAGTTATTCAGCATAATCTAGAGAATTAAAGCACTCATGATGTAAGTTCGTTAATTACCTAAATGATTATAGAAACAAATTAATCTGTAAATTGTTGGACAAGGGTAGAAAAAAATGGATTAATTTTTTCGGTTAAAATCAAATATCCGATAAAAATAGGCTAGTGCGATCTTTACAATCTCTTCAGAATTTTTTGTGATCAGTTGGGTGACTACATATTGCACAAAAATTCCGAGAATGCGTAACAACCGATTTTGAGAGGTTCTTATTACAAGATTTCGCGACAGATAGCCTGAAATTACTCCTGCGATAGTTTGAAATACATGATTTTTAAATTCCGAAGTGGTTGTTAAATCGTTAATGGCTTTGCGCAGAATATTAAAAGGCTTAAGGCTCTCATAAGCTATCGTAAATTGTTCTTTAAAGAGATCTTCTTCAATGATCTTTCGTTGTTCTAAAACGATGATAGCCCTATGAAGAGCCTGGGTCGAATCAATTTTTTGCATACTAAAAATTAACTGCCAACGTATTTAATTTTTTGCCCGCCAGACGAATCTAAAATAGGTATTATGGTTCAGAATGGCGACTATTCAGGGACATCCTCCTCTTTTAATAGCTCTTTAATTACGCTGTTGCGCACCCCTCTCTTTATGAAGTGCTCACGAAAAAGGTAAAAAAAGAGACCGATAATCCCATAAAAAGCAGCTACCACAAGAAATCCAAACCAGATCTTCCCAAACAGATCTCCAATAAACAAAGCGATCCCTAAGTTGAGATTAATAAAGAATATTGCGGTGAGAATAAGTATCACAAAATTGGAAGCTAAATTAGAGGCTATATCGGCAAACCTCTCCACGCCCTTTAGCTTTAATAATTGGATAGTTGTATTGGCATAGGCTTGACCCCGTTCCAATAAATATTCAATGGGAGTTTTGCGATCTTCCATAAATTAGAATCTTAAATCTTCAACCTCAAATTCTCAGCCCAAAGGTTATCCATCAATATGAACCTCCTGTGGCTCTTTCTCTACCATCTCCTTCGCATTCTTTATGGCAGATTCAAATTTCTGCGTTACTTCAGTCATGAAACCCTTTAAGGTTTCTTCGACCTCTCCAACAAGGTCTTTACCTTTCTCTACAACCTTTTTCCGAGTCTCACTCCCTCTGTCAGGTGCAAAAAGAATCCCCATCAAGGCTCCGGCGGCAACCCCTGCCAGAACACCCACTAAAATTTTTCCGGTACCCATAGCGTTATTTTTAAATCATGGTAATTAAGAAATTCGACCACTTAGCTGACTAATCTTAAACTCCTTAGTGCAACATAAGAGGCTAATTAAATATACGGAATAAATAACAGAATTAAAAAATATCAGGTTAAAAAATCGAAATCTAATGGTTATTAGTATGTTCTTTGTAAGGCAAATGGACGCTATTTTATTTAAACCGATTGTTACGCTATTTTTACCAAGGAATAGTATAAATTATCCTATCTTAACGCTCTAAGGATATTTCCATAAATCAGCTGGGTCCGGAACCTAAATACACTATAGGTTAGTCAATCGTTTATTTTGCTCGCGGGAATTCAGAAGTGCGTAAGAATTTTTTCTATGTTGTACAACATTTAACTCTTGCTGGCAATACAAGTAATAAATACTTTTATAAATTTGCATCATTATTGATTTTAGAGTATGCCAGGAGAAGAAGCCATTTTAACGCTCAGTAAGATCTATGAGCAATATCCAAAGCACCATGTTGCAGTTGACTGTTCGATTTTCGGATATGAAAACGGTGAATTGAAGTTACTTCTTTATCCACGCGGTTTTGAACCTTCATTGGGCAAGTGGTCCTTAATGGGAGGTTTCGTACAGGAGAGTGAATCGGTTGATGAAGCAGCACGCAGAGTCTTGCTAGATACTACAGGGCTCAAGGATATATTCTTAGAGCAGGCGGGCGCCTTTTCAAAGCCCGACAGAGACCCTGGTGCGCGAGTAATAAGCATGACCTTTGTCGCATTGGTTCGCATTGATATTCATGATAAAGACCTTGTCAGAGAGAGGGGAGCGCATTGGTGGCCAATTACAAAATTACCTGCACTGATCTTTGACCATCAGCAGATCGTCGCTAACGGACTAGTTTTATTGCAGCAAAAAGCGAGTATCGACCTTATTGGCAAAGAACTTCTACCTGATATGTTTACCCTGATGCAGCTAAGAAATCTGTATGAGGCAATCTTTCAAAAAACTTTTGATCCGGGAAACTTTAGAAAAAAAGTCCTCTCTATAGATATTTTAGAACGGTTAAATCTGAAAAATACCAATGAATCAAAGAAAGGGGCATTCTACTACCAATTTAAAAAAGAGGATACTGGCATACGCAGCGAAAGAATCGTGAAGTTCCCTTAATACAAGTTAATAATACCTTTATCACTAAGTAACTTAAAAATCCGAAATTCGATCAATATTTAAATTAAAACTAGTATGACCAATCCAATTTTCAAGCAGTTTGAAGTGTGGTTTGTTACCGGAAGCCAACATTTATATGGACCTGAGGTGCTGAAAAAAGTGGCAGATCACTCACAAGAGATTGTTAACGCATTTAATGTATCCGCGGTTATCCCGATAACGATAGTTTTTAAGCCGGTGGTTAAGACTCCCGATGAGATTCTTAAGGTTTGTATTGATGCGAGTTCATCTTCAAATTGCATCGGGGTAATTACCTGGATGCATACGTTCTCACCTGCCAAGATGTGGATCGGAGGCTTGAAGGCACTGAAAAAGCCTATTCTTCACCTTCACACTCAATTTAATCGCGATATCCCCTGGTCTGAAATTGATATGGATTTTATGAATCTGAATCAGTCGGCACATGGTGACCGTGAATATGGCTTTATGCTTTCACGCATGCGTATTGAACGCAAAGTGGTTGTTGGCCATTGGCAGGATCCTGAGGTGCAGGAGCGTATTGGTGCCTGGACCAGGGTGGCTGCTGCATGGCTTGATGCTCAAGGGGCTAAGTTTGCCCGTTTAGGCGATAATATGCGTGAGGTTGCTGTTACCGAAGGGGATAAAGTGGAGGCTCAGCTGAAGTTTGGATGGTCGGTAAATGGCTACGGTATTGGTGATGTTGTAAAATATGTCGATGCCGTTTCGGCTACTCAGATTGATCAGTTAACCGCAGAATATGAGGCACAGTATACCATGAGTGCTATTGTTCGGAAGGGTGGTGCAAGTCACAACTCGGTGCGCGAAGCGGCCCGAATTGAAATAGGTTTGCGCGCATTTCTTGTGGAGGGTGGATTTAAAGGATTTACGGA
Organism: uncultured Bacteroidia bacterium; assembly: GCA_903907075.1. Taxonomy (GTDB): domain Bacteria; phylum Bacteroidota; class Bacteroidia; order Bacteroidales; family Prolixibacteraceae; genus JAAFHB01. The sequence goes on from CAIVMQ010000004.1 coordinate 20,830, forward strand.
TACATTTGAGAACCTCAGAGGTCTGGTTCAACTGCCCGGAATTGCAGTGCAGCGCTTGATGAAGGATGGTTATGGATTTGGTGCTGAGGGAGATTGGAAATTGGCCGCTATGCTGCGGGCTATTAAAGTTATGGCGATCGGTTTACCCGGAGGTAACTCATTTATGGAAGATTACACGTATCATCTTGATCCATCCGGCATGCTTGTTTTGGGTTCTCATATGTTGGAGATTTGTGAATCGATAGCAGATGGGAAGCCATCACTCGAAGTTCACCCTCTGGGAATCGGAGGAAAGGCCGATCCTGCCCGGCTGTGTTTTAATGTGGCTTCAGGACCTGCGATAAATGTCTCTCTTTTAGACATGGGTAGCCGGTTCCGGATATTGGTTAATGAGGTAGAGGCAGTAAAACCGCTTCAAGATTTGCCAAATCTACCTGTTGCTCGTGTGCTTTGGAATGCAAAGCCTAATTTGAAAACGGCTGCTGCTGCCTGGATCTATGCCGGCGGTCCTCACCATACCGTCTATAGTCAAAATATTACCAGTGAACATATCATGGATTTTGCGGAGATGGCCGGAGTCGAGTATGTTGTAATTGACAAGGATACTAAAATCAATGAGTTTAAGAATCAACTTCGTTGGAATGATTTATATTATCATCTCTCTAAAGGTTTATAATGAGACAGATGAATCGAAAAGGAAGAATTATTCGCGTTAACCTCAATTAATTAACCAACTAATTTTAATTTTGGCCTAATGGGATCAGGTAAAAACTACTAACTAAATATTTAAATTTATGGCAGCAATTGATTGGATTATTATCATTTTATTTCTACTCGGCCTTATTGGTATTGTGATTTGGGTCGTTAGACGGGGAAAGGACGATACCAGTGATTATTTTTTATCGGGTCGCAGCGAAACTTGGCTCGCCGTTGGAGCCGCAATATTTGCCGCGAACATAGGATCTGAGCATCTTGTGGGATTAGCAGGTGCCGGCGCTGAATCTGGACTCGCTATGGCACACTGGGAGATGCATGGGTGGATGATCCTGATTTTAGGATGGGTGTTTGTCCCATTTTATGCGCATAACAAGGTATTTACAATGCCTGAATTCCTCCTTAAACGGTTTAATAAGAATACGAGTTCAACGTTATCTATCATTACTTTAATTAGTTACGTGCTTACTAAGGTTTCTGTTACCGCTTTTACAGGGGGAATATTCCTTGAGTCGGTAGCTGGAATTGATTTTTGGTATGGAGCAATCGGATTAGTCCTTCTCACGGGTCTCTTTACCGTTTTTGGCGGCATGAAAGGGATTATGACTATATCTGTGATCCAAACGCCAATACTGATTCTAGGGGCATTTACCATTCTTGTACTTGGACTACTTAAGCTTGGCGGAGGTGGACTTTTAGATGGATGGCATGAAGTGGTGAAATATTCAGGAAATAATATGCACCTTATCCATGCAAAGGGGGATCCATGGTATGATAAATTTCCGGGAGTAGGTGTTATTTTTGGCTCCGCAATCATAGGATTCTGGTATTGGTGTACCGATCAGCATATTGTCCAGCGTGCCCTTGCCGCTAAAGATTTAAACAATGCACGTAAAGGGACTATCTTTGCTGGGTTCCTTAAAATTCTTCCCGTTTTTATGTTCCTTATTCCGGGTATGGTTGCCGCAGCATTAAAGGCTAAAGGGGTTGCAGGTTTCGACTTCGACACCAATGATAAAGCCTACGGAAGTATGGTGACTAACTTATTGCCAATGGGCGTTAAAGGAGTTGTTGTGGTGGGTTTTATTGCGGCCCTGATGACCTCTTTGGCAGCTCACTTTAACTCTTCTGCTACATTATTCACAATTGATTTTTACAAAAACTATAAACCAAATGCCACTGAACATAAACTGGTGTTCGTGGGTCGTATCGCAACTGTTGCTGTCGTAGTCCTTGGATTGGTGTGGATTCCAATTATGCGAGGGCTCGGAAGTGTACTCTACGAATATTTGCAAAATGTCCAGTCATTGATAGCACCTGCTATAGCTGCGGTATTCCTGATGGGGGTATTTAATCGCAAAATTACACCTAAGGCAGGCGAATGGGGACTTCTTCTTGGATTCTTTATTGGTATGTTCAGGTTAGTATTAATGATCTTTAAGGGATCATTTACTCCCGATAGCCTCTTTGGAATGCTATTGGCTGTAAACTGGTTGCATTTCTGCTTATTCCTTTTCTTCTTTACCATGGCTGCGATGGCGATTATCAGTATGTTTACGCCAAAAGCAGGAGAACAACAGCTTCAAGGGCTTACGTATTTCTCACAGTCGCCCGAACAAATTGTAGAAACACGCAATAGCTGGAGTACAATTGACATTATTACATCTGCTATTGTTGTGGTCCTTTGTCTCGCATTCTATATCTATTTCTGGTAAATTAAACGGTGTAAAGCATTAATTTATCGATAAAATAAGTTTTAACTAGTACACTATGTTAGCTGATCTAAAGGAGTTGGTTTTCAAGGCTAATCTTGATCTGGTGAGGCATAAGCTGGTCCTTTTTACCTGGGGGAATGCCAGTGCCATCGACCGCGAGCAAGGATTGATTGTAATCAAGCCAAGTGGGGTAGAATATTCAGAGATGAGAGCCGATCAGATGGTTGTTGTTGACCTTGAGGGGAATATCGTTGAGGGGAAGCTGCGCCCTTCATCCGATACCCCAACTCATCTGGCCCTTTACAAGGCGTTCAGTACTCTGGGAGGTATCGTTCATAACCACTCTACCTATGCAACGGCATGGGCTCAGGCCGGTGTCGATCTGCCTATCATTGGCACTACCCATGCCGATTATTTTAGTGACGCTATCCCTTGCACCCGCGATATGACTGAAAATGAGGTCAGAAATGCGTATGAGTCAGAGACCGGAGCGGTCATCGTTGAGCGCTTTGCAAATCTGAATCCTATCCATATCCCCGGCGTTTTGGTTAAGAATCACGCCCCATTTACATGGGGTAAAACAATCGATGAGGCAGTTCACAACAGTGTGGTGCTCGAAGAGATTGCTAAAATAGCCTTTATAGCTTACGGTGTTAACCCGAACCTTACGATGAATCCGTTGCTCACCGAAAAACATTTCAATCGTAAACATGGGGCCAATGCCTATTATGGTCAGAAGTAAAATTTTCATTTCTTTGCATTTTGTATTAAAATAACTTAAGAAACATTCAGCTTGTGGACGTCTGTTTTTGTCGATTGGCGCTTATCAGATTGTTTCAACTATCATTAAATGATTGAATATGTCAACTAAAAAGTATGTCCTCGGTATTGATTATGGCACTGACTCCGTTCGTGTCGTTGTGGTAAATGCGCAAAATGGTGATGAGGTGGCTTCTACGGTGAAGGCTTATCCCCGCTGGGCTTCTGGGAAATTTTGTGACACCGCCAAAGATCAGTATCGGCAGCATCCGCTCGATTATGTCGAATCGATGGAGCATGCTGTTAAAGAGGCGCTGCGGATTGCAGGCGACGACATTGCTCAACAAATTGCAGGCATTTCGTTCGATACAACAGGAAGCACTCCCGTATTAGTAAACAGCCAGGGTATTCCGCTGGCTCTGACACCAGGTTTTGAGGAGAACCCAAATGCGATGTTTATTTTGTGGAAAGATCATACTTCAAATAAAGAGGCGGCAGAGATTAATCAACTATCCAAAAAATGGGCAATTGATTATACCCAATACGAAGGAGGAATCTACTCTTCGGAGTGGGTATGGGCTAAGGTGCTTCATGCGTTAAGGGCAGATGAGAAGGTTCGAGAAGCTTCCTACTCCTGGATTGAGCATTGTGACTGGATGCCAGCGCTGCTGACCGGCACGACACTTCCGCAAGATGTGCTTCGAAGCCGTTGCGCAGCAGGTCATAAGTCGATGTGGTTTGCAGGGTGGGACGGACTCCCATCGGAAGAATTTTTAACCTCTCTCGATCCAATACTCGCAGGTTATCGTGCCAAATTATACGACAAGACCTATACCAGCGATGTTAAGGTGGGTACGCTAACTACTGAGTGGGCTCAAAAGTTCGGATTATCAGCTGATGTTGCCGTTGGTGTCGGTGGTTTTGATTGTCACTTTGGCGCTGTGGGTGGCGAAGTAACACCCAATGTGCTCGCCCGCGCTATTGGGACTTCCACCTGTGATATCATGGTTACCGCTTACGATCAGATTGGCGATAAATTAATTCCGGGCATTTGTGGTCAGGTTGACGGCTCGGTAATCCCGGGATACATCGGCCTGGAGGCGGGACAGTCGGCCTTTGGCGATATTTATGCGTGGTTTAAGCAGGTTGTAGCGTGGCCAATAGAGGAAATTCTCGCTAAGTCAAACCTGATTGACGCCGCGACACGCGAAAAGCTTATCGCAGAGACCCTGGATCGGATCATTCCTGAACTGTCACAGCTGGCGATGGCTATTCCAATCGAAGAATCAACGATCATAGCTGTTGACTGGATGAATGGCCGGCGTACTCCCGATGCCACTACCGAAGTGACCGGCTCCATCACCGGACTAAAATTAGGCTCTTCGGCACCCAGGATATTTAGAGCGTTAGTCGAAGCCACCGCATTTGGTTCAAAAGCGATTGTTGATCGGTTTAAGCGTGAAGGGATCGTAATCGAGGAGATTATTGGCCTGGGTGGTGTTGCGAAGAAATCCCCTTTTGTGATGCAAACCCTTGCTGATGTTCTAAATATGCCGATTAAAGTTGCCCGCACAGAGCAAACCTGTGCCTTTGGCGCTGCGATGTTTGCCTCTGTTGTTGCCGGGATTTACCTTAAAGTTGAGGATGCACAAAAAGCTATGGGGCAGGGATTTGAGACTACCTATTTCCCAAAATCGGAAAATGTTGAGCAATATGCAGAAATTTATACTAAGTACCTGAAAATCGGTCACTTTACAGAGAAAGAGTTGTAGATTATTTTGAGAGTTTCTGATTTAGCAACTCTTAAGATCGTACCTGAATCCAGCTAAAACGTTTTTGTTAAGGTAAATTGAGGTAATTAATTAGACGAATGGGACTTCTAAAACCGCGAAATTGCAATCTCAATTTTTTTTAACAGATTTTTTTTATATATTTGGCCGGTGCCAGATTATGCAGTTCCAATTGATTTAAATTCAATTGGAACTGTATAATTTATAGCTAATGACTTCGTTAAGTACAATTATCTTTGTTCTTTTAGGAGTTTTTATAACCTTAGGAGGACAAAATCGGCGTAATGGTCTGATTTCCTAAGTTCAGAATCAACACTTAATAATTTTAAAATCATGGGCAGACCACCAACAAGAGCGAAGGAATATAGAGATGGTTTTTATATTGAAGTTCGAAATAAAGGATCTTTAACCGGTATCAAGATTATCCGTAAGACTAAGGAGGAGATGATGCAGGCTATTAAAGAATATGAGAAGAGTAAAGAGGTTATTATTCTGGGTGAGTCGAAGAATGGTAAGTGGGCGAATAAACCTGAAGTATACCAGAAAGCCGATTCTATTGAGCATAATAACTAATTAGCAGGTCTAATACTTTTACTTCCTGTAACTTTTAAGCCTACCGATGAAGAATTCAAAACTATTCATTACTAAGCCGTTGAGCCAGCTTATGAGTCAATCCCACGAAGACTCAGGGATGAAAAGAGCGCTTAGTGCTACAAATTTAACCACTCTTGGAATAGGGGCAATTATTGGAGCTGGAATCTTTGTTCTTACCGGGCAGGCCGCGGCTCAGTATGCCGGACCGGCGATCGTAATCTCATTTATTATTTCCGGGTTAGCCTGCCTATTTGCAGGGCTGTGCTACGCAGAGTTTGCCTCCATGATTCCAATCTCAGGAAGCGCCTATACCTATGCCTATTCTACCTTGGGCGAATTTATGGCCTGGATCATCGGATGGGATCTAATCCTTGAATATCTCTTCGCAGCCTCAACTGTTTCTGTGGGTTGGTCTGGATATGTAGTTAGTTTTTTAAAGGATTTCGGTATTTATATACCGCCACAATTTACCGCTGCGTGGCGTACTGTGCTGGTCGATGTCCCCAACCTGGGATGGAAGCCAATAACAGAACAACTCTCGGCAAGCCTAAACGCCTCCGGGGTGGTTGTTGATACGCTTCCTCATATTACCGCTATTTTAAATCTCCCTGCGATGTTTATTGTTGCAGCGATAACCGTTCTTTTGGTTATTGGAATTAAAGAATCGGCGAGTTTCAATAATGTGATGGTGATAATAAAGGTTTTTGTAATCCTCCTTTTTATTGGGATTGGATTTTTCTTTATCAATAAAGCGAACTGGCATCCGTTTATTCCTGAAAATACCGGTGTTTGGGGCCATTTCGGCTGGAGCGGAATACTTCGGGGCTCTGCAGTGATCTTTTTTGCTTATATCGGCTTTGATGCCGTTTCGACCGCAGCACAGGAGGCTAAAAATCCGCAACGCGATATGCCGATCGGAATATTGGGATCACTCGGAATCTCTACCGTACTTTATATATTGGTTGCCATTGTTCTAACCGGTATCGTAAGTTATACCTTCTTAAATGTTGCAGATCCTATTGCAGTGGGTGTTGACGCGATGGGCAAGGGGCTGTTCTGGCTCCGTCCAATAATCAAGATTGCAGCCATCGCGGGTCTTAGTTCTGTGATCCTGGTGATGATGCTGGGTCAGCCACGTATTTTCTATGCCATGTCGAAGGATGGTCTTCTTCCATCACGGTTTGCCAGAATACATCCCCGCTTTAAAACCCCCTATTACAGCACCATTCTCACCGGTAGTGTAGCCTTTATTCTGGCCGGTATTCTCCCGATTAATATTTTGGGAGAGCTGGTATCGATTGGTACTTTACTCGCTTTTGCCATTGTTTGCATTGGGATAATTTTTCTTCGTGTTAAAAGGCCTGAGCTAAAACGCCCTTTTAAGACTCCATTTGTTCCCCTTGTTCCTATCCTGGGTGCACTTATATGTATTATTCAGATGGCCTCCCTGCCATTGGATACCTGGCTGAGATTGATTATTTGGATGGCTATTGGTATCGCGATTTATTTCACCTATGGAGTTCGAAATAGCGTGTTGCGAAAAGTTAATGCCGAAGAGAAAGTCGATTCAGCGCTGTAATTTAATCATCTGATTTATCCTCCAAAAGGGCTACTTAATAGCAAAGCTTGCATTGCTAAGATCGAAGTAGTTGGCGTTTAACGCTGACTTGATCTTTATCTGATAGTTTGTCGCTGAAGAAAAGGTTTTGGGAATAGCCCACGCATAACTACCCGTATTTGGGGCACCACTTTTTATCGTTTGATAGAGCGCCTGGTTTTTCCAGATCTCAAGATTCACCTTCGACGCAGAGACATCTCCATAGCTATTCCAGGTTATTGTTTTGGTACTCCCCTTACTCCACGAAATTCCAGTTGCATCGGGATAGGTTACGAGTAAGAATGGGGAATGCCAAACATAATCAACAACCATATTCGAGACTGAAGGTGGAGCTGTACCTCCCCAATATGTGTTTCCTGTCCAATGGTTGAGAATGATTTCCCCTTTCGTTGATGGGACACCCTTCGTTTGAGATGGCACCACTTTCACTCCATTGGCAAAGAAATCAATCTTAGTGGCATACCAGTCAAAGCCATATTCTATCGATGTTGTTGTCGGGTCTGAGGGGAGTACATAAATAATTTCATAGCTCCCCGGATGGGTGACAAAGTGAACTTTTTTTGCTGCATGTTCAGTTGTTAGAATCTCGATATCAATCTCTTGTTGGGTTGCAGAGTTATAGAAGAAGAGTGCATTACATGACCCTTGAGCATCGGTGCCAGAATGAGCTCCGGCTAAAATTTTCACGCGGTAGGAGCCATACCAATAGTCATTGCGGATCGATTCTACCTGACCTCCAAGTTGCTGTAGGTTGCCGGGCACCTGCAGATTAAGGAATCCTCCTGCTGAGCTTACCTGCGCCGGGGATAAAGGGCATGTGGACCAGTTCCATGATAGCCTTCCCCACCGGCCATTGGACGAATATCCGCCGAGTGTCCATGCACCCGGCGTAGCTGATACTGTTGGATTGTTTGTGAAGCTCCAATCGAAGCCATCATAGAAATTATCATATCCCAAAACAATAGCTTTTGTCTCTACTGAGTCTTGTTGGGCCGAAAGAGTAACCTCTTGTTTTTGGCAGGAGCAGAGGATATACATTGAAAAACCTATTGTTAAAAATCGAGATAGCTTAATCATAAACTTCTGATTTATAGCACTAATACAAAGGGTATTATTTCTATTCGTGCGATTTTAAATAATAGTAGTAACTACTTGGTTAATAAAATGCTACTCCAATCTTAAAATTTATAAATGAATCACGGTGTTTTGTGCCTTCTATTACCCATTGTGTTAAGAGCCCTATGGAAGTTAAAAGCGCAGTATTCGGCGATAATTTAAATTTTAGACCATAGCCTGGATTAATAAATACCCTTGGAGTAACTTCAACACCACTTAAACGGATTAGTGAGCCGATGTTAAAATTAAAAAATGAACGTAATTCTTTTTGTCCTAGAAAGTATTTGTTGTCGAGATATAGCGGTAATAATGTACCTCCATTGTAAAACATAACCCCTGATCCAATTCCTGTCCATAGATTATTTTTAATTTTATAGCCTACTACTTCTGACATACCAACATAATAGTTTGATTCTGGGACGTTAATTTTAACCAGTCCTAAGGCGGAGTTAAACTCTGTGAGGGTAAAGAATTTTTGCTCGATATCTGTCGAAATAATACTTATCTGTTTTCCATTTAAAGTATCCTTTTTTAGGTCATTAATCCTTATAGATTCTGCCTTAACAGAACTTCCAGCAATCATAAATATGATGCAGATGTAAACATGTAATTTTCTCATTTCTCGTTTTTTAGAGTTAAATATTTATTTAATAATTTTTGAATCAAATTTCTGGGATAAAGATATAATTAAAACTTAATTTTGACCAATTGTGAATTTCAGTTTACGATACATATTTCAATTTTTTCAATATGATCAAATTATAAAACTGTTAGTATGCTTAATATAAGGATACTATTCTTGACACTGTGTTTTCTTGTTATCTCTAGTAAGGGTTATAGCCGGGATATAACGTTGGGTAATTTTCATATTTCGCTGCCAACGGATTTGATTTTAAATATAAATCCAACGATGCATATTAGCCAAATAGCCGGTTCAAGAAAGGCTATTGCAGGATTGGGTATTTTACTGAATTATAATGAAAAATTGGCCTTGGGTGCTGTTTATCGGGTTACGCTGAATGAAATTCCTTTGCCTAAAACAACTGGCGAGGATCGTTTTCAGCTGAGAGAATTAGGGATCCATTTTCAATACACGGATCGCCCTCGTGAGTTAATACATTTTTCATTTCCCTTTACCTTAGGAGTTGAATCAATTCTTTATTCTGGTGTTATGCCCCTAAGGGCGGGAGATAAATTAAATTATATTTTTCTAGAACCCGGTGTCAGCGCAGATATAAGCATTATTAAATATGTTAAGTTTGGAATTGGGCTTCGGTATCACTTTGTCCCCTGGGTAACTAGTTATACACTTCAATCGAAAGATCTGAGCAATATTTCGCTTGTCTTTTCTGCGATGTTTGGAATTTTCAATTTTAGATCTTCTTCGACATTAAGATTTTAGCTATTTTCTCATTCTTTCAATAGTCCTAGTTGACATCTCTTTGGAGAAAAGTCTTTTTCCTAAAAATCCATTATTTTTGGTGATTGGTAAAAAAATGCCGTCAAATGGTCAGATTAATCCGATCCATTTGACAGCTATATTTAAGAGGTAATACATAATATATTACCCGAATGAAGAGCCTCACCAACTATTACCTGTCCAGATGTCCGGCATTAAGTACGCCCGAAGCGCTTTTGGAGTCAACCCTTTGTAAGTCCAAAGATAGCATAAAATGGATGAAGTTTACTCTATAATTGTGAATATTTCGTTTGAATTCTCGTTGTGAAAAAGTCTTTAAATTTAGAAGCAAAGTAATGAGAACATTATTTAGCTAATATTATTATGGCTTTTATTGACTTCCTCCAACAGTTTACTTCGGCTGCACTCTACAACCTCTAAGTGAAAGGATAAGAACAAAAGTCTACATAATAAATACCTGATGTCTTCCTTTAGGGCAGATTTAGTGGAGTAACTAATGCGAAGAATGAAATTTAGTACACTATTAACGCTCTAAATATGTACGATTATTTTATGTCCCTTTATTGCGGAATAATTTTCACAATTTTTCCCATCGCTGATTTTTTGCCGTCTTTAAAAAAGGTTTGAATTTGATATTCATAAGTAGAGCCGGGTCTTACATTTTTATCGGTGAACGAGGAATTTTCTTGCGATGTTGTACTTACCGTAAGGAAATCGCCCCCATTGATAGCTCTGTAAATCACGTATCTGAAATTGCCTTGAACTAGATAATTCCAGCTCACAAGAATTCCCTTTTTGTCAGGCGTTGGAGTGGCAAAGATATTATTGACTCCCATGGCAATAATGTTTCCAGTAAACTTCAACGTCATTTCAACTGAAGGTTTTGATTTATTTCCTGAATCATCGATTGATATCAGTTGATAACAATACACCGAACCAGGCTTTAAGTCTTTGTCTTCAAGCGAATTAATCTGAGCTCCCGGAAATTTCCGATATTCTTCCCATTTCCCACTGTCCACTTTGCGGAATAGCTTGTGTTCGACAACATCTTCACTAAGGCTGTTGATCCAGTCGATGCGGATACCATCGTCCTTCACCTTATACCCCGAAAATACTGGTGATGTGGGCTTTATTTTATCAGGTTTTTTTAATTCTAGTAATGTTGAGAAGCCTGAATAGTTGTAGGTGACATCGACTGATTTTATTTTATAATAAATTTTTCTGGAGAGTGTTTTCAATGGTATGGTATCCGTAAAGGTTGTATCTCTGAGAGGGTTTGGCGTTGTACTCGAGAATATGTGTGTTGAATCATTGGCAAAGTAGACCATATAACCTGCAAGATCAGGTTCTTTGCCAAACCTCCATGAAATACGTACAACGCCCAGACTGTCGATACTACCCTGAAGGTTAACAGGTGGTTTGGGCGGGATTGAATCAACAATCATTCCATACGAAATCATTGAGACATTTCCATTTCCTGCTGTATC
>CAIVMQ010000005.1 GCA_903907075.1 uncultured Bacteroidia bacterium
AATAAGACTATCAGGAAGCGCTTTATTTGCGATCTGTTTATCTTTTGGAGAGGCTTTTAAGATTGGATTTAAGGGGCTTGCCTCCCATTTAATTAAGTCTTTTGATCGCACTACCCTTGCTTCGTAACCCCCCTCAATAGATTCGAGATAGAAATCGTAGTAATAGCCGTCGAGGTAGCGCAGACAATGAGGAGCGGTATAACGGTCCATGGCATAATTATGATCACGCGATAAGATCTCCCAATTTTTAAGATCTGTTGAAGTGGCAAAATGGGCTGTAAAAGGAGATCCCGCTTCGATCTCGGGTTTTCCAACTTCAAACATCAAGACAAACTTGTCGTTAGCCCTGGTCATTGAGGTATTAAACATCCCCCATCCCTTGAGTTCAAAGGCCATCCACGAATCCCAATGTTCCAGATCCAGAGATTTAAAAATATGAATCTGTTCCCCATCGCCCTTATTTACCGCAGTTACATAAACCGTGTTGTCGTAAACAAAGGCGCTGCCAAAGTGAAACCCTTTAGCAAAAGGGGGCGTTTTTTCGCCTGTTTCGTGGTCCACAAAGCGGAAGTATGAGTCGCCGGTTTTGTTGTCCCAGTAATTAGTTCGCACATATTCGAACCGATAGGCCTTATTTTTAAAAACTACAGGTGTAGTCTCAACCATGTCGCAGTCTATGGTACCGATTTTTTCGATCAGCGGTCGCCCTTGGGCATCTATTGGCGGCTGCTTTGTCTGGCAGGCAAAAATGGTGAGTAAGCTACATAAAAGCAGCAGTGCGATAGATTTTAGAGTTTTCATAGTTAGTTTAGTTACAGATTTTCGCTAAGTTCTTCGAGTGTCCTCCCTTTTGTTTCGGGGAAATACTTCCATACTACAATAGCCTGAATAACCATCATAATAGAAAAGAACAGAAAGGCATGACCAACTCCGAAGGGCGATATTTTCACCACTACAGGGAACAGGAATGTGATCAGAGCCGCAAAAAACCAATGGGTAAAGCTGCCCAGCGATTGTCCTTTGCCTCGAACACTGTTGGGAAATATCTCGGCGATTAAAACCCAAATCACGGCACCGGTAGAGAAGCCGAAAAACATAATATAAATCAATAGTAGTGCGAGAAGCCCTGACCCGGAGAAATCCTGGAGATAGAAGGTTCGGGCAACTAATCCCAAGCAGATCGACATTCCGATTGAACCTGTGATAAGCAGTTTTTTCCGCCCTACTTTATCGATTAAAAACATTCCGATAATGGTGAACACTCCCATCATCAATCCGACCAGAATGGATTGAAACATTGAATCGGCATTAGTTAATCCGCTCGATTCAAAAATCCGGGGAGCATAATAGAGGATCGCGTTAATTCCCGAAAATTGGTTAAACATGGCTACTAAAAAGGCAATGGTGATGGGTTTAAGGTAGATCTTGGAAAAGAGCCGTTGATTACCATTGGATGATTTTTCCATGCTATGTTTGATCTCCTCAATCTCTTGGTCTATCGAGGTGGTCTCAATCTTTTCGAGGATTAGCTTAGCCTTGGCAACTTCTCCTATTTTGATCAAAAATCGCGGACTCTCGGGGATAATAAACAGGAAAAGGAAATATAATATGGCTGGAATACCTGCAACTCCGAGCATCCAGCGCCACGGTTCGGCACCGACATCACGTAAGAGGAAATTTGAAATATAGGCGATTAATATTCCCGAGATGACATTGATTTGAAACATCGCCGTCATCCTTCCCCTAATCGATGCGGGGGATATTTCAGCAATATACATCGGTGCGACGACTGATGAGGCACCTACGCCAATCCCTCCAAGGAAACGGTAAAAGATAAATTCACCGATATTACCGGCGTGGGCACTGCCAACGGCGGTAATGACATATAACCCTGCGATAATAAATAGAATTGGTTTTCTTCCGTATTTATCGGCCGGTTCTCCTGCAACTAAAGCGCCAATTACCGTGCCGATAAGCGCCGATGAGATGGTAAACCCATGCCAGAAGGGTGTAAGCTGAAATAAATTCTGAATCTGCTCCTCTACACCCGAAATAACGGCGGTGTCAAAACCAAAGAGAAACCCTCCCAGGGCAACAATAATAGACCAGATTAAAACCTTGTTGTTCGATTTGTTTTTCATAATTCTTTGTTTAATAGTGTTATAGGAATTGGACTTTCCTATAAGAAATAGTTTAGTTAATTTTTATTTTACAGGTGTAAAGCGTGCTGTCCAGCCTCCTCCGGAAGCCATGTCGACAGGTATTTGGTCACCTGATTTTAGTGTTAGTTTTTCAGTTTTAAAATCATTCCCATTCAGATCGGCGTTTATTCCATCTTTAAAAATGTCGACCGTATAATCTCCCTGTTCCAGGAATTCACATTTTATTTTCAAAGTTCTGGCACTCCAGTTTGTCATTGCCCCTACAAACCAAACATCCCCTTTCTTACGTGCGATGGCCACATACTCTCCAATCCGGCTTTCAAGTGGGTAGGTTACATCCCATGTTGACGGAATCTTCTTAATGAAATCGAGGCAGTCGGGCTCCCTGGTATAATTCGAGGGAACATCACACATGAATTGCAAAGGTGAATAATAAATTACAAACATAGCAATTTGATGGACACGTGTTCCAAGGGTCATAGGAAAACCAGTAAAAGGGTAGAAATGTGATTTGCTCACACTGTTCATTGCCCCCGGGGCATAATCGAAAGGTCCTGCAAGACCGCGAAGGAAAGGGATAGTCACATTATGTTGCGGGTCTGCTTTACTATCACCCATATTTTGTTCAGAACCATAAACTGCTTCAAAAGTAATTAGATTGGGATAGGTGCGTGTCAGCCCGGCCGGGTTTGTGGCTCCATGGTATTCCAGCAAGAGATGGTGTCGTGCTGCGCTCGCTGCGATACGGTGATAATCCTGTTCACCTAATTGGTCATCCCGCTCAAGGAAGTCAACTTTTAACCCTGCAATTCCCCACGTTTCGAACATGGCCATGTTTTTCTCCAAATCATCGTAAAGGGTTTTGGCAATACACCATAAAAAGAGCCTCTTATTCTTCTGTTTTGAATAAGCCAAAAGTTTAGGCAAATTAAGATTTGGGTGAACCTTTGAGAAATCATATGGATCGCACCAACCATAATCCATATTTACAAACTCAATATTATTTTTTAAGGCATAGTCGATAAAATATTTGTAGGTCTCGAAATTTGTCCCTGATTTAAAGTCCACTCCACTCAGAATTACCTCCTGAACGCCTGTCGAACCGGGCGATTTATCCCACCACAAATTCCACCAGTCATTGGCTATTAAACCGGTCTTCACCCACGAAAAATCGAGATTTTTTGATGGCTCAGGTGCCAGAAGATAAACCAGTTCATTGTTCATTAACTCCTTGTCCTGGTTTGCAATCATGATAATGCGCCAGGGAAATGTTCTGCGTCCGGAGGTCTGGGCAATGTAATCCTCCGTTTTGGTAACTGATACGGTCCAGGTTTTTTGGTCTATATTCGTTTCTGCCGGGTAATTGCGAAATATGCCTTTTAATGTGTTTCCTGATGCTATTAAATACATTCCCGGATAATCAGTGAGGTCAGATTCGGTGATCGCAATTTTCGGACCATTGGGGATCTGCACCAACAATGGTATAATGGCAACTCTTCCCGAATCGATTTTTGAGATTTCGGAATATTCATAAACTGCCTCGTAGAGATAATCCTCCTTTTTCCCCTTCCGGTAATACCCTTTGTAATTATCGGGGAAGACAAAGGTTGACTCTTCGTTCTTTATTCTGAGTGAGTCGTTGAAATTGGTAGTAAAACGGTAGGCAACTCCTTCGTTAAATGCGCGGAAAATAACCGAAAAATTGTCCTTGAAAGTTAACGCTAGCTCATTGTAGGTCTCATGGATAACTCTGTTTTTACCGTAAAGTGGTTTAATCAGGTTGTCTGCGGCTCTAGTTTTTTGCGATCGAAGGTTCGGATTTGCGCCAATAATTTTACCGTTAGATAACTCAAGCGAGATAGGGGATGGTTTGATCAATACTTTCCCGTCATAAATTAGTGAGTAGGTGATCTTATTCCCAATCTCTATTTTCACTTCGCTCCTTTTATCGGGTGAGGTGACCGAAATTTTTTGGGCTGATCCCTCTGCCAGTTGGCACATGAGAATCCATAGAAATATACTTATGAAGATTTTCATCATGGTCGTTTTTTTATTGGCTTTAGGGTTTATTTCCTTCTTCTTTTTTTTGGACGAATTCATGTAGTAATTTATCAGGAACAAGTGGCCCCATCAAAAATAATACAATTGACAATCCAATCAATGTAATAATTCCATATCCAATAAAAACGGTGCTATAAGCAATTGTATAATTATAATTTGTTGAGAGGTTTTTGATTGTTAATCCTGATAGGGATTGAAAAATCACCCCTCCTAAACCGGCACCGACACTTCCGATACCCCATACGGATGCTGTGGCACTTTGAGGTACGACATCAGCGGGGAATGCGAGCGTGTTCGCTGTATAGGCGGCATATCCAAAACCGGTAATTCCAAGCACCACAAGTGCGCCGGCAGGGCCAGTGATGATAAATGGTCCAAGGATCAACGGTAAGCCCATGATTAAACCGAAGAGGGCTACAGCGATCTTTCTGGCTTTGGGTATCGGAACCCCTTTTTTAATAATATATTGGGTAAATAATCCGCCTAAGATATTTCCAAAATCGGCAATAATAAAGGGGAACATGGCAAACCATCCAATTTTCACAAGATCCCAGTGATAGACATCGGCCAAATATCGGCCAATCCAAAAGGTAATAAAATACCATACCGGATCCATAAAAACCTTTGAGAGTGCAAACCATGAAACAAAGCGGTTTTTAAGTAGCTTTTGCGGTAGGATAATGGAAGCCTTGGCCTCTTTGACAACCTCTTTGGGAGTATAGTATGTGAACCAAAAGGCAGCCAGCCAGATATAGCCGAGTACCCCAATAACGACAAAGGTAAGCTGCCATCCGTAGGTCGATCCGAGCCAGGCAATCAATGGAGGGGCAACCACTGCTCCAACGGCTGCTCCACTGTTGAAGATCCCGGATGCCGTTGAACGTTCGTGTGCCGGAAACCACTCGGCCGTGAGTTTTAGTGCTGAAGGCCAGTTTCCCGCTTCCCCGACTCCCAATAAAAAACGAAAGAACCCAAACTGAAATGGGGTCATGGCTAATGCATGCAAAATGCCAGCGGTTGTCCAAAAGGCCATGCTTAATGAATAGCCAATCCGTGTTCCGAGCTTATCAATCACAAATCCTGCAAATCCATTCGAGATCATATAGGCAATAAAGAAGGCTGAGCCGATATACCCGAAATAGTCATCAGGAATGATATCGTGTAAAAACCCTTTAGCTGTAAGATAATTAAAGGAGAGTCTGTGCAGGTAATTCAATACCGTGGCCACAAAGGCAAAGGAGATCATGACCCATCGCATGCGGGACTGACTTGGCTGATTCAATTGGAATTCATTATCAGAGGATTTTTTCATACTATCAGATTCTTCCGTCAAAGTCGGTGCGTTCGTACTCGGGTTGCAGTGGTAATTTTACTGGTTTCCCATCGCGTTGAGAACGGTAAATAGCAGTAAATAACTCTGTCGTTATTCGCCCTTCATGCGCTGTAATCATAGGTTTTCTCCCTTGTTTAAGTGAATCGATAAAATCTTCAATTTGAAGTTTGTGATAGTGTTCTATCGGATTGATCGTGTTAAAGAAATTACGGTCTTCTTCTATCCAACCGCTTAAATTGCTCTCTTCGCCGGGGACGGTCCATAAGTCGTTAACGGGCGGTTCCAGGATGTTGCTCATGCCGGCAATAAACATCGCTCCACCATCAGTCTGAACACCTATAGATGCACCATTATCTCCATGGATATGCACCTTACCGTAAATTCCGGGTTTTTGTGAATTACTAACGATGATATTTGCCAACGCTCCATTTTTAAATTTAACAATTGCCAGGGCTGTATCTTCAACTTCAATATAGGGGTGATTTAGGTTCTGGCACGTGCCATAGACCTCGTCAATTTCACTTCCCATAAACCATTGCAATAAATCCAATTGATGGGGTGCCTGGTTCACAAGGACTCCTCCTCCTTCGCCTTTCCATGATCCCCGCCAGGGATCACTTGCATAATAGACTTGATCGCGCCAGCCGAACATCAATACTATTCCAAGTACTGGCTTCCCTATTTTCCCTGCCTCAATTGCATTTTTCAGACGAAGGCATGGGGTGTAGAACCTCCGTTGTGAAATTATTCCTATCTGTTTTCCGGTCTCTTTCGCCACTGCCATCATCGCGTCGCAATCCTCCAATGAAGAGGCAAGCGGTTTTTCGATTAACACATGTGCCCCTGCTCTCATGGCAAGTATGGCTGGTTCCCGATGCACAGGATGGGGAGTGCAGATCGTTACGATATCTAGTTTCTCCTGAATGACCATTTCTGTGACATCGGTATAGGCTTTAACCTGATATCTGGATGCAAACTCTTGTGTCCGTTTCTCATCCCTGCCGCACACGGCTCTAAATTCAGATTCTGAAACTGAACCCAGGACTGCCGCGTGGATGTGTCCCACTTTCCCGCACCCAATGATTCCTGTTTTTAGTTGGTTAGCCATAAATTATGGTTTGAGAATTACCTTTAACAATCCGGGCTCTTTGTTATAGAGTTTGTCGAAATAATTTGCCCCTTCAGAAAGGGGTACCACATTACTGATCAGACTGTCGACATCGATCATCCGCTTTGAAATCAATTCAAGCACTTCCGGATATTCACCGTTAATGGCGCACGAACCTTTGACGGTAATCTCGCCTGTGACCACCTTTTGCAACGGAAACTCAATAGTTGGCGACAGGTTCCCGACTAACACAAGTGATCCGCCTTTACGAAGACTTTCGATCGCTGAATTTATCGTTGCCGAGATTCCTACTGCTTCAAAGGCAGCATCGGCGCCACGGTTGTTGGAATGTTTCCGGATCAGGCCTGTGATATCGTCGGATTTAGAGTTAAGGGTAACATCAGCTCCAGCTTTAATAGCCATACTGAGTTTCTCCTCAAGGATATCCACTGCAATCACCTTGCAACCAGCCTGTTTTAAGAGTTGAATAATGAATAACCCGATCATCCCCGCTCCAAATACGACCACCGTATCGTTTAACTTTATTCCGGAAAGATTAACGGCGTGAAGTGCAACTGCAACAGGTTCAACAAGTGCGGCTTGTTCAAAGGTTACATTTTCAGGTATTCGATGCAGGATATGTTGCGGTATGGCAACGTATTGAGCGAACGCGCCATCCCGTTTAAATTCGGTGCACGAGACACCCAATACCATCCGGTTGTCGCTCAGGTTGTAATGCCCATTTAGCGTGAACCAGTCGTCAAGTTTATAGATCGTAGAATCAAATGTGACGCGGTCGCCGCTCTTCCAGCCATCGACATCTTTGCCTGTGGAAATGATTTGTCCAGAGGCTTCGTGACCCATGATGATGGGCGGAATTCGTCGACCTGTGCTTCCGTCCATGCCGTGAACATCGCTGCCGCAGATTCCGACAGCCTTAACTTCGACCAGTACTTCATCATCACTGATGACTGGATTTGGAACATCCCTGAAATCAAATTTGTTATATGCTTCTAATACAAGTGCCTTCATTTTTTATCTTTTGCGGTAAAACTATATCCCTTCATTTTGCGCATATAAATTGCAGCAAAATAATTGCAATAAAAATAATGTTTAAATGTTTTTCATGCCTGGCTTTTTATTCGCTTACACCTTGTCAGGCATTTTATAATTATCGCGATAAGAGCTTTTAATCAGTTTATTTGCGTCGTCATTATTACTAAATCGTTCATTTTCTCCATCAAAGATCAGTTGCTTATTTCCTACACGACAAGCAATATTTCCCAGGTGCACAAGTGAAGCACTCAGGTGACCCTGTTCAACATTCCCATTAGGTGTTTTGCGTGATCTGAGCGATTCAATGAAGTTTTTCTGGTGATCAATATCAGGAAAAACACCGCCCCCCTGGGCAATGATTTTTGAATCTTCACCCTTTACCTGCCATCCTCCGCCATGACGGCCAAGATACATCAACCCTTCAGTTCCATATATTTCTGTTCTGGTTGCATTTGTTCTCCAATCGGGGAACAGGGTGGGATCCATCCGGATATTCCACGGAGTTTTCTTCATATAGTTTGTGGCAAGTCCACTATCACAGGTGAGTGTAAATTTTTCAAAATCATATGTTATTGATTGGAAATCAGGAGTTTCAGCCTGCGACTCCAATGCGTAATTACCTCCCCAGGCATATACCGATTTTGGATGACCGGGATCACCCAGGACCATACGGGCTAAGTCCATCACATGGCTGGCATCGCCGGCAAGTGCTAGTCCTCCGCCAAAATCCCAATAATCATACCAGCCACTGGTTCCGATATAGGGTCGGGTAGGGCGCGGACCTAACCAGGCATCCCAATCCAACTCTTTAGGAATTGAGGGAATAACAGGTTTGGGCATTCGTTTTTCACCTCCCAGCATGCAGTAACTCTTAACGTGAACAATCTGTCCGAGCTTACCGCTTTGAATATATTCGCGTGCAGAAAAGCCATAAGGGGCACTGCGGTTCTGAGTGCCACACTGCACAATACGGTTATATTTTTTGGCTGCCTCGATCACTTTTCTACCTTCATGGATGGTTAGAGAGATATTTTTCTCCACATAAACATCTTTGCCGGCCTGACAAGCCCATACCGTTGCGAGGGAATGCCAGTGTTCAGGTGTCGCAATCCAAACTGCATCAATATCTTTGTCATCAAAAACCTCTTTCATATTTTTCACAAATTGAGGCTTATACCCCAACTCTTTCTCAATGTTGAGGATGGCTTTTCTCGCATTAAGCTCATTTACATCACATACCGTTTTTATTTCAACATTTGCATTCACCTTGCAGGTGCTTATAATGGTATCCGGTCCCCGAGAACCTGCACCAATAAGTGCTAGGACTATTTTATCATTTGCCCCTTTTTGAAACGAAAGCTTTGGTAATATTGATGCTCCAAGCGATATCGCTGCAGTACCGATCGCCGCTGTCCCTATAAAATCACGTCTTTTCATCATAATTTATTTTTTTTATCGGCTGGCCGGCCGAAAGGTTAATTTATATTCGGATATATTATTTCATTTTTTCTGGAATATCGCCATGCAATGCTTCTATTTTGTTTAAATCGGTTTAGAACTTACCGAAATTCAGGTTATCTCTTGAGTAAATAATCAACAGAATTAAACATGATCTGACGGAACTGTTCAATTTTCCAATGGTCCCAATGCCCCATCGAAGTATAAATGATTGGTCCCTTATCCCGGTGATTGATCCATAGTACCGGCTCGGCGGGATTGTCAGGAATTGTCCCCTCAAGGAGTACTTGAATATTTTCAGATCTCAGGGGTCTGTTCTGATAAAGGCTTTCGTTGAAAGCCACGGGACCGATAAAATTCTCCGGGGAGACTCCTTTAAACAGAGGATGGTTTTCCATTCCTGGTACCATAGAGAACACAATTCCAATATCCATATTCCCGTAATGACCGATGTAATTTCCACCTAAAATATCTTTGTCGAATTCAGGCCACTGATCCATAGATTCAGCAACTTGCCCTGTTGCCGCGACTAATCCTCCGCCTGTTATTGGGACAACTTGATTAATTGAAAAAGCATGGCTTGCCGTACGGATTCCAAGTACAGGTTTGCCACTATTAATATATTCTTTAATGATGCTCATCTGTTCTGACGGCAAGGCCCGGCGTCTCACAAAAATCACTACAAGATCAGCATCTTTAAGTATCTGTAGATTTTCAATATTGTGAATGTTGGGTTCCTTATATTCTTCTTTTCCTAATGCAAATTCGCAATTCACACCTTTTTTTAGCAGTAACTCATGTGCAAACTCCGGTAAAGTTCGGTTCGCCTGATATTCATTCTCCGCAATAATAAACGCAACTAAAGGTCGGTTATCATTTTTAAATCTGAATTGCTTTTCTCCGGTAATATCACTGGAGACCATACTCGGACAGATATATTTTTCTATATATTCAGTCATTAAACTGGTTCCGGTATAATGGGACACGAAGGGTGCTTGTTTTGAATCGTACATCGTATCGGTAAGATCACGCATTACCGCAACATTGATTCCTAAACGAACCATGTTACGTAATCCAAAGGATCGGTCCATGATGCACATATTTTCATGAACGCCCATGATTATCACGTTTTTGATCCCTCTTGCCTTAAAAAGACCAGCCATCTCAATTCCAGAGTCACTTATGGCATCTTGATTTTTTATTTCAATCACATCAATTTGTGGACAATACTTTATTAACGTACTCTTTTGGTTGCATTCAACAGCGCAATCACACCCTTCATCACTTTGATCGATAGGCCAGGCTGCGCCATTTTCAGATTCGAGCTTGTTGTCACTAATCAAATCTCTTGCTCTTTGGGATTTGTATTTCTTCGCAAGTTTGCGGGCTGGATGGTTTTCATAATTTGACATACAGCCACTGGGAGCATGCACAATCAACATTCCCTTGTTGCGTGCAACGGACACCACGTTATTCATAACCGGAGCCATTTCAGTAACCCTTTCGGTAGCCCCTTTACACCAATGCTCATTCCACATGTCACAAATAATAATCGCTGTCTCTGTTGGGTTCCATTCCTGCAGCTCATTTACAACCTTGAAATCTTTCCCGGTTTGACTGGACAGAACTCTCTTTTGAAGTGATATTTTCATTTTTGAAACATGGCTATTATTTTGAGCCTTCAATGAAACTGAACCAGCAGCACACAGTAGCAAAAAGAGAAATAGCGATGAAAAATTTGATCTCATAACGATTAATTTAGTTAGTTTTATATTCTCAATACTTATTTTCATAAATAGGGCTTATTTTTTATCGGACAGCCGTGATTCTTTTACTATTTTTAAGGCTACGCCGCCGCTCGGCTGCAGATCAATCGAAAGTGTTTGATTCGATTTAATACGCTTGTTTTCAACCTTTACATGCGTTCTTGTTTTTATCTCTGAACCGCCATCAGAATAGATAGTTGCCGTGTAGGAGGCATTATTTTCCAAAAACGATAACGGGATTTTTAGTGTCCGGCTTTCACTGTTCGTTATAGCGCCAACAAACCAGTCACTCCCTGAGCGCCGTGCCACCGTTATGAATTTACCGATATCCCCCTGCAATATTTTTGTATCGTCCCATGTTGTTGGCATTTTATCCCATAACTCTATTTCTGGTTCTCCCTGGTATTTATCAGGTCCATCATAGCAATACAACGGTGGAATAGGATTGAAAAACACAATCGGCAAGGATAATCGATGCGCAAATGTTGTGACGGTAGTACTATAATATGCCAATGTAAAATCAGCAGCCCCGGCAATAAAACGAGTAAAAGGCAAACGGGTATCATGGGTGGCATCTGGTGTCATCTCACTCAATATACCTTCCACTGATAATAAGTTAGGGTATGTTCTGTTATAGCCCGTAGGTCTATACTCATCGTGAATTTCTACTAAAATCTCATATTTTGCACATTTCCGAACTGCCTCATGCAGCCATGTTGTCCAATATTGAGAACCCACCTCTACAAACCCGAATTTGATCCCTTTTATTCCCCATTTCTTAAATACGGGTAAGATATCATCTAACTGTCTGGCTAAATGTTTTTGATTAACGTAAAGCCAAACACCTATTCCACGCTCCCTGCCATACTTAACCACTTCTTCTATGTCTAAACTTCCTTTCGTAGCGTAGCCAATTGGATCAGCAGCTACTTTTGTCGCATCACTTTTGTCTCCGCCTTCAAATCCGTACCATCCCGCATCGATATGAACATATTGCATATTCCTTTTAACTGCGTAATCAACTGCAGCTTTGCTACCAGTGGTTGAATTTGACAGATCCCACATTATTTTACCGGGTTTAATCCACGAAACATCTTGAATTGCACATGGCTTATTAAGATTTAACATCATGAAATTATTTTCCAACAATTGCCCGGGTTGCTCTGCGGCCATTACGACCCGCCATGGACTCGAAAACGAAATTATATTCTCTACCGGCCCATACAACGCACAAGCTATGGTATTTGGTTTTTTATCACTGATAACGAATTTGGTCCTTGCAAAGTCAATCAATTCGGCTTCTGATAAACAAACATAAAGTCCATTTGGCAGCTCTAAGGTCAATGGTCGCTCACATTCATCCGGCCAATTCGACAGAGGAAGTAATTGATACAGGCATTGTGCACACTCTGTAAACCAGGCTTTCGTATTTTCAGGTAACGTAAATTCTGTCATCTCCTTATCTATCCGGTCTGATTGATCAGCTCCCTGTTTTAAGATTTCCAAAAGATTGTATCGAAAAGCTACCCCTTCATTATATGCCCGCACTTCAAGGTCAATCTCCCGATCAAAACAATACAGACAATCTCCGGTGTTTTTAACCAACCGTATATTTAGTTGATTGTAATTATCCCGAATACTACTTTTCTCACCCCACACCGGATGCCAAACGGTGTCATGCTTACTCTCTTTTACTTCTTTCAAACGCAGCCCATCTGAAAATCTGCCTATACCAAGAGCAGAGGAAAGAATTGCCGGTTTAGTATTGTAATTCATTTTCCACGATAATTTCCCACCCGCTAATGTGATTTCACTCTCTGTTTTTCCATCAGGAGAACTGATTTTCAGTATCTCCTGAGCCTGCAGTATAGAGGATATAAGCAACATCAGGATCGTTACTGACTTATGAAAATTTAGGTTGTTAAACATTTTAGAACCCTATAGAATATTTAATTAAATCTATTTCTGTCATCTGACTGGTTTAAATTTTGGATCTTTTCCAATGGTGCCCTTATTCGTTATGAAAGTTATTAACCCGATTTATAATCATTTAAGTATTCGATTATTTTTTAAGCAACTTTTCCATTCTTATTTTAGATTGACGTTTCTTGTATTCAATAGTCAGATCTTGTTAAGTATATTTTCGTTTAAAGGGTACGGTCATTTTCCACACTCTCATAATAATCAAAGTGATTACCAAGCTTATTCATCAGCCGTTGTGTTGCAATGTCGAGTTCAGCCAGGATATCCTGACTTAACTTTAGATCTACTGCTTTTACATTGGCCTCCAGCTGGGCAATATTTCTGGCCCCTGCCAGGGTGCAGGTAATCGCCGGATTTTGCACAATCCATTGAATGGCTACCTCCGCCATTGAAAGTCCTGAACTTTTGCAAATTGCTCTGATTCCATCGAGGGCAAGGAGGAATTCTTTCTCAGCTCCGGCTTCACCATGTCTGCTTTCGCTATTTTTTTTGCTGTCGAAGTGACGGGTTCGACGCTGCATTGCGGGGATATCTTCTATTGAAGTATACTTACCGGATAAAATTCCCTGAAGCAGCGCCATATAGCTGATTACTCCTATCCCATTCTCCTGGCAATACGGGAGGGTCTCATATTCGATAGCGCGGCAAAGGAGGTTGTATGGAAGCTCATTCACAGTAATCTCCTCTTCCGGAAGATTTTTCAGACGATTACTGCTGAAATTGCTCACCCCAAAATAGCGGATTTTCCCTTGTTTTTTTAAGATCCTTAAAGCGTCAAGGGTTTCATCCATCTCTGGTGGATTTTCGATGATGTTGGGTCTGTTTGTAAAATGCCTGATAGCGTGAGGGTGGATTGGCCAGTGAAGCATATAGATATCGATATAATCTGTTTGAAGCCGTTTGAGGGAATTATCACAATGTTTTATTAACATATCTTTATAACAATTCGATGGGCTCACTTTGGAGCCGATCAGGGCCTTTTCTCTCTGGATTTCCCGAATGGCTTCACCCAGGGAAGATTCACTTCGTCCATCGTTGTAAGCCTCCGCGGTGTCAAAATAATTGATCCCTAAATCAATGGAGGCATGAACCACTTCATTCACATCTTTTTGGTCCTGTTTCCCCCAATAGCTTCCTCCTCCAAAGGTCCAGCACCCTGTTCCCAGAACAGATAGTTTAAGATCGGTATTTTTGCATTCTCTTTTTTCCATCAATTTCCTTTTTTGGATGAAGTGACCGGGTGACTGTTTACGATATGAACTGTCACCCGGTCACTATTCAAAGCTGAATTACACCTTATCTTGTATTTTGTAATTTTCGCGATATGACCTGCGAAGCAACTTATTTGCTGCTTCATTTCCGATAAATTTCTCTGTTACGCCATTGAAATTTAGTTGATTGTTCCCAACCCGATAGGCGATATTTCCAAGGTGGATCAACGAAGCACTCAGATGTGCCTGCTCTACATCGCCGTTTGGATTTTTACGGGTACGTAACGATTCTATGAAATCCTTCTGATGATCGTTATCCGGGAAGATTCCTCCTCCTTGTGCTATCAATACCGAATCTTCCCCTTTTACTTGCCAGCCACCACCATGCCTACCAAGGTACATAAGTCCTTCGGTACCGTAAATCTCCGTTCGGGTGGCGTTGGTTCTCCAGTCGGGGAACAACGTGGGATCCATGCGGATATTTTGAGGCGTTTTCTTCATGTAATTGGTTGCGTTCCCGCTGACACAGGTGAGTGCAAACTTCTCAAAATCGTAGGTGATCGTCTGAATTTCGGGTACCTCGCGGTTCGATCCCCAGGCGTTATTTCCTCCCCAGCCATAAATGGCTTTTGGGTGCCCCGGATCGCCCAGAACCATGCGTGCCAGGTCGAGTACATGACTGGCATCATCGGCCATATGACCGCCGCTGTAGGCCCAGAAATTTCCCCAGCCACCACGTTCATTCATGTCGTGAATACCCGGGTTATAAGGTACAAAAGGGGCCGGTCCGAGCCACTGGTCCCAATCCAGTCCGGCTGGAACAGGGGCATCGGGTTGTGGTGCCCATTTTGATCCCCCCAGCATATTGTATGATTTAACGTGGACAATCTGACCCAGTTTCCCGCTTTTTATATATTCGCGTGCCGAAAAGGCATAGGGAGCGCTCCGGTTTTGAAAACCAACCTGAACAATACGGTTGTATTTCTTTGCTGCTTCAACCATCTTGCGACCTTCCCAAACACTGACTGTGGGATTCTTTTCAACATACACATCTTTGCCCGCCTGGCATGCCCAAACGGTAGCCAACGCATGCCAATGTTCAGGAGTTGAAATCCACACCGCATCGATATCTTTATCGTTAAAGACCTCTTTCATATTGTGTGAGCGTTGTGGCCGATATCCCAGCGCTTTCTCAACCTCGTTAATGGCTTTCGCTGCTTTGACGTCATTAACATCACAGATCGTTTTGATAACGACATTTGCATTTAGCTTGCAGGTGTTGATGATTGTAGGTGTACCGCGACCACCCGATCCTATCAATGCGAGAACAATTTTATCGTTTGCACCAATAATAGTTGAAGCAAATAAACCAGATGAATTCACGAGTGATATTCCGGCAGTTCCGATCACCGCTTTTTCAATGAAATTGCGTCTTTCCATAACGTTAAAAGTTTTTAGCGTGGTTGTTATTTCTGTTTTGAGTTAGTTTTTCGGTTATTTCTTAGATCCGGCCAATAGAAAATCAACGCTGTTGAACATGATATTGCGGAAACTCTCAATTTTCCAGTCATCCCAATGACCAAGAGAGGTGTAGATCACTTTTCCCTTGTCTCGATTATTTATCCATAATAAGGGCTGCACCGGCTGACCGGGTATAGCTCCGGTAAGTAATACCTGGATATTCTTGGAGCGTAACGGACTGTTTATATATAGCCAGCAAGGACTTACAAATCCTTCGGAAGGCACCCCTTTGAGTAATGGGTGGTCTTCCATCCCGGGAACAATAGCTACGTCAGTTCCTTTTTGAAGGTGACCATAGTGCCCCTGGTAATTACCCCCAAGCACCTGTTGGTCAAATTCAGGCCATTGAGCCAGCTGATCAGATACCGGAACATTAGAGGCAACCACGCCACCTCCCGATCGGGAAACATTCCCTTTTGCATCAAACGCATGACTAGATGTTCGAATAGCTAAGAGAGGTTTTCCGGAGTTCATATAATCGCGTATTAGCTGCATCTTTTCTTGTTCGAGAGCACGCCTGCGGATGCAGGTTACCACAAGATCTGCATCTTTAAGGATTTGAAGATTTTCAATGTTATGAATTCCAGGTCCCTCTGAAATTGGTTTCCCGTAGGCGAATTCACAATTTACATTTTTAGTCAATAGTAGCTCATGAGCAAATTCGGGAAACCGTTGGTTCGTGCGGTATTCATTCTCCGCAGTTATAAATGCAACTATAGGACGTTTATCCATCTTAAAACGGAACTGCTTTTCGCCCGTAAAATCGGTGGAGACCATTGTTGGACACACATATTTTTCGATGTATTCAGTCACCAGACTATTCCCTGTAAAGTGCGATACCATTGGGCTCTGCTTCGAGTCATACATGGTATCAGTAAGATCGCGCATCAAAACTACATTCATTCCAAGGCGCACCATATTGCGCAGACCGAATGAGCGACCAATCACGCACATATTGGTATGAACACCCATCAGGATTACATTTTTAATCTTCTTCTGGCCAAAGAGTCCAGCGATTTCGGCTCCCGAATCACTGATCGCATCGTTATCTGCAATCGTTAAACCATCAATCTCGTGAGTCCATGGTCCTCCCTCTTTACATGTTGGTAAACAGTCGCATCCACCATTTGACTGATCGATAGGCCAAACGGCATCTTTCTCCGAAGGTAAATTATCATCACTAATAAGAGCTGTCGCTTTTTTGCTCAGGTATTTCTGTCCAAGTTTTCTGGCCGGTGAATCTTTGTACTGTTTTATGCAATCGCTGGGAGCATGAACAATTAGTACCCCTTTATTTCGCGCAATTGTTAAAACATTATTCATCACCGGAGCCATTTCCCCAACCCGTTCGGTAGCCCCTTTACACCAATGCTGATTCCACATATCACAGATGATAATCGCAGTTTCCTTTGGATTCCATTGCTGAATATCTTGCGTGATGACTGTTGCCCCTTTAACGGAATCTGAGGGAATTCGCTTTTGAAGCGAAACTTGAATAGTCTGGTTAGCTACTTTATCCTCTGCCCGAATTTTCAGTGGTAGAACAGAAGTACTAAATGCAAGTAATAGTAATAGAGATAGTAGTTTGGTGTTCATGATGATTTATTTAGATCAGTATAAATAGTTAGTTTTTTAATCCGTTAACTTTATTCGAATTCATAAATGTCTGTTCCGTAAATAGGAGGTGCTCCTTCATAATTGCTTTTACTTTTAGTTCATCTTTAGCTTCAATGGCATGAAATATCTCCCAGTGGAATTTCAGGGTGTTCTCTTTGCGATTTTCGGTTTTTCCATATACAAAATCGACAAACTTAGGCATCAGGGAGTAGATCGGATTCATAACCACTAATACAGAGAAATTGTGCGATGCCTCAGCAATCAGTTTGTGAAACTTATTGTCTTCCAATGCTTCCTGGGTTAATGCATCAGCCGGACATTTTTCCATAGAACGGATAGCTTCTCTTAGCACAGTTAAATCTTCTTCTGTTCTATTTCTGCTGGCAGCAGCAGCTATCTCCGGCTCAAACATCTGCCTTAAACGGATAATCTGCAAGAGGTTTTCCATCGAGGCATTCATCTCAAGATACATGTTTACTGATGAGACTGCTTGTGAGAGCGAATAGTTATTCACGAACATACCGCGCCCTTTTTCAATCCGGATTAACCCTTTCGAATCGAGGCTGCGCAACGCTTCCCGCAGCGCATTTCTACTCACTCCGTAAGATTTGCTCAGCTCAATTTCAGTAGGCAACTTCTCGTCAGGTTTTAACTTTTTAATCCGGATTGCATCCTCAATTTCAGTTTCGATCCGTTGACTTAATGATCGTGGTTCTGTTATTTTTTTAAACATGGTAATATGTAAGACATCCTACAAATATATAAATTAAATTATAAAAATAAATTTTGACGATTTAATGTTGTGGATTTTAAAGAAGGGAAAATATGCCACCAAAACACAAAAGCACCAAGTTACACCAAAGTCCTTTACAAACTTTGGTATAACTTAATTAATATTAATAGATTAGATTTTTATTAGTAAGGATTTGAAGGGCTTATTTCCCACGATTTGATGCTTTTCGCGATTATGTTACCCCCTTCAGAGAACAGACTGATTCCACGTCCTCCTAATGTAGGATAGACCATTCGTCCGATTGCCTGCCGGTCGTTAGCGAAAACTTCGATTATTGATTTGTCAATAAAGATTCTAAGAACCAGTGGTTCACCCTCCTTGAGTTCGAATGGAGCTTCCTCAATTATTTTGCGGCCAAACGAAAGCCCCGATTTACGGGTATCGAATTTAAGCTTCTTGTCTGATTTGTCGTAAAAGATAACGGTCTCTTCACGGCCATCTTCTGAAACCCCAACTTTAACGCCATATTGCGTCGCGCTATTGGGCGGGATGATAACTTCGAGTTCCATTAATTCTTTTCCAGGTTCCTGCAATTTAACAATACTACCAGCTGCAACTTTAATAGTTGAAACCACTACTTCCTTCATCCGTAAATGCTCGAGTTCTTTGACCGGTCGCATCCTAAGTGTACCATCATTGCCAACCCACAAGGTACGCGGAAGTCCGTATGTGCCTGTCCAGCCGCGGTTATTGATCACCGAATCGGGGCGGTCGTCAAAGATCCAGCTCCACATGATTTGCCTCTCTTTTCCGTCGATCATCGCTTCAGGGGCAAAGTAGGCATTGTCTTTCCAGGTCATTCGGCCATGATTCTCCGGATAAAAATGGTCATTCGTGTAACTTCCCACATAATATTGACAACCCATGTTGTGACTGATGAAAAGCAACAGGTGTTTGCCACTTGGCTTGCCACCATCGGGTGCTGAAGGCAATGGGAGGAAACTAGGGCACATATCATCCTCATTTTTATTTGTCCACTTACGTTCTGACTTATAAAACTCGTGCTGATAGGTCCAGGTTTTTAAATCGTCAGATGCAAAGAGGTACAACCTGTCACCCTGATAATTCAGGGAGTCGTCTGGGAGTGGCGGGTTATCTGTATCTGCGGGTAATCCTCTGCCTCGAGATCCGTACTTGCGGAGCACCAATAAATTTCCGGTAGCCATGTAATATTTGCCATCATTCTTCCAGATATTCGATGGGTCAGCCGAGCCAACATGAAATACTTTTCCCGAAGCATCCTTTAAATCGGTGATACCCCATTCTGCTGATTTTATCACCGGATTATGCACCGATTTCTCCCAGTGATTAAAATTGGGGTCTGTACTTTTTGCCAGACCGATCCCTTTATCGCCCCAAAGCATCCAGTAGGAGAGTGTTGCTGAGCCATCGTCATCTACAAATGCCCCTCCACTAAAACACCCTTCATCGCCGTTTCCAGGGATAATGGCATCGGGGTGATGGCGCCAGTTTAACAAGTCAGTGCTCGAGACATGACCCCATGAAAAACCAACTCCTTCGCGGTTATAGAGGTACATCAAATGATAACGTCCATTTGCAAAAAAAGCTCCGTTTGGATCACCCGGCCGACCATTATCTTCCGGGAAGGCAAAATGGTAAGCAGGCCGGTACGGATCTGTCATTAACCGTTCCCTGAAATCTCGGGTAGCCTTGATAATTTCTTTTGGGATTGGCTGATTATCTTTTACAAGCGAAGGGGTTTGTTTATCTTGAGATATACCAGCAAACTGGATAAGAAGAAATGTCGTTAGGAATAGGAGTCTTCTTTTCATAATCAAAATTGAGCGATGTTTATTTAGCTGTATTGAGTTCTCTTAAAGCAAAGATAGAAACTAAGTTTTCCACTTTGTATCTCTATTATTTTGTATCCTTCAAGAAGATACCTGGAATTTTCAGTGATGATTCAATTCAGTTTGCCTTAGGAAATTGTAAAGTGCCATACCATACTTCACTAGTGTTGTTTAATCCTTTAAGAGTGATTTCATAATATAGAGGTCTAATTCCTCGTAATCTCGTTCCTGAGTACACGCAGAAATAAATTCATCGTTAAGGCTCCTGGATATTTCGAGCAGTTTAAAGAAGATCTCCAAGCTATTCGATAAATGTTTTGTTGCAACATGGTCTTTTTGAGTTCTCATTGCTTTAACGTCAAGACCAACCCATTCGCCATTTTTTCCATAATCGTGTTTGTCGAGAATACGAACCTGGTTGAATGCTCTGCGTAAATCAACCGATCCGAAAGTTTTATCCTGGTCAAATTTCAGTCCGTTTTGATCGTTTAGATGGACGGTCCACAGCTTGTTGAAAGCTAATGCATAGCCCATTTCGTCAGAGGGGTCCAATCCGGCAAGAATGGCATGTGCACTTTCAATATTGACTCCAATACGCTTTGAATCTGAACATAACAAACCGAGAGCAAGTGCATGTCCTGTTGTTGGTATATACGAATGATCCAGAGGTTCATTGGGTTTTGGTTCAATACAAATCCTGATTTTGGGATCATATTCAAGCATCTGGTTAATTGCAAAAACAATTCTTTCAGTAGCCACTTTGCTGTCCTTTGACTCGCGTATATAGGTTCCTTCGCGTGCAAGCCACAAGACCACTAAGTCCGTTCCAAGGGCATTGGCAATATCAATTGTTCGTTTGCTGCGATCAATAGCGTAATTTCTGCAGTCGGGATCATTTGACGTATATCCGCCGTCAATGGTACGGGGATCTTCCCACATTCTGGGAGCTACAAATTCAGCTGATAATCCATGATCATCCAATACCTTTTTAACATCTGATGCTTTTTTAATGATCTGCTCAGGGGTAAGATCATTCATATCAGGAACAGCATCATCGTCGTGAAGCTGTATCCCGTCAAACCCCATCTTCTTATAAAGAGTAAGTTTTTTTCCGAACTCAATTGAATTTCGTACTGCAGGCCCAAAAGGATCAGATCCTTCATGAATGTTCCAGGGGCCAAATGTAAATCT
The DNA here is from genome assembly GCA_903907075.1 of uncultured Bacteroidia bacterium. GTDB lineage: Bacteria > Bacteroidota > Bacteroidia > Bacteroidales > Prolixibacteraceae > JAAFHB01. Next base: position 21,072 of record CAIVMQ010000005.1, read on the forward strand.
AAATGTTCCAGCCATAATTTAATATTTGAAGAAAAATGAATAGTTAATTTTTATTTTTCACGCTATCACCAGCCTGGTGATTAGTTCGTTAGTAAAATTAATTCAAATTTATAATTGAATTAAAATAGATGAACTTATTTAGATGGTTTTCTTAATTTAAGAGGAAGCAGCGCTGGAAAAGGTTGATGTGGCTCGGCCTGATACCAGTAGGCAACCGAAGCGATATCGTCATCAAGCTGCCTGTATTTCCCTTTATTGTTCCATCCTAAGGCCTGGATAGTCACCTTTAAATCAGTATCAAAACAAATTGGATCTGGAAGGTGCCATCTGTAAAGACTCCATAAATTGGGTAATTCACCTTCGGTTGTTGTTGGCAAGGTGGTTCCCGAATAGGCCGTGCTATACGATTGCTCAAAACCATAACTCCCGAGGAAATAATCTTCGGTTCCTGTTCCGCAAATTGTTGGAAATTTGGTGTCTCCATCCAGATAGAATTTCACTTCACCTTCGCCAAACCACCCCTTTGAGGTCATCTGTGTCCAGGCAAGGAATGTTCCGACATACCGACCTTTTCCCTTTATACCGTCAAGGATAACATAGGGATTCGTGCCACCTGTTCTTGCGCGGCGCCACTGGGCGTGAAAATACCCCGAATTTGTATCAACAGTTTTTAAGGCATAGGTGATCTGAAAGGCGAGGAGTTCCAGATCTTTATCTGATTCATTGGTAAAGGTAACCTTGGCATGTTTCCGGAATGGCATTGGCCAGTAACAGTTTAATGCATTTGCCGGATTTACTACTACAACCTGTGAATTTACCCGCGCAAATTTTTCGTGTCCAACGGCAAAGAAATCGGGAGCCGGCACTTCAACAGAAGGGGTCGTTTCGTCATCCCAGTAAAATCGAAGTACATTGGCGCGGCTTAACCCTTCAACCATCCAGATATGCTGAATCGTCCCCGGTCCGTCGACATCCATAAGCGTCACTGTCTGTCCGGCATTGACCCGAAGGAATGGTTTAACTTTCCATCCCTGTCCTAAACTGTCGGCTGCACGGCCTGATGCTACAGGCTTTAGTTCTGTGGGATCCGGAATCGCCATTCCACCTTTACCCTTCTCTCCGGTCATATTCTCGGCAGAAATAGAACGGGTGCGCGTATTGTCAAGTACTGCTAACCCTGCCAGGCCTGTTTGAGCCGATTGCTGATTTGTTTGGCAACCCGATAGCATTAAACAAAATAATACTGATGCAAAACAGGAGAGTAAAAATAATTTCAAATTAGTAGATTTCATAAGGTTAATTTTAATGGTTCTAAATAAGGCATTTTTTTATTTAAAATTTCATGGAAAGCAGTTATATATTGAAAGGCGACATTATTTTATCTAGTTGTTAGTCCTTACCACTGCATTGCCGGAAATAATTTCCAAGCATTTAATTGTTCAACGTTTATAGGAGCATCGTCGGCAAAAACCTGTACTCCGATAGCATCAGTAAGGCTTGGATAGATCACCTGGGTAAGGCATTGACGTCCATTGGCAAAAACTTCGAGCATCGACTTGTCGAGAAATATCTGCAGATGCACTTTCTCGCCCTGATTTAATGAAAATGGGGCATCCTCCGCTAATATAACCGGGTTGTGCTTTGGATCCGGAGAGGCAAAGGCCATTGCAAATTCCTCGTAAACAGGCCTGTTTATTCCCGATTTTTGCATGTCAATCTGTAAAATATCCTTGGTTCGATCTATTACAATCGGGGTTTGTTCTGAGCCATCTTTTGAACTAAAGACTTTTACTCCAAACCGTTTTGCCTTGCCCGGATCGATTAAAATATCCATTTCAAGCATATTCCCTGATACTTTATTCAGCGTAACCGATTGACCCGCATTAACCGTAAATGGCTTCTCCTCCATCTTATTATATCGAAGTCTCTCTATTTCTTTTGGTGGATCAATGAGCAGTGAGTGTTTGTCTTCCGAAAGGGTCAATACTCTTGGCATCGACATCGTTCCACTTGAGACACCCGACTTGCGGTCGAGCACCCATGCCCACATGATTCGTCTTCCCTGGTCGTCGAGTAATGTCTCCGGGGCAAAAATAGTTCCTCCCGGCCAGTTCATGCGGTGATGCGACTCGGGATTAAATTGCTTGCCGTCCCATGTGCCAATATAGTACCGGGCTCCCCTGGAGTGGCTGATACAAAGAAGCACCCATTTATCGCCAAGTTTGAAGAAGTCGGGACATGAGATGTCTTCAAAGTCATTTACATCAGGCATGTTATGGGTCATGAATTCACCAACTCTCTTCATGGGTTTATCATATGAATCACCTACATAAAGAACTGGTGGATTGGGGTGTTTGGCCCCAGGTGTTCCGCCGGAAATTTGGTAATAGGTATTTCCATCGACCCACATATGCGGATCCCATCCCGGTTTTGCAATCGGATTCGATTTTGGTTTGGTCCATTCATTCAGATTTGCATCGCTACTGTAGGCAACACAATTCCCATCAGTTCCTAGACCGTGGTAGGCTAAAACTACATTCCCGTCTTTGGCCACAAATGCGTTTCCGCTGAAAATATCATGCTCAGGATCACCCACATTGGGTTTTAGATCATTGGCATACCACCGCCAGTGAAACAGATCTATACTCGAGAGGTGTTGCCAGTTGCATTTTCCTTCATCCTGATAGATATACCAGAGGTGATAAACCCCATCCTTAAATATCGCTCCGTTTGGATCAAAGGGCATCGCCTTTCCCTCTGCAATGGTGAGGTGCCATTGTGGGCGAATTGGATCGTTTAGTTCGGCACGACGGATTTTTCGGGCAGAGGCGATGTCTTCAGTTTTGATCTCCTGTGAATCTGCAATGAAAGGTAGAGCAAGTAAATAAAAAATTATCAAGCTGATTAATTTTTTCATATGTTTCAAATTTGTCATTACAAAAATTTAGATCGCCACCAAGACACTAAGGCACTAAGTTACACTAAGTCTTTATTTACAGATAATTAATGTTGTGAGCCTGATTGTCTTCGCACCATTATGGCAATTTTATTTCTGATTTAATTTAATATTCAATTAATCCGTTTTAATAAATCTGCCAGAGAAACTGCAATTAGTCTTCCTATTGGCTTCCCATTCCGGTAGGTTATAACCCGGAAGGTGTCGGCATCTTTGGGTATTGCAAGCTTCTCTCCCTTTTTATAGTATGCACTGTGATGATCGGGATAGGTATTGTCAAATGTATAATAAATCTGAATACCTTCTATTTCAGTATCGAGCTGGATTAACAGATCGCCCTTCTCGTCTTTTAAGGGTGTGATAAGGGCATCATAGAAACTTCGTGCGTAATTGATATCGGCATGAGCAAGTCGGTCGAAATGAACTTCCGTCCTACGAATAAAGTCGTTCCAGTTTTTCCCGTTTCGGGGAGTCCAATAAACTTCTGCTAATGCAAACGAGCGGGGCCAGAACATATACTCTGCATGTCGGAATGTGGGTACACTCTCAGACCAGAGGTTTCCCTGTCCTCCCAGGATTAAGGTGCTATCCACACCCTGAGGTACCGGTTCAAAAGCATAAACAGTATTCAAGCGCAGCAGGCTGTATGTAGGTGGTTCAATCGCTGGATCACCCTGGTAAAGATCGAGATAGGTAAAGTCGGTGGGAGTCATTACGACCTGATGATTCGCTTTTGCGGCAGTAATACCTCCATTCATACCACGCCATGACATTACTGCGGCATTTGGTGCCAGCCCACCT
>CAIVMQ010000006.1 GCA_903907075.1 uncultured Bacteroidia bacterium
AACTATACGTCATAAAAAAAGAGCTGCAAATTTCTTTGTAACTCTCTTGTAATCAGTGGAGAATATCGGAATCGAATCGATGACCTTCCCGATTGCATCGGGACGCTCTAGGGTTAAGTATTACACATTAAAACTATACGTCATAAAAAAAGAGCTGCAAATTTCTTTGTAACTCTCTTGTAATCAGTGGAGAATATCGGAATCGAACCGATGACCTTTTGACTGCCAGTCAAACGCTCTAGCCAACTGAGCTAATCCCCCAAATATTTATTTTACTTCATTTAATCTGCACGATGACCTTCCCGATTGCTATCAGAACGCTCTAGTCCCGAAAACGAAGTGTATCGGGAAGCTAATCCCCCATTGAGGTTGCAAATATAGAAATATTTTGATCTTAAATAGATAGCCTAATTTTATAATTATTCTAGCTCTTTATCAAATAAGCGTTTTTGAAATTCCGAAATAACATATCAACTGGAGGCTCTGCATTTTTAGACGTAAAACTTTTAATTGAAGGATTGGTGTGAAAAAAGATATCTTAAGATTAAACCTTGTTAAAATGCATGAGTCTAAGACCCAATTATAGTTAAAAGATTTTTTTTATCCCGTTTTTTAATACGGCCTAACGATTTTTTATTTAATCTTGCAGGCCAATTCTCAAAATTCGGATTTTAGGTTTAATAAATTTAATATTTTGCAGTATTATGAATCGGATATTTATCTTCACACTTTTGATTTTCAGTGCCTTTTCTGTTTCTGCTCAGCAATGGAATCTTAGTTTAGAGACAGCCAAATCAAAGGCTGAGAAAGAGGGGAAGAATATCGTACTCTGCTTTTCAGGTTCCGACTGGTGCATTCCATGTATGAAACTTGAAAAAACCACTTGGGAATCTCCTGAATTTATTGAGTATTCAAATGCTCATTTTGTGTTATTACGCGCTGACTTTCCCAAGAAAAAAGCTAATGCATTGTCGAAAGAGCAGCAGGCACAAAATGACCGACTAGCTGAAATCTACAATAAGCAAGGGGCATTCCCTTCGGTTTTGGTGCTCGATAAGATTGGTAAGATCCTTGGAGCTACTGGATATAAAAATCTTGCTCCTAAAGAATACATTGCACTTCTCCATTCATTTGAATCAAAATAGTCTTGAAAATAACTCTTTTTATCCTGGTTTTTTTAGTCCCGGTAGTTCTTCTGTCTCAGGAGAAATATACCCGGACATTAAAACTTATGGGTTGTCATTACGAAATTACGGTGATTGCAGCCAACGAAGCAGAAGGGAATAAATTCATCGATTGTGCGGCAAATGAAGTAACGCGTATTGAACATTTGATTTCGGAATGGGATTCGACCACGCAGATCTCGCACGTTAATTTTTATGCGGGTATTAAGCCGGTTAAGGTTGACAAGGAGGTTTTTGACTTAATTGTCCGAAGTATTAAGATTTCAGAATTAACCGATGGCGCATTTGATATTAGCTGGGCAGGGATGAATCAGATCTGGAAGTTCGATGGATCGATGAAACGTTTGCCTACTGATAAGGAGGTTGCCGATGCAGTGGTTAATGTTGGGTATAAGAATATCGTGCTGGACACGGAGAATCAGACTGTTTATCTAAAACGCAAGGGTATGCGGCTGGGGTTTGGAGGTATCGGTAAAGGATATGGGGCTGACAAAGGTGCTGAGTTATTAAAGTCAATGGGTGTTAAAGGTGGAATCATGAATGCTTCAGGTGATATTACTGCCTGGGGAACGCAGCCGGATGGCAAACCCTGGATGATTGGTATCACGAACCCATTTAATAAAGAGAAGGTTTTTTCGTGGTTTGAATATAACGGGAAAGCAATAGGGACCTCTGGTAATTATGAAAATTTTGTTGAATTCAACGGTAAACGGTATACCCATATTATTGATCCAAGAACGGGGTGGCCCGTACAAGGAATTTCGAGTGTTACCCTTTTTGGCCCAAATGTGGAGCTCGCAACGGCACTTACCAAAGCGATCTTTGTAATGGGTAAAGATGTTGGGATTAATTTGTTAAAACAATTTAAGGGTATTGATTATGTCGTTGTTGATGAACAAGGCAAGATCTATGAATCAGAGCATGTGAAAATGAATTCCTATAAGCCATGAAAAAAAATATTTTTCTCTTAATCATTGTCCTGATTTCAGTGTCGTCGTGTGTTTCGGTGAGGGAATATCAAAAGATTTATATCAATGATCCTGATATGAAACTATCGTCTCAGGAGAATGAGCGTTTTGAAAGTACCTTTCAGGTTTACCGTGAAGGGGCATCTGGGGCTAATGGAGGTAAAACAGGAGGAGGATGCGGATGCAACTAAGGTCCCTAACTCGAATAACGTTATTGTCTCTCTCTTGCCTTTTCTGCTTTATCCTGGCTGGAAAGGGTCAGATTCTTGACTCTACAAAAGTCTACAAGAAAAAGGTGCTGGAAAATACGGAAGTCGATTTCCTTATGAGCCTCTATAATCAGGATGGTGTTCATTCGCCTGTGAATGGCGGGATTGGAACAGAAAATCTCTCTGATAAAACCGCAACAATAATACTCAGCATCCCTTTAAATGCGGATGATGTATTAACCGTTGATGCGGGAATTTCGGCGTATACCTCTGCTTCGTCAAGCAATATTAACCCGTTTATGTCGGGAACATCATTGAAAAGTATTAAGTGGGATGGCGTCAAAGGGCTAAATGCCAGTGGGGCCTCGAAGGGCTCTGGTGGCGGTGGTGGTGGAAATACCGGTGGTGGCGGCCCTGTTACTCCTCAGAATGCGGTTAATCCCACAGGTACACCATGGCTCGCCTCAACGGGAGCCTCACACTCCGAAAATTTAAAAAACCTTAGTACTACCTATAGCCATAGCTCAGACGACCGAAATTTTATCTGGGGAACAAACTTCTCAATATCTGATGAATACACCTATAAGTCGGTTGGATTTGGCGGCAATGTTACCCATTTATTCAATGACAAGAATACGGAAATTGGGCTAAAAGGGACTGTCTTCCTCGATAAATGGCGCGCTATTTATCCCACAGAGCTTAAGGAGTATTTCCAGATCGGGGATGGATTTCAATATCTAGGGTATTTTTATGGCGTTACTATCTTGGATAAGAATGGTATCGCATCAACAAACTATTTGCCTGATCATCAAATTGCCAAACCTTGGCCCAGTACGGGCAGAGATTCCTATTCGCTCTCTTTTTACCTCTCTCAGGTGATTACTAAAAAGTTTCAGGCTGCCCTCTTCTTTGACCTCGTTTTACAGGAGGGAATGCTCTCGACACCCTATCATCGGATCTATTTTAAAGATAAGCCAAACTATTATATTGGTACTGCCACTGATATTGTAAATTATGAAAAACCTACAAATAAGGGTGTATATCAATTAGCCGACGCTATTGAGACCTTGCCATTAAGTCGTTTTAAGGTTCCAATTGGCCTGCGGATGAATTATTATCTCAATGAAAGAGTAGTGCTGAGAAGCTACTACCGTTATTATTTTGATGACTGGGGGTTAAAAGCCCACACGTTAAATCTGGATTTGCCGTTTAAACTTAGTCAGGCATTTACAATTACACCTTCATACCGGTACTATTCTCAGAATCAGGTTGATTATTTTGGACCTTATGAGTCACATCTCTCAACTGAGAAATACTTTACTTCAGATTATGATCTATCTAAATTTGCCAGTAAACAATATAGCCTGGGATTAAATTACACCGATATTTTTAATAAGTTTAAAATCAATTCTCTTGGTCTTAAGAGTGTCAACTTAAAGTACAGTTATTACGACCGAACAGACGGTTTAAATGCCAGTATTTTCACATTAGGAGTTAAATTTGTTGATGGAGATTAGTTGATTTATACAACTTTTATCTGTTAATTATATTTTTAAAACCTAATTCTCCTTTTTCTGCGGGTGCACGAATAGAGAGATTTCGATCAAATTGTACTATTTTTGCACCATGGTGAAATTACATGATACTTCAGTTCAAAAAGAGAAAGTCGTAATTGTTGGTCTGATAACAGGACGACAAAATGAGAAGCAGGCCAATGAATACCTTGACGAACTTGAATTTCTTGTAGATACCTCAGGTGCAGAGGTATGGGACCGTTTTAGCCAGCGGCTAGACAATCCCAATACAGCCACTTTTGTAGGTACCGGAAAGCTAAAGGAGATTGCCGATTATGTTCGTGTTCATGCTATTGATGCTGTTATCTTTGACGACGAACTAACCCCGACACAAATCAGAAACATAGAGCCCGCTCTCGAATGTAAGATTCTTGACCGGACAAACCTTATCCTCGATATTTTTGCCAAGCGGGCTCAAACAGCCCATTCCAAGACACAGGTGGAATTGGCGCAGTGTAAATATTTGCTTCCACGCCTCACCCGCTTATGGACTCACCTTGAACGGCAACAAGGAGGTATCGGAACACGGGGACCCGGTGAGTCGCAGATCGAAACCGATAAACGGATTATCCTCGAGCGAATATCGTTCTTAAAAGCACAACTCGAGAAAATCGATAGTCAGATGATGACCCAGCGACGCAACCGCGGAAAGGTTGTTCGCGTGGCTCTTGTTGGGTACACCAATGTGGGTAAATCTACAATATTAAATCTTATCAGCAAGTCTGAAGTATTTGCGGAGAATAAACTCTTTGCAACCCTCGATACCACGGTGCGCAAAGTTGTTATCGGGAATCTGCCGTTTCTGCTTACCGATACAGTGGGCTTTATCCGAAAATTACCCCATCATCTGGTTGAGTCATTTAAATCGACCCTTGATGAGACGCGCGAAGCTGATCTGCTGCTTCATGTGGTCGATATCTCGCACCCGGGATTTGAGTCACAGGTTGAGGTGGTCAATAAAACCCTGGCCGAGATTGGGGCTGCCGATAAGCCAATGATCTATCTGTTCAATAAGATCGACGCCTTTAAATACGTGGTCAAAGAGGAGGATGATTTGCTCCCTTCCACCAAGGAGAATATGAGCCTCGAAGACTGGAAACAATCGTGGATGGGTAAGCATGAGAATCTCTCTCTGTTTATCTCAGCCACTGAGAAGACCAATATTGAGTTGTTTAAAAAAGCCATTTATGAGGAGGTTAAGGCGATTCATATTAAAAGGTTCCCCTTTAATGATTTTCTCTATCAGGTCTTTGATGAGGAGTAACAAGGGTGCTGTAGCCCAAATGTAATCCACAAAAGAAGCCACCATCACTGGCAGCTTCTTTTTATAAAAAATCAATCAAGGTAAAAAGCTATTTTACTACACCTTCCTTAACGAGGTATTCGGCAATTTGTACCGCATTTAGTGCTGCCCCTTTTTTAATCTGATCCGAAACAGTCCAAAACGCCAGTCCATTTGGATTGGTAATATCTTTGCGTATCCTTCCCACAAATACTTCATCACGACCGGCAAGGTGTAATGGCATTGGGTATTTCTTTTCGGCCGGATTGTCAATAACAATCACCCCATCCGCATTTTGAAAAGCCGCTTTGGCTTTGTCGAGTGGAATTTCATTTTCTGTTTCAACCCATATCGCCTCCGAATGAGCGCGAAGAACCGGAACACGCACAGCGGTGGCACTTACCATAATATCGGAATGCATAATCTTGCGTGTCTCATGAAACATCTTCATCTCCTCCTTGGTATAGTCGTTATCGGTGAATACATCGATATGAGGAATGAGATTTTGTACCAACTGATAAGCAAATTTTGCTACCGTTGGTTCTTCCCCATTTGCAACCTGAACCGTTTGTGCCTCTAACTCATCCATCCCTGAGGCTCCGGCACCACTGGCACTCTGATAGGTTGCAATATGTACCCTGCGGATATGCGATAGATCTTCAATGGGCTTTAAGGCAACAACAAGCTGGATGGTTGTACAGTTTGGATTGGCAATAATTCTGCGTGGCATATTCTTTGCATCAATCGCATTGACCTCGGGAACAACTAATGGAATGTCATTCTCCATACGGAAGGCACTGCTATTGTCAATCATAATGGTTCCAAAACGGGTTATCGTATCGGCAAAGTCCTTGGAGATACTTGCACCGGCAGAAACCAGGGCAATGTCAATACCTTTAAAATCGTCGTTGTGCAGTAACTCTTTCACAATTAGCTTTTTCCCTTTGAATGTGTACTCTTTACCTGTACTACGCGCCGATCCAAAAAGGACCAACTCATCAAGGGGAAAATTACGCTCATCCAATACCCGCAGAAATTCTTGTCCTACAGCTCCGCTAACACCAACAATTGCTACTTTCATCTCTATCTTAGTTTTAATATGGATAAATTTAACCATTCTAAAGCATATTCTAATTATGGAACTATGCCTTTCGACGATTTTATTTCTCCTTCATTTTCTGTATCTTTAATTCTGTTGACTCCATCCTAAATTCACTGTGGATTGGATTGGGCAAAAATATTCATTATTCTTAATAATTTACGAAAAATGGATAAAATAATTTACGGATTTATTTTTTACTGCGTTGTTTTTGTCTTATTTGAAAGTTGGAGCCAAGTTTTTGCTGCTTCTGATTCTCCTCAAAGTTTGCGATTAAATGAGGAAAATAATCTAAAATTACCAATTCAAGAACCTGGAGCCGATCTATTAATTTATTGGCCTATAAGTACTTCTGAAATTAAATCTGGTACTTATACCCCTAGATATGGTGATTTAGTTATAAATGAAGTGATGGCTGATCCCACGCCGGTAGTTAAATTACCTGATGCTGAGTTTATTGAATTAAAGAATAATTCAGATTTTCCGATTGATCTCTCTAACTGGCTGATTGAAGTAAATGGGAGACAGAAAATTTTACCAACGCAGATCGTTGGAATTGATAGTTTAATAATCCTTTCGGGAACGGGTGGGATGATAAACTTTAGCCATTTTGGATTAACCGTTGAGATTCCGGGACTTCAGCTTCCCAACGACGGATTTACCCTCAAGCTGATCTCTCCAGAAAAGATACTCATCGATTCATTCGAATATAAACCTGAGATGCAGCGTGAAGGTTACTCCTTTGGCGGTTTTTCGCTGGAGCGTATCGATGCTAAACGGCTGTGTGGAGCAGCATCAAACTGGGAAACTACCATTTCATTGGATGGGGGAACTCCGGGATTCGAAAATTCTGTAAAAAGCACTAATCCAGATGTTACGCCTCCTAGGGTTCTTTCGGCCGATGTTACAATTCCTGATCTGTTGGAGGTTGTCATTTCTGAGATGCCAGATAATCAATCGATATCGGGGGCTTGCTTCTCCTATTTACCAACCCTTAATAAACCTGATAGTATCCGATTTAATCGAGTAAGCAAGAAGTATTCGATCTATTTCCAGAAAGGATCAATGCAGAGTGGTATTGATTATGAGCTGATTGTTACTGGTTTAACAGATGAGTGTGGGAATCGATCAGAGCCAATACACCGGGCGTTTTGGTACTATCTTCCCGTTGCGGGTGATGTGCTGATCAATGAGGTGCTCTTTAATCCCTATTCCGGTGGGGTCGATTTTGTCGAACTCTATAATAATTCGGGGCACAAGCTAAATCTTAACGGTCTCTTTCTCGCCGCTCTTGACGACAGTCTGTTCATTAAATTATTGTATCCCTTATCTGTTGAAGGGGCAGTTTTTTCGGACCGTCAGTATGGGGCATTTACGTCAGATCCTGCCGCGTTAGTTTCAAACTACAGAACCACTTGTCTGGCGTGTATTTATGGGATGGAGAAATTGCCAACCTATAATTTGGATCAGGGGTTGGTTGTGGTTGTAAATAGTGAGATGACGGTGATTGACCAATTTCACTATGTTGAACAGATGCACAATCCGCTCCTTAGTGATCTGCATGGAATATCACTGGAACGGGGTAGTTTTTTAAAAACTACAGCCGATCCTACGAATTGGAACTCTGCTTCAGAGACTGTTGGATTTGCGACACCTGGATACCGAAATTCGGCAACAGAGTTAGGTGAAGGAAGGGGGCCGACAGTAGAACTCTCTCCCCGCATATTTTCACCTAATGATGATGGGATAAACGATCGAGTACTAATTAAGCTCTCTCCCGGAGAGCCCGGATGGATAGCCAATATTCGAATATACAATGAATCGGGTGTTGAGATTCGACGATTGTCAAATAATCTATTAATTGCTTCTGAGGAAATTATTGAATGGGATGGGACTAAAGAGAATCACCAAAAGGCAGGGCTGGGAATCTATCTGGTGAAGATCGATCTATTCGAATTACGACGGGGATTAAATGAATATAATGAAGCGTGTGTATTAACAGACAGGCTTTAATTGAAAATTCATATACAGCTTCCCCTTCCCAAAAAGGAGGGTTCAGCTAACAACTTGAAGATCCAATTTTGATTTATAATAACTTTTTTTGAATATAAGAACTAATGATTAAGATTTGATTTAAATTTAGGATGAAAATTGTTGCATAGTGGAATTAAATAGGTAGAATTTATAAACTATGAACTTTAAAAAGACAAATCCGTTTAGCCTTGGACTCCATAGAAAATCGACACGTGCAGATAAGATTCAGGAGGATTCTGAGAATAAATATAAGATGCTCTTTACTATTGAAACTGATGCCCTATTATTAGTCGATAACGAAAGCTACCAAATTCTTGAAGCAAACCAGTCGGCGTGCACCCTTTATGGCTATTCGGAAAAGGAGTTGCTCCAATTAAAAAATTTTGAGTTGTCGGCTGAACCGGAGAAGACTAAATCGATGCGAGAGAATCTCAAAGAGCGGATCGAACTGCGCTTTCATAGGAAGCGCGACGGGACCATATTTCCGGTAGATATCTCCTCAACGATTTTTACCTTAAAGGGAAGGTCGGTTATTCTTGCCGCTATACGGGATATTACCATACGTAAACGAGCGGAGGATCTTAACCTTTCGAGGATTCACCTGCTGGAATTTGCAGAAACCCATTCCCTGGATGATTTACTTGAAGAGACTTTAAATTGTGCCGAAGATTTAACTGGTAGCTTAATTGGATTCTATCACTTTGTTGAACCGGATCAGCACACCTTAAAGTTGCAAAATTGGTCAACCCGAACTAAGCGCGATTATTGCAGAGCAGAAGGAAAGGGGATGAGTTACGACAGTTCCCTTGCTGGTGTCTGGGCCGATTGTCTCCGGGAACGAAAACCAATAATTCATAACGATTATGCCTCTCTGGCAAATAAAAAAGGGCTTCCATCCGGACATTCACCCGTAATTCGTGAAATCGTGATACCTGTAATACGTGATGGCCAGATTACGGCTTTGATAGGGATTGGAAATAAAGCTACTGATTATAACCAAAGTGATCTTGAATTGGTCGCTTCCGTCGCTGACCTGGCATGGGATATAACCAGCAGAAAAAGGGCAGAGGAGGAGATGAAGCTGAGTGAATTGAGATTTAAAACGATGTTTAACGAGTCCCCTTATGGGATAGCACTTATTGACTCATTAACCGGAAAGGTCTACTCGGTGAATCCTATGTTTGCTAAAATTGCCGGGAGAAAAGTTGAAGAGATGGAGGTTATCGACTGGATGAGCATTACCCATCCTGATGATGTTCAGAAAGATCTGGATAATATGACGTTGCTTAATGCCGGTTTAATAGATCGTTTTCAGATGGAAAAAAGATATCTCCGCCCCGATAAAACAGAGGTGTGGATCAACATGACGATTGTTCCTGTGTTTGTTGAAGATAAAGCTCATCCGCGCCACCTTTGTATGATCGGGGATATCACAGAACGGAAAAAAATAGAACTGCAGATTCACCAAAAGAATGAAGAACTTATTCTGCTTAATGCCGAGAAGGATAGGTTTTTCTCAATTATTGCTCATGATCTGCGAACCCCTTTTGTTGGCTTCCTCGGCTTGACCGAAATATTGGCGGATGGATTATTCGAGATGGAATCCAATGAGATTAAGCAGATGGCGACATTGATACGACAATCGGCTGTCAATGTTTACAATCTCTTGGGTAATCTATTAGAATGGTCGCGTATGCAACAGGGATTGATCCCTTTTGAACCGGAACTGTTTTTATTAAAAGAGAAGATCGATGAAAGTTTACTCCTGTTGTTAAATCTAGCAGAGAAGAAGCATATCCAAATTAATTACCATTTTCCTCCCGATTTATTGGTTTTTGCTGATCCGAATATGGTCTCATTAATCATCCGGAATCTATTCTCTAATGCAGTAAAGTTTACCCGTTCCGGTGGTCGTGTGGAGCTCTCAGCAAAGAGCGTTTCACCTAAATTAGTTAAGATTACTGTCGCCGATAATGGGATTGGAATGGAGAGGAATATACTTGATAATCTCTTTAATCTCGACATTAAAACCAATCGTAACGGGACCGAAGGGGAGTTTAGTACCGGATTAGGGTTGATCTTATGTAAAGATTTTATTGAAAAGCATGGAGGGCGATTATCTGTCGTGAGCGAACAGGGGAAGGGGAGTGTTTTTAGTTTTGAGTTGCCCTCTGCCAACGATCTTTGATCCAGGGAGGTGATCTTTTTATTCGAAGCTTTAATTAATTCTATACCTTCTCTATTTCTTTTGACATCTGATCATCCGTTGTTTTTGTTGTAAATCGGTTTTTAAGGTGACATTTACAAATCCTTTAGCTGTAAGCAGAGTCGAAACTTGAGTTCCAAACTGCTCATTTATTTCGAAGTATAAATGGCCACCCGTGGCAAGATGATTGTAGGCAAATTCGGCAATTGTACGATAAAAAACCAGCGGATCGTTGTCCGAAACAAAAAGGGCAAGGTGCGGTTCAAAGTCGGTGACATTCTTATGCATCAGGGGTAGCTCCGAAAGGGTTACATAAGGGGGATTGCTAACAATAAGGTTATATTTTTTTGTGGCCGGATCAGTTTGCAGGCGAAGAATGTCAATGCAAGAGAACGCGATAGTTACATCGTTATTTAGCGCGTTCTCCTGAGCCACGAGCAGCGCCTCGGAAGATATATCCCAGGCATCAGCGGCCGCTTCCGGTAGGTTTTTAACCAAGGTGATCGGAATGCATCCGCTACCAGTTCCAATATCTAGAATTAAAGGTTTCAATTTTGCATAATCTGTAATGATCCAGTCGACCAACTCTTCTGTCTCTGGGCGGGGAATCAGAACTGCGGGGGTTACCTTAAAGGGCAATCCGTAAAATTCACACGCACCAAAAATATACTGAATCGGCTCAAATTGAACCAATCGGCTTATAATCTCTTTAATTTGAGCTAAATTTGCACTCGAAATCGTCTCTTGCCGCTTCAGATGAATCTGAAGCGGAGATAATCCGAGAACATTTTCAAAGATCAGCCTGGTTATGCTTTCGATCTCCTCTTTAGGGTAGAGCGCAGTGAGGTTATCGAGAATTAATTGTTTTGCAACCTGCATTTTTTTTTACAAAGATAGTTAAAGCGGATGATGACACCTCCTTTTGATGTGGATGAGAAATTTATGCTGCGTGCAATAGAACTTGCGCGTCTGGGGATGGGTACCGTCTCTCCAAATCCGATGGTTGGCTGTGTGATTATTCATAATAACCGTATTATTGGCGAGGGTTATCACAGTGAATTTGGGAAGGCTCACGCTGAAGTTAATGCCATTAATCGCGTTTACAATAAAGAGTTGCTTAGGGAGTCAACTATTTATGTTACTCTAGAACCATGCGCTCATCAAGGTAAGACCCCTCCTTGTGCCGACCTGATCCTTTTGCATAAGATCCCTCGCGTTGTTATTGGTACTGCAGATCCATATAAAGAGGTGGCAGGCAGAGGTATTGAGCGTCTGCGCAAGGCCGGATGCCTGGTGTTGGACGGATTTCAGCAGGAGAAATGCATCGAGTTAAATAGACGATTTTTTACTTTTCATCAGAAGAAAAGGCCATTCGTAATTTTAAAATGGGCTCAAACAGCCGATGGATTTATCGATATTGACCGAACAGCAGAAAATTATGGTCAGCCAACATGGATTACCAATGACTTATCGCGAATTGCAGTGCATAAGATGCGGACAGATGAGTCAGCAATTTTAGTCGGTACCAATACCGCAAAAAAAGATAACCCATCCCTTACCGTGCGCGAATGGATTGGAAGATCACCTATTCGATTAGTAATAGACAGATCCGCAAAACTTCCCACCTCACTCACCCTTTTTGATCAGCAAGTATCCACGGTAGTTTATACCTCGATAACCATACCCGATAGAGAAAATATTGAATATAAGACGATAATAAGTAATGGTAACGAGGTTGAACAGATCCTTTTGGATTTGCACCAAAGGGGCGTCGTGTCGCTCATTGTTGAGGGGGGACAAAAACTGTTGAATACGTTCATCGAGCGGGGCCTTTGGGATGAAGCCAGACTATTTATTGGAAAAAATATCTTTCACGCAGGGGTTAAAGCACCTGTATTTAATGGAAATCTGATTAAATCAGAGGAGCTTGACGATAGCTGGATGTTCCTTTTCCGCAGAGTGTAATTGCGCTCAACGCAATTTAAATCAATTGGAAAGAACAGGTTACTTATTCTGTATCATTACCCCATTATTTCAGTACACAAAATGGCTTAACAAACCTTTACACATTAATCACAGATCAGACTCCTGCCAGAATTGTATTTAATGAATTATCTTCTGATGATTCTCATTATTTGTTTGCCTTAAAATAGTTATCTTATTATTCTCTAGCTCTCTAATCCCATGGTCATAGCAAAAGTAGTTGGTTTGATTCGATCGGGTTGTATTGGTGCAGGTAAAATAGTCGAATTGATACCCCCTTTTCTGCAAGTCACTTTTTGAGGTCCTAATCTGTCCAGATGAATAAAGTGAAGAGATGATAAAATAGTTCTTTTTTAGAATCCTGTTGACTGAATTGATTACAGTGTACGACTCCGCATATTGTCTGTTGTTGAAAGCACTTCGACATTGATCGCTGCAAAATTTCTGGTCGGCTCGGCCTCTGAGTTGCTCGTAGCATTCAAGGCATTTGCGATTTTCCATAGTGATATTTTTAAGTAGCTAATTAATGGATATCAGAATCTTATAGAGTTTATTGATTACCCGAAGGTGTTTGATAATACGAAGATACAATTTATTTTTGATTTATTTTCAAAAAAGTTTATTCGGATACTAATCGATTAAATACGAATAAAAACGGATGTAATCGATTAGTATCCGAATCATATTTTGACCATTCCTTAAGTTTGCATTAGAAAGTTTCTCTAATCCGGATTAATGATGCATTCAAATCTTTCTGAAAATGCCCGGCGCGATTCAACACTTGTTATAGCAGTCCGAACCGGTAATCATAAAGCTTTTAAACAGCTGATGAACTGTTATACTGAGATGATCTATTTTATGATTCTTAAGATGGTGAACTTCAAGCCGCTGGCGAAAGAACTTACTATTGAAGCTTTTGAGAAAGCGTACATTAATTTACACCAATATGAGTCTCAATTTGCTTTTAGCTCCTGGTTGTTTAGCATTGCTCATAATCATACAATTGATCATTTGCGCAGAAAAAAAGTGAATGATGTTTTTTTCATTACTACACAGACCGATCGGAAGGGGTTAGAATCTCAAGTACATGAAACAGTTTCTTGTTCTACGGATAATCCTGAAGAAGCTTTAATAAGATTAGAGAATGCCCAGATCGTGCGTAAGTTGGTAGCTGATCTTAAACCACAATATCGGCTATTGCTTGAGATGCGCTATTTTAATGAGTATTCCTATTCGGAGATTGCTTCAGAGCTTAACCTACCTGTCGGAACTATAAAAGTTCAACTCTTCCGCTCTCGTAAATTATTATTTGAACTTATCAAAAATAGCGAAATCTGCATTGATTGATCCTTAATCTGTGTCCATGGACATCATCTTGAAATATTTCCCTGATTTGTTGCCTGAACAGATCTCACAAATAAAAAGGCTCTTTGCGCTCTATCAAATATGGAATGCAAAAGTTCGCGTTTTACCAAGGAGGGTATTTGATACCTTTTACGAGGAGCATGTTTTACACTCGATGTCTATTGCCAAAGTGATTCATTTTAAGCCAGGCAGTCGTATATTAGATGTAGGTACAGGTGGGGGATTTCCAGGAATCCCATTGGCGATACTATTCCCGGTATGCCATTTTACACTAATCGATTCAATGCATCGGAGGATTAAGGTTGTAGAAGACATTGTACGTTCACTGAATATTAAAAATGTTAGCGTCATACATGGAAGGGTTGAAGATGTTTTTGATCAGTACGACTTTGTAGTTTCGCGTTCAGTTACCTCATTCCCTATATTGGTAGCTCTGGTGAGGAAAAATATAGATATAAAGTCAAAAAATTTCTATCCCAATGGATTGATTTACCTTAAAGGGGGGAGTTTTGATGATGAAATTATCGAGTTTAGGAAGAAGTTAAAGGTTTATGACATCTCAAAATATTTTACTGAGTCGTCGTTCCACACCCAAAAGGTGCTCTATCTGCCAATAAGCACTTAAATTCCTATTGATTCTAACAGTAAGTTGATATTATTTTGGTATCTATGATCACCAGGTAATTTGATGATTCTGATCTGTTCATTGACAACAGGATTAATGTTCAGCCCTTTTATCTCCTCGTTTCCAAAGGTGCAGGTGACAGGTAAGTCTACTTGTTTTAGCTCCTGCCTGATTTTATATTTGCGGTTTATATTGTCTGTTTCGCTGATCAGATCCTCTAGCCGAATGGCAAAGTCAGTACTCGAGGAGGGTGATATTAAGATAATTTTCTTTATCAGCTTGTGGAAATCTTCCGTCACACGATGGGGGAGGAAGCTTGCAACATCAGCACCAAAGGAGTAGCCAACGATTATTAATCCTCTTCTGTTCCACTGTTTAAGATAATAAGTTGAGAGCTTCTCAATATCGTGCGTAAATTCTTCGGGTGTTCGCTCACTCCAGAAATATTTTCGGCTATTCAGACCGATCACTCCATAGCCCTTCTGTTTCATCTGCCGAACCATCTGTTCATTGAAACTATTCCACCCACCATCGCCTGTGATATAGATGATTATTTCATTATGGATGCCATGCGAAAGAGAGACCTGCACGGGTAAATCGGCAATTGAATTAGATGGCTGACCGATGGTAGTGGCTATACTAAGGATCAGAGAGGTGAAATATATAAGAAGTAATCGGACCATTTATAATTGCATTATAAGGGTTTTTTAAATCGGTTCTTAAAAATACTCAAATTGATAATAACTTTGGTCTTATTCATTTTGGAATAGTCAGATACTGACCTTCCGTATTTTTGCAAGCTTATTTGGCTTGTCAGATGTATCTGTTAGTTATATCAATCCCTAGGTAGCAATAGCCACGATTGAAAATCACAGTAAAGGATCAGCATATTAGCGGAATTCATCTATTCTGAGACGTATAATCTTCTGAGCTTCTCTGATTAATTGCTATTTTTGCAGTTCAAAATATAGGAATGGGGCAGAAGAAGGGGATTGTTTATATTGCTTTAGTATTGGCTATGGTTTTTTGGTCGTTATCATTTGTCTGGATAAAGCAGGCTTATGTGGCTTACGGCCCATTGACCACAGTTTTTTTCCGTTTGATTATTGCGACTTTGTTGATGTTGCTATATGGCTTTTTTAGTCATAAGTTACTTCGAATAAAAAGAGTCGATTACAGGGCTTTTTTCTTACTCGCATTCTTTGAGCCATTTCTCTATTTTATTGGGGAGAGTTTTGGGCTTAAGTATATCTCCAGTACTATGGGAGCTATAATTATTGCCACCATTCCACTCTTCTCACCATTGGCTGCATCCCGTTTTCATGGTGAAAAACTTTCGTTGCGAACGCTATTCGGGATTATCCTCTCATTTATTGGGGTGGCAATCGTTGTATTTGATGATTCAGTAAATTTTATCATCTCCCCATTGGGAATATGTCTTGAATTTTTGGCCGTTTTTGCGGCGATATCCTATACTGTTGTGTTAAAAGATTTATCGACCAAATACAACGCCACAACAATTATAACCTATCAGAATCTGATTGGCATCTTTCTTTTTTTACCTCTCTGGGTGATTTTTGAGAGTAAATCACTGTTTAGTATCCCATTTAATGGTGACGCATTTATTGCCATTGCTGAGCTTGCCCTGTTTGCTTCATGCTTCTCGTTTATCTTGTATACCTATAGCCTGAAGAAAATTGGGATGAATAGCGCTAATATATTTATTAATCTCATACCTGTTATGACAGCTCTTTTCGCCTGGTATATCCTTGATGAACCGCTTACCCCTCGCAAGTTTGCAGGAATCTTTGTGGTAATCGCGGGATTATTTATCGCCCAGGTGAAAATGGGGAAGTTTATTGCCAGGTTAGTTTCAATTCAACAAGATGGAGGCAGATAATACCAATGTTAAAGCGCTTGCACGTCAGAATCAGGAGGAGACGACTGTTTTTTTCAATAAGCTAAAGCGGAAGAAACCAAAACAACTTGACGATGTTACTCATCGACTTCATGAAGAGGTATCTGAAAGAATGAACTGCTTGTCGTGTGGTAATTGCTGCAAGACAATTAGTCCGATGATCACAGCCAAGGATATCGAGCGGATTGCTCATCGGCAGAAAATGAAGGAGGGTGATTTTATAGCCAAGTACCTGCGGCTTGATGAGGATCTTTGTTATGTATTTAAGGAAACTCCTTGCCCGTTTCTTTTGCCCGATAATGCGTGCATGATCTATGAGTATAGGCCCAAGGCATGCCGCGAATATCCCCATACTGACAGGCGTCGTTTTTATCAACTGCTTGATCTTACTATGCAAAACCGCGAAATATGCCCGATCGTCTATGAGGTTGTTGAACAACTGAAGAAGGTAAATCTTTAGTTGTAAGATATTAAACTTTTGCAGGAGTTTCATGAACAAAGTTGATTCAGATTCTCCGCTACAGATTGAATCTGTTTTAGGCTTGAATAGGCCCAAATTAAGTAGGTAGCCCGGCATGAAAATTTTAGTAGTCACATTGCTTTTGTCTGTCTCTTTTTACAATCTGGTCTTCAGTCAGAATGTGAGCTATGGCACCTATCAGTTTCTCGATCTTCCCAATTCGGCTAAAGTGGCTGCACTTGGAGGGACTCAAATCGCTCTTGCAGATAACGACCTAGGGCTTACTTTTTATAATCCTTCGCTACTTAAAGACTCGATGAGGAATCAACTGTCAGTAAATTATGTCAGTTATATTGCCGGTATTGGAGTCGGGTATGCTGCATTTGCGCCAAATTTTAAGGGTCGAAATTCATTTGCTATCGCGGTACATTTCGTAAATTATGGAACTTTCGATGGGGCCTCAGAGACGGGCCAGTTAACCGGATCTTTTAAGGCTGGAGAATATGCGATTAACCTATTTTATTCGAGGAATATTTCCCCAGGATTAAGAGGTGGAATTAATTTAAAGCCAATCTTTTCTTCATTAGAAAATTATCACTCTTTCGGTATTGCCGCAGATCTTGGCTTAACCTATAGCTCATCGAACTACCGATCTGTCATTGCACTGGTGGCACGTAACATTGGACGACAAATCACAACGTATTACCAAAACGGGATATTTGAAAAGTTACCATACGATGTTCAACTTGGATTTTCACAACGGCTAACCAATGCTCCAGTTAAATTTTTGATCACAGCTGATCATTTGAATAGGTGGGATCTGAGTTATTCGAATCTCTCTCCTGATTTAGTTTCTAATACAGTATCCAACGAGAATTTCACCTCCTTGCTTATGCGTCATTTAATTTTAGGGACAGAAATATCGCCCGATCCACATATCGTTTTGCGATTTGGCTATACCTATCAACGGCGTAAAGAATTGGCTCTTGATAGCCGTCCGGGAATGGTGGGCTATTCTGCTGGCTTAGGGATTAAATTGGGTAAATTTAATCTTAATTATGGGATTGCAAGTTTTCATCTAGCCGCAACGGTCCATTATTTCTCTTTCACTACAAGCCTTTCCGAATTTATTCCCTAAGTTTTATAGGATTAGAGAACGATTCTTTGTGTTCATGCTTAAACATTATCTTTGTTTCGAAATCATTAATTCACATGGCAGCAAATCTTCCTAATATTATTATTGCAATAGATGGACACTCTTCGTGTGGGAAGAGCACGGTAGCCCGCGAGATTGCCCGCAGACTTAATTATATCTTTATCGATAGTGGGGCAATGTATCGTGCGGTAACCCTTTATTGCCTACGTAATGCTATTATTTTCAATGGGATAGTGGATAAGCAGAAGCTGTTGACCCATTTAGATGCCATCAAGGTATATTTTCAGCTGAACCCTCAGAATCAACACAATGATATTTGGCTTAATGGAGAGAATGTCGAAGATGAGATACGGCTACTGGAAGTCTCGCAGCATGTTAGTCCGGTAGCTGCGGTTGCAGAAGTGAGGCACTTATTAGTTTCGCTGCAACACGAGATGGGTCTTGCCAAAGGGATCGTAATGGATGGTCGTGACATTGGAACAGTCGTATTCCCGAATGCGGAGCTCAAAATATTTATGACTGCCCGCGCCGATATCCGGGCCCAAAGGCGTTATGATGAGCTCACAGCAAAGGGGGAGAAGGTGAGTTACGAGGAGATTATGGCAAATGTCATAGAACGAGACCGATATGACGAGACGCGCGAACAGAGTCCGCTGCGCAAAGCTCCCGATGCGGTAGTTCTCGATACTAGTTTTATGAATCGCGAAGAACAATTAGAGTGGGTACTTAATCTGGTTAGTAAAATTTGAATTCACAGATATGGTTGTAGCTGTAGATCACAATTCAGGATTTTGTTTTGGCGTAAAGGCAGCTGTTCAAAAGGCCCAGGAGATTCTTGTTAAACATGATTCTCTTTATTGCCTGGGAGAGATCGTTCATAATGAATCGGAAGTTGAGCGTCTCTCAAAAATGGGACTTATAACCATTGATCATGACCAGTTTTTCACACTATCAAATACAACAGTTCTGTTAAGAGCTCATGGGGAACCTCCCTCAACCTATCAATATGCCCGTCAAAATAATATTCAACTCATAGATGCCACCTGTCCGATTGTAGTTAAACTGCAAAAGCAGATACACGCCGATTTTAAATCGACAAAAGGGCAGAAAGGGCAACTTATTATTTATGGAAAACGGGGGCATGCCGAGGTTAATGGCCTTGTTGGTCAGACTAATGATGAGGCAATTGTTATCGAGTATGCAATAGATCTGGAGCAGGTCGATTTTTCGCGACCAATAAGTTTATATGCACAAACAACCAAAGACCTGAAAGGTTTTCATCAACTTGCGGGAGAAATACAACGCAGAGCCATCTCTGCTCCGGTAAAAATTCAAGATACCATTTGTCGCCAGGTATCAAATCGTATCCCCGGAATCATTGAGTTTGCGAAACGTTACCCATTAATCCTTTTTGTAAGTGGACAAAAGAGTTCTAATGGGAGGATGTTATTTGATATTTGTCTCTCGGAAAATCCAAATAGTAAATTTATCTCCTGCTTAGGAGATATTTCAGCCGATTGGTTTAAAGATATTGAGTCAGTTGGAATTTGTGGTGCGACATCAACACCGAAAGAGACTCTTGAGCAGATGGCGGAGGCAATAAGGCAGATGGTTGATTGAAATTTGAAGTTAATTTAACGATAGATCTCATGTTTACACCACTTTCGCGGTTAAATTTGCACCTTATAAAATTAAGAACGATATGGTAAAGGAAAATAGGGTAGCGATGCCGGATGATTATATCGATAATCCGATTAGAAAGATTGGTATTTTAACCTCCGGAGGCGATGCCCCGGGGATGAATGCTGCCATTCGGGCCGTCACCCGCACCGCAATATTTTATGGCCGTGAAGTAGTTGGGATTTTTCATGGTTATAAAGGACTGATAGAGAATAACTTTAAAAATCTGGCCTCGGGTGATGTTAGTAATATTATTCAATTAGGGGGTACGATTTTAAAGACAGCTCGTAGTGCGGAGTTTCGCACTGTTGAGGGACGCGATAAGGCCTATCAGAATATCAAGAATGCGGAAATTGATGCGTTAATAGTTATTGGCGGTGACGGTACTTTTACCGGTGCCGGGATCTTTGCCCAAGAGTACGGTGTTCCAATAGTAGGTATACCGGGGACTATCGATAATGATTTATTTGGTACCGATTTTACAGTTGGATATGATACAGCCTTAAACACTATTGTTGAGGCTGTAGATAAGATCCGCGATACTGCAACGGCGCACGAGCGCCTTTTCTTTATTGAGGTTATGGGTCGCGATGCCGGCTTTCTTGCTTTAAATGGGGGAATTGCTTCTGGTTCGGAGGCGGTACTGGTCCCAGAAACAGATACTGACCTTACCACACTCGAGAATCTGATTAAATCGGGTTATCGACAGAGTAAAAATTCGTCAATCGTACTGGTGGCAGAGGGCGAAAAGGCTGGAGGGGCATTTAATATTGCCAAACAGGTTGAACAGGATTACCCGCAATACGATGTTCGGGTAACCATTCTCGGTCATATTCAACGCGGAGGATCACCCACGGCTTCAGATCGAATTCTCGCAAGCCGCCTGGGCCTTGCCGCTGTTGAGACCTTACTTGAAGATCAAAAAAGTGTGATGGTAGGAATCGAGAACGATCAAATCTCACTTGTTCCCTTTAATAAAGCCATTAAATACGACAAAGAGATGAATCGTAAGTTATTCGATTCAATCCGAATATTATCATCCTAACAAAGTTCTTAATTGATCAGAAAAAGGGGTGAAGATGTGAGCTTTTTATGAACTTTTGGTCAGTTACGATTGTTTAAAGAGTAACAGTCCAGTTTTAACTGAAGATCGATGATCTAAATTGGATCCTATAAGTTGAAAAATTCGTTTTTCAAAATTCGTTGCGGTAATGTGTCGATTGCTAATTTTTACCGATAAACCATTATTGTTCAATCTTGTACAAAAAGATACGCTCTGTTTAGTGTTAATTTAAAATTATATTAGTAGTTTTAGCCGCTTAATTAGGGAGGGGAAAATTCGTATAAAAAATTAGATAAAACACTGAAATCTAATTTTTTAAAAAATATTACCTGGTGTTTTTTTAAGTTTAATTTCGTTACAATAAACGATTAATTAAATACGGTTCGTTATTTTAGTTTGCTCACTTTTCACTTTATGTTATTGTTCGTCCTAACCCTCTGTGAGGTGGATAGAAATAAAGAATTAAGGGTGTATAGTGAAAGAAGGATACTCTTGCATTGGAAATAAGGTGATCTCCAGCACGAATGGTTAGTAGGCAATATGTTCTGCGACAAGTGTTTCATTAAAGGATTAAACATAACCTTTCAAATTTCAAGGGTATTGCGATGATTAACCATTTTAATCCGGATTTTTAAAAATGAGTGTTCGGAAGTGAAAGGTGATTATCCCCTTCAAGATAGGTATTGTTAAATATTAAAACTTTTCCGTTTGATAAGTATATTGTTAAGCGTTAAATAAACAGCATAAACATCACCAAATCTATGAGTCATAACAGTCACGGTCATGATCAAAATAGCCCGAAAGAGGAGAACGTAAACTCCAGACGCGCTTTTTTTAAGAATTTCGGTCTCTTCGGTGCAGTTGCTGCCACTGGTGGGGCTGCAATTTATTCAGGTTACAATTACGAAAAGTCAAAACCCGGAAGCAATTTTGTAAGAGTTTTAACGGCTGACAACCATATTATAGAGGTTCCAAAGGATCAGTTTAAGGATGCCACAGTAGACCTAAATCAACTACAGAAGCAAGGTCGTGAAGGGTTGAAAGGTCACCGTTTTGTAATGGTTATTGATCTTGCCAAATGTCGCAATGCCCGTAAATGTATCTCGGCTTGTCAGGGTGCTCACCATTTGCGTCCTCATGAATACCATATCAATACATTGGTTATGCAGGAGTCGGAGCATACCGCCCCCTATTTTATGCCAAAGCCATGTCAACATTGTGATAACCCCCCTTGCGTTGCCGTTTGTCCGGTTGATGCAACCTTTAAAAGGCAGGATGGAATAGTGTTAATAGATAATGAGCGGTGTATCGGATGTCGTTTTTGCATTGCTGCTTGTCCCTATTCTGCACGTCTTTTCCATTGGGAAGAACCATTAATGGCCGAGAGTGATAAAGGAAAGCCATACAATATTGAATTAAATGTACCACAACGTAAGGGTACTATCTCCAAGTGCCTCTTTAGCTCTGATCGTTTACGTGAAGGTAAGCTCCCTTATTGCGTATCGGCATGTCCGAATGGGGTTTACTATTTCGGAGATGAGAATCAGGATGCTGTAACCAATGGAACAACGAAAGAAACATTCCGCTTAAGTGAATTGCTTCGGGTTAATGCCGGATATCAGCTAATGCCTGAGTTAGGAACAAAACCCCGCGTTTATTACCTCCCTGCAAAAAACAGGTTGTTCGAGTTTAAGGATGATAAAGATCCGGTAAAGGAGACCATTTAAGGCTTATCCAACGAGTGAAATTAACAGTTGAATTTTTTAAATAAATAACATAAAGTATGGCATCAGAAGTAAATACCGATTTTTTGAATAACAAAAAACTCGATTCTATTGCAGCTGATATTTTAAAACCTGTAGGTATTTCGCAGGGATTTATAATCTGGATGGGATTCCTTGGGATCTCACTGATGGGTTGTATTTATGCCTATTATATTCAGTGGGACAAGGGTTTGATCGTTACTGGACTTCGTGATTATATCAGTTGGGGAATGTATATTGCCAACTTTGTATTTTTTGTCGCTACAAGCCTAGTGGGAATGCTGATAAGTTCAGTGCTGGGTTTAATCGGGTTTAAATGGGTAAAACCAATAGCGCGGATTGCCGAGATTATTGCCGTTGCTTTTGCTGCCATTGCCGGTCTGGTTATCGTTTCCGATATGGGGCGCCCCGAAAGGCTTCCCTATGTATTTCTTCATGGACGGATTCAATCTCCCATTATTTGGGATGTGACTGTCGTTACAACCTATCTGGCCATTAGTACCTTGCTCTATTTTCTTCCACTCATTCCGGATCTTGCGATAGCCAAAGGGAGGATCGGACATACCCCCAAATGGCTTCAGAAAACATACGAAATTCTTTCTGTAAATTGGAAACATACCCCAGAACAATATGCAATTTTGCTTAAGGCGATGCGCATCTTGTTAATTCTGATTATCCCTACTGCATTTGCTATCCACACCGTAACATCATGGTTGTTTGCCGTAACGCTAAGACCGGGTTGGGATAGCTCGATCTTTGGCCCTTATTTCCTTGTAGGTGCTTTTGTTGCAGGTTCAGCGGCAGTGGTGATTATGATGTATTTTGTCCGGACTAATTACAAGCTTGATAAGTATTTAACGACTCACCATTTTGATATGATGGGTAAGCTTCTGGTACTAGTATCTATTGTATATCTATACTTCAATATCAATGAGTATCTTGTCCCGGCTTTTAAGATGAAAACAGCCGACGCGGTTCATTTAACGGATCTTTTTGTAGGTGAATATGCCTGGATGTTTTGGAGTGTTCAGTTATTAGGGCTGATCATCCCAATTATCCTGCTTTTATTCCGGTTTTTTCGCAAACCATTTGCCATGTTTGTGATCTCAACCGTAGTGTTAATCGCTTCGTGGTTTAAGCGTTTCCTAATTGTTGTCCCTACACAAGATCACCCATTCCTCCCTATTCAGCATGTGCCTAAGGCTTGGATGGTGTATCAGCCCACAATAGTCGAAACTGCAATTACTTTTGGAACAATTTTATTGGCAGTAATAATTATTACTATTCTGGTTAAGTTCTTCCCCGTAATTCCAATATGGGAGATGGCTGAAGAGCATCATGAATCTGATCATACTACTCAAGAATAATCGAAAACATATTACCGATGATAAAAAAATATTTTACCATACTATTGATCTTACTGATCTCTTTGCACGTTTCAGCTCAGGTATGGGTTGTTCCGGCAGAGAACGAAGGGAAAAAGAGTCCATTTGCTTTTAGTGATTCTACACGCAAAGCGGGGGCTGACATCTATGTCTCTAATTGTAAATCGTGCCATGGAGATCCGGGAAAAAATAATGTCATTCAGCTTGTTCCTATTCCGCCGGATCCCGCTTCTGCCAAAATGCAGGCCAATTCGGATGGCGCATTGCAATACAAACTTATACAGGGGCGTGGTACGATGCCATCGTTTAAGAATACCCTTGCACCCACAGATTTATGGAGAGTAATTTCATATATCAGAGGCTTTAACGAAAAGTATGTACAAGAGATTGCTAAAAATACTACCGGTAATGTAGGATCTTTGCAAAACAGCCAAATTGTGTTGACTTGGATTAGTGAGAGTCATCAGATCCAAGCCACAGTATCTGGATTAAAAGATAAAACAATTCAACCTGTTTCAGGTGCTGAAGTAAAACTTTTTGCTCAACGCTATTTTGGAAACCTTTTAATTGATGAGGCACGCAACACCGATGCTCATGGTGCCGCAGCTTTTAACTTCCCTATTGATCTCCCAGGAGACTCTGCTGGCTTTGTTAAGCTTATTGCAAGACTCTCTAATGAAGAGGCTTTTGGCGAAGTTAAAACAGAAAGTAATATGTCAATAGGCGTACCAACCTATCGTGCTCCTTTAAATGAGCAGCGGGCAATGTGGAATGTACTGGAGAAAACACCAATATGGCTTATGTTAGCTTATATACTTACTGTTTTAGGTGCATGGGCGTTTATAGTATATGTGATTCTTCAAATTAGGGCAATTTCAAAGGCAGGCAGCAAAACATAGTCTGAATAGACAAATAAAATGATCCTCTGATTTCATGATATCCATGGTCAGGCGGGTTGACAAAGAGAACGATCTTAATTTTTAAAATGGTTTTGAAGAGAACAAAAAACATTTTGATAAAATAATTGAAATGAAACGATTCGTAATTGTGTTATTGTTAAGTGTTTTAGGTTTAAAACCCTATGCTCAGGTACCGGTTAAGCCAGAAGTTGAAATCGGTATTGTTGAGAAACTTGGTGAAACGGTACCACTTGATCTGAAGTTCCTAAATGAGAGTAACGATACCGTAAAGTTGGGAAGTATGATTAATAAGCCCACCATTCTCTCGTTTGTCTATTTCGATTGTCCTGGCATGTGCAGCCCTTTGCTTGATGGCATTGCTGATGTGATCAGTCATATGGATCTTTCTCTAGGGAAGGATTTTGATATTATCACCATTAGCTTTAATACCAATGATACTCCGGAGAAAGCACGTGAGAAAAAGGTGAACTTTGTTCAAAAGATCAAGGAGGCCGATCGTAGCAGCTGGTTTTATCTTACCGGTGAATTGTCGAATATACAGAAGATCACCGAAGCCGTTGGGTTTAGATATAAGCCAACAGGGCTTGATTTCGCCCATCCTTCCACCATTATTATGCTTAGCCCTCAAGGGAAGATTACCCGTTATCTTTATGGCATAAGTTATCTCCCTTTTGATGTTAAGATGGCCGTCGTAGAGGCGCAAAAAGGGGAGGCTCGGCCTACCAGCTCTAAACTGCTGGATTATTGCTTTGCTTATGATCCAAAGGGTCGAAGCTATACCTTACAAGTTACCCGTTTAATGGGAACTTTTACACTTATCTTAGGGCTATTTTTTGTTGCCTATTTATTAATTTCTTCACGAAAAAAATCATCTAAAGAAATAAAAGAATGAACAATCCATCACCCACTGCTCCACTGAATTACCTTAACCACAAAACCGGCCTCTGGTCGTGGATGACGGCAACCGATCACAAGCGTATCGGGCTGCTATATCTCTATTCTATTACCACCTTCTTTTTAGCTGCTGCGGTTTTAGGATTATTAATGAAAATCGAAAAGGTTGCACCAGGCGAAACGATCATGACTGCCCAAACCTATAATGCAATGTTTTCGTTGCATGGCATTATCATGATTTTTATCGTTGTAATCCCTGGTCTTGCTGCTGTATTTGGAAATATCTGTCTTCCGATTATGATCGGAGCAAAAGACGTGGCCTTTCCTAAACTGAACCTTTTTTCATACTATGTCTATATCACCGGTGCAATTCTGGGTCTATATTCTCAGTTTGCTAATGGTCATTCACCCGATGCAGGATGGACATTTTATGTCCCCTATAGCGCCGAAGTCAATTCGAATATTATTCTGGCTTTAATGGCGGCATTTACCCTGGGGTTTGCCTCCATTCTTACCGGACTTAACTTTATTGTTACGATTCACCGGATGCGTGCTCCTGGTATGACTTGGTTTCGGATGCCACTCTTCCCATGGTCATTGTATGCCACTGCCTGGATTCAGCTATTGGCTACTCCAGTTGTAGGGATCACTTTATTGATGGTCGTTGCTGAACGTACCTTGCATGTTGGATTCTTTGATCCGAAACTGGGTGGTGACCCCGTATTATACCAGCATCTTTTTTGGATCTACTCCCATCCTGCAGTATATGTGATGATCTTACCTGCAATGGGTGTTGTCACTGAAATCTTCCCTACGTTTAGTCAAAAACCGGTATTCGGTTATCTCCCAATTGTGTTTTCAAGTTTAGCAATTGCACTCGTCGGTTATTTCGTGTGGGGGCATCATATGTACACTTCGGGTATGAGTATTGAATCACGCTGGTTCTTCTCATTCTTAACCTTTATCGTGGCTATCCCAAGTGCTATTAAAGTTTTTAACTGGCTCTCTACCATGTATGGTGGTTCGGTGGATCTTAAACCACCATTATTATATGCGATATCATTTATTTTTCTCTTTACTATTGGCGGATTTACAGGACTAATCCTGGGAGCTGTAGCAACAGATGTTCAGGTGCACAATACCGATTTCGTTGTTGCTCATTTCCATTATATTATTTTTGGAGGAATGGGATTTGGATTCTTTGCTGCAATGCATTATTGGTACCCTAAAATCTATGGCCGTATGTATAATATCAGATGGGCTAATATTGCATGGGGATTCCTTTTTACCGGATTTAACTTCCTTTATTTTCCCATGTTTATTATGGGGATTCAAGGTATGCCACGTCGTTATTACGATTACGATCCGCAATTTCAAATGGGTCAGACAATCTCAACCATTGGTGCTGTAATTCTTTTTATAGGTTTGATTGGTATGATCTCCAATTTGGTGTATCACGTACGTAGAGGGGCTATTGCTCCTGCAAATCCTTGGCATGGCGTAACCCTCGAATGGCAGATTCCTTCACCACCACCTCATGAGAATTTTGATGATATTCCAGTGATCACAAGAGGCCCTTACGTGTTTGATAACCCTCATACAAAATAATACGGTAGAATTTAATTTTAGATTTATGTCGACAACTGAACATTCTGAGCATAGCGAATATATCGATAGTGAAACAGGTAAGATGGGAATGTGGTTATTCCTATTTACGGAGATCTTCCTATTTGGTGGCCTTTTTATTGTCTATTCGGTAATGCGTGCAAAATACGGTGAAGATTTTCATCATGGGGCCCTCGAACTTAATGCCTTTATCGGCGCGACCAATACGGTAGTTCTTCTGGTAAGCAGTATGACTGCGGCAATGTCATTAACGGCAATTCAAAAGAATCAGCCGAAAGTTGCCATAGCCCTCATATTTAGCACCTTATTATTGGCAGGTGTCTTTATGATAAATAAATATTTTGAATATGGTCATAAGTTTGACCTTCATCTATACCCAGGGTCTGAAGTTATGCGCAACCTACCTAAAGGGGAAATAATGTTCTTCGGGCTCTATTTTCTGATGACAGGATTGCACCTCTTTCACGTTGTGGTTGGCGGGGTATTGTTAACTATTGTCATGTTGCGGGTGAAGTCAGGAAAGATCAACTCGGAACATTTCTTATTACTTGAGAATGGTGCCCTTTACTGGCATTTGGTCGATTTGATCTGGATATTCCTATTCCCTTTACTCTACCTTATTACCTAGAAAGAATTCGAAAATTTTGATCATTTCTTCATCCATATTCGTCGCAATACGAGTTGCTAGGTGAAAAATTAATTTAAGTGAAATACAATATTTAGTATAAAATTTCAAAGTCTTATTCGAATGGAGAATCACGAAGAGAGTCATGTAACGAGCTACGCACTTAATGCAAAAGTGCTCCTTGTCTTGTTGTCGTTAACAGTACTAACAATTTTGGTCATCAAATTGCACCTTGGAGCATTCACGGTCGCTATGGCATTGTTTATTGCATCGATCAAAACGACCATTGTTTTGACCTATTTTATGCACCTAAAATTTGAAAAACCTATTTTGCGTGTGATGGTTGGTGGGATTTTCGCGCTGTTTGCAATAATTATTGTGATCACATTTATAGACTATTATTTCAGATAATTTCCTAAACTTATGACAACATTGTTCTCTGGAGCATCCAATTTGGCCGAAGGTGTCGATCGGGCATTTATGTTCATCATCATCATCTCGTTTATATTTACAATAGCAATTGTAGGGCTTATTATCTATATTTTGGTCCATTTCTCGAGAAAAAAGAATAAAAATCCACAACAATTTAGCGGGAATGTGCCACTAGAGGTGGTATGGACAGTAATCCCTTTGATCCTGGTTATAATTATGTTCTATTATGGCTGGGTGGGCTTTGCTCCAATGCGAAAAGTCCCCGATAATGCCATGCAGGTTAAGGCCATTGGGCGAATGTGGTCCTGGAGTTTCGATTATGGGAATGGGAAGATTTCCAAAGACCTGGTTGTTCCCTTGGAGCGTAATGTGAAATTGAACCTATTCTCAGAAGATGTTAATCATGGACTTTTTATCCCTGCATTCAGAGTAAAGGAAGATGTTATACCAAGTTACAACAACTACCTTTGGTTTAGAGCAATCACTAAAGGTAAGTTTGATATCTTCTGTACCGAATATTGCGGATTGGCTCATTCAGGAATGACGGCTAAAGTTATTGTTGTGGATAGCCTCGAATTTGATAAATGGTTGTCTGAACTCAAAAGCACAGGTGATACTCCCGAGCATCCCGGCATGGCAATAATTAAAGCCAATGCATGTATAACCTGTCATTCACTTGATGGAACAAAAGTTATTGGCCCTTCTTTTAAAGATCTTTATGGGGCTAAAAGAATGGTAGTTACTGCGCAGGGGGAGAAAGAGGTCGAAGCGAATGACGATTATCTCAGGAGATCGATTACTGATCCTAATTTTGAGGTTGTCAAAGGCTTTAACAAAGGGCTGATGCAATCATATAAGGATGTTTTAAAAGCTGAGGATATCGATAAAATTGTTGATTATTTCAAAACTGCTGGTGGACATAAATAAATGTAAGCAAAAATTTGAAGTACTGATCAGACTTACGCGGATCAGGTTGTCGCTTATGGTTACCATATCGGCTATAACAGGATATTTCCTTACCGGAAGCAACCCGGGTATTGCTGTTTTATATCTTTTTGGTGGGGTATTCTTCTTAGCTACTGGCACTACAGTGCTAAATCAAATACAAGAGAGCAAACGGGATGGATTGATGCCACGCACAAATCACCGTCCGATTCCTGCCGGGGAGATCTCCCGACTTTCGGCCTCCGTTGTCACCTTAGTCCTGCTGTCATTAGGGACACTTTTACTTAGCCTAAATGGATGGATACCTATGGCGCTAGGACTATCTAATATTGCATTCTATAATTTAATCTATACACCTCTAAAAACCCGTAGCTGGCTTGCTATTATTCCAGGGGCTGTCGTGGGTGCCGTTCCACCCTTAATGGGCTGGACTTCTGCAGGATATTCTATACTCCATCCTCATGTGATGTTTATCGCTATTTTTGTGTTCTTGTGGCAGATCCCCCATTTCTGGCTATTGATGATAAAATATGGCAAAGAGTATGAAATGGCAGGGTTCTCATCGATATCCAAAACCCTTAATGAGGGACAGATAAAATTAGTCGTCTTCTATTGGGGCGTAATCACATCGATGTTCTTAATGCTATTCCCCCTCTTTGGATTTAATTTCAGACCAGTATTACTTACATTATTAATCGCGTTGAATATTGGGTTTATCCTCTTATTCCACCGTTTTCTCTTTGGTGAGAAGAATGCGCAAACCATTCATAAGGCGTTTATATTAATAAATACCTATGCGCTGGTGGTCTTTTTATTCCTGGTCTTTAATGCGATGATATCACCTCAATTAACTCTTTGATAGATCACCATTCTTCTCTTTTGGCGTGAGTTGCTGAACGAGCTTAAATTCGGAGAGAAATTCTCCCGCAATTACCCTGATAACAGTGTATGCCGGAATAGCAAGAATCATCCCGGGTATCCCGGCAATTCCTCCGGCAATTAAGATTACAAAGAAGATTTCAAGTGCATGAGCCTTCACACTATGGGCATAAATAATTGTTTGAAATACCATGCTGTCGATAAACTGGACCACCATAACCACCACCACAACATAGCACATAAGGGGCAATGTTACATCTGTAAAACTTGAATTCAGATTATTGGCTACCGCCACAACAAGACCAAATATTGCAGCTATCCATGGGCCTATATAGGGAATTACATTAAGTATCCCAGCAAATACGCCAACCACTACAGCATGTCCAAAGCCTAGCCCAGCAATAGAAAAGCCCAATATTGATAAAGTCATTACCCCGAGGATTTGTAATACAATTCCAATAAGGTATCTTTTTAGTAAGGTGCCAATTTTCTCCATCACATTGACAACTTGCTTCTCGTATTTTTCCGGAGCTAAAACAAGTATCCAATTGCTAAATAACTCTTCCTCCTGAAGGAAGAAAAATAGGATAAATGAGACTGAAAAAAACATTAGAAAAATATTTCCGATCACGGCAGCTGCTGATCCAAATAAACGACTTGCCTGATCGATATTCAGCAACCCTTTTAATTGAATTGCCAGATAGGATTCCAGATTTCCGTCTTGGGGAATGGATGTTGTAAATTGAGGAAAACTAATCTTTAACTGAATCATCGCAGCATTCAAATAGGTGATTACATCTTGGATATTAATCGACGAAAGTTGAGCCACCTCAGATACCACCAGCGGTATTAAGATGCCAAAGAATGCGATTAAGGCTATCCAAAGAGTTAGTAAGGTCAGTAATGCAGCTCCCGATCTTCCAAAATGGTATTTCCAGATTCTGATTTGTAGATATTTCCGAACAACAGGGCGTCCTATCAGTGACAGAACAGCGGCAATTAAGATATAAGTTATAATATAGCTGAAATAATAGACCAATAATCCAAAGAGTACGAAGGCCAAAGCTACAATAATATTTTTAACCTGCTGATTCATAAGTCCAAGATTTAGTATGATCAAACTTACACTTTTTTTTGGATAAAGTCTATTCACGTATTACGATCTTGTTAAATTTGCACCTATGACAATTGAAAAAAATCATCAGCTTATTGCCGATAAACTAGGGATTAATATCAGGCAAATCGTCAATACCGTTTCATTACTTGATGAAGGGGCCACGGTCCCTTTTATTTCCCGTTACCGTAAGGAGATGACAGGTAGCCTCGATGAAGTGGCAATTGGAAATATTCAGGCTGCAAAGGAGCAGTTTGAGGAGCTTGATAAACGTAAGATAACGATATTAAAAACTATTGGGGAACAAGAGTTGCTCACTCCGGAGTTACAAGCCAAGATTGAACGGTGCTATGATATCAATGAATTGGAGGATATTTATCTCCCCTTCAAACCCAAGCGGCGCACACGAGCTACGGTAGCGCGTGAGAAAGGGCTTGAGCCATTGGCGCGGATGATTATTAAACAATACGAACCCGATCCTCAGATACGGGCACTTCAGTTTTTAAATGATTCTGTTGCAGATGCCGAAGAGGCGCTGGCCGGGGCACGTGATATTATTGCAGAATGGATAAATGAAGATCTGAGCGCCCGTAATATCGTTCGGAATATTTTTACACGCGATGCTGTAATCTCATCGCATGTGGTGAAAGGGAAAGAGGAAGAGGGGATTAAGTTCCGCGACTATTTCGATTGTTATGAACCGTTAAAACGGTGCCCTTCTCATCGTTTACTGGCAATGCGTCGAGGGGAGAAGGAGGGATTTCTAAAGCTTGGTGTGGCTCCCGATGAGGAGAAAGCCTGCGCCGCTTTAAATAATTATTTTGTGAAAAGTCCCAAAGAGAGTGGTGTTCAGGTTGCTCTTGCTGTAAAGGATAGTTATAAACGATTACTTGCTCCTTCAATAGAGACGGAATTTTTCGGAGTCTCCAAGGATCAGGCCGATGCAGAGTCAATACGTGTTTTTGCTGAAAATTTGCGCCAACTTTTACTGGCAGCTCCACTTGGACAAAAACGTGTTTTGGCTCTCGATCCCGGATATAAGAGTGGTTGTAAGTTAGTGTGCCTCGATGCGCAGGGAAACCTTATCCATAATGAGACGATCTATCCGCATCAACCTCAATCGGAGGTAAGCCAGGCAATTCGGAAAGTTTCTGCACTGGTGAATACCTACAAGATTGATGCAATTGCCATCGGTGATGGAACAGCAAGCCGCGAGACTGAAGCATTTATAAAGAAAATCACTTTCGACCGCCCGATACAAGTCTTTGTTGTAAGCGAAGATGGAGCCTCCATTTATTCTGCTTCGAAAGTTGCGCGCGATGAGTTTCCTCAATACGATGTAACTGTGAGAGGCTCGGTATCTATTGGCCGCCGATTAATGGATCCATTGGCCGAGCTGGTTAAGATCGAAGCAAAATCTATTGGAGTAGGGCAATATCAGCATGATGTGGACCAAAAACAACTCCAAAAAGGGCTCGATGCCGTGGTTGAGTCGTGTGTTAATCTGGTGGGAGTGAATGTGAACACCGCAAGTAGTCATCTGCTTAATTTTGTTTCTGGATTGGGACCTTTATTGGCACAAAATATTGTTGATTATCGCAAAGAGAATGGTCCGTTTCAGTCGAGATCAGAATTAAAAAAAGTGGCTCGGATGGGTCCTAAAGCATTTGAACAATGCGCAGGTTTCCTAAGAATTCCAGGAGGGGATAATCCACTCGATAATTCGGCTGTTCATCCGGAAAGGTATGGACTGGTGGGTAAAATTGCTGCAGACCGTAAATGTAAGGTCGAAGAACTTATCGGACGTGATAACCTACGTTCCGAAGTGATAGCTGAAAAATATGTGAATGCTCAGGTTGGACTTCCTACAATCAATGATATCCTAACAGAGCTCGCTAAACCAGGCCTCGATCCACGTTCAGGAATAAAAGTTTTCGAGTTCGCCGATGGCATCTTTACCATGAAGGATCTGCATATTGGCATGGTCTTACCCGGGATTGTCACCAATATAACCCGTTTTGGAGCCTTTGTTGATGTGGGTGTGAAACAGGATGGTCTGGTACATATCAGTGAGCTAGCCAATAAATATATCAGCGATCCTGCTGAAGTAGTTAAGTTACACCAGCATGTAAAAGTGAAGGTTCTAGAGGTCGATATGGAACGTAAACGAATTGCCTTTTCGATGAAACAGGCGGAGTAAGGGCCGAATTAAAATCTTTTCCTAAATTGATATTATTTGCAGGAAACCATTAAGTTTTTAAAATCAAAATGGTTTCCTAAAATTGAATGTCTCTAATACTAGTTTAGTGGACCTCTTTTTTATCGAGAAGCATAATGTCGCTGATTACAATCTCAGTAATAAAATGTGTCTCTTTGTTTTTATCTTCGTAGGAATGATTTGTCAGTTTACCTTCAATGGCCACTTCACTCCCTTTTTTAAGATATTTCTCAGCTAATTCTGCCTGTTTTCCCCAGGCTACTAATTTATGCCAGGTGGTCTCTTTCTTTTTGTTCCCATCATGATCCTGGAAACTTTCATTTGTGGCAAGGCTAAAATTAGCAACCGATTTTTCACCATCAAACTTCTTGATTTTGGGGTCATCACCAAGATGACCAATAAGTCTAACACTGTTCCTTAACGTATTCATAATTTTAATCTTAAAAATGAATAAAAAAATCTATCAGATAAAGTTAAATCTAGGAACTTGGCATATTCGTGTATTATACGGATAGTTTCGAATAGAGTCGTTAATACTCGATTCTAATCGGATATATACGCTTATGATTCATACTCACAATGCACAGCGAAAGTTTTGGGTTTCTATTTTATCCTATGGATTTGGAATCGATGGTTCGTGAGGTTCGCATCGTTGATCCTATCAACGATCTTTGGTAAAAAAGAAAGCCCACTCTTTTAGGGTGGGCTTTCTGCTATGATTAAATGTCTAACCAAAGATTAGATTGGTTGATCCGTATCTTCTATTGGTGTTGCAATATCTTTGTCAACTAATATTCGACCACAATATTCGCAAACAATAATTTTCTTTCTTGAGGCGATATCCAACTGACGTTGAGGTGGTATTTTATTAAAACATCCACCGCAAGCATCACGCTGAACTGTTACGACGGAGAGACCGTTGCGGGCATTTTTCCGGATACGGTTAAATGCCATAACTAAGCGCTCCTCAATCATCCCTTCAATTTTAATTACTTTGCTTTTAAGTTTCTCCTCTTCAACGGCTGTTTCTGCAGTGATCTCTTGAAGCTCTTTTTTCTTTCTGATCAGATCTTCTTCACGCTCTTTAAATAGTTTTTCAGATGATTCACTAGCTTCTGTTTTACTTTTGATATCGATGGTGAATTCTCTGATTTTTTTCTCAGCAAGTTCTATCTCAAGACTTTGGAATTCAATCTCTTTAGATAAAGAGTCGAACTCCCGGTTGTTCCGAACGTTCTCTTGCTGCTCCTTATATTTGTCTATCTTACTCTTGGAATCTTTCATTTCAGTTTTCTTCGTTCCAATGATAAAATTCAGATTTTTTAATTCCTCATTTAAATTGGAAAGACGAGTCTTAAGTCCGACTATCTCGTCTTCAAGATCCTGAACCTCAAGCGGTAATTCTCCACGTAAGATATTAATTTTATCAATCTCCGATGCAACTGTTTGAAGTTCATAGAGCATTTTAAGTTTCTCCTGGATAGAAACCTCTTTCCCTTCGGTTGTTTTAGTCGTATTTACTGGCATAATCTGAAATTTACAATTTTGTTATTGCTCACAAAGATACAATACAGGGTTTGTTTTTACTTCCGATAAACGGAGTGCAAAGTTAGGAAATTTTTTTATAAGTATTTCATAAAAAAGCTCCTTGGTAAATTGTTCACTCTCGTAATGTCCGATATCTGCAATTACGATCTTTTCTTCAGCATCAAAAAAGTCATGATACTTCATATCGGCAGTGATAAAGATATCGGCTTTGGCCGCTATTGCATGGGGGAGGAGGAAACTTCCTGAGCCTCCGCAAACAGCTACTTTTCTTATCGGTTTTCCAAGCAAGTATGTGTGCTTTATGCTTTTAGATCCAAATATCTGGATGATCCGCTGGAGGAAATCGATCTCTTGTTCAGCCCCGGCAAGCTCACCAATCATTCCGGAACCAACATCTTGCAGGGAATTTTCTAACGGATAAATATCGTATGAGACCTCCTCGTAAGGATGCGACTCAAGCAATGCATCAATGGCGCTATTTTTTAAATATTTCGGAAGGATGATTTCAATCCTACTCTCTTTTTCAAAATGGATCTCCCCAATTTCTCCAACAAAGGGATTTGAGTCTGCCCCTGCTAAAAAAGTGCCTATTCCTTCACCGGTAAAACTGCTATTGTTGTATTTGCCTATTGCTCCTGCCCCAATCGAAAATAAGGACTCTCGTACCTTTTCAAGGTGACCTTCGGGAACAAATGTCACCAGTTTTACTAATTGCTCTTTTGCCGGGGAAAGAATAGCTAAATTGGTTAAGCCGATTTTCTCGCAGATCTTCGAGTTTACCCCTCCCTGAACACTATCCAGATTGGTGTGTGCCGCATAAATAGCGATGTCATTTTTTATCGCTTTTATGATGCACCGTTCAACATATGTGTGGCCATTTATCCTCTTGATACCTTTAAATAGTATGGGATGATGGGCAATAATAAGCTTGCATCCAGTCTCTATTGCCTCGTCAATTACGGCTTCGGTGACGTCAAGAGTTAATAATGCAGATTCGATGATTGTCTCGGGGTGTCCTAGTATTAGCCCCGCATTATCATAGGCCTCCTGGTATGATGGCGGTGCAACCGATTCCAAATAACTGATGATCTCCCGGATAGTCATAATAAAGTTAGTTAGGATCGAAGATTCTTGGGGTTTGAAATACAATGGTGCGACAGATACTAGTGAAGCGATTCTTTTATTTCCAGAAGATACGACCTGATTTGTTGTAATTTTTGCACAATCTCATAGGTGCTCTCTGTCTCGTTCTTATTCTCCTTGATCTTTGTCCTGGCCCCTTTGAGGGTCATCCCACGTTCTTTAACCAAATGGTTGATTAATGCCAGATGGTTAATATCCTCCTGAGTATAAAACCGATCACCCTTTTTATTTTTAAAAGGTTTGATGGTGTCAAATTCTTTCTCCCAAAATCGTAATGTTGATGGAGCCAGACCAAATTTTGTGGCCACTTCACCGATGGAGTAGAAATGCTTTTCTGATTTAAGTTCCTTGAATGCCACGATAAATAGTTTTTAGTCGAAACTCTGTCCCATATTTGTTGAGATCGCAATCATCTTCTCGTATTCCGCAGGGGTTAAATCCTGGAAATAATAGTTTTGAGGATTTACTTTCTGTCCATTTTTGCTTACTTCATAATGGAGGTGTGGAGCGGTGGATGTTCCGGTACTCCCCACGCGCCCAATTACATCTCCTCGGTTTATCCGTTGCCCTATCTGCACATTGATGCGGCTTAAATGGGCATAATAACTTTCGTAGCCATACCCATGATCAATAACCACGGTGTTGCCATATCCTGTTTCTCTGTCGGCAGCCTTAACCACCCCTGTTCCGGTAGCAAAAACTTCTGTCCCTATCGTGGCGGCAAAATCCATCCCATAATGAAACCGTAATATCTTATATATTGGATGGATTCGCATTCCCCAGCCGGAGGCCGTTCGCTTAAGATCAGTATTAGAAACCGGCATAATGGATGGCATGCTTGCAATCATCTTCTCTTTACCTAAAGCCATTTTAGCAACTTCGTCATACGATTTAGCCTGTACAAAAACCCTTTTTGAAAGAATATCAAGCTTGCGCGTGGTATTGATGATCAACTCGGCATTGTCTAGCTCCTCTAACTTTGAGTAGCGGTTTGCTCCACCAAAACCGGCCATCCGAACAGAAGAGGGTATTGGCTCGGCTTCAAATATTACACGATAGATATTATCATCTCTGTTCTGAATATCTTCAAGTACCTTTGAGATCTTCTCAAAGTCCTTATTCATTAAATTATATTGAGAGAGCAACTGCTCATTCTGACGCTTTAAGATTTTGGTTTTCGGAGAGTCGAAAAATTGAAGAAAGATCAAGAAGAACAGCACTCCGGAAACAAGGCTGGTTGATAAATATGCGAGTAATTTGCGCACCAATGTTTTGATGTTCCTCTCGATTTTATCATAGCTTAAAGTATCGGGATTGAATCTATAATTGGTTTTACCCATAATCTTGATGCTTTTATTTTATTCTATATGGTCAAATATAGCGAAATAATCTAATTTTGCACTAATTCTATAATAAAGGGCGTGCTAATGCGCTACAAATCTATGAAAATTATCCTTTACAGTGAGGTAATTTGGTTGTAAAGCTCAATTTTAAAGGTTTTTAACTAATAAATTCTATGAATTCAAAACAGATACGTCAGACTTTTCTCGATTTTTTTGCTTCCAAATCCCACGCTATAGTCTCTTCTGCTCCCATGGTTGTTAAGAATGATCCTACTCTTATGTTTACCAATGCAGGGATGAACCAGTTCAAGGATATTTTTCTGGGCAATTCTCCTGTCACCAATCCACGGATTGCAGATACCCAAAAATGTTTAAGGGTTTCTGGAAAGCACAACGATCTGGAAGAAGTTGGCCACGACACCTATCATCATACGATGTTTGAAATGCTAGGAAACTGGTCATTTGGTAATTACTTTAAAAAAGAGGCGATCGATTGGGCATGGGAACTATTGGTTGATATTTATAAAATTCCTGTCGATAAACTTTATGTGACGATTTTTGAAGGGGATGCCAAGGATGGCGTTCCAATGGATACCGAAGCATACGATTTCTGGCGAATCTATCTGCCAGAGGATAGAATCCTTAAGGGGAATAAGAAAGATAACTTCTGGGAAATGGGCGATTCCGGCCCTTGTGGCCCCTGCTCCGAAATCCATGTTGATATCAGAAGTGAGGAAGAAAAATTAAAGATCAACGGTCGCGATCTTGTAAATGAGGGACATCCTCAGGTTATTGAGATTTGGAACCTGGTATTTATTCAATTTAACAGAAAAGCAAGTGGTCAACTCGAAGAACTGCCTGCTAAACATGTTGATACGGGAATGGGTTTTGAAAGGCTATGTATGGTAATTCAAAATAAACAATCGAATTACGATACGGATGTTTTTCAAAATGTTATCGAACAAATTGGTTTTCTTGCCGGTAAAAAATATGGATCTGATGAAAAGGCTGATATCGCTATGCGCGTTATTGCCGATCATCTTAGGGCAATCTCATTCGCAATTACCGATGGGCAGCTCCCTTCAAATAACAAAGCGGGGTATGTTATTCGGCGTATCTTGCGACGTGCGGTACGCTATGGCTATACCTTTCTTAATTTCAGAAAACCATTTATTCATCAGCTCGTTCAAGTATTAGCAGAGAATATGGGAGGGGCATTTCCGGAGTTGATTAAACAACAGGAACTCGTGGTAAATGTTATTCGCGAAGAGGAAGATTCCTTTCTGCGAACTCTTGAAACAGGGATCAAATTACTGGACCATATTATCGTGGATACAAAGAAGAATAATGGGACAGAGGTTAGCGGAATCGTAGCATTCGAACTTTACGATACCTTTGGCTTTCCGCTCGATCTAACTGAACTGATCCTTCGGGAACAAGGTCTCACCGTAAATCGCGAAGAGTTTGAAGTCGCCATGGATGACCAAAAGAATCGCTCACGCAGTGCTACACAGCTTGAAACTGGCGATTGGATTGAGGTTCAACAGGCAGCAGGAGACAGTTTCGTTGGATATGACACCCTTGAAGCTCTGATAAAAATCAACAGATACAGAAAAGTTAAGGGTAAGAAAGGTGAGTTTTATCAGCTGGTATTTAACACCACTCCTTTTTATGCAGAATCGGGCGGTCAGGTTGGTGATTCTGGAACTATCGAAGCCAATGGAAAAAAATTAGAGATCTTTGATACCGTTAAAGAGAATAATCTAACGGTTCATCTGGCTAAGGTGCTGCCAGAAGATCCAAAGTCGATTTTTAAGGCTGTCGTGAATCGTTCTAATCGAAAATTTACTGAGAATAACCATACGGCGACACACCTTCTGGATCATGCCTTGCGTGAGATTCTAGGAAAGCATATTGAGCAAAAGGGATCGTTGGTAACGCCCGACTCATTGCGTTTCGACTTTAACCATTTCCAGAAAGTTACTGATCAGGAGTTGCATCAGATTCAATATCGTGTTAACGAATTAATACGTGCGAATGATAGGTGTGACGAACGTCGTGAAGTGCCAATCTCGGATGCCGAATCTATGGGTGCAATCGCTCTATTTGGCGAAAAGTATGGCGATCGGGTACGCGTAATAAAATTTGGCGATTCGGTAGAATTATGTGGAGGTACTCATGCCGAATCGACAGGAACCATCGGCCAGTTTGTGATTCTTTCTGAAGGCTCAATATCTGCTGGCGTTCGTCGTATTGAGGCTATCACAGCAACCAAAGCAGAAGAATATATCGGACAAAATTTAAAGACGCTCAAAGAGGTCTCTACGCTGTTTAATAATCCCGCTGATCTTAAGGGGGCTGTCGAAGATTTATTTGCGAAATATCAGCTTCTTTCTAAACAAGCCGAAGCGTTTGAGAAGGAGAATGCGGGCAAATTAAAACGTGAGCTCTTAACTCAGGTGGAACCAGTGAATGGGATTAATTTTCTAGCGAAACAACTTAAGGTTGATAACTCCAACATGCTTAAGGATATAGCTTTTCAACTTAAAGGTGAAGTCTCAAATCTGTTTCTTGTTCTTGCTGCCGAAATTGACGGAAAGGCGAATGTACATGTGATGATATCTGATAATTTGCTTAAAGAAAAAGGGTTGAATGCGGGTGAAATTATACGTGAATTGGCAAAAGCGGTTAATGGAAGTGGCGGAGGACAGCCTTTTTATGCAACAGCGG
Source organism: uncultured Bacteroidia bacterium (assembly GCA_903907075.1). GTDB lineage: Bacteria > Bacteroidota > Bacteroidia > Bacteroidales > Prolixibacteraceae > JAAFHB01. The sequence continues at coordinate 40,372 of CAIVMQ010000006.1, forward strand.
GTGGTAAGGAGCCTTCTGGTATACCGGTGTTAATCCGAAATGCCCGAAGGTTTATAAAATAGTTAAACTACGTGTATTTCTGCGTTCATTCGTGCGCTCCTGTCTCTGTTTTTTGTATATTAGCACAATCTAAAACATATGCTCATGAGAAGTTTTTTGACTTTCCTATTTTCTGTTGCAACGGCAGGATTTCTACTACTATTGTTTGCTACGTCACTGGCTGTGGGTACTTTTATAGAAAATAGCTATGGGACAGAGGCCGCCAGGTCACTGGTTTATAATGCTTGGTGGCTAGAATTAATTATGATTCTGCTCTCTGCTAATATGATAGCTAATTTTATCCGTCATAAGATGTATAAAAGAGCTAAGCTAACAATGGGGATTTTCCATTTGGCTTTTATCCTAATTATTATTGGTGCCGGAGTGACCCGTTATTTTGGTAGTGAAGGGGTAATTCATATCCGGGAAGGGGAGTCTTCGAATATTCTGGTCTCGACAGAAACAAAACTTAATCTGCTGACATCTTTTCAAGGAGAGCAAAAACATTTCTCAGCCTCTGCCGGAGCTGAAACATTAGCTGGAAATAAATTAGCGGCCAACATCAAGGTTGGAGAAAAAGAGTTTAGTCTGAAGTCAACCAGCTATATGGTAGATGCTCAGCGTAGTCTAATTCCTGATCCGCAAGGTGAGCCAATGATCGATTTTGTTTATGCTCAGGGTGGAGGAATGAAAAGTGAATTGCTGCATGTAGGACAGATTATTAATGCCAATGGACTTACAATAGGTTTTAATGCGCAAGCAAATGTCCGGTTTATTCTGCGTGGCGACAGTCTTAAACTTGTGGCTAATGATATCATTCATGCTTCCAATATGCAGGCACAGGAGTTGCCTGCTACATCACCCGAAAAGGAGATCGTGTGTACTGAAAAAATGATTTATCAGGTCAGTGGCACCTCACTGGTGGTTAAGAAATTTTCAAAGGCAGCAAGAGCAGAAGCGGTAGCCGGAAACGGAAAGCAAACGGGCGAAAATGCCCTCGTAATTCAATTGGCAGATAATCAAAAGCAACAAAATATTACCCTCTGGACCACCTCCCAGAATGAGTCTTCAAAATATACCGGATCTTTCAATGGAATTGATTTTCAAATGTGGATTGGTCCTGAAGAAAAAGCACTTCCTTTCTCCCTTAGATTAAACGATTTTGTACTCGTGCGGTACCCCGGTTCCAATAGCCCCTCATCATACGAGAGTATGGTTACCCTAACTGATAAAGAGATGGGTATTACAAAAGATTACAAGATATTTATGAATAATATTTTGAACCATAGGGGATATCGTTTTTATCAATCTTCTTATGATATGGACGAAAGAGGAACAATCCTTTCTGTAAATCATGATATGGCAGGAAGTTTGATCACCTATCTGGGGTATTTTCTTCTATTCATGGGTATTCTACTCTCGATATTTAATCCTCACAGTCATTTCTTTAATTTAATGAAACGGGCGTCTACCGGTACAGCCCTTCTTCTGCTCTTGCTTTTGCAAAGTAGTTTCTCGGCAAAAGCTGCTGATCCGCAGTCTATATCTCCTGATATTGCAAAGGAATTTGCCAAGGTTTGGGTGCAGGGGCATGATGGCCGAATTAAACCTTTTAGTACCCTGGCTTACGAAATGGTGATGAAGGTTTCGCGTGCAGAAGTTATTGCCGGACAAATTCCCGAAGCTGTCGTTCTGGGTATGCTCGCCTATCCCCAAGAGTGGCAGCAAGTCCCAATGATTGCTATTTCGGATGATCAGATTGGATCAAAATTAGGCATCTCGTCAAGCAAAGCCTCATTTAATGATTTCTTTGATGCACAGGGAAATTATAAATTAGCGAATGAAGTGCAAGCTGCTTTTGCAATGAAACCCGGTGATCGGAAATTAGTGGATAATAATGTGATTAAGATTGATGACCGGCTCAATGTTGTTTATCAGATTTATCATGGCGACATGTATAAATTTTTCCCCTCTCCTGATCGTACAGATCAGGTTTGGTACACTCCCATTACCCATTTCCCATCTAGTTTTGGTCCTGATTCATCACTTGTGGCCCGGGTTTTCCCTGATTTTGTTATGGCTCTGCGTAGTGGAAATAATGAGTTAGCCGGAAAATCTATCGGCATGATTATCGGCTATCAGGAGCACTATGGATCGGTTCTTATTCCAGGCGAGACAAAGCAGCAACTTGAAATATTCTATAATCGTATCAATATATTTAAAAACCTCTCCTTTCTCTATTTATTACTAGGATTAGCTCTTTTTGGATTCTTCTTCTATTCGGTACTTACCGGGAAAAAATTGAACCATCAAGCCATTAAATATATTGTGATTGTCCTGTTTCTAGGCTTTATCGCACAATGTGCCGGATTGATAATCAGAGGGTTTGTTTCGGGCCATTTGCCATGGAGTAACGGTTACGAATCGATGATCTATATCGCATGGGCGGTCATGCTCGCAGGACTTATCTTTGCCCGGACCAACGCTATGGTTTTATCGGTCTCATCTATCTTATCCGGTCTTACCCTTTTTGTTGCTCAGATGAGCTGGCTTAACCCGGAGATAACGAATTTGGTCCCTGTGTTAAGATCTTATTGGTTAGCTATTCATGTGGCTGTAATTACGGCTAGTTATGGCTTCCTTGGTGTAAGCGCGATCATAGGCTTTGTGAATCTACTTATGGGATCTTTCCGGACCCAGGCAAATAATATTAGGATTACGTTATCGATATCTCAACTTACATTGATCAGCGAAGCCTCTATGATTCTTGGATTATATCTGCTTACAATTGGAACTTTTCTTGGCGGAGTTTGGGCCAACGAATCGTGGGGTCGCTATTGGGGATGGGATGCCAAAGAGACTTGGGCGCTGATCAGTGTCCTTTATTATGGCTTTATTTCTCATATGCGCCTCATTCCTGGACTTAGAGGATGGTTTGCCTATAACCTGGCCTCCGTAATCGGATTCCTCTCTGTATTAATGACCTATCTTGGGGTTAATTATTACCTCTCAGGCCTTCACTCCTATGGTAGCGGAGAGGGGCTGCAATTTCCTGTTTCACTTATAGTAATCTATGGTTTAGTTGGAATAATCGCATTTATTGCGAATAAGAAAGAAACGACAATTAAAATAGAATAGCAATTCTTGAATCGTGTTTGTGAGAAAAATCCTGATCAGTAATTTACTGATCAGGATTTTTTAGTGTAAATTAGATGATAAATAGGTTGAATAAATTATTGACTACATGAAATATAGGTACTCTACAGCCCTTCAGTAGGTATTTATCAACCTTTTGGATATCTCTTTTTAACCATAATAACCAATTAATTGGAGTTCTTTAGTTGCTTTATTTAATGCAATTTTTACTTTTACCTAAAAATACACCATTATGGTAGTCAAACGTACCTTCGATATCCTGGATCATTGTCTTGAAAATTTCTCCCGGCCTGATGCGGTATGCGGGAAATATGACAATAAATGGGTTCAATTTAGTACGGAGCAATTTGCACGTCAGAGTGAATTACTCGCGTTAGGCCTTTTGGCCTTAGGAATACAAAAAGGTGATAGAGTCGCAACGGTATCGGGTAATCGCCCCGAGTGGACTTTTGTCGATATGGCTTTAGCAATGACTGGGGCCATTCATGTTCCTGTTTATCCCACTATTAGTAATGAGGAGTATCGCTATATTTTCACTCATGCAGAAACCCGTTTCCTCTTTATTTCTGACGAAAAACTCTATAATAAACTTAACCCAATGGTGGAAGAGATAACCACTCTGGAACAAGTTTTTACCTTTAACAAGATTCCCGGAGCTACGAATATAGACCACCTTTATCAACTCGGAGAGACAAATGAGAAATCGTTAATGCCTGTGCTTATTGCCTCAAAAGAATCGATTACCGACCAGGAGATGGTTACCATGATTTATACTTCTGGCACAACGGGTATTCCCAAAGGTGTTATGCTGTCGCATCGTAACCTGGTATCCAATTTTACAACCCATGCTAAAAACTTTGATCTTGGCTTGGCACATAAGTCGATCTCATTTCTTCCCCTCTGTCATATCTTTGAACGAATAGTCAATTATAACTTTCTATATAACGGAATTGGAATCTATTATGTAGAGACTTTAGCTCAAATAATGCCTGCAATAAAAGAGGTTCAGCCACATATATTCTGCGGCGTTCCCCGACTGCTTGAGCGGATTTATAACAGTATTCTTACAAAAGGGAAACAACTTAAAGGGATAAAAAAGTGGCTTTTTTTCTGGGCAGTCGATCTTACCAAGGGATATGAGCATAACATGCGGATGACGCTGTGGTTCCGTTTAAGACTCGCAATTGCTGATAAGTTAATATTCTCAAAATGGCGCGAGGGGTTAGGTGGAAACCTTCAGATCATCGTCTCCGGAGGTGCTGCATTACAGCCCAGAATAGCACGTGTTTTTAGTGCAGCTAAGATTTATGTCCTCGAAGGATATGGACTAACTGAGACATCACCGGTAGTAGCAGTTGGCAATTTGATGACTCGCGAAATGAAGATTGGAACGAATGGTCCAATATTGCCCGGTGTTGAAGTTAAAATTGCCGAAGATGGAGAGATACTGACAAAGGGTCCAAATCTAATGATGGGCTATTACCGCCAGCCGGAGCTTACTGCAGAGGTAATTGATAAGGACGGATGGTTCCATACCGGCGATATCGGTATTCTTGACGAAGGAAAATACCTTAAGATTACCGATCGAAAGAAAGAGATTTTCAAGTTAACTGGCGGTAAATACATTGCTCCTCAGATGATTGAGAATAAAATCAAGGAGTCGATGTTTGTCGATCAAGTTATAGTTATCGGTGATCACGAAAAATTTGCCAGCGCCTTGATATCCCCCAACTTCGAGTATCTGCACGATTGGTGCTCTAGCCATCAGATTCTTTTTAAGGATAACGAAGCGGTTATCACTAATCCAAAGGTACAGGCTCAATTTTTACTCGAGATTAAGGAGATTAATAAAACATTGGGACTGCATGAGGAGATAAAGAGGTTTCGATTAATCTCAGATTCCTGGACACCTCAGGGGGGCGAGTTATCGCAAACCCTTAAGCTTAAACGTAAAGTTATAGAAGCTAAATATAAAGAGCTAATCGAGCAGATCTTTGCCCCTTCACGAGATCAGGATTAGACCTAGTTAAAGGTGGTTTTTTTATATCTTGAATATCTGAAATTTCCAAATTTCAACGATAACAATGCATTAAATCCACTGATGTCGCTTGCTTTAAGTGAACCGTAAGTTACATTTGCTAGCGAACGATAGCTGGCCCCAATTCCCACTTTTGCGTAATCCCAGATATTCGCTTCAATCATAAATCCAGGCTCTGCAAAGATAAAATTAGGATTGCCAGTAAGTGCGACTCCATTGGTATTCCCATTTATTTTAAACTCTCCGATGCCAACAGAGAGAGGAAAGGTGAGATGAACTTTTTCCTTCGGCCATAACGTATATTCAAGATGTAATCCGCCCCATTTCATTTGGAGTCGTCCCATAGCTGGATCGACTGATAATGGGATGTTTGTTGTAGAGCGATAATAACGTATCCCGACCGAGATTTTTTTATTGATGATTACCCCTGCCCCTATACCCGGAATAACGGTTCGCTTTAGGTCAATCTGAGTGTATTGGCCAATCATATTTAGGTATAATGCGATATCTCTGGGCTTATCCTTAAATAGTTTGTCCATCGGATTTAACTGGCCACTGAGATTGAGTGTGCCAAGAATAATAATGCCAAATATAAGTAGCCTCTTCATTTTTTATGAAACCTTAATTTTACCTTAAAGATAAAATTTTTGGTGTTTAAATATGCTAATTATTGATGGTTTTTATGGCTTAGCATTTTTATCAATTTAACCTATCATACTTAGTTAAACGATTGTGATAAATTGCTTAATTGAAATTCAAAGTGTTGATTTCTATTTAAAGAGAGGTACACACCTGTTTGGAGAATCTTTAGGAAGTAAAGTAATCCTTTTTTGACCATTATTTACAATTGATAACTCGGGGTAGCTAATTTTGGCAGAAAAGGTTTATTTTTGCGTTTAAGAAAATGCATTAGCTCTATTTTGTTGGCAAGGATTAGTGTTTTTAAGGAGACTCTTTGCTATTTTTATTTTTGCCTTACTAACTTGCAACTTATTGAATTTGAATTTTTACTTGTATGGAGAAGATTTTAATCACGGGTGCAACCGGAAATGTAGGATTAAGTACGTTAAAGTTATTGCATGGCCGTCAATATTCTGATATTGAGGTTGTTGCTGCTGTTCGTGATATTGAAAGGGCCAAGCATATTGAGGGGATTGCAGATTGTAACTTTTGCCATTTTGAGTTTGATGAACCCGCAACTTACGATAAGGCTCTTGAAGGTGTAACTAAGATTGTACTTATTCGCCCAAATCAGGTGTCTGATGTATCTCGATATATTTTTCCATTTCTTGCTAAGGCAGAAAAATTGGGGGTTAACCAGATCGTTTTTGTCTCTATCGTGGGCGCAGAGAGAAATAGGATTTTTGCGAATCACCGTACTGAAAGTCATTTTAAAAAACTCTCTATTCCCGTTACGATTCTCCATTCGTCGCTCTACATGCAAAACTTGTCGACCTTTCATAGGCACGACATTCAAGATCATGATAAGATTAATATCCCAGCGGGCCATGGACTCGTTAATTATATTGATGTAAGAGACGTTGCTGAAGTTATTGATATGGTATTGACGAATCCTATTCATTTACATCAGACCTATGAGATTTGCGGTCCTGAGTCACTCGACTTTTACCAAATTGCTAAATTGTTCTCCGATGAATTAGGCCATGAAATAAAATATACCCGACCATCGACTATTCGGTTTGTTCGACAGAAATTGCTTGAAAAAAGACAGTTGCTGTATGTGCTAACCCTCTCCTTACTCTATTCTGCAGCTCGAAACGGAAAGATGAATTATACCAATGATATCTTCCGGACAATTACTGGACATAACCCACGTAATTTAGCCGATTTTATTCATGAATTCAGCGCATGCTGGATAAAATCAGAGACAACTAATAAACCTGAAAAATTGAAGAAACGGAGACTTCGCCGACTTCTTTAAACTCCATATTGCTAGTTTATTTTCGAATCTTTCTGTTTTCCCTTCCAAATCGATTGAATGTTAGGTTGGATTTCTGTATATTTATAGATATCTAATATCAACTAAGATGAAATCAACTCAATTCTTTTTGACGTTATTTTTTTGTCTGGTATATTGTAATCTGAATGCCCAATTAGACATCGGAAAAAAATTAAAGAATCAGACAAACAACAAAGCCAATAAAGAGGTTAATCAAGAGATTAATAAAGGCCTTAATAGTGTTGAGAGTGGTGTTAAAGATATTTTTAAGAAGAAAAAGCCCCCTGTTATAACCCAACAACAGCCGTCTAAAGATACCCTCTCTAAGGTCGTTAATCCCCAGACACCTAAAGATCCTTCTTCTTCCTCTTCACAATTACAGGCTTATTCCAAGTTCGATTTTATACCTGGTGAGAGAGTAATCTTCTTTGAAGATTTTAGTCAGGATAAGGTAGGCGATTTTCCTGCCTTATGGAATACCAATGGTTCAGCAGAGGTGGTTACTACAAATTTATTTCCGGGAAATTGGATGCGATTTGTGACTAGAGATGCGATCTGGACCGATGAACTTTTAATCCTGCCGGATAATTATACTATTGAATTTGATGTAATCCCCATTCAAGGAGAAGAGAAGCGGATGGCCGGATACCAGTTCCGGCTTATGCAAGCAACAAATATCAAAGCATTTGACCATGGTTCGGCACCTGGTAAAGGGGGATTTTTGTTTGGCGTTGAATATTTTGGAAGACCATCCTTTAGTACATGGTTTAATCAAGAGGGTTGCCCGATCCTTGCGTTACGTGGTTCGAAAGAAGATGAAGCAAGCAAGGAGAAGGAGAATCAGAAATATCATATTGCTTTATGGGCTCAAAAATCACGAATTCGGCTTTACCAGGATCAGAATAAATTATTTGACCTGCCCAAAGCAATGCCTGTTGAATGTATTAAAGTTGATCGGATAAGATTCGAAGAAGGGGCCGCAATGATTTCGAATGTGCGCATTGCTGTTGGTGCACCCGATATCCGGAACAAACTGATTACGGAAGGAAAACTTGTTACCTATGGGATTTATTTTGACGTAAATAAGGATGAGGTTAAGCCGGAGTCTTATGGAACATTGAAAGAGATAGCAGCTATTCTAAATGAAGTTCCGGATGTAAAAGTGACTATTGTAGGTCATACCGATTCTGACGGGGATGAATCTAAAAATATTGATTTGTCAAAACGTCGTGCTGCCGCTGTTAAAACTGAATTGGCTCGCTCTTTTGGTGTTAATGGAGACCGACTGGTTACGGATGGAATGGGTGAAACTAAACCTGTCGCTCCTAACGACTCGCCCGTAAATAAAGCGCTTAATAGAAGGGTCGAATTTATTAAATTGTAATAGTGAATAGCTTAATGCTATTCACTTGTTTCCTGTAATTGGAATAATTATTTTGCAGCTTTTGCTATTGGCAAAGGTACTTCTCTCGATTAACCATCTGCTTTGATTTTAATATCCGAATAGCTACTGTTATTAAGTTATAGGCTAAGTGTTCTGTTCCTCTTTTGCCATTATCCGGGATCTTGGGAATTCAGCTCTTTTAATGATCTAATCGGATTCAATTTTCTTTTGTAACTAATTTTAGTTCTGCCCCCTTTTTTAACATATATTGGTAGGCTTCCTCATAGTTGTTGTGAATCTCACCCTCTAAAATCGCCTCTTTAATGGCGGATTTGATAATCCCAATTTCTCGACATGGCTTGAGGTCAAAAGTCTCCATAATAAGTTCCCCAGTAACAGGAGGCTGAAAATTTCGCAGTGCATCCCGCTCCTCAATATCCTTTAGCTTCTCGCGTACTAATTGAAAATTAGCCATGTATTTAATAACTTTATCAGGATTCTTTGAAGTGATATCTGCCTCACAAAGAGTCATTAAATCGTCAATATCATCTCCGGCATCAAACAATAGCCTACGAACAGCAGAATCGGTAACCTCCTCTTCTGAAAGGACTATAGGTCGCATATGCAACGAAACCATTTTCTGCACAAACTTACATTTCTCGTTTAGAGGAAGTTTCAGCCGTTCGAACATTTTGGGAACCATACGTTCTCCTACGAAGTTATGGGCATGAAAGGTCCATCCTAAGCGCTGATCAAACCGCTTAGTTACGGGTTTTGCAATATCATGAAGCAGTGCCGACCACCGTAACCAAAGATTATCTGTGTTTTTAGAGATCCTGTCTACAACTTCTAGGGTATGGTAGAAATTATCTTTGTGTCCGATTCCGTTTATTGTCTCTCTCCCCTTAAGATTTTGAACTTCAGGAAGAATTAATGCCAATAAGCCTGTTTTTTCTAAGAGCTTAAACCCTACTGAGGGTTTGCTGGAAAGCATGATTTTATTAATCTCATCTGAAACCCGCTCTTTAGATACAATTTCTATTCTTTTGGACTGAGATTCAATAGCGGCAAGGGTGTTCTCTTCGATCACAAAATCAAGCTGTGTTGCAAATCGAATGGCTCTCATCATCCGCAGTGGATCATCAGAGAAGGTAATTTCAGGAGCTAATGGAGTCTTTAGGATTCGGTTCTCTAAATCAGTTACCCCATCAAATGGATCGAGTAAGTCGCCAAACCGATTACTGTTTAGACAAATAGCTAGTGCATTTATTGTAAAGTCGCGTCGCTGTTGATCATCTTCAAGGGTTCCGTCCTCAACAATTGGTTTTCTGCTCTCTAAACGGTACGACTCACGCCGCGCCCCTACGAATTCAAAATCAATCTCGTCATATCGGAACATTGCGGTTCCAAAATTATGAAAAACACTCACTTTCAGACCCGGACGTAATGCGGCAGCGACTCTAGTGGCTAACTCAATTCCACTTCCTACAGTTACAATATCCACATCAGATAGTTGACGGTTACGACCCAGGAGAAGATCGCGAACAAATCCTCCAACGATATACGTATCATTGCCTTGACGGTCTGATACTGCTCCGATTTGCTTGAAAACCAAATGGGTAATATGTTCTTTTAAATTTTGCACAACTATTTTTTGATCAGTGAATTTGCCTTCAAGGGTAAAGATTTATGTTCGGAAGAGATTTCGAGAGTAGACTTAGGCTCAAGGAGTGGTGGTCAATTTAATTAATTGTACCTCTCTATAACTTTCCCAGGTTTAAATTCTTCTAATGAAGTTAAAGTTTTTCGACAACTTGCTCTAGTTTCATCCCTCTTGAACCTTTTACAAGAAATAAATACCCTTTAGGATTTAAGTTTTCTAAATAATTAATTAATAAGTTATTGTCCTCAAATACATGAAAAGATGAAGAGATTTTGCATCTTGAAAACTCATGGCCGACAAGTAGAACCATAGAGAGATCCATTGTCTGAAGTTTGTCGGCAATCATCTGATGCTCCTCTGTCGATCCCTCACCTAATTCGAACATATCACCTAAAATAACCCCTTTAAACGGAGCTTCAAAAGTTATAAAGCTCTCTAAGGCTGCATTCATACTTGTCGGATTGGCATTATAGGCATCTATTAAGATTTGATTTCTCTCACTTGTAATAAACTGAGAACGGTTATTTGATGGGATATAACTCTCGAGTGCGTTGCCGATTTCCAGAGGTTCGATGCTGAAATATGAGCCGATACAAACTGCGGCTAATGCATTTTCAAGATTGTATCCTCCCGCAAGGTTTGTTTTTATATATAACCATCCTTTAGGAAATTTAACCTTAAAGACAAGTGTTGGAGAGCTATGGATAAGTTCCCCTTCGATACCAATTCCTTCATGGTTGGTTCTATATCCAATCGTTTGTGTAATATCTTTAGCCATCTCGATAAGATGACTGTTTGACGTGTTTATAAATATATTTCCACCTCGTTTGCCGATAAACTGATACAATTCTCTTTTACTCGTTTTAACACCTTCAAAGCTGCCAAATCCTTCAAGATGTGCTTTCCCAACATTGGTGATAATCCCAAAGTCAGGCAATGCTATCTCACATAATGCTGTAATCTCTCCCTGATGATTAGCGCCCATCTCAACAATACCAATCTGGGTTGTATCGTCCATTGATAAGAGTGTTAGCGGAACGCCGATGTGGTTATTTAGGTTTCCTTTTGTCGATGTAACGTTAAATTTCTTAGCCAAAACCGCTGTTGTTAACTCCTTGGTAGTGGTCTTTCCATTTGTCCCCGTTATGGCAATTATAGGAATTCCTAACTGAATACGGTGATATCTAGACAAAGACTGTAATGTTTCTAATACATTATCGACAAGAATATACCTTTCATCTTTTTTATACTTGATATCGTCTATTACGGCATAGGCAGCCCCGGAACTTAAGGTGTCGCCTGCATAAACATTTCCGTTGAAGTTATCACCTTTAAGCGCAAAGAAAATAGAGCCTTCTTCGATACGGCGGCTGTCGGTCGATACAATAGGGCATTTTGCAAATAGCTTGTATAGCTCTTCAATAGACATGACAAGTGTATGAATTAAAAAACCCCATTTTACGATGAGGTTTTTTAAATGATTCTAAATGATTGTCTTATTTGGCATTCGAATCTCCTAAATGAGTCATTGCACATCGGAAACCTAAATCATTTGTCGATTTACGTTCGTCCATATATCTGCGGGCTCCCGGACTTAGCCAATATGTTCTGTCTTTCCAGCTTCCACCTTTATAAACACGTGTATGATCTGATATCCGTGAGACAGAATTACCTACCCCAGTTCCATACATCTGAACTGTTGATGAAGGATCAATATTATTTTTCCAATCATCTGATTCTGTAATAACTGACTGAGCGTCACCATCTTTAAAATTAGTATAATTAACTAATGTATCCTTCTCAAGTTCACCATACTTATTCTTTGATACCTTACCATCAGGGCTTCGCTTGAAATTAGTATAGATATTGCCTCTAAGTGGCTGAAATTCACCAGCTATAGCGAATGAATTCGGACGATATACATCTTGCACCCATTCGTTTACGTTACCTGCCATGCAGTATAATCCATAGTCATTGGGTTGGAAAGAATGAACAGGGGCCGTAATTTCATATCCATCATTAAGGTAACCTGCAACCCCCATATAGTCTCCACGACCTCTAACATTATTTGCTAACATCTCCCCTTTGTGCTTCTTCGTGCTATTTCTAATTTGATTCCCGTTCCATGGATATATTCTCCGTTCAAGAACTACCTCATCTTCCGTATTTCCTGAAAGCCCAAGAGCAGCAAACTCCCATTCAGCTTCTGTTGGAAGTCTGTAACGAGGCTTAATATATCCATCAGACATATTAACACGACGAGATCCACCGTCTTTACTTAGATTCTTAAGCGGCTTTTTCCCTTCTGCACCTTCATAAACTCCGTTAAGATAACTGTCAGTAGTAAATACTTTTTCTCCCGCCTGTGTAAGGTCTTGCTCTAGTTTTTGGTTTTCAACTAAAATACCTTCATTTGCACGGTCTGTTCTCCAACGGCAATATTTTTCAACCTGTACCCAGCTAACTCCTACTACAGGATATTCAGAATAGGCTGCATGACGCAGGTAGTTTTCAAGATAAGGCTCATTATAAGAGAGTTCACTTCTCCAAACTATTGTATCCGGCAATGCAGCTTTTAATACCTCAACATCTCCAGGATAAACGCGCTGTAACCAATACAGATATTCTCTCCAATCAACATTACGAACCTCGGTTTCATCCATATAAAAAGATGGAACTGTAACTCTTCGTGGGGTATTGTTCGCCTCAAACATAACGTCTTGCTCAACTCGTCCCATCGTAAATGTTCCTCCTTGAATATATACTAATCCGGGACCGGAAGTTTGAGAATAGCCTGCAGCATACTCAAAACCACCATTTTTCGGATTGTTATAAGACCAGCCTGTTGTAGATGAAACACTTTTTTTCTTCCCTTTTGTCAAACTTTTGAAAGGACAGGCAGTTAAAATCATCAAACATAGAACCAGATAAATATAACTATGGAGTTTCATATATTGATATCGTTTAAATTCACTTGCACTGTTACTAAATTTTTAAAGTACAAATATAAGTATAATTACAATCACTTTAAACTAGCCAAATAAGGCGTCATTCGATTTCTTATTCTAACTTAAAACGCCACAAATATATTCGAAAATATCGAATTTATGATCCTTTTTATATTCTTTTCCTCAATATTTTATGACGGAAGTTTGAAAAAGAATTGAATTTGATTCTATTTGTTACTTGAATCTACTTTTTGTTGGCTATTTCGTTTAAGTAGCGTAATATTGATTGCTTTTTCTAATCTGATTATTAATCATGACCAAGGTATTCTTGCTATTCCTGCTGCTTACAGTTCAAAATGCCTCATTAATGGCTGATGTAGAGTATTTTGACACTTTTCATGTAGAAGATGGCACGCTTAATCCGGCAGAAATAGGCACTGATTTTTCTGATGTGTTAGAAGCAAAAAAGAATTTTTCTGACTCTTTGAAAAATTCTTCAGTTATGAATTCTATTCTCGCTTCGGGCTATTGGGTGAAGGCAAAGACAACCCACACTGGAATTCACAAAGTAACGTTTGCACAACTTAAGGCAATGGGTTTTCAAACGCCTGCCAATGTGCGCTTTTTCGGCTCGCCTAATCTGTCTATGCCCCAACAAAATAATAGTTCGTATCTGGATGATCTTATTCCTGTTTCTGTTTTACAGACTTCAGATGCTCAATTGAATGATTGTTTTATGCTTTTTATACCAGGCCCCTCCTTCTGGTCTTATGATTCATTAACCAATTTGTACAATTCTAAGTCTAACGCTTTTGCTCAAGGGGTTTCTTTGCTCTACCTCACTGAAAATACTCCTCTCAGGATTATTGGTCAGATCCCATCCAGGCCTGAAAATCCTTCTGTAATAGTTCAAGATTTTGATGATTTTTCTATTTTTAAAGAGGATAATTACAACCTTATTCAGTCTGGTAGTCATTGGTTCTCTTCACTTTTAACTCTGAATACTAAATTGGACAAGAGTTTTACTTTTCAAGATCACGTACCGGATGAACCATTTCGGTTTTCGATAGCTGCCGCTTGCCGCAGTACTCTCTCATCGTCGTTGGATATCCTTGTCAATTCTTCGAATCCAGAATCTATCCAGTTTTCTCCGTATTCGAACTTTGCAGAGGCCGACTATGCCGTTTCTAAAGAATTATTTTATTCTGCAAAATTAAATAGCGATAACCTCACTTTTTCTTTAACATATAATGGAGAGAGTAATGGGAAATGTTGGCTTGATTATATTCAAGTGCAGACAAGACGAAAACTTAAAATGCATGACTCACAACTTCAGTTTTGCGATTCTAGATCCGTAAAAGCAAATGCTATTTCACAATTCCAGATTGACAATTCCTCCCCAAGTTGTCGGGTTTGGGATGTTACATCCCCTTTTAAACCTATTGGGATTGAATCTTCAATGGTTTTAAACTTGCGTATTTTTAAAGTCTCAACTGATACTCTACGTCGTTTTATTGCTTTTGATCCCCTATTGAATTTTCCGATTCTTGAGAAAGTGGAAATTGTTAAAAACCAGAACTTACACGCACTCGCGGCTCCGGACATGCTAATTATTACTCCCCAAGATTTTCTCCCAGAGGCTCAACGGCTGGCCTCTTTTCATGTTCATAATGATCAAATGGAGGTCGCTGTAGTAAAGGTGTCTGAAATATATGACGAATTTTCGGGTGGAATTCCTGATGCCACAGCTATCCGAAATTTCGTACGGACAATATATCAAAAGTCTGATCCTGGAAATCCAAAACTAAAATATCTCCTCCTTTTTGGAAAGGGAACATATGATAACATTCATCCTACCTCTTCTAAGAACCCCTGTTATATTCCAACCTGGCAGTCAAGTAATTCTATAAATCCTGTGGCATCTTATACTTCTGACGATTATTTCGGTTTGCTTATCGGTGGCGAAATGGATATCGGCGTTGGACGTATACCTTGTTCAACCATTACGCAGGCTAAAATTGCAGTTGACAAAATGGTGGCATATGCGAGCAACTTGTCCATAGGTAATTGGCGAAATGTACTCTGTTTTGTTGGTGATGACGAAGATAATAATATACACGTATCAGATTCAGAACAACTGGCCAATTTTGTAAATCAGAAATATCCTGAATTCTCTACCGAAAAGATCTATTTGGATGCTTACCGAAAGCAAACTGACCCGGTAATGAGTTATCCGGATGTTAATAAGGCGATTAATGATCGGATAAAAGCTGGAACATTAATTATGAATTATGTTGGCCATGCAAATGTGGAGGAGTGGGCTGCAGAAAAAGTACTTACTATTGCTGATATTGATAGTTGGAGTAATCGTAATAAATTGGCTATTGTCGTGGCAGCTACATGTGAATTTGGAAGATGGGACCTGATAGATAAAGAGTCTGCGGGCGAGCATGTTTTATTTAATCAAAGTGGGGGAGGGGTTGCCCTTTTTGCGGCAAATCGAATGGTTTATTCATCCTCGAACTTTGAGATGAACAAGAGCTTTTTTAACAATGTCTTTAAAAAAGATAAAATAGGCAATAACCTTTGTCTTGGAGATATTATAAGATTGGCTAAAAATGGGATCGGACAGACTATGAATAGTTCTAAGTTTGGTTTGATCGGTGATCCTGCAATTCGGATTAACGCCCCGGCATATAACGTAAATACACTCGAGATTAATAATCAAGCTTCTGAGCAACTAACAGATACGCTAAAGCCACTCTCCCTGGTTAGTGTGTGGGGTGAGATTCAAAATAGTATTGGAGAAAAATTGTCCGGCTTTACTGGACATCTCTATCCAACGGTTTATGATAAACCTGTCGAGGTAAGCACACTTGGTAATAACGGACAGACTCCCTTTAACTACAAGGTTCAGAATTCAATTCTTTTTAGGGGGAATGCGACGGTAAAAAATGGTGAATTCTTCTATAACTTTGAGGTTCCCAAGGAGATTAATTATCGGATAGGAAATGGGCTAATACGGAATTATTCTAATGATAATCAAAATGATGCAAATGGCAGTGTCATTTCACTGAAATTCGGAGGGAGCCCCAATTTGAACTCTAATGACAATACAGGCCCACTGATTAAACTGGCATTGGACACTAAAAATTTTAAAGGTGGAGATAAGGTTTCAAAGGCGCCTCTTTTAATGGTCGATCTTGAGGATGTGTCAGGAATTAATACCACAGGAAGTGCAGTTGGGCATGATATTACGGTGATTATTGATCAGCAGATCGATAAATTGTTGGTTCTAAATGACTATTTTCAATCAGGTATCGATTCGTATAGAAGTGGCAATGTAATTTTCCAGCTACCTATTTTGACTGAAGGCAAGCATACACTTACGTTTAAAGTTTGGGATCTGGCCAATAATTCAGCTGAGGTAGAGGTTCAGTTTAGAGTATCTCCCAATTTGGTGATCAACCAAGTACTTGCCTATCCAAATCCTTTTCGCGATTACACCGATTTTGTTGCCGAATATAATCGATTTAGCGAAAAGACAATTGTCGAAATCGAGATTTTTAATTTACAAGGAATACGTGTTGACTATATCAAATCAGATTCAGGATCCTCAGGTTTCTCAACACAACCCATAAGATGGAGCCCAGGAAGTAATAATGCCAATCTAGCTTCCGGAATATACCACTATCGCTATAAGCTAAAGACTTTAGATGGTTATTCTGAGGTTAAATTGGGGCAACTGATTTATACGAAGTAAAGTCTGTTCTACTTCGTATTTTGGCTGTCAAGTTTATCAAGGATAGCGAAAACGAAATACTTACTGCTTACTTTTTTTGGTTTCCTAAGGTTGTTTAAGGAGACTTCAATGCAGTAATTCCAGATGCTTATTTACTGGGTTATTTTTTGTATTTTGCGAAATAAGATCTAGATTCAAGATTAGTTAAGCCCCTTTTTATCTCCTGAATATTGGAGTTTAAATTTCTTATTTTCATGAAATCAAATTAAACAGTATGAGCTATCGGATTGGATTGGGATACGATGTGCATCAATTGGCATTTGGAGAAACCCTATGGCTTGGAGGAATAGTTATACCACACGATAAAGGTCTGGTAGCCCATTCAGATGGGGATGTTTTACTTCACGCTATTTGTGATGCCTTATTAGGGGCTGCCAAACTCAGAGATTTGGGCTTCCATTTTCCGGATACTGTAGCCCAATATCGAGCCATAGACAGCAAGATTTTGCTGCTTAATACGTATCAACTTATTTTAAATAAAGGATTTAGACTTGTGAATCTGGATGCTACAGTTTCGGCGCAACGCCCTCGATTAAGCGCCTTTATCCCTCAAATGGAGGCTGCTATAGCCAAAGTTTTACAGGTCGATAGTGACTTGATTAATATTAAAGCAACAACAACTGAAAAGCTTGGCTTTGAAGGACGCGAGGAAGGCATTTCAGCCCAAGCTATTGTGCTAATAGAGAGGATTAGCTAGTTGTTATTAATTGTTCAGTACCAAGGGCTTTTAACTGGGTTATTTTTGTAGAGTTAAAGATCTTTGGGTATACTAAAAGAGCCGTAATAATATTGTATTACGGCTCTTTTAAATTGTAATTCAATATTTTACGAGATCGTTAATGGGTTTTTAATTTTCTCTTTCAGCAGAGCGATCTCAAATACTTCATCAACATTAACAACATAGTGGAATATTAGCCCTTTTATATAGATCTCCTTGATCTCATCGATATCCTTTTTATTCTCTTTTGAGAGGATGATCTCTTTTATTCCGGCACGTTTGGCCGCTAGAATCTTCTCTTTAATACCACCCACTGGCATAACTCTGCCACGCAAGGTTATCTCTCCGGTCATAGCCAACTCTTTTTTTACTTTTCGCTGGGTAAAGGCCGATGCAAGAGCTGTAGCCATGGTAATTCCTGCGGAAGGACCATCTTTGGGAATTGCCCCTTCTGGTATATGCATGTGAACATCCCATTGACCAAATATTAGAGGATCTAAACCAATCTTCTTACTGTGAGCTCTGAGATATTCAAAGGCAATGGTTGCAGATTCTTTCATCACTTCACCCAAATTGCCGGTAATTGTGAATTTACTCTTGCCTGGGCTAAGACTAGTCTCTACATAAAGTATCTCACCTCCAACAGATGTCCAGGCAAGTCCTGTCACCACCCCAGCGTACTCATTCCCTTCATAGCTCTCTTTACTATATTTTGGTGCGCCCAGATATTCGCGAATTTCAGAAATTCCAATTTTCTTGTTGTAGGGTTCATCAAATGCAACTTTTCGTGCAACCCTTCTTGTTACCTTCGCAATTTGCTTTTCCATTTCACGAACACCTGATTCGCGTGTGTAATCTTCAACTAATTTGCGGAGAGCCTCTTTGGTGAATTTTAAATCATTTTTCGTCAATCCATGATTTTCAAGTTGTCTGGATACCAGATGACGCATGGCAATTTCAATCTTCTCTTCGATCAGATAACCACTTACGTCTATCAGTTCTAATCTGTCGCGTAAAGCCGGATGGATTGTATTTAACGAGTTGGCAGTCGCAATAAACATTACCCGTGAGAGATCATAGTCCTGATCAATATAATTATCGTGAAATTCACTGTTTTGTTCGGGATCAAGCACCTCTAACAGAGCTGAAGCTGGATCGCCATGGAAATCGCTCGATACTTTATCGATCTCATCAAGAATAAATACAGGGTTTGATGTTCCAGCCTTTTTTAAGTTCAGCATTATTCTCCCAGGCATTGCTCCGATATATGTTTTACGATGTCCTCTAATCTCCGATTCATCATGTAGGCCTCCAAGGCTCATCCGAACAAATTTCCGCCCTAAGGCCCTAGCCACTGATTTGCCCAGCGATGTTTTACCAACTCCAGGAGGACCATAAAGACAAAGAATTGGAGACTTCATATCCCCTTTTAATTTTAGTACTGCAAGGTGTTCTAGAATACGGTCCTTAACTTTCTCGAGCCCGAAATGGTCCTCGTCAAGAATTCGGGCTGCATTTTTCAGATCGAAATTATCTTCTGAATAGACATTCCAGGGTAGATCCAGGAGTGTCTCCAGATAGCCTGATTGAACCGAGTACTCCCCTGCAGCAGGATTCATTCGGATTAGTTTGGAAAGCTCTTTTTCAAAAAGGAGTTGAATGTTAGGAGCCCAGTTCTTTTCAAGGCTACGCTTCTTAAGTTCTGCAATCTCTTGCTCAGAAGGGTTGCCGCCGAGTTCGTCCTGAATAGATTTAATTTGCTGATTAAGAAGGTATTCACGCTGTTGTTGATCCATATCTATCTTAACCTTCTTTTGAATATCCTTCTTTAGGTCAATCATCTGAGCCTCTCTGACTAAGAATGTCAGTAAAATAGTACTTCTCTCACGCAGATCGTCTAATTCAAGTAATTCCTGCTTCTCTTCAGCACTAAGTTCAGTATTATTACAGATAAAATTAATTAGAAAAGTATCATTTTCAATGTTTTTAACTGCAAACTGTGCCTCTGGAGGAATGTTTCCCGAAGACTTAACTATTTTAAGCGCCAGATCTTTTAGCGATTCAACCAGCGCGTTAAATTCATTCATCCTTGTATGAGGAAGAATGTCGTTAAGTACCTGTACCGTTGCAGACATATATGGGTTCAATCCACTAACTTCATGGATCTTAAATCGTCTCTTCCCCTGTATGATTACGGAGGTTGAGCCGTCAGGCATCTCGAGGATTTTCAGGATCTCTGCCATTGTCCCTACCTGGAACAGGTCGTTAGCATCCGGGTTTTCAATTTGGCCGTCTTTTTGAGCAATTGTACCAATGAGCTTATTTCCGGCATAAGCTTCTCTGATAAGCAACAATGATTTTTGTCTTCCTACTGTTATGGGCATTACAACACCTGGGAAAAGTACCGTGTTGCGAAGAGGTAAGATTGGCAGAGTTGCAGGTAATTCAATTAAGTTTAACTCGGCATCATCACCATCAACCATGATTGGAATGAAATCTCCCTGAGCTTCTATTTCTCTGGTAAATAAGAAGTTATTTTTTGGTCCTTTATTTTTTTTATTTTCCATGTTCAATTTAAAGAAATGACAATTTGTCGGAGAACTCAACTTAATATGGTTCTGTAATATTATGTCAATTCGTATGCCAAACTTATTTTTGCTCCGAACTATTTATTTCACGGATCTTTTGGTTTTCCAGATCAGAGTCTCGGGATCCTTTTTTGCGGCACTCCTTTATACTCAATTGCACCAAATGTAGTTTAACATTGTTATCAAAGGCAATAGGAAATTCACATCTTCTACGTGCAAAAATAGCACAAAAAAACCCCGCACTTTAAAATTACGGGGTTTTTTTACAATTGTTTTGATATTAAGCCTTACGCTTGTCCATATGTTTTGAATAGCGGGTAAGGAATTTATCTACACGACCGGCTGTATCGACAAGTTTCATCTTGCCGGTATAAAATGGATGTGAAGTATTTGAAATTTCCACCTTAATAAGTGGATACTCAATGCCATCAATTTCAATACTCTCTTTAGATGCAGCTGATGACCTGGTAATAAAAGTATGCTCATTCGACATATCTTTAAATGCTACCAGCCGATAACTTTCCGGATGTATTCCCTTTTTCATGTGTATTTTTATTTATTAAATATCTTGATCAAAAATCGTTTACTTGGATATGGGGTGCAAAGATAAGCATACTTCAATAATTTGCAATAGTAATTTTTAAAGAATTTGCATGTTTTTTTCTTTCTCTCAAATTATTAGGTGTAAAACGTTAATTTTCTGTGGCAGAAGCTTTCTCCTCACGATTCGCACGTAGATCTTTCATGAGCATGGGTGCCCTTTCAAATGGTGCTTCCCGGTTAAAAAGATAGCGCATTGTATAGTGTGTTTTTGCCGGGATACTGCCTACAGAGGTGTAAATTGATACCATCTTAGGATTAAAATCACCTACCCACGATAGTTCAACTTCATTATACCATAATTTTCGTTGCATAACCTTATCTAGATGCCAAAATACGGCAGATTCCAATCCCGTACCTTGAAATTTCGGAACAACACCCATTAATAATATCCGTGTTCGAGTTATTGTCCTGATCTTTCGATACCAGATAAACTTCAACAAACTCCAGAAATTTGTCTTTCCATTGAGCTTTTTAAGTATTTGATTCCAGTCGGGTATCATACCAAAAAGTAGGACCGGCTCATCTTTGTAATAGGCAAACCAAATAAATTCCTCCTCTGCAATGAGTTTGGCTACCTTCATCATCCCTCGGATATCATCAAGATCTACGGTCTGATGATTGTCATGTCGAGCCCACGCGAGTTCATAAATCTTTACAAAATCCTGTATGTATTTCTCAATATTGTCAAATCTGACATGTTCAAATCTAAAGTCAGGTTTTTTTGCTACCCACTCCGATATCTTCCAAAATCGCTCCGGGAAGGGCTCTTTATGATTCAAATGATAACTGTATTGTTCAAAATAAACCTTGAAGCCATAGTTCTCAAATAAATGCAAGTAGTATGGCTTATTGTAAGGCATACCAAAACCTTGTTGCATAAACCCTTTTACAAGCAATCCCCAGTTGATGAGGTTTTCTCCAAAATTAATCGGGCCATCCATTGCCTCCATCCCTCGTTGAGCAAGCCAATTCTTGGCAGTATTAAACAGTAAATCTGCGGCCTCTTGACTGTCAATACATTCAAAGAATCCGCACCCTCCGGTGGGTTGTTGGAAAGTATACGCTTTATTCTCATTTATAAATGCACCAATTCTTCCAATCGTGTTGCCTTGGTCGTCTCTGAGAATCCATCGTGTGCCATCACCGTGTTTAAAGAACTCATTTTTTGTTGGGTCAAACGTCCCATCTTCCAGTGCCTCTAATGGAGCAACCCAGTTTTGATCGTTCTTGTAAATCTGATGGGCAACCTTGTGAAACTCCTTAACTGAATTCTTGTCTTTTACTTCAATAATTTGCATGCCTAATTTATAGGGATAAATTGAATTACAAAAATAGTGATTTTTAAATGGTGTTCACAAAGCAGATTGGAGATATCCTATGTGATTTCGAAAAATTCTTAATTAAGACTTTATCGATCTGCGTTGGACGATCTCTACTACTTCCTCACAATCCAGCTCAGTTAATATAAGCTCTGCATGCTGTCTGGAAACCTCTGAATCAATGGTCTTGAGGATTTCCGCATGACGCATTGTCAATTCATGCAAATTCAGATTGCGCATACCAATCTGGATAAAGACTCTGGAGAATACCGTTGCCAACTGAGAATCTTTGGAAAGGGGTGGCATTAGCTCAAAGAAATGGTCGAAATATTCATCCGGTGCATCTGTATCAGTCAGTGCTAATCGTCCAATCATTAATAATCCAACAATTTTTACCAATAGTTTCTTTCCAATAGAATATTCGAATGCTTTTTTGTAGGCGAAATTAGTTTTTGTAAATAAGTTCATGGCGGCCTGTTCGGCAAGTTCAATAGAACTGAAATTCCGAACCCAGAAATCAATCTGATTCTCGGTCACTTCATCGGGCTGTTCTAGCAACGTTGCTAATATCATTGTCTCGCGCCATTGTTTAGTCCATAATTTCAACGCTAAAAGGTGGTTTTGTGTGTATTGGGAAGCTACTTGATGTAGCATCGGTATCGAGACTCCATAATTTACCTTGTAATTCACCCCCCTTTTTTGCATTGAATTGACTACGTCCCCGTTTTTATAACGCTTAATCTGGACTAAAATTTCTTGAAAAATCAGCTCCGTATCTGGATTGTCGAGTAAATAATTCATTGCCAATTTAATTTATAAACAATGAACAAAGTTAACATTACCCCAATTACAATACTAACTAAGTAATAAGATTAAAAAGATGTCGTATTTAGTATCATATCCTTAAGTTGAAAAAAATACTTTTCGCCACCAAAACACCATCCCGCACTTGCGGGACCAAAAAGGCACGAAAGATAGTTGTTAGATGTATTTTAGTGTCCGCCGGCTGGCGCATTAGTGTTTTAGTTCGTCGGTTGACGGATGGTGGCATTTTTTCATTTTTCATTATTAAGAAATCAGTCCATTATGGAAATATGACCTTAAAACCTTCTTGTTACTTAACTTATATTTGGATTGCTATTTCATTCAAATAATGACAATATCCAGAAATCCAGTTAATTAACAATGCTGTCGATTTTTCGGAGAATCATTTGTGCGAATCGGAAAACATTATCTATATTTGCATCCGTTAAATGGTGGATGTAGCTCAGTTGGTTAGAGCACTGGTTTGTGGTACCAGGGGTCGTGGGTTCAAGCCCCATCTTCCACCCATTTTAAAGCCCAACAGGTAATGCTTACCTCGTTGGGCTTTTTTTATCGATTTACATTGTTCACTACAATTGGTTTAATTTGCTTTTGGTTGAAAAAGAGTTGCCCATTTTCTTAACTCATCTTCAGCCTTTTTTTGTTTGGTTATATCGATAATCGTTATACAGCAGTACTCCTCATCGTGGCTAATAACTCCTGTTAATCCAACGTCAACTGTTGTTTTACTATCAATTTGAAGGGACACCTCACAGGTTTGTATCTTATTTTCAGTAAAAATACGCCATATAAAATGATTAAAAACGGGTTTTGATTCGGTTAAGATAAACTGAATAAGTTGAATTCCCTTTAATTTTGAACCCTCTTTTTGAAAAATTTGTGAGCCCAAATGATTTATCTCTCCGATAAGCCCGACCTTTGAAAGAGTTATATATCCCATTGGTGCATGATAATATAGGTCAAAATATTTCTTCGCATAATTAGAAGAGGCAATTTGTGCTAACCGGAGTTCCTCATTTTGTAATTCCAATTCTATCTGATGAACTTCCAATTCATGTATTACCCCGATTATATCTTCCTCCGATAATTTTTGCTGGCCCTTTATGGTCTTAGCACTTAGTAATTCTTCCGCTCGTTCACGAAGTTCTTCGCTTTTTGTCTTTTTATTTTTCATCTGAGGATTCATTTTTAGTAGTAAATTAACCAACTAGTCTGCTGATTACATGAAATATGCAACGTATTAAATTTTAAAATCACCCTTGTAAATTCTAATGTTCTTTTTATAGTGAGAATGAATCCCCTTTTAAGTTAGAGATCGAATATCTGTCATTTGCTAATCGAATTTCGGTATCCTAATGTTCTTAACCAGCTATTTCTCTAAGGTACAAAAATATATCTAAGATTATCCGATTGTAGCCGATTATTTGCGAATAGAAACGGAAATAATCGGTTAATATCCGAATGGAGCGATATGACTAATTTAACTTTGTTTGTTAACCGTTCTTTCCCTTTTCACTATTCTCTTAAAGGATGGCTGGCACAAAACCTTGTGAAACATTACAGCTATGAAAAGAATTTTCCTCCACACACAAATCTTTCTGATTGGAATAGTCTATATCATATTTGCTGCTGGTAACGCAGCAATAGGGGCCGAGGCAGGGAATGGCAAAGGAACCATGACTATCGCGCCTAGCCAGACGTGTGCCTCAAGTTCCGGTAATAGCTTCGCATTTACCTATGCCTTGCCGGCCGGCTCTAGTGCAAAATCTGGTGCTCAGGTAACGATCTTAGTCCCAGCAGGCTGGACCGCACCTCAAAAGACAACTTCAGGCTCACCTGGATATCTCTCTATCACTGGATTAGACGTTGTTATTGGCACTATTTCCGGTAGCGGACCATGGACTATTAATGTTGATTATATCTCTGATGCTGCAAATGGCCAGGCCTTTACACTAACTTATGCGGGTGGAGGGACTAAAGTGACTGCCCCCTCAATGGCAGGGACTTATACGTTTACGTCAATGTTTAAGAAAAATGGTGGCACACTTACCAATTTAGCTGTAGAACCTACAATTGTCGTCAATGAGTCTACAGCCATTACCGGTTCTTTAGTTGTTTGTGTAGGATCCACAACACAACTTACCGGCTCAATGCCAATTTCAGGAGCTACCTGGACTTCAGGTACACCTAGTGTCGCAACAATAAGTTCTTCAGGATTGGTAATTGGCCTTACGGCAGGTACGAGCGTGATCACTTATACAAATAGTTGCGGAACTGTCACTGCTACAGTAACGGTAATTGGTACTTGTGCCCCAGTTCGTAATACGGATCTTCCCAATCCGGATGCGCATGATATTTCAGTCCCTGCAGGGACACTAGTGATTCCAATGGATAATACCCTACAGGCAGCACCGGGTTATTTTAACTTAAACGCTTATGGTCTGGTTGTTGCACTCTTGAATAATAAGGTCGCTGTGCGATGGATCATCAAAACCGGAAAAATACATAATGGCATTGACTTCACTGCAAATGCATCACGGGTGTATCCTTCCGCTGTTGCAAGTGCTAGCCATAGCTTTAGTGGTGGTCCAATGTTAATTGTATTGTCCGATGTTCCTGTTGGTGTTAATGTAGGGACGATCATTACTAATTTTAACAATGGTGCAGCTTCTGCCGCTAAGGTCAATGTTTATCAATTGACAAGCTCCGCTACTGTTGACCAACGCTATATCCTAACCCAGCAACCGAAAGCTGCAATCTTAAATGACGGCGGCAATGCTAAAATCCATATTGGTTATATGGAACAGGCTGGCATCGATTCGCTTAACGGAAACTTCCATCAGGTTGCCTCTGCAATAAATCTTCCAGACCAGTGCTATACATTTGCCTCTGAGGCCCATTCTGCGGCAACGACTCCCAATCTGGAGGCTATTCATACGTTCTTAACTTCTGGGGGTAACTTTCTTGCCGAATGTTTAGCTGTTAACACCTATGAGAATAACTTGTCGGGTCATTTCCAAACAACAAATGGCTTAACCATTGTTTCGACCAGTACATCACCTAATTTTAGCTACCCTAATTCCGACTTGTCGTTCGGTCAGTATGTCGGTCAATTTGATCCTAATCTGATTGGTGGAGCCGAACAAAACTGGAATTTCTCTGCCGGATCCACCTTCCTTAATAACGGTTATGTGATTCAGTCAGGAAGTGGAGCTACTGCCGGTATCATGGGTCAAACGGTAGCGAAAATTGGAACTGGACTTGGCCATCTAATCTTCTTTACCGGAGGTCATGATTATGGAAAGAATAATACCGTTGATTTTGTTAATGGTGTTCGATCATATCTGAATGCTTATCTCACTCCAAGCGGATTAACAACGTGTAATTTTTTATCATTCGAGGAAGATATTTCAGTCACTAAATCAGCAAATGTAAATCCTATTTGCTCCGGGGGTGAACTTATCTTTACGATTATTGCCAGCCATAATGGCCCATCACTGAATAACGCTACTGGGATAGTTCTGCATGACCTACTCCCATCAGGACTTTCGTATGTCTCTTCAACTCCAAGTCAGGGAAGTTATAACTCCTCAACCGGAATCTGGACTCTTGGCACTATAACTCCTTTTGGATCGGCTACATTGACAATTTATGCCACTGCCGGTTCCGCCGGGTCTTATACAAATAAGGCTTATGTCGAACATTGGAAGGGAGATTATATCCCTGCCAACGATACCTCGAGTGTTGTCGTAACGGTTAATGCACTTCCAATCATCGGTGGGAACTTAACATTATGTCCAGGATCGACATCGCAGTTAACAGGATCAGGAACACCCGCTTCCTCCAGTCCCTGGGCTTCTTCCGCAACTGGTGTCGCAACGGTGAGCAATACTGGTTTAGTAACAGGACTTAATGACGGATCAACAACAATTACCTATATTAATAGTAACGGATGCAGTTCAAGTGTTACAGTTACTGTAAATGCAATCCCAACTGCTAATTCAGGACCTGCACTTAGTGCTGTTTGTCAGGGTGTTACGTCTGCGCCTTTAGGTGGTTCTATTGGAGGTAGTGCCACTGGAGGAACCTGGTCAACAACTACAGGAGGGTCGTTTTCTCCAAATGCTACAGATCTGAATGCCACTTGGACTCCACCGTTAAACTATTATGGTACAGCAACTTTGATATTAACTACTTCAGGTGGGTTGTGCCCTGCGATTTCAGTTTCAAAGGATCAGCTAGTCAATCCCAATCCGACAGCTCTTGTATTGACAGGCAGTTCGATCTGTACTTCAGTAACAGGGACAGGGAGTATCACCTCCTCGACCTCTGTCAGTGGCGTTAGCTACCAATTGTATAATTCAGGTGATGTTTCCCAAGGATCACCAAAGAGTGGGACGGGTTCAGGATTAATCTGGTCAAATGTACCCGCAGGAACGGGATACTATGTTATTGCCACAGGTGCTACACCGACTTTCTGTACCTCGACAAGCAATAATGTTTCTGTTGTGGAGGTAGCCAATCCGACAGCTCTTGTATTGACAGGCAGTTCGATCTGTACTTCAGTAACAGGGACAGGGAGTATCACCTCCTCGACCTCTGTCAGTGGCGTTAGCTACCAATTGTATAATTCAGGTGATGTTTCCCAAGGATCA
>CAIVMQ010000007.1 GCA_903907075.1 uncultured Bacteroidia bacterium
CGTGATCCTTCGTTATAACCATGATTGGGAACAGCCTCTCCGGCAACTTTTATGATTACCGGAATATCCCGTTGTTCCCCGCCTGAGCGAATTGAAACGGTACCTTTGTAGTTCCCCGGCACAATCTTTTCAAGATCTATTCCGAGCCAGAGTGCCTGAACCCGCCGGGCCGGAACATCAACTTTTTTGGTAAACCGGTTTCCCAGGAAGTCAATACCCCCGAGGTTAAAACAGGTCATCCGGGTGGCGGCAATGGTATGGCCACCCTCATCTTTTAGATTTGAAAACAGGAGCTGCACATCCTTAACTTCTTTCTCTATTGCCCATACCCCTAATTGAAAGAGAAACAGTTCACCGGGATTCGCCATCATTTCAAACTCCTTACCGTGAATTGATTCTTCAATTTTCCCGTTGGGGATAGAGTCAAACCATTTAAGAGGCGCTTCACGTACCTCGGGGAAGGCGAGGAAGGTTTGTTTTTTAAGCAGGTATCCATATTTTTCGAGAGCCAGTGTTGTGGAGATGTTATTCGGGTTACTACCTGCGAGGGATATCTTGCAGAAGGCAAACAGAAAGAAAACGGTTACGAACAGAGGTCTCATGGGTTAGATTTTGATTTGGAATGAAAAAGTTTTATCGTTATTGCTGTGGTTGGCTGAACATGGGATACGGCCAGGCTTTGGCTCATGCGGCGAAAGTTGGCCGGATTTTCAATTAAGGTAAGGTTCGCGCCGCGGTGTCTCACGGATTACATACCCCGGGTTGCACTCACTTCGTTCGCTTACCTGGGGTTATTCAGATTTGCCCCTTTCAGGGTCTTGACTTATTTCAATTTATAGATATAATTCGGCGACTGACAAATTCCGCTGGCTTCCCTTACCTCCCCTAATCCCTTACTTGGGCTGCATTCAGTAGCCACCAAAGGAGGATAAAGGGTGGAGATTTACTGCCGATTTATTTGTTTAACAATGAACCTTTTTACAATTATTGCATTTGTTGGCTGAACATGGGATACGGCCAGGCTTTAGCACATGCGGCGAAAGTTGGCCGGATTGTCAATTAAGGTAAGGTTCGCGCCGCAGAGTCTCACGGATTACATACCCCGGGTTGCACTCACTTCGTTCGCTTACCCGGGGTTATTCAGATTTGACCCTTTCAGGGTCTTGATCAATTTTAATTTAGAGATAAATCGGATTGAAATGTCTCCCTCTTTCTTTTCTCTGTTTGACGGTTGATGAGCGCATTCGAAGCAATGGGGGATTTAGTTTGTGCGTTTGACAAATCTCCATGATAAGAATCCCCTAAAATCCACCTACGCCCCATCCTTTGCGATAAGTACGGCTAAGATATTTATTGGCATCCGGGTCATCCGGAAACTTTAAATTGGCAGCGTCCCATTTCAGCACTCTGTCGGGCACCCGAATTGCAACCGTTCCCAGCAGAATAGCTTCAGTCATCGGTCCGGTCTGTGCGAAATGAGAAGCGGTTTTTGGACCGCCCAAACAGGCAACCACAAAGTTGTAATAATGATTTTGAGCTTCGAGCTCAGGTGATTTATAATCTTTAAATTTACTTTCGGGCAGAAGTACAGGGACTCCGTTGTGCGGGATAAGCAGGGCCCCTTCCGTACCAACCAAAATTGACGATTCTGCAGGATACTCCTTCCCGGGGTATAACTCCATGATCTCCTTTGGAGGATAAAACTCTCCGTCGAACCATTCGAGTGGTAATACATTTGATTCAGTGAGATCATTCCCCGGAAACATCCAGGTAATATGATTGCTCTGCGGCCAGGTATCCGCTCTCCGTTCGGGAGAGTCCTGCCATGACTTCTGAACCTGTGCAATCACAGAGAGTGGTGGTTTTAAACCAAGACCTTTCCATACAGGGTCAAAGATATGGCATCCAATATCGCCGGACCATCCTGTGCCGAAGTCCTGCCATGCTCTCCACTTCATCGTATGATAAATTTCAGGCACAAAGGGGCGGTAGGGAGCAGAACCAATCCAGAGATCCCAGTTGAGCTTTGCCGGAGGGGTCTCTCCTTGGGAGGGGCGTGGTCCCTCGGCCCTGTAGGCCAATATGCCTGGTCGGTTCGAACAGAGGTAGGCATGTTTAACTTTTCCTATCGCCCCCTCTTTAAGCCACTGAACAGCTCTCCGCTCATCCATTCTTGCCGCAACCTGTGTGCCCAGCTGTGTAATTACTTCATGTTTGATGGCGGCTTCAGTAAGCATCCGAACCTCAGCGACATCATGACACATCGGTTTTTGGCAATAAACATGTTTCCCTTTTTTAATTGCTGTATAGGCGATTGAGAAGTGACTATGGTCTGGTACGGCAACATTGATAGAGTCAATATTATCATCTTCTTTTTCAAGGAGTTCACGCCAATCGGCATAGGTGCGTGCAGCAGGAAAAGCTTCGGAGGCCTTTTTCAGATTCTCAGCATCCACATCACATAAAGCGATAATCTGCACATTGGGATCCCCCTTGAATTGCAGAAAATCATGCCATCCCATTCCTCCAACCCCAATACAGGCATGTTTGAGTTTTCCATTTGGCTTCCTGGGCTTTCTTGTGCATCCCAAAAGCAGGGGAGCTCCAATTGCGGCGGTTACGGAGGTTTGTAAAAACTTACGGCGTGAAGCTGAAAAAGTTTGACTCTTCATAAGTACAAATTTAGCTGGTTGTTAGAATGGTGTTCTGTTATGGAAGAGTACTTTAATCCATTGCGGATAGTACTACAGTTTTCCAATA
The DNA here is from genome assembly GCA_903907075.1 of uncultured Bacteroidia bacterium. Lineage (GTDB taxonomy): Bacteria > Bacteroidota > Bacteroidia > Bacteroidales > Prolixibacteraceae > JAAFHB01. Next base: position 2,761 of record CAIVMQ010000007.1, read on the forward strand.
GTTTAGAAACAAATATCCGAAATAAGTTTCTAAAAAACTAATTGTTAAGTTTCCCCGGATTAAAGAGTATTATACTATCTCTGACCATCTGCTGCAACCGTTCGATCTCCGAAACTGACATCAACTTTTGTCTGGCCTGATCATACCGGGGAGTCCGGTTTGATGTTGCATCAGCCATTCCATACCAGTAAGTTACCATTGAATAGGAGAGCAGATTCCAATAGTTTCGGATATCGGTACCCGGGGAGGCTTCCATATCGAATACAAGCCTATTGTTAAAAGGGATATTGTCGAGCAGCCTGTTACGCATACAAATGTTATACCCCTGGGGATTTTTTTGATTGCCGATCCGTACATTCGATCCGAACGGCTTCGAGAACTGATCCGCTCCCGTCGGATTTACACCACCAGCCCAACCGTAATAATCTTCTGTCCCCGTGCCAAAATGGGAGGGGAATTTGCGGTTTACATCGGCTTCATCACTATAAATTTTCTCATCCCCTTCGCCCCACCATCCTTTGTCGGGAGAGAGAACGGTCAAGGCATCCCCTGCCAAAACACCTTTCCCGGTGATATCAATAAAATTCATATCATAAAAACGATTTCCAGGTAAGATGCCCACATTGTTCCAGTTAGCATGGAAGTACATCGATCGGTCATTCCAGATGTAGTCGCCAACATTTAAACCAATGGTAACTGAAATCGCTGTTTCCTGAAGATTCACTAAGGTTAATTTTGCTGATGAGGAGTAGGGCATTACCCAGTTACAGCTCATCTCGCCATTTTTAGAGACAGCAAGGTTTCTTGTTGTAAACGGATTAATGGTATCAGGACGGCAGAAGAGATCGCCTAAAGGGATCCAGACTGTTTGTTTCCCGTCGAAGGTCATCTTCACAATGGTTGAGCGCAGACTCTGCAAGCCGGTCTTTGGATTTATCCGGAATGTTAATTGATTTAATGCATGTGTTCCCGTGGGTAACTGAATTGTCAGGCTGTCGTTTGGTTTGATACCATTTTCTTCAGAATTGATCCATTCTCCCTTCAACGTAGCCGTCGATTCAATCAATTCTGCTGTATTTTTCAGTTGAGGGATCTCCTTTGCATAAAGATCTTTTGAGAAAGTCTCCACACTGGTGTTCTTCGGATAAGCCCTATAATTAATGATATTGTAAAAAGCCTTGTCGTCAAGGGTGATTTTGCAGTTTTTTGAAAATGGGATAGGGAGAAAACATACTCCCGCCCTCGCGGTAAAGGTGGCAAATGGCGGATGGATAGACCCTTTCCCGGATAAAAGGGCGATGAAATTCTCATTTATTATGGGCTTTTTAGCTCCGTCGAGGTAGATCTTGATATTTGGTCCGATACGGTTGTCAAAGTTGTAGTAGAAAAAGGGGGTCCACATTCGGGTGATGCATCCGGGACCGTTGTGTTCCATAATTACGTATTCTTTTTTGCCCCCGTTGAACTCCTCCCTGATCCAGGCAACACCATCGCTGTCGGCAAACCAGCCGGGCTTTTCGGGTGACACCGATTCGCGGTTATAACTACTCGCCTGTAGGGATTGGTATTCAGGAAGAGGGAAATAGGTTTCGGCAGTTCTGTCGCCCATCTCCTGAAGAAGAGAGCTAAACGATACATCGGTTGTCTGGGCAGATATGATCGTTCCGGACAGGATTAAAAAAAGAAAGGCAATGGTTATTCTCATGAGGAGATTTTTTGTAAATCGGTTAAATTACTGATTATGTTTTAATTTAATTATGTAATACTTTTTTATTCCTATGATGGGCAACTTGCTTAAAAGTAAAAAAAATCTCGCCACCAAAGCACCATCCCGCATTTGCGGCACCAAAAAGGCACGAAAGATATTTGTTAGATGTATTTTAGTGTTTTCGTGGCATTTTTTTATTTTGGATCATTCTGCAAATACGATATTACATTCTTCATAATACTTTCTACTTCCCATACCAGAATGTTGCCAAAGCATAATTCACCGCTCCGCCATACATTTGCCATGATTCCATATCAAAGCGGAGGGAGTTTTTAAATGGGATCGCGTCGAGACTCCGAACCCTCGAATTAACGGTCGTCCCTTTTTCACCCGTATTCGCATCGCCAATTGGCTGACTATTAAAAATATTGTTAAATGTCTCGGGATGCCCCCAGGCATAACCATAATAGTCTTCAGAACCTGTACCGAAATGATCGGGAAAGGTTGATCCGTCGATATAGATCTTCTCGTCTCCTTCGCCCCACCAGCCCCGAAAGTTTTTATAAACCTGCAAAATATCTCCCACATAAAGCCCCTGCTGATCTTTCAGATCGATAAAATTAAAATCTTTATTGGTCTTGGCAGGCATCTCATCCAGCTTCGTATAATTCGCATGAAAATACATGGACCGGTCATCCCATTGCCAGTTGTCTGTTGACACCTCGAGGGTTCCTGTGATGGCTTTATCGCCGTTATTCAGAATATGGATTACCGCATTTTTGCGAAAAGGCATAACCCAGTAACAGGCCATATTTCCTTTGTCGTCAACTTTTCGGTACCAATCTTTTGCGTTTAAGAGTTGATCGCCGCTGCCAAAGAAGAAACCGGCTGGTGTATCAACAGTAGTTTTTCCGTCAAAGTCAATCTGTATCCGGGTATTCTTAATCGCATCATTTAGATTGGCTGCCTTTAGTGATAGGCATATCCTTTTTATTGCTCCGGGTTGTAGGATGGTCATCTCTTTTGAAGAAGAAGGATTGAGTGAGAAATTCTGTTTCGTTATCTTTTTCTCATGCTGTTTCAGTGCGGCTATTGGAGCTAGCTCCATAAATCTGCTTAGTTGCTGATTTGTTTTCTGCAGGATATCTGCGTATTTGGTGAGTGTCTGTTTTGAGAAGCTTTCCACATTGACGTTTGCATCGTAAAGACGGTAGTTGATGTTATACCAGAAACCTTTTCCGGCATCACCCTTTGGAACATCGCTCGTGATTTTTAGATGTTTTGAAAAAGGAAGTGGTGCGAACAGGTTATGGCCGGGTTGGGCGCCGTAATTTGTGTTCAGCGAATCGCGGTCGACAGATCGTTGTGAAAGGGGTGTGCCGATTGCCTTGTTTTGTCCGATAAGGGCTCCCGTATGATCTGCTTCCCAGAACGGGGTTTCTTCCCCGTCGATATAAAACCGCAACTGATTTTTTTGATTCGGATGTCCGGCAACCCAGAAGCGGGTGATGGCGCCGGGACCATCAGCATCCATTAATACATATTCCTCCCGTCCGTTGTTGATCTCTTTCCGAATGTAATTGCTCCAGTCTTCGTTCGCAAACCACCCCTCTTTGTCCTTTTCAACTGACCGCCGGTCATAACTGCTCGCCTGCAGTAACCGAAATTCAGGTGATGGCCATTGTGCAAGTGATGATCGGCTGGTAAGTTCTTTGAGTAATGATTCAAAGGTGATTATGGCACTATTTGAATTTTCTTTCTTTTTGTCCACGAAAGTGTATGCTGCCTGTGCGAAGCGATTGCCAAGGATCATCATCCCATCTGCATCGAAATGGGCTGCACCTCCAATGCTTCCGCGGGGAAGGTCAGTAGTTTTTACAAGCCGGGAATTGGGATCGTTTTGGCATGCATCGGCTTGCACTTTGCGTGCAAGTTCTGCAAATGCCCAGGTGTGACTGTTTATCTCTCCAACAATGAAGGGGAGCTTTTTTAGTTTGAGATCCCGACGTATAGATTCTCTAAGGAGCGACAATAATGTGCCGTAGTCCTCCGCCATTTTTTTGCTGATCCCTGCCTCGTGTTCTCCCTGCATCCATAGAAATCCGACGACTTCGTAATTTAATCCCCGGCTCTTTAAGGCGGTTAAGCTATTTTTTATATTAGTCATCAGACTGGTATAAAGTAATCCGGCCTCCTTTCCGTTAGAGGATGGATACCAGTTACGCCCTTTGTCATCAAAATCTTTTAAGGCAGGGATATAATCACTATAATCCTGACTTCTGGCAATACCTGTTCCCCCTTCGGCATATTTTATGATGGCTATCTTTTCGCCGGGTTGTAATTTTTGGTGTGTCAGGGCGAATCCGATCTCGGGACCGAAGGAGCCATTTTTATAAGGTTCATCCACCGAGATATCCGATACTCCCGGCTGTAGTTTGGTCCATCTGTTTTCAAATCCTGGTCGTGCATTGCTGCCGGGCCAGAATAATATCGTTGAAAGTTTGCATGAGTCTTCAGTAAGGTATTTTTTATAATCATGCAGTTCCTTGATGTGGTTATATCCCACGGCATTGGATTGTCCGGCGAGGATATAAACCTTAATGGGAGCGGTTTGGGTGGAGGGAGATTTGGGTGTCGTGGAACTTACCGGTTTGCAAAAAGCGATAAACGAAATGCATATGAAAACGATAAGGGAAATCGAATGGAGAAATTTTGTCATTGTGTGGTATGTTAATGTTGAAACCCTTTTACATTCATTCTTATAACTTATTCAATTTTTAAGCCTCTAAGGATATAAGGTGTTACCAATGTCCTCCAGGCGGTTTCTTCCGGATGGATTCCATCGGGGACAAGTTTCAGATATTCAGGCAACCCTTTTTCAAGGATTGGTTTCCAGTAGGTGGTGTGATCAATCAAAAGCAGTTTTCTTTTCCTGGCAACTTTTCGGTAAACGGTATTGTAAATCTCAAAATTGGGACGATGTTCATGAAAATGAATTCCTGTAGGCATATTCATGATTTGTATGACCGCATCGCACTGCGGATTTTGATCATGGATTCTGTCGATCATATATTCAAGGTTGATCCGGCAAGCTTCCGGTGAGGTTTTATAGGGAAGATAGGCATCATTTATCGCAAATTCAATAAGGACCAGATCGGGATTTTTGGATAAAACCCTTTCATCGAGATTTTGAACGCCCCAGGTGGACCACATGGCACCCTTGGCCATATTTTCAACCTTTATCAGGGACGGATATCGTTTGTCGATCTCTTTTTCAAGTATCGAAGGCCAGCCATCGGGACTGGCTGATAAACTTGTACCATAGACTACAATGGTCTGGTGTTTTCCGGACTTTAGGTTGTTCAGAAAATGATTTTGGGCAGTCAGGTTTAGCGTAATAAATACGCTAAAAAGTGCGATTAAGTATTTGATATTCATACGTGTATTCTAGTTATTGTTAGTATTTATTGGCTCGTGTTAGCATTATAGGATTCCTGCTTTCCCCATTAACTCGTTGATAAAGTTTCCAGGTATTTCTATTTATTTCAACTAATCTCCAGTTCTTTGCCGGATCGGCCAGTTGTTTTTTTATTGTTCTAGTGAAAGCATTTGCTGCCCGGGCATTTTCCCAGGTTCTGAGTGTTTTGAAAATTGCATATTTATTCGGGCACCGCTCTACCAATTTTTGGCTGATAGGTATAAAATAGGTGGCACCTGCGCCAACCGAAATGGCCTGAACGTGCTCATAAAGTTCAATAGTCGAGGTTGAGTCAATCGCAAAATTACTTCCTAAGGTCGCCGGAAAATAGTTTGAAACGGCTGCATCCCTGATATCTTTCCCCTCGCTTGTTGTGCTTCCCCACTCACGCGTTTGTGCATCATACATATTTTTTCCACCTCCCACATTCCACACACTCTGATAATGCCACGATCCTTCGGATAATGTCGCTCCGGTAAACCGGAGGTAAGGGATTTTAAGTGCGTCGGCACGTTCGAACATTTTTCTGAAAAACCTTTTCACCCCATAATAGCCATGACCGGTATCAAACAGAAATTCCTCGCCATCGAAATCGTGGAAATAGAGTCCGTTAATTGCGCTTAGATCGGCATAATATTCGGCGATCTTATCCTGAAGAAACATGTCGGGAATAAGGCCGTCATAGCCATATTCGAGAGTTACCATAACCTTGCAAATCTGTTCTCCGGCTGGATGTATTGTAGGAGTGGTTCCCCAATATCCCCGTTTGACATTTAGTAAATTATAGGGGGCCATCTTCGAGATACCCGAATAGTGAATAAGCTCTTTCCCAATTTTTAGGATATTAAGGCTTTTGGCATGCCCCTCCCAGCCAGATATCTCATCGAGATAGGTTGGATTATCTGCAATTAGTAGAGTGTCAACTGCGGAGATCTGGTTCGCCAATATCCGTGTTTGCTGGCAGCAGATACTATCGCTTGGCAGCGGACCGGAATCTTTTGTCCCCGGAGCAAGAGCTGTGGTAATATTGTGTCTGCCGATTAATACGCCCAATGGATTTGAGATATCGGAGAACTCTTTGTGTGACTTGTCGCCCGAGGTAAAATGAAATGGCTTAGTCTCGAAATTTTTTCCATCGATATAACCTTCATTGGCACGATCCACTTTCAAAAAAGGATATACACCGGTTTCGATCGCCTTGAACCCCATTTGTGAAACGTACGAGACAATGCTGTCGTATTTTTCACCGTCGGTAACCAGGGCATCGGGCAGGTATCGGGCCGGATCTTTTATCCATTTGCCATTCACTTTAGGGTTAGGAAGTTTTTCTGAAATGACGATATCCTGAATCACATCGAGCAGGGCCGTGCTGTCGGGGCTCCCCCATAAGGCGATAGAAGATCCGATATAATCTACGCCGGATAGGGCTTGCACCTGCTGATGGTTGGGCGAATTTACCGGCATAAAGGGAATTAACGAAAACAGGATATCCCGCTTCTCCCGCCGGTCAACGGCATGGTATGTGATAAAAATCTCCCCTTTCGTATCTACAGAAGCTGAATTTCCATATAAGATTCTGAAATATGGTTCCTTATGCGAATAAAAGGCAACGTCGCTAATTCCATCACCGCCAATTGAAAACAGCTGAGCTTCATGCAGACTATCGGGTAAAGGGATTGTTTTCTTATCTGGCGAGTGAATAATATACTGAAAGGGTGCTGCATCGCCTATTGTGGTAGTGGTGCCACCCGTAGTGATATCGTTTAAAGCTAAAACGCCGATCGCATAATTCACCGCATCGCTCGAATCACGTGCAACACCGATCACCTCACCAAAAAGATTGGTGATATTGGTATAATAGGAACCCCATTGAATATCGGTTATCGTTTCGCGGTTTGTTAGCGAGAGCAAGGTCAGTCTGAAGTATTTGGGGAATGACTCAAATTTGACCCTAGCCACAGAACCGTTCGGGTAGCCAATTGTAAATTGCTTCTCTGTAGAGGAATAGGTCGCTTGTTGAGGATAAAAATAGGTGCCGGATTTGTAATTGTAAAGAGTTAAAAGCGGCGAGGGTTTTTCTGAAGCAAACTCACGATTAGTTATTACCGTGGTGTTTTTCATCGAGGTTATATAGCCTTTGCTATCAAGATGGATCTTCAAATAGGAGGTCTTAAAATCCCATTGTCCCTTGGCTGTAAAGCTAACTGACACGAATACTGTTGCAATTAGTATTGCAAGCTTTGTGGCGCCTCTTTTAAATAGTGATTGATTGTTCATTTAGTGCAGCTTAATTTATCCATATTACTAAGATCATTATTGATAAGTTAATATTTTGTCCAGGAAATCGATCGGCAGTTCATAGGAAGGATTAAACTGATCGCTTGACGCATAATTTAGCAAGCTTGTTTTCAGTTGCCGGGCAGCCGGTCGGTTTGCGGAATCTGTTTCCAAATCCAAAGCGCAGATAAGTAGTTTCCCTTTTCCTACTCTGGTTTCAAATATAATTCCCAGTTTATAGTTACGTTCATAATTGTCTATGGCCTGCACAATGGGTCGATAGTCTGCGGGTGTTTCATTTAGTATTATTGCTTTTGACCTATCGAACCGATCATCCCACTCATGTTCCGAATTATCACCAGCAATTTTGTAAGAGGTTTGGGCAGTATATCGTCCCAGTAAGTCGGCCCATTGCCAGTCACTATGCTCCTGAGTCGGAAATCCGTTTAGAGCGGCATGATTTGGATCGCAGAGGATTCCCAGGGTGCCAATCTGATTAAAGAGTCGCATACTCCAGAATGCCGGCATAAATGATCCCGGGATAGCACTTCGACCCTTTGAGACCTTAGGGAACAGACGTACTTCATCAGGCCCCATAAAGGAACTTTGTATTTCATTTAACCCTTCCTTTGGTGATGAAAACAAAAGTACTTTCTCACCGTTTGCCAAAGCCTGCTTTGTCGGTTCGTCGAAGGCATAGGATACCCTCACATTCTTAGGTGGTTCCGGTTGTTGTGAAGAATAGACCCAGATGTTCCAGTTATTGGTTGTTCCGGCAGCTCTTACTGTAACAATCAGGCGTGAGGGTGCATGAACATTTTTAAATGATGCGTGAATTTCGCCTAATGGATTAACTTTTCCTGTCTTGATCTCTCGTGTTCCAAAACTTCCTGAGGCAATCAGATGTCCTTTCTCATTTTCGATCTTCCAGATCGCTTTAGATTTATTGTTTTTAAGGGCATAATGCGATATCTCTGCCTGCGCACTAAATTTTTCATCAGTGGTGAAGATTCTTTTGGGCATACGCAGCAGGCAAACAGTCGGTCCGCAAAATCGTCGAAACTCATCGGGTGTTATCAGATTCTTTGAATCCCAGAATGCATCGAGCCACCCAATGATGGCACATCCCTCGCCGGTAAAATCACGTGCTTCGACAATTCCGAAACCTCCAAAGGGCCAGGTTCTGAAGCAACCTTCAATTTCATTCTTGTAAAGCGAGACTGAAAACTTTCCGCTTGCCCGGGCAAATGCTTTGTTCTGGTCTGCCATGTCATGACTGGCCAGTGAATTGCGGTAATTCTCGTAATTGTAGGGTTTGAGGTTACCTGTAAACTTTGATAATTGGTCGAAATCGGGATAGCTCGCCCATTGACCAATCTCATGTCCAATCGTTGGCAAAGTCATCTGTTTGTATTTCTCAACCTCCGGCGTATGAATTAAAGACCATCGGTCCCAGTCGGTTCGCGCTCCTTTAACTCCACGCATTCCTATCTCTGTTCCTCGTTCTGCATAATCTCCATTGGTAATGGTATCGCCGTTCTGACATCTGTATAACATGCGTGTGTCGATCCCCTTTCCTTGTTTTACTAGCACTTCCATGGAGCCCGGCGATTCGTTCCCCATTGCCATAAAAGCAAATGAAGGGTTATTGCCATAGCTTTCAAGGATATTTGTGAGTTCATCACTGAGAAATTTTTCCCGCGCCGCGTCTTCACCATAACCTGTCGTGAAGATTGACCAAAAGGGGATCTCCACCTGTAAGAAATATCCCAGTTCATTCGCTGCCAGGAAGGCGGCTTCGGGCGGGCACCACGAGTTGAAACGCATGAAATTAAATCCATACGATTTGCAGATAACAAACAGATGGAGCCACGACTCCTTATCCATGGGAGGGTATTGCGTTTTAGGATACACACATTCGTTGTTAGGTCCCCGCATCAGCGTAGGGCGGCCATTGAGGATAAATTGCCCGTTTCTTGTTGACAGGCTCCTGATGCCGTAACTTACCTCTTTAGAGTCACGATATTCAGGTGTGATAAGTTTGATATTCAGCGTGCTTACTGTAGGTGAAAACTCATCCCAGTTGGGCTTTGATGATTTGAACGGAATCTCAATAACGCCACCAGAAGCAGGGATGATTTGGTTTGTATTCTGCACAATTGTCTTCTGTGTTTTTCCGGTGACATTACCCACTTTTATTCTCAGATGATCAGCAAAAACATCCACATGCCTGATCCATACCGGGGGTGTAGCATGCAATTCAATCCGTCCGATAATTCCGTTCCAGTTTCCCTGCGTGTCATCTGCAATGGCAAAGCCCCATGGTCCGATGGAAAGTTTTATCGTATTATCGATACAAATCTTAATCTTGTGTTTCCCGGGAGCAACAAAGCCAAAATCATAGCTGTGCGGGGTGGAAAGGCTATTTTGACTTCCGTAAGGTTTATCATCCAGCCAGACTGAGCTCTCCCATAAACATCTTTCGAGAAATAATTCCAACCGTTTTCCATTCCAGCTTTTGGGTACTTCGAAAGTTTTTTCGTACCACGCCTTACCGACATATTTGAATTCCCGGGTTAATCGGTTTGGATCTTTTGTTAGCCTCTTGGCTCCAAAACCCTGCTCCTCACATGAGCCGGGTAAGAGGATTGTTGAATATGGTTCTATCGAGTCAAGACGAAACTGCCACTGTCCGGCTAAAGACTGGATCTGCCCATAACAACAATTTGTTAATGCAGTCAGTACCAATACTAACAGGTAAATATGGATAGATTTCAAATTAAATGAACTCAATTGATTATTCCGGTCAGTAATTTCCACGAAAAATGGGATTTATTAATTTCTGATTTATTGGACCCAACCTACTTTTAGTCCTGTTTTCTTACTGATTTTCTATACCGAAGTATAAGAAATATATTAACAAATAAAAGTCCCATTAGCCCGATGTATGAAAGCTTTTCATAGATTGGCCCCTGGAAATGTCCCTTAAGGCCGTTGGAAGTTACCTATAACACGAAAAGGATATTTCCGGTTATGGTAGGAATGGAGAGAATTTGAATACAGCCTAATCTTTGTCATTTTTTATTGTGTGATTAACATCGATTTGTGGTATTATTTTTTTGTTCTGATTTGTTGCCGAACCTCTTTCATCACTTTCAATGCTTTTTCTCCTACCGTTCCATCCTGATAGATACCCATATTAATGGTGACTGCGCCTCCATTTTCGATGCAATTGCGAATATATTGACTTAATTCAGACGATGTAAATCGCGGTTCGGGACTATCGGCTTTCTCTTGCACCCAATAAGGCTCCATAATAAGCAATGCCTGATATTGAAGATCCGTAACCGGACCCTCCTTCATTAATCCATGCTCGGGAATTGCTACCGGACTGGCCACCTCTCCGGCCCAATATTCCTGCCATGGGGTAACCGGAGGATAAATCCATGAGTTAAGAGCAATAATCCGATCTTTATTTCCAACTTTGGTTGCTTCAAAAAATGATTTGAATGAAACATCGGGATATTCTTCTAAGCATTGATACCATCCATCAAACCAATATCCTGCAATTTTGTCTTTATATCTTTCTCCCATTTCCTGAAGAATTTCAGTGTTGATTCTCATAAATTCAGTGCCACTTACTTTTTGATATTTTGCAACGATATGTGTTGGCAAATAGCAAATAAGACGAATATTTTTGGTTTTAAGCTGATGCGAAATTTCTGCAATTAAATCTCTTTCGGTTGTCATCCCTGGATGATATTTTTCCCATTTTTTTAGAGGTGCCGGGCAATAAGCCTCAGCATGTCCGATCGTAAAAATTACATATCCGGCACCGGTCTCGTCAACCATATTGAGGAACTTTTTCACATCGAAATCATTTACAGCCTGTTCGTAGGGCTTATTTGATCCATCCGGATTCACGCTTTGTGAAGTCCAGTGAAACATTAACCCGTACCCCGCTTTTGTCAGCCATTTTGTGCTGGCCCTTGACACTAACGCTTGTTTGTTTTCGTTTTCAATGGATTTATAAGCCGAAACCGGGACAAGTTCAAGGGAGCGGATATTTAACAATGTTTTGTCGGTTGCAGGAACTCTCGATGTTAAGCCTATCTCCTGATTTCCTTTCGGCAACATTATTTCTGATAAAACTTTAATCCGCTGAAAGTTTTTGCCGTCAGTGCCCCAAGGCCCTGATGTTGGATTTAGCATAAACTTAGTGGAGTTACTGCCGGAGGTGAAAACCATCTCACTGTTTAAGCTTTCCCCGGGAATATCGGCAATCAGAAAAAGATCGTATTTCTCAGCTTTAGTTGTGCTTAAAGACCAGCCTATTTCGCCATTACCATTCCATTCAATATAATCGCCTCCTTGCTTGATCAAATTACCAGCTAAATGCGTTGCTTTTGTCGAATAGAGAAAAGTGCTTTGTGTTGATTTCAATTTAATGACTCCCGAAAGTTCGTTTTTTTCTTTCAATAAGAAGTTTACAGAGTTTTTTTTATCTGAATTCCGATTAAAACCAGGTAATGTTGTAAAGCAAAGAGTCAGAGAGAGCCAGGTGAATAAATATCTTGTTTTCATAAAAATTAGGCATAAGGTTAAAATGCGTTATTAAATCGTACTAATTTGCACTTAGAATCAACGTATATTTTTTAAGTAGTCTTATAATCTTACAAGCTCGGCAGAACTAAGGTTTTCGATTTTTACCTGAAATCCCTTTGGTAATTTCACCGAATAGTTAATCTGATTCCCTGAACGTTTCCATTTCAGTTCTACGACACTCTCATCAACAGGAATAACGCCGCTGCACTGCTTTAATTCGCTGTCGGTAAACTCAAGTGTAACCTCTTTATTGATGTAATCGATCCGGCTAATTCCTAGTACATCGCGGTAGAGCACATGGCCGATATAGGAGGCAAAGCCGTGGTTGCAGCTTGCCTCAGAACTCATATTTTCCCATAGCGTTCCTGTTGTTTTAGCCATCGCATAGAAATAGTCTTGAATCTCATCCATTAACTGGGTCGTTAATCCGTAACGTGAAAGAATATCCATGCGCATGTAGTTGCCCACGAAGGCATTGGCTTTGAAAACATTCGGATAAGTGATCTTGTCATCGCGCTTAGGTCCGAATTCGGTGGTTAGCTTCTTCCACAATTCAGGATGAGTTTTAGGTGTGGCAATGTTAAAGAAAAATGCATAATACTGACAAACCTCTGTCGTGTTGGTTGTGATCTCAAACTTCCCTTCTTTATTCCTGACCGCATTATCGACAAAGAAATTTCCATTGTAGGATTGTTGAAGTATCGTTTGTTTTATGCGCTGAGCTTTTTTATGCCAAGTGTCATTCTTGTATAATTCAGCTGCGTCGTACAGAACTGCGCTGTACAACATATTGGTTGGGTAATTCACATCCTTAACGAAATTATTGGCTTTTGACCATTCGACAAATATCCAGCTTTGGAGGTTTTCCAATAATCCATCTTTATTTTCAAATTTGGTAAAATAGTCAAGCACCCCTTCGATCCGGGGTTTTAGTTTGGCAATCAGGATTGGATCGCCACCTCGTTTGGCATAATCATTCACCTGAATAACGAACCACATCGCCCAATTAGGGATAAAGACCCCGTCGTTATGGTCGGCAGGATAGCACATCGGAATCATCCCTTTGGGGATAAACTTAAAGCTGTCAGGTAACGCATAGTTTTCGTAGAAATTATGTGCCACTGCCGAATGTCCGGTAAAATCTTTCTCCATAATGGCGGAAAAATAGCTGTCGCAAAGCCAGCCTGCCCGTTCGCGCGATGGACAATCGGTTAACAGGTCGACAGCATTTTGCCGGAATGACTCCCTTGAAGCCTTGTAAATAGCATTGAGTTTGTTATTACTGCTGTTAAAAGCGGCCTTTGGGTTTTCGGGGTAGGAATATTCTCTTAGGTAAAGATCCTGAATCCGACATGAACCTTTTACTACGATAATCTTCAGATATTTAAAGGTATATGGTTCAAAGGACTCGAGGTTATAGCTTCCGGGTTCGAGCTCATAGACGATCTGGTTGTTTACGTCAGCCATCCGCTTTTTTGTGTTTACATCACCCTGTGAGAGTATTTCATCGAAATAGAAGTAGACCGTTGTCTTTTCGCTGCAGGTTATCCGGGATCCGATAAAGCCGGAGAGATCTGCACTAAATTCAAACGTAGAAAACTCATTTTCGTTTATTGAAACATCTCTTGAAAATGGTCTTGAAATGCTTTTTAGTGTTTTGGTCGCAATTTCCTGGACACTCTGGGAAGGGGTCACTTCAAGCTCCTCCTCCTTATAGCCCTTAAATTTTTCGTTGATAAGCCTTAGAGACCTATCCTTATAATACTTCGCAGGTTTCTTAAACTCTACAGTGCCATTTGCACACCATGATATGGGATAGACAACCGTAAATTCGGGAAGTAACAGATTTCGGGGCAGTAATGTACCTGAACCAACAGCTACCACTTTTAACCTCTCGATGGGTGCTTTTTCGGATGTTTTCCATGTATCAAAATCTTTTTCTAACCGGTAATACTCGGTGAATGGGCGCTGAAAACTATACCGTTCAACTCTCTGCAGCCGCTCCTTTAGCTGAAATGCTTCAAATTCTGCGTCGACACCTGTTGCCAGAATAATTTTACCTCCTGACTCCACTTCGCACTGTAAAAAGGAGGGTTGGTCGAGGGTATAGAATGTGTTTATATTATATCCTGCCACTTCGACGGCTAGAATATTCTGTCCGGATTTTAGGTGCTTACTTAGCTCGTATTGATCGACCCGAAAAAAACCATGACCAGCGCGTGCGGGACCATAACCCACATAGTGCCCATTTACGGATACGCGGTAGAGTGTTGAGGCGGTAATACGAAGAATCGCTTTTTGATCTTTCGCTGCCTGAAAAACGCCACGAAAACCCAGATTCAGGTTCATCTCTTTTTCGCGACCCTCAGCCCATACCGGGATAGCCTTTTTCATTAATGGTGAATCAACTTTAGACTGCGAAAAGGCTAAGGGAGTAAAGAGGATATTTAGAACAGCAAGGAAAAATAAGATAGGAAGAATTTCTTTATGACGGCTATTTATCTTTCGATTAAACATAAATATTTTTTGTTAAACTTTAAATTAATGTGTATCTCTTTATATGTTTCTTTGCTAATATAATTTCTTGGCTTTTTCTCTAGAGATTTCAAGAATTGTACCCGCGATATACCGTTTCCCATTGTCGGTATTAAAATAGTAAACCACCAAAACCCTGTCGTTATCCATCATTGCAGACCAGCAATAACCAAGGTCGCCAGTTCCTCCATCATCCCTGATTACAAACTCAGGTGCCGTTTCAAAATCGGTACACTCTGCATTCAGGATTCTTCCGCGTATTCCGAGAGGCTTATGTCTATAGCCATAAGTAAGCAAAACTCTCTTGTCCGGCAACCTCAGCGCATGAAGTGGATGGCCATAAAATCCCATGCTTTTCCACGAGAAGGATTTTCCTCCATCTGTAGACCGAGAGATCCATGAAAGATCACCCGGCATACCTGCTGTCCGAAGAAATGCAACCAAATCACCTTTGGGTGTTTCATATATTGAAGTTTCATCGAATGATATTTTTTCATCTGAAGCGACAGAGGCGGAGTAGTTCCAAGTGAAACCTTTATCATCCGAAACTAAGAGATGTGTTTGTGTTCTGGTAGGACCCTCGGCGCTATTCGATGCAACTACCCAATAAATCCGTCCATTTTTACCTTCACATAATGCGCCCCTATTATACGCAGGTAATGGTTTACCCCATACATTTATCTGAACATCGGTAGGGACATGAGGTGGATAAATAGGATTCTGCCATTTTCTTCCCCCGTCAAAAGAGCGGACAAGGTACCCTCCGAGGAAGGTAAATGATGCGGAATGATCTGATTTCCGATCTTTAACAATGGTGATTTTCCTGTTTAGGATACTATCGGCATCCTTACGGATAAGCCCCCAGATATAACTTGTGCAAATTAAGGTTCCATCTTTTAATTGCAGTAAACATGGATCTTGTGAGCCGCCGAAGGGATGGGCAGAAATTAACTCCGGATCTTTAGTCCAATTCTCTCCATCACGTGAACGGACCATCACCAGGTTGCTATTCGGATCGGTATGCGAAATACCCTCTTCACCGAATAACCGCCGGTCGGGAGCCCTGCGAAAGGCAACAATATATTCCCCATTTGGGCGTTTTATAATTGAAGGAAAAGCATTGTAATACAACGAATCCTCATAGATAATCAGATCCTTTACTTTTCGGATAGTAGGTGAATTATTATTTGCCGCACTATTTTTAACACCGTTTCCCGTATTCAATGCGAATGCCTTTTTAATAGGAACTCCACAAAGCATACTTAAAAAGAGAATGGTATAAAAGGAATGGAAATATTTTTTAATTTTCATTAGATACGTTGCTCAAGAATAATTAATTCAGGATCTCAATAAGTATATTTTTGATATTAGAAAGAATGTTGCAATTCCAAATTTGCATCGTTCCCGAAGATTATAAAATTTCAGTAATTGAATGCAATTCTACATTTTCCTTTTTTTACTTTGCAGGAAACCAACCTTTTAGGAATTGTTCCTGCGTACCGTGATAAACCGCTTCACCTAAAAATTCCTTACCCAGTTGATTGCCCCATGAATAATTGATAATCAGTTTGCCCTGATATTCGCAAAAGTCGATGTCTGAGTTATTCCAGTCATCAGCTATCGCGATTTTATGAATAAGACTATCAGGAAGCGCTTTATTTGCGATCTGTTTATCTTTTGGAGAGGCTTTTAAGATTGGATTTAAGGGGCTTGCCTCCCATTTAATTAAGTCTTTTGATCGCACTACCCTTGCTTCGTAACCCCCCTCAATAGA
>CAIVMQ010000008.1 GCA_903907075.1 uncultured Bacteroidia bacterium
TTATAATGATCCATATGAAGACGAAGAATCCTTCCACGCTGCTCAACCGTTTGAAAATTAAGTCCTAACCCAAAGATCTGCTCCCCTAATTCCAGCGGAAACTGAAGATAAGTCTTCCCGTCAAAAACGGTTGCCTTAATATCATTCTCAGCCAGAGGAAAAGTGATGTCAGCCATAGCAGACAATGCCTCAACCTTTGGCTTCACCTGAGAAACAGTGGTAAAATTTACCTTTTCAGGACGACCTGCCTCTGCGGACCATACCCCAGAAGATTTTTTTGTCCAATGGAGAGAAATTTCCTGGGCATTCGCCTGTATTTGAAGGAATAATAAACAACTCAGAATAACAAAATGATGCAATTTAATCGACAGAATAGCTTTGTTCATTGGTTGTATTTTAGGTTTAGTCCTTTACAATAAAGCCATGATTAAAATATCGCCATTCAGGAATGAAAATATATTAATCATGGCCCATTGAATATCCATGTTAAAGAAACAAAATATTCAACTACGAAATAGCATTAATTCTGATTCAATAATTTGATTCGCCTTAGGTTTTTTCTCCGTTTAAATTTCAGTCGAATTACATAATCAAGGTAATAGAGTGCCGGCACGAGTATCAATGTAAGGAAAGTTGCGAAACTTAATCCAAAGATAATCGTCCAGGCTAAAGGTCCCCAGAATGCCACATTGTCGCCACCAAAATAGATGTGCGGATTAAGTTCGGTAAACAAGGTAACAAAATTGATATTCATCCCAACAGCCAAGGGAACGAGTCCGAGCATCGTTGCTGTCGCTGTCAACACAACAGGAGTAATACGAGTTCGTCCTGCCTGTATAATGGCCTCGCGGGTCTTCAACCCCCTTTGCTTCATAACATCACAGAACTCTACAATTAAGATTCCGTTTCTTACTACGATTCCTCCAAGAGCCACAACACCAAGTCCGGTCATCATAATCACGAGATCCATATGGAAGATGATAACCCCGAGCAACACTCCAATAATACTGAATATTACTTCGCTTAGAATAATAATTGTTTTGCTAATCGATCCAAACTGGGTGATAAGGATAAAGAATATTATTCCCAACGCTATGATCATAGCCTTAAGAAGGAAAGCCGCGGTCTCCTGCTGATCCTCTTGCTCGCCGGTAAGTTTGAACTCAGTCCCTTCATGTTTACTAAATTTTGCAGCCTCTTTCTGAATCTTAGGTACAATGTCATTGGCAGCATAACCCGATAACACATTCGAGTAAACGGTGATCACCCTTTTTTGATTTAACCGTTTAATCCCGGCATATGACGTCGAATAGTTAATCTTGGCCACAGTTGATAATGGAACGCTCTTTAGAAGACCGGTATTCATATCACGGTAAGTAACCTGAAGATTGATCAATGAATTGATGTTATCACGGGTTACTTTATGATAACGCAATGTAATTGGATACTCATCTTCATCCTGCTTAAATTTAGAGACCTCCTTGCCAAAAAGTGCAGTTCGAATTTCGAGCCCAATTTGGCCGGTAGAAATCCCCTGTCGCATTGCACGTTCGCGATCAATTTCAATATTAATCTCAGGTGCATTCATCTCAAAATCGGTCTTGAGCTCTTCGATACCCGGAATCTTTAATGAAACAATATAATCTCTAAAAGCATAGGCGTCAGCAACCAGATTTTCGAGATTTTGACTCGTAACCTCAATATTGATAGGCTTTCCAGTAGGTGGTCCGTTACTGTTTTTATTAACCGTAATTTCAGCCCCTGCAATATGGCCCATTCCGCTTCTGATCTGCTCCATGTATTTCGTGGTGGAGATACCTGTTCTGCGAAGTTTGTTCTCAATAAAATTAATCGATATTTTCCCTTTATTAAAAGCCTTTCCGGTGGCCGCAAATCCTTGTTCTTCAGCGCCAATAGTCACGTTAGAAATGATGGATTCCACATCAGGATTATTCCGTCCAAGAACTTGATAAACACGTTTTTCAGCAATCTGAGCCACACTGTCTGTTACAAGCTGATCGGTCCCGCCGGGCATTTTAATATATACAAAAACATTGTCAGGATCGTTGGTAGGGAAGAAAAGCACCTTAGGTTTTACCACCCCGGTAAGAAAGATCGTGAAAAAGAACAGGGCGATCATCGAAACAAGCATCCAAAAGGCCCGATTTCCTACAAGCACCCTGCGAATAGTTCGCTCGTAGGCATCCATTAAAGATGGCCATAATTTATCCTGAAACCCCCTAATCCAAAAGCGAATTGCATAATTATAGGCAACAACCAAAAGTATTGCGATAATCAGGAAATTTGCCAGACCAATATTTTTTGTCGCGTAAAACAAAATGGCAAAGCCAAAGAGAATAATCAGGAATTTCCGTGTCTTTTTCCATCCTTTTGCATTGTCTGTTTCGGTATCGTATTCGTGTTGCATAAAGGACACTGCAAAAACAGGATTAAAGATATAAGCCACAAATAGGGAGGCAAATAGCGTAATAATCAATGTTACTGGTAAATAATGCATAAACTGTCCAACAATACCGGGCCAAAAGGCCAATGGAAAGAATGGCGCCAGCGTGGTTAATGTACCTGATAAAATAGGGAGAAAGACCTCTCCTGCAGCCTTCTTAGCCGCAACTTTAATATCCGGATGATTTCGATGTAGCCGATGGGTATTCTCAATCACTACAATGGCATCATCAACGACAATACCAAGAGCAAAGATAAATCCGAACATTACAATCATATTCATTGTAAATCCGATCCCGGGAAGGACAAGATAAGCCACAGCCATTGAGAGTGGAACAGAAAGGCCAACGAAAAAAGAGTTGGTAAATCCCATGAAGAACATCAATACAATGGTCACCAGGATAAATCCAATAATAATGGTATTGTTTAGTTCTTCAAGGGTATTACGCGTTTTAAGACTCTGATCGCCAGTAACGGTAAGGGTAAGATCACTTGGGAAGACTTTTCCTTTGAGTTCATTATCGATTATACTCTTAATATGATCTGAAGCATCAAGCAGGTTAGCCCCGCTCTTTTTAATCACATTTAGGGTAATCACGTTATTCCCATCCAAACGAGCAAAGCTCTCCTGATCTTTGAAGTCATCCTGAATATCGGCAAGATCACTCAATCGGATAAAAGCACCGCTTGATGAGTGGATAATAATGTCTCTTAAAGCTTGCACCGATTTAAACTGCCCTTTCAGACGAACGGTATTTTTTGTCCCATTGGTAGTTATAATACCTCCCGAAATGGTAATATTCTCTCCTGCAACAGCACGTTCAATATCGTTGAAAGTCACCTTAGCAGCTTGCATCTTAAAGATATCTGCGTTAATCTGTATCTCCCGTTCAAGAGCACCCACGATGTCAACACGTGTGATCTCCTTTACCCCTTCAAACTTATCCTGGGCAAAATCTGCATATTTTTTGAGCTTATCGAGACTATAGTTTCCTGAGATATTGATATACATAACCGGAAATTCAGATAAGTCGACATCCATAACCTGTGGCTGATCGGGAAGATCATTAGGTAGCTGGGGTTTTGATTTATCTACTGCATCACGAACCCGCTGTTTAGCATCTGGAATAGATACGTTGGGATCGAATTCCACAATAATAGAGGCAAAATCAGGGAGCGAGCTGCTTGTGATCTTCTTTACATCTGCAATCGATTTCAACTGCTTCTCTATCGGCCGCGTTACCAGGTTCTCCATATCCTCGGGTGATGTTCCTGGATATGGGGTGTTAACGACAATATACGGGATTATAACTTGCGGGAATTGCTCCTTAGGAATTAAGAAGTAGTTCATCAATCCCAAAATAGATATCAAAAACGCAAGTACATAAATACTGGTTTTGTTATCTATCGCCCAACTGGTAGGGAGAAATTCTTTAATTTTATGTTTATCTTTTGACATATCTATACCTTGATAACGTTTAAAAGGTGATTTGTGTTCCTTCGTTAAGACTCTGGAAGCCAGCTGTAATAAGCTTATCGCCATCGCTCAGGCCTTCAAGAACTTCAGTTATTCCGTTGTAATCCATACCTGTCTTGACAATACGGCGTGCAGCAAACCACAGCTTATTTTTCTCTACTACAACATAAACAAACTTTCCATTTTTGTTATTCTGAATAAAATTAGCAGGAATACAAAACGCCTTTTCATTGGTATAATCTTTAATTTTTAAATAGGCGATCATATTGGCGCGTAGCTGAATATCATGAGATTGTAATTTACATTCAACCTGAAAAGTTCTGTTTATAGGGTCAATAAAATGGCTTGCAAAGAAAAGGCTGCTTTCGATCTCTTTCCCAATATCTGGAAAGCTAACGATAACCTTATTCCCGTTTTGAATTCTAGAAGAATAGTTTTCAGAAACTTCCGCCTTAATTTTTGCAGAAGCCATATTAATCACCCGAATAGCTGAGGCAGGCAATCCCGGGCTAGCCATCTGCCCCACTTTTAAAGGATTACTCTCTACTGTTCCAGAGATAGGCGAAATAACCCGTGACATATCAATCTGACCTTGAAGAGTCTTCAACTTATTTTCGAGTGCCTCTTTGTTGGTCTTAGCTTGTAAAAACTGAATCTCACTACCAATATTTTTTCCCCATAAGACTTTTTGCTTTTCAAATAAACTGCGGACAAGTTCATATTGTGTCTTTACCTCATCAAGTGTTTGTTTTAGCACTGTGGCATCAAGCTCTGCCAGAACTTGTCCCTTTTTTACATTTGTCCCTTCGATAACATATACAGCTGTCACTATGCCCGGAACTTGCGGACTAACAGCCACATTTTGATCACCATCAACGACGCCCTGAACTTCAACATAATGGTTAAAAACACACATTGCAATTGACTGCACTTTCACCTGTAAGGTCTTAGCTTCGGATGTATTTCCATCAGGATTTACTAAAGCCTCAAGTTTGGAAATCTCTTTCGTTAGCGCCTCAGACTGTATTTTAAGTTTCTCCAATTTAACCTTTGGATCGGTAGATTGACCGCATGAAACCAGAATGGCAGCAACGGCTAAAGCATAAATACTATTTTTCATACAATGGGTTATTTTGAATTTTTCTGATTGATATTGAATAATTTCTCTAATTTGGTACGTGCTCCAACGACATCATAAATACCCTGATAGTAATTGGTTAAATTATTTAGGTATTGATTCTGAATCGTCATCAACTCCATGCTCGAGGCAACCCCTTGCTTGTACTTTTCAAGGGTTCGCTGATAAATATTGTCTGAGAGCTCTTTGCTTTTTTTCTGAATCTGAAACTTCTCAAGCTTGGTAATCAAGTCGTTTTGACATTGAGACGATTGCATTAATAACGTATTTCCAATATATAACTTATTATTTGAAGCCTTTTCATAAACCATCCTTTTCTGTGAAACAGCCGCATTGCGTTGTCCGCTACTAAATATTGGAACACTCAAGTTAATCCCGAAAACATTTTTAGGTGCGAAGTCAAAGATTGGAGTTTTCCATTTTTCCTGATGGTTATAAAAAGCATAAATAGCCGGTAACGAATTGGTAATCTCTCTCTTCAAATCGTATTTTGCAAGTAATTCTGTAGTATTTAACAGTTTATAATCTACGTTATTTTCGAGGATAAATGGCTCTCGGGCAATAGCAGTAAGTTTAATCACCTGAGCCTCCTCCATCAGAAGCGGATCTGTAAGGATAAGATTTGCATTCTCAGCCAGGCCCAAATGAATCTTCAAAAGCCTCCTCCCCATCTCCAGATTATTTGCAATTTGTACAATGGCATTCGAAATGGTATTGGCCGTTAATTCCAACTGATCAGCATCGGTCTTTTCAACAAACCCTTGCTTATACATCTCCTTAATATCTTCAAAGGTCTTCGTTACATTTTTAAGATTTGAATGTAGTACCTTCATACTCTCCTCGCCAACAAGGAGCATAAAATAGGTATTAGTCACCGACTCATTAATTTCGAGCCTCGACTTCTCAAGCGACTCCTCTGATAGGTTATAATAGACCTTAGAAGCCTTTAATCCAATGACATAAGCTCCATTAAAAATAAGTTGTGAGACTGTTAAGTCATACACAATATTAGCCTTTACACCCAGTTCAATAACTGCATTTGGATCTGCCTTAGGATTAAAATTTGAAGCAGGTAATGTAGGCACGGTAGGGGTAAAATTGTATTTTGCCGTACCATCAACATGAGGCAGCCCAATTGCCAATGTTTCATAGATTTTCTTTTGAGCCATCTTGAGGTCAATCTGCGAATTCCGGATCGTCAAATTATTATCCTGGGCAATTTTTAATGCTTCGCTAAGAGAGAGCCGAAGGGTATCCTGCGCCAAAGTGGACCTGGCTCCTCCAAGAGAGAGCAATAGCAACAAGATAATCTGGTATTTCTTCAATAACATCTGAGGTATATTTATAAATTAGTATTCTTGTTTAAAGATGCGCCAATCTCTCGTTTCCTATTCTCAAAATAGGCAACACCTTCTGTAGTTGAAATAGCGCGGATATGATTTTCAAACATCACACTAAAAAGCTCGTCAAAGGTTAAAACAGCAGCTTTACAGAGTTCCGAATTATGAATCTCTACGAGGTAATTCATATAAATAGCGATCACCGCTTCCTTATTTAAATCGGGCCGATAAAGCCCCTCATTCATCCCATTTTCTAAATTACTTCGCATCGAGACAGCAATAGCGACAAGCCTATTTGCCTGATATTCATTAAATAACGTTTCATAGTATTTGCGAAGCTCAAATAATATCATGGGATTAAAACGTTTCATCTCCTCATGAACCATCAGGCTAACTTCAAAAAGTTTATCAATCGCATTAAGTTCTTGCGAACCTATAACCTGCATTGAGTCTGTCCATTTTTTTTGCTCAAATTCAAATAAACGACCAATCAAATCCTCCTTGCTTTTCACATAACGGTAGAGCGTCTTTTTTGAAATCCCCAGCTTATGACTAATCTCATCCATGTTGAGATTCTTAATCCCAAACTCAAAAAATAGCCCCTTGATCTGTTCAAGCATTAGCTCCAGCTTCACCTCTAAGTTGACTAATTCATCGCTCATTATCCTGTTTTCTTTTCAAAATCATTGAACTGCAAAATTAGGAAACAATTTGCACGATAAACGTTTCCTGAGTGTTAAATTTATCTTAATTTATACCTTATGGTTATCATTAAATTATCCTATTTTTATGACCTCAATATTCAATTTATCTGAATCTCTAAACGTATCTAAAGCAGTTAGTCGATGTTTACTACTCGAACTTTTGCACTTATTCAACTCTTTGTACTGGTCCTATACCTTATAAGACCGATAATTCCCTACGTTGAATATTCTATTAACAAGGCATATATTGTTAAAAATCTTTGTGTCAATAAAGAGGTCCCAAACAGTTGTTGTGATGGGAAGTGTTATCTTGAAAAGCAAGTAAAGAAAAGTGCCGACACTGAAGATAAGACAGAGAAGAACACCAATCAAAAAGTTCAGAACAAAGAGGTAAAGGATTTTCTGAACGCGCATATTACCCTTCCTAAAGCAACAGAATGCTATTCAGCTATTGCCAATCTAATTGAAGAAAAACCCGTGTTCCCATTTCTTTCAGTTATTATTATCCCTCCCCAAAAGAGCACCCTCATTTAATTAAATACATCTCCTCTCGAATCTCGATTTGAACTTGGAGCATTGCGTTAATTGCATCTATTATTGCGGCCTGTTTTCAAATTGGCCTATGGCTAATATAAATCTTATTTCGTATCAAAATGCAGCTCACATAGATAAATTAGGTCATATATTTAACCTTAACTATAGTTTGGGGAACTCTCTTTTACACTAAAAAACATAAAAATGAAACCATATATACTTAAAATAGCCCTCTTTCTTCTTATTTCGCTTACCCTTAAGAATCTTGTCGCTTGCGATATCTGTGGCTGCAGTTCAGGCAACTATTTTTTGGGGCCAACACCACAATTTAACACCTATTTCATTGGAACACGCTATTCATTTCGAAGTTTTAGTACGGTCATAAAAACCGATAATGAGCAGTATAGCAAAGACTTCTACCAAACAGCCGAGCTTTGGGGAGGATTAAAAATTAATCAGAGATTTCAAGCCTTGGCATTTCTCCCATACAACATTAACCACTCTAAAACCGATGATGGAAATAAGCTTAATGAAGGATTAGGTGATCTTACGTTAATAGGAAATTACTCTATTTTAGATAAAGTCACCTTAACAAAAGAAAATGCCGCCGTTTCGCAACAACTTTATATTGGCTTAGGTGTCAAGGTTCCGACTGGCCAATATTCGATCAATACCGATGAAATCGTTTCATCAGCAAATAGCCAACCAGGCACCGGTAGTTTAGACTATTTGTTATCGACTTCGTACAATCTCACCATTAACAATTGGGGGATTGCCAGCAACCTAAATTACAAGGTCAATCAATCGGCCTCAGACTTTCGGTTTGGGAATCGGTTTTCAGCAACGGCATTTGGGTTTCGTACTTTTGAGCTAAAGAAAAATTCTATTAGTCCAACGGTAGGGCTATTTTATGAAAACCTACATCCGAGCGAATTTGCCAAAATAAAAGTTGAGAGTACAGGTGGAAATGCTTTTCTCGGATCTATCGGAATAGAGACAAGGATAAAGAAACTTAGCCTTGGGATAAATGCACAACTTCCAATTGCACAGAATATCTCTGATTTGCAGACTAAAATAAATCTGCGGGGGATGGTTCATCTGACTTATACGTTTTAAAAAAGAGCTGGAATAAAATAGATGCGTGAAACAATTCATTAATACCCATCCTATTAAATCAAAAAATATAACCTTTGTATGAAGAGTATAAACTAGGAACAAGTAATGAAAAAGACCAATGCTGTGCGGATTTTAGACCAGCAAAAAATTCGTTATGAACTCATTGAATACGAAGTTGATGAATCGGATTTAAGTGCCGTTCATCTTGCTAAAACAGCACGTATTCCTATCGATATGGTCTTTAAAACCCTTGTTCTGGAAGGGGATAAACAGGGCCATTTTATTTGCATTGTGCCTGGAGGTGAAGAGATAAACCTTAAAAAAGCGGCAGTGGCAAGCGCCAATAAAAAGGTGGCGATGATAAAGATGAAAGATCTTGAACCCTTAACAGGCTATATCAGAGGTGGATGTTCTCCATTGGGGATGAAGAAATCCTTTCCCATTTTTTTGAACGAATCAGCATTAATTCATGATCAAATCTATATCAGTGCCGGGGTAAGAGGGATGCAGATCAAGCTATCGCCTGCCGATCTAATAAAGGTTTGCAGGGCTAAGGTTGCACTCCTAATCTAAATAGAGAGGGGCAGGAATATAAAAACCAAAAATGAGATTTTGGTGCGTTGTTTCTGCTCCGGGATTTGATATATTTGTTTATTCTAAAACTAACTAGTATGACAAACTCACGACGGGATTTTTTAAAAAATAGTGCCCTGCTTCTTGCCGGCTCTTCACTCCTTTCACAGACAGCATTTGGAGCTTCAAAAAAACACAGTATTAAAGGGGTACAACTCTATTCCGTTAGGGATGATATGCCATTAAGCCTAAGTTTTGGAGTGGAGCAAAAACTGGACGGAAACTACTCCATACTTGTATGTTGTGTGGCTTGCTGTCGAAGTCATCTCTTCTGAATGATTTCAATAA
>CAIVMQ010000009.1 GCA_903907075.1 uncultured Bacteroidia bacterium
GATATGCTGTTTGAAATCAGCCAATATCGCTTCATATCCCCGTTCAACTTTCGTTTCAAAGAAGATTTTTTTCTTAATCGTGAAGGAGGAATCTCCAACGACAACGGCACATTTAGTGCCGCCAATATCTAAACCCAGGTATATATCTTCGTGGATTGGATTCGTTAAGGCCATATTATTTTTTGTTGAATTACTAAATCGTTTTAGCAAAAATATAAAATTTTTACGATCCGCAAGATTTTCGAATAATTAAATCAGTTTTTAAAATAATCTTCTGGATTTTACCCGGTCCATCAGAGCGTTTAATATCGCTAAGCAGTATCTGCACTGCTGTTTTTCCTATCTCTTTGAGCGGCTGATTGACTACCGTTACCGGACTGACACAAATCTTATAGGCATCGGGATTATCGAAACTAACAATAGCAATATCATCAGGAATTTTTAGTCCCAAAGCGGAGATTGACTCAATGCCGTTAATCCCTAATTTACTGGTAGAAAATAAAATTGCATCTGCCTTATGTGGTGACGACTTGTTTACCAAATCTTTTATTGCTCTGGCGACCAATTTATTGTCGTGCGAAAAAGGTAGTATCTTGATTAGGCTCTCCTCGACGGGAATATTGGCATCGCGTAAAGCTTGTTTATACCCCTCGGTACGATCAATCATATTTATCAGATCGAGATTTATGGTCACATTGGCAATCCGCCTACGACCTAATTTAAGGAGATGATTTGTGGCTTTATAGGCCGCATCAAAATTATCGACCATAATCTGATTGCATTCAATTTCAGGAAAATAACGGTCGATAAGCACAAATGGCACATTTCCTTTGGACAAAGCCAGAATTTGATCTTCACTATTCTTTGGAGGAGAGATAATATAGCCATCAACAAGTGTCTGTTGCATCATGGCAATTTGCGCCCTTGACTTATCGGGATTTTCATCCGAGCTACAGAAAATAACCCGATAGCCATGTTTAGCTGCTTCCTGCTCTATCTCGCGTCCCAGAATTCCAAAAAAGGGATTGGCAATATCGGCGATAATCAATCCAATGGTATTGGTCTTGCCGGTACGCAACCCCTGGGCAATTCGATTTGGTTGATAATTCAGCTCTTTGGCAACCTCTAAAACCTTCGTACAGATATCTTCGCTGATACGAAATTCCTTTGCTTTTCCATTCAGCACAAAAGAGACCAGAGTTTTGGATACACCTAAGTGCTTGGCTATATCATTAAGTGACGTTTTTTTCATGAGATAGGGTGATCTACAATCTCCTCTTTTTGACGATCCCAATAAAGTTTCTTCCCTTCCCGATAGCTTCGTGTGGCCATTACTGTACCTACCGAATGCCAAAAGCCAGTATGTATATTTCCGTTTGTCTTCCTGTTTCGGCTTCGCATGCAATCGGCCCAGTTATCCAGATGAAATTTACTGTCGTCACCCAATGCAGCGGGAGGGAGCTTCATACCGTACTCTTCGGTAGTTATCATCTCGGCTTTACCACTTTTAACAGCCTCTTTAAGCCCTTCATAAAAGTCAAATCCTCCGGTTAAATCTAGATGCTCGGGAATAAAGAACCAACGGGGACTCCCCTCCCCGCCATGGGCAAACAGGGTCCCTTCCTTACCTCGAATACACGAGTAATCACCAAACTTATTAGCATAACTAGATGAATAGGAGTATAATAAATTTGCTTCAGTATAGGTTGCCAATGCCTGGAAGGTATCTGGATTTTCACGTAAATCGGGCCATCCGAAAATACCTCCATTTGCTACCATCGTATCAGGGATTGCAGTATCAGTATAAAAATGGACCAGACCTATTGCATGGCTCATCCACTGAGAGGTTATTCCTCCCGAATAATCTTTAAAGATTCGAAATTCACAATATTTCCATGGGTCGAATGGGACCACCGGTTTATCGAGAAGCCATTTTTCCCAATCGGTGTCCTGCTCACGGATAGCGGCCACATTAGGGTTATTGGGATTATGCCAGCGAGGACCATTGTCATTCCAAACCTGTTCGATCTTTGTTATCTGTCCTAACCTGCCAGAGCGGACTATCTCGCGCACCTTTCGTTGCACAGGATCACTAACCCACTGCGAACCCATTTGGACAATCTGATTTGAACCCAATACGGCTTTTCGCGCAAGCTTAGCATCATCAACGCTATCGGCCATCGGTTTTTCGCAATAGCAATCCTTCCCTGCTCTAACTACCTCAGCCAAAATCTTAGCATGTTGAAAATCGCCCGTAGCAATCATCACCGCATCAAGGCCGGGCATAGCCAATAATTGATCAAAATATTTAAACTGTTGTACTTCAGAACCAAACATCTCCTTACACCTTGCCGCGGTATTCTCTCTGTTTCGCGTCCACAGATCACAAACAGCAACGACACCCAGGTTTTTATCTTTTTCCGACATCTTAACCATATTCTGATGTCCATGACTGCGTGCTCCACATCCCAGAAAAGCGATATTAATGCGCTCATTTGATCCCATAATACGGTTATAGGAAGCCGTATTCATCGCATTGGCTCCTGTAGAGACTGCTGCTGCTGCAATGCCTACTGCAGTTTTTCCCATGAATTTCCTTCTTGAAATACGCTCCGTTGTCATACTGATTCTGTTTTAAGTATACTCAATCAATTTTAAAACCTACTCTATCAATCAACGTAAAATATAGTGCATTAACTCGTCTCCTGATCTTAAAACATCAGGATCGACACCAATAGAATTGAGACTTTTTCCTTCACCCGTAAAAAATTCAGAACCGGACAGTAACAAGTCATATTCACCGTTGATTTTAAAATACTCCGCCCAAAAAGTGTTCCCGGCAGTTTTCTGACCCACAATAGTACCAATTTTATTATTTTTTACCGCATAGGTAATCATTTCAGCGACTCGCGCGGTTTTAGAATCTGTCAACAGGTAGACTTTCCCCTTGAAATTATTTTTAGAAGGGATTACATTAAGGTACCTCCCTTGTTCTTTACTAAATAATTCAGAGGAAAAGTCAGTATCCATAAATGATTTAAACACCTTTTTATAGTCTTCGGATTTAGGGATTACCAAACCGGTATCGCGCCACTTTCTGGTTAAATAAGCTCCCGCAAGAAATGGCTTATTGGCAATATAATTAAGCAGTAAATTTGCTGAAGCCGGACTAATTCGACTATTCCCTCGCAGATCAATCACCAACTTCGCATACCTTTTTGTGCTAATTATCATAGCAATACTATCCATCTCATTTTGATTTAAAGGGAGTGAATTCCCCTCCAATATAGCCACTGACGAATTTTGTTCACGTATTCTGGCTCTGTTTCTTCTGTTATTAGGCTTATTATGAGGGCGGCTTTTCGTTAGCTCATAGGGTGAAAAAGGGAGTTTCTTACCCAGCCAGAAGAACGTCGCCGCAAGCTCATAATCATCCGATATCTTAGTCTTCAAACTATTGACCTTATTTTTAAAATCATGCCATTCATCCGAACGTATCCAAGCCGGGTTTACAAGACTGTTTTCAGTAATTTGAAATGCCAAATTTATCAAGGAAGCATAATCATTTATCGGTTTAACATCAGCCATTTTCACCCCTTGTAAAGAGTGTGATTTTCCTTTGGGATCGAGATATTTGCCATTGAATTGATTTCCAGCCAATGAGGCGGAGAAGGGGAATTGCTTGTCGAAATAATTAAATGTGCCATTTAACAATAAGGTGTCTTTAGAAGAACGGGTTGTCCCCTCAATAAATACAATCTCGGGATATTTAAGCTTTCCTGCGGCTTTAGCCAAAGTATAGGTAAAAACTCCGGCAAGTTCTTTAAGGGCATCTTTGCGAGAGAATGCGACAAAGGTATTCTTCTCCTTATTTACCTCAACGGTAAGTAAGATTTCATCCTCATGTTCATTCTCTATCTTCCAATAGGTTTGAGAAGAAACAATGAATGGTTGGAATAGCAGCACTACAAAAAAAAGTAATCTAAATCTATCCATCAGGTACTAACGGTTCTTAATATGGGCGGGTTGTCCTTCAGTCTAAAAGAACTACCCGCCCACTAAATTAACTATTCTGAGATCGAATTACGGTGCACAAAGAGAATCACAAAATCTGCCTTATTTCTATTTTGTAAGCCATGTTCTCCCTGTCCAGTTTACCTCCCCAGTTTCGGCCAGACCAAATGAGCGATCATCGCTATACCATTCAGTATGCATGAGTCCCATAAAATTAGGGTTGCGCCTGTTTTGAAGTAATATGCGTTCCCAGGCCTGATGATTTACAAGATGATCCCATGGGGAGCCATAGGTTCTAAATCCACTGCTGAGGAAAAATTCTGTTCCCTTCTCCAGTAGATCACGTTGTTGATAATTTTCAGCGGTATAAAACCAATGAGCCATAATAATATCCTTATATAACAACTCACCGACCTTCTCGAGCAACTTCAAGCCTGCATTATGATACGGATTCACGCAGTCTGCCCACATTATCATATCGACCTTAGGATCGTGTTTTTTGATGATATCTCTCATCCTGTTAATCTGGTAGGCAACAAGCTGGTATTCCTTTAAGTTCCGTTTTTTGCATCGACTATCGCTATTCACTAAGCCAATTTCGTCGTGATTAACATGTAGTTTCTGCGGCTTCAGTATCTTGATGATAAGCCCTGAGAGGCGATCAAATTCAGTATAGGCAAGCTCTTCGGAGGGGCACGTTTTTGAAAAGCGGTGTGCCCGCGCATCAATAATATCGCCTGTAAAAAATAGTTTTCCATTTTTGGGAATCCGTCCCGTGGCTATCCGCTCAATAACCGGAGGGGCATCGGAAATAATCTTGTAATCTTTACCCTGTTCGTAACTTATTCCACCTTTGGCTGCTGAGCGAAAAACAGGGCGAGAGCTTTCGATATTTACAAGTCGCTGAAATTTAAGCTCTACTTTATCTCCCTGAAGTGTTATTGGTTCATTCTCGGTAAAAAATCCCTCTTCCCACGCTGGGTCAGCAGTGATCCAAAGCAAAGGAATAGGTTCAATCTGAAAGCTTTTAAGATAATCGAAATACTCGATCATCTCTTTTTGAATCTGAGGATCATCCATTTTACGGTAGTCAGATGAGCGGACTACGATTTCGTTATATTTCAGATCGATATATTCAAGTATCCGTGCTTTACTCTTTTCAGTCATAGGCACTGGAAGGTACTGAAAAGTAGCGCGATGTGCAGCAACAGGATAGTCGAGAAGGTCAACAGATGGCAAAGGAACCTTCATATCCAACAATTGTTTTAAGGTAACCAACCCAAAATGGAGTCCTCTGATATCGGCACCAATAACTTTGATTTGGTTATTATCTACAATCAGCCTGTAAGCCTCATTATTTTGAAATGAGAACCCTTTTGCCTCGGGAAAGTCGCGTTGTAAACCCAGCAATACAGTTCCATGATCTGATTTTTTCCAGGAAATACCCCCTTTTTCTGCGAGTGATTTTTCGATCCGTCCAAGATCTGCCTGTACTACTCCCGAGGTATAATCGGTAAAGGTCAACTCTTTACCAACGACCATCCCCTCCTTACCTGTTAATTCAATTTGCTGAATCTCGGGGTACACCTTATGATAGGGTGAAGGGGCATTTTTTTGTTGGATAATCCATTTTTCATAACGGTCGGACACCTCTTTTTGTGTCCAGGAGTCCATCGGCTCGAGATTGCCAGCTTTCACATCGTCGGCTAATTGAAAGGCCAAGCATTTTGTGTTTTTCAGTGCCTCCTGACCATGAAAAAGTGTTGTGTCGGGAAGTGGGATAGTCAGAAAATGGTTATAAGTCTGCGCAATATCAGGGGCTTTACCCACGAAGATGTAATTTCGCAGTAACGATTGTTTTCCATTAGGAAGGTTTATTGAGCAGGAGACAGGATGGAGACCATCGATCAGATTTAGCTCACTCTTTTTGATTTTTATCGTCTCACCCAAATTAGTTTGATAAGAGGCAATAACGTGATTTTCATCCAGGTCCATAATAGTTATCGTTGCCGGAATTTTATGTTTTAAGAGCTCTACCTTATAACGTTGGCCAGCGAAAATCTGAAAATCCTCAGGCGTTTCAGTTATCTCAGGACGGGTATACAAATAGGCACTCTCCTCAACACGCTTTATAGTTTTTTCTAAATCAAGAAAACGAAACTGGAAACTCCACTTCCCAAACCCTTGAGAGATCTTCACACAAAACTGATTTTCCCCCTTTTTAAGCAGTACAGGAACCAGATCACGGTCGGGCTCCTCTGAACCCATGGTGTTATGTTCCAAAATCCTTTCCCCATTTTGCCATATCCTGATACCGTCGTTAGAGGTTACTGAGAGGACCATTTTCTGATCCTTTTCGACTGTTACAACACATGCAGCATAAGCTATTGTCTGATCTTTGGGAGTTAAAATTTCGTCGAGCGGGATCAATCCAAATGGGCTACTATACCGATTCCATTTTACACTATGACCGTCAGGGTGGGTAACCTCCATCCCCTCAAAAGGGCGGATCTTCCCCTCGCCTCCGTATTGCATCAAATAATCCTCGTAATGACCTAATGATGTTGAGTCGAACCGATAATCATTGATCCCTTTAGGGAGTGGATTTGGAAACGGACCGCACAAAAGCCAATCGCGTAAAAATTCACCCGACTTGGGATTCGCGTAAACAGGACCGTTTTTAACAGCCATGGCACTTGTGGTTGCCAGCAACAAAAACAGGATTAATCGAAGTGTTTTTTTCATAGTTAGTTGGTTTTTAAAATCATGAAAGCTCAGTTAGTTAAAGTATTAGAATAGGCAGTTCTATTTTTGAAACAGAACGATTGCCGGAACATCTTGTTTTTCAATCCCGGGACCGGTATACTGCACGCGCAGGTACATCCCTCCGCCGGCTTGAAAATAGTTTAGTTTTATCGGATAAATACCTGGTGACAACGTTATTTTTCCCGTTGCCTCAATATCTGCACCATGAGGGCCATCGTGATCGACAACCAACTGATTGTTAATGAATAATTTACTCCCGTCATTCGACTGAATAAAAAATTCATAACTCCCCGCTTTATGAATCTGAATCTTGCCATCAAACGACATCGCAAATTCATCGCGGGTCGAGATAATATCATCAAGGGAAAACTTATAGACGATTCCAGATTTAGTAGAAGTAAGCTTAGAATAATCAGGTAACATCATCCATTCTCCTTCGTAATATTTATACGATAACCCATTCAGCTTCGGATTAATAAAATCGATATAATTGGTTTTAATAAAGCTTGGCTCATAACCATCGAGCATTGCCTTAGCTCGAATATAGGTTGGTTTACTAACATAAAATGGTTTCGTAAATACCGTTGACGTGCTCTCCGGATTTGTACCATCCACCGTATAATGGATCTGAGCTTCGGCCACATCTGAGGTTATACTTACCTTAATGGAGTCGTGCACTTGCACCAGGGTGTCTCCCGGATGAATGATCGGATTGGAGAGTATGGTATTTTTTAGCATATTTTTCGAACCTTTCGATACGAACTTATAATCACCTGAAGCGACCTCAAAAACGGCATACTTTCCATCACTACGCAAATATTTAACCTGCGAATTGTTAACTGTTGACTTACCACTCTCGGTTACATGACTAACATCCAAGGCTAAAACGTAAACCGTAGCTGAACTATTTGCCGGTATTGAGACATCGAGTTGATAATCGCCTTGTTCAAATTTCCAGGATGTGCTAATTGTTCCAAACAACGACTGGTAGGAGGTTTTTGCATAGGTAAGGCTACTCACCGGTGTTGGTTTAATGATAACATGTTTAAATCCCGGCGACGCAGGATCGGGTGAAATACCACCCAGGCTTTGATAGTACCAGGCACATATGCTTCCGAACATCGGGTGGCTGTGCGATACATCGCCTTGAAAAGTCTCCCAGATTGTAGTTGCACCCTTCTCAATCATCCAGCCAAAGCCCGGAAAGTCGCGTTGGTTCATCAGTGTATAGGCAAGATCGGCTCGGTCCATTGCTGTGAGTACCTCCAACAAAAGTGGTGTCCCTAATATACCGGTATCAAAATGGGCCTTATTATCAGTAACAACATTTTTAACCAAGCTATTAAAGACCGATTGTACATTTTTATCTTCTGCTATACCGAAGCCAATTGGATAAATATTAGCCCCTTGTCTTCCGATCGAATAACTCGATTTATCGGCATGATAATAGATCGTATTGATAGCTTTTTGTGCTTGTATGGCCAACTGGGTAAAATAGTCCTTATCCTCATTTTTGGATAGGGCTGCCGATATTTTAATCATAAGCTGACAATTATAGAAATAGTAACAGCTATTTACAAAGTCTGCCGGAATATCAACGATTTCCGGAGGAACCCACTCACCAAGACCCTGACTCGCGAGAATACCATCTTTGTTAAGTGAATTTTTCAGGTAATCAATCCAATGCTTCATCCCTGCATAATGATTCTCAAGAATTCGTGTATCGCCATAATATTGATACATATACCACGGAATAATCACATAAGCAGAGCCCCATGCTGTTCCACCACCTCCATCCTGATAGGGGGTGGTATTAGGGACATATCCGGTTTTATGATTCTGACCGTCAGAGATATCATTTAGCCACTTGGTATAAAACTGCGACATATCGAAATTATAAATCGCTGCGCGTGCCGAGATCTGACCATCCCCGGTATATCCCCGTCGTTCGCGATGGGGACAATCACTAGGTACACCACCGTGGACATTTCCGAGCTGGGTCCATTGGTAATTATCAAGTATCTGATTCAACAGCTTATTTGATGATTCAAAAGTTCCTGTTTTCTTAATATCGGTATTAACAACTCTTCCCTCAATATTTTCAATCGTTAACTTGGTAGGAGACCCAAACACGTCGACATACCTAAACGCATGCCAGGTAAATCGGGGTTCCCAAATCTCGAGGCCCTCGCCCTTGAGAATATAGGTATCGGTTTGATTATATGTTGGACCAAACTCCTCGATAAATCGAAGTTTAATTTTTGTCCCTTTAGGTCCCGAGAGCTTTATGCGGGCCCAACCTGAGAATAACCGTCCCATATCAAACCGGTAGACCCCTTTATCGGGTTCTATAACCGATAATGGCTGAATGGTTTGTGTAACCCTGTCGGGAGGCGAAATCTGCCCCTTTAAAGTTCCTGTCGGTGTGCGCACAGCAACGGCATTGAGCCATTTCGAGGCGTTGAATCCACTCTCGCTCCACCCTTTCTGTTCCAAACGAGCATCGTAGATCTCACCCGTATGTAGCCCATTGTAAAGAATTGGGCTCAACGAC
The DNA here is from genome assembly GCA_903907075.1 of uncultured Bacteroidia bacterium. Lineage (GTDB taxonomy): Bacteria > Bacteroidota > Bacteroidia > Bacteroidales > Prolixibacteraceae > JAAFHB01. The sequence continues at coordinate 9,335 of CAIVMQ010000009.1, forward strand.
GTCTGCCACTTCTCGTCGCTAATTATCACATCACTAGTACCATCTTCATACTCAATTTTAAATTGCGCAATAAGTCGTGGGGTGTCGTACCAAAGCATGGTATCGTTGGGTCTATCGGCCTGTATATACCATCCATTACCCACTATTATACCTACCGCATTTCCTCCATCTTTTAGGGCAGAGGTGATATCAAAAGTCTCATACAATACTGTAGAGGTCATATTTCCGATTCGCTGCTCAGACCATTTTTCAACTTTTTGACGGTCATAATTAGTCTGATTGGGAGAAAGGACATGGTCTCCAATTTTTTTCCCATTGAGGTATAGTTCATAATATCCGAGGCCAGTTACATAGGCGCTCGCCTGTTTTATTTTCTTTGAGACTGTGAACTCGCGTCTAAACTCAGGGGAGGCATTTTTTAAGTCGCCTAAAGTTAACGATTCGGGGGCTCCGATCCATTTGGCTTGCCACTGTTGTGCAGTTAACAATCCCATCTCCCACGTGGAGATTGCACTCCAGGTAGATTGTTTTTTCTCCTCATCCCAGATCTGAACTTTCCAGCTTACCTTCATCCCCGGCGTGAGTGGTTTACCACCATAGACAACCTGGTTCGACTGATCAGATTCGGTTTTCCCCGAATCCCAGAGATCGGGATTATTACCTTCCAAGAGTTGATTACTTGTTGCCACTAAAACTCGGTAAGCAGTCTGCCGGGCTCCCCGAACCTCTTTTTTCATTTGCCATGAAAGACGCGGAGCAATTACATCCATTCCTACCGGATTTTCGAGATATTCTGTACGCAGATTAATTACCTCAGGTGGAGCTGTGGTTTTTGAAGATTCGCAACTGACCAGAACAAGGATCAGCAGAATCAAGTTAATGAAACGCATTTTCATAAGTTTAGTATAAATTATCGTTTAGTTTGGTTTTTATGGTTTCTGAATAATCTCAAGATAACGGGCCATCCAATAGGGGCAGAGCCAAAATACCGGTTCTCTAACTTTTGTCAGATCACCTTGTATGGCGGACCAAGGATTTCGGTCCCATCTCACCGTTGGGCGCTCACTCGCGGGGGGAAGCTCTGTTATCTGAACCTCCTCGAGAACAGGACTTCTCACCACATGAACATCTTCGCGCAAGGTGTGATCAACGGGCCAGTCCAACAGATCAAGAGGAGTATCTCGAAGAAAATCAATCGTTTGTGGAATATTTATTTTCTTTCCTGTCGCGAAGGCGTAATTCAGGTTATTCATGAGGTTTTCCCCTGCCGGCTGAATGGACATCCACTCCTCGATTAACTGGTTATAAAATAATTTTAGCTTTGGATCTTTCTCGTACCGCAATAGAATTGGGAATAGATAACCCTCTAGCGTGCGGTCAAAATAGATCTGCCATGCCGGGTTTTTCTTGTTCAGCCGGGAGACATTATCCAGATACCCCTCATCTTTAATCAACCGTCGATACTCCTTCTCATATTTCTGATCGCCTGTTAAATGGAACGCAAACTTAAGGTAGGCAAGCAGTTCAAACGAGTTAATACTTCGTTCGGAGGACCAATCAGGATCGCAGTTAAGCTGATCTGGAGACCAAACGGCCCAATGGGTATGTGTTCCGTCAACATCAATCAAATTATAATTTGTTTTTATCAACTGGTCCATAATTTTTTTCACATGGTTGCGGATAAGGATCTTCTCCTCTGCACCTGCAGCATATTCATAATAATAGAAATAACCCATCATATGGCCATCCATCTCATCAGGACTGGTATCGTTCTTCCAAAGCCATTTTCCATCTGCTGTTTTATGCCATCTTATTTCGACAGGTTTAAACCGTGGATCAGCTACCAGCTCCTCAGCCAGTTCCTTCTTTGTATAGGTTTTATTCATATCGTTTACCTGAGTCCAATTAGCAGGAACGATGGATCGTGCAAAGAATCCCTCCGTCCCGGTAATGGTTTGAAGCGACTTTAAAAAATCAAATGCTTTGCGCGCTTTCACTTTAGCATCCGGATCTTTTGTAGCGGCGTACCGAAAACTCTCCATCACGAGATAACCACTGGTATACTCCCCATCGTTATCGTCATCTGAATTATGCCAGGAGGCAGTATCTCCGGGAATATCCAATCTTAACGAACCACAAATCCATGGTTCACGCATATTTTTTGTCATAAGCTGATGGTAAAAATTATCAGCCTTGTTTGCCAAGGTCATCTGGCGCGCGTGTATTTTACTTACCCCTTTGGCAGTAGCAATCCAGGCATCTCCATCCCGATCAAAAGTGATATCGTTAACTTTATTATCTGTTAACCATCGCTTTGTAAATCGAAGTGAGTGGGACCCATCCTTTAAATACCGGACCACACCCATATTGGTACCAACCCACATTGTTCCATCAGGCGATTGTCGAATACAGTTAATATGGACCGATGGGATACCCTCAGAAGGGGTAAGATTTTTCATAAGCCTATCTTCCTTAAGAATAGAGACACCCCCCATCACACCGGCCCAGATATTACCCTGTGGATCAACAGATACTGCTCTGGCATAGCAACTGATTAGTTCCGAAACATCCTGAAATAATCTGCTTTTACCATCAGTAAACCTGTAAAGGCCATCTTGGGTGGCAACCCACAGATTTCCTGATGTATCTGTAATTGCATCCCTTACAGTACGGGCAACCTTAAGATTTTGCTTCACCCATTTACCCGACAAATAACGCCAGATTCCATTGGGACCTAATGCATAATTGCCACTCCCATCTTTACAGATCTTAGAAATAGGGGCCTCGACCCCTTCTTCTTTGGTTAATTTAGCATCTCAACCGGTAAATACCATCCCAGGTACCCAGTAAAACATCTCCGTCATCGTTAGCGATCACGCTATAAGCGGGACCCCGATCTTCGCCTGTAATAATTGGCTCCCAATTGCGTGTTCCCGGCTGTTTACGAAAAACTCCCGATGCGGTAGCTATCCAGATATTACCCAATTTATCACTTGTGATACCCCTTACCTGATTATCCAAATGGTTAGTGCCTATCTGATAACCATCATGAAACTCCTGAGCAAAAGGGAGATCCTGATACGCGAGGGTATCGCTTTGAGATTCTTGTTTTTGCAATGGCTGCGCAGTTGCCGGCATTAATAACAGCGAGCCCACAAGTAGGGTAATAATTTGTTTGAGAAACTCTCTTTTAGAATTCAACATGAATATTTACTTATTTTAAAAACTTATTACTTAATCTTTGATTTACTATAAAATTTCCGTCATGACGAATACGCTCATAATGAACTTGTACAAGTCCTTTCTCAAAATGTGTTGCATTAATGAGTTTTAATGAACGTTCAGTATTCCCATTCTTAAACAAAACTATTCCTTCTCCCAGAAGAATTGGAATTATTGATATAACAAACTCATCAATCAAATCCTCCCTAAGCAACTCATTCACGATTTCGGCACCTCCATCACAATAGATATTCTTACCAGGTTTGGATCTTAATTCTGCAACCAATCCTTTTAAACTTCCGGTGTAATAGTTAAAAGTTCCATTTTTTAGTTGGGATGTGCGTGATATGATATACACTTCCTTATCGCGATGAGGATATTCGTGACCCATTGCAATAACTCTGTCATAGGTCTTTCTACCAATTAGTATCGTATCAATTGATTTGATAAAATCTAAATATCCATAATCCTCTCCTTGCTTCTCAACTAAAGATAAAAAATCAATATCATCATTTTGTTTTGCGATGTAGCCATCAAGACTCATTGCAATGTAAAGAACTACCTTTCGGGTTTCTGCCATATTATATTTTACTGATGTTCATGCCAGATGCAACTCCCGAGTTGAAAATTTGAGAAATCTGCTTTAAAAGAGAAACTCAAGGGGCTACATGCATAAATACCAATTCGGGAGACAACGATCGGATTATGCATGTGAAAAATTCTCATCTGCTGATATGCCACTCCATCCGATGAATATTCGATACAGAAATCTTTACTTCGACGACTAATTCGGTACCACATCGAGTGAATATCGGTTGAAATATCTGTCGATCCCCAATCGGAGAATCCAAGATTTGTCACCACTGATCCTAGTCGGGCAAATTGCTTATTCTCATATTCTACAGATGCCTTTACCCAATTATCACTATCCTGATAAAGGATAATACCACATTGATCGTATTGACCACACGGTTCAAAATCGGTTTTTACCACAAAGGTAAAATCACCTTCAACCTCCTTAACAAAAGCATGGCCGTTGTCATTCTGAAACCCATAATAGGTGCGCTGCCAGAAATCGGTCACCGGATCGGTAATAATAGTCAGGCGATCTGTTCCCAGAGAAAAATTCTCTGGTGGGTTGATCAACTTAAAATCAGAAAGATTTAATTTATTCTCCATCCTTTAATCGGTTTTTTCATCTAAAAATTTGCATCGATCTTCAATTTTGCCCCATCTCAAATTCAAGAACACCTCCCATTTGGAGCTCATCATATGTGATATAATTCCGATCCATCCTTTTCCCATTCAATTTAGCCGATTTAAAATAACAATTTTCTTTTGAAACATTACGCGCCGCCGCAGTTCCTGAGTTTCCATTGCCAAGCTTAATTTTGACATTTTTAATTAAGCAAACCCCTAAAAGACAAAATTATCAAAATCTAATACTAAATTATTCTCTCTCCTCAGTTATCTCTTTTGGGCAGTAAACAGATAATTCCCTGAATGCACTTTTACGATAAAGGCTCCCTCCTTAAAGCCCAAATTCTCAATCTCGTTAAGCTGTCTAATCGCAATACCGCTTTCAAAAAGTTCGTCATTTGGTGATCCCGGGATAAAAACGGTAGCGGTAGTATTGAAGGGGACATCAACAAACAAAGTAAATAGTCCCTTCACCTTCTTCCATTCTGTTGAAATCGATCCTCTCATTGTTTCGATATGGGCTTTAGAAGATCCCAGGGAATCTAGCAGCAATGGCTTAACCAGAAAAGTGGCGAATGCCTGGCTCTTCTTATCCAACTGAATACCTGCGATATATTTATAAAACCAAGCATCAATACTGCCCATCATCACATGATTCTTTGACTGTTTTAAAGTCCAGAATTCGCACATCGTGGTATAGAAATTCATCATTGCATTCCAGCTGGGAGCACTTTTTTGCGTAATAATTCCCCAGGCTACATCAGCGCGCCCCATCATCGCAAGTGCTTCAGGCATATATTTAGTCCCTAAAACACCTGTCGTAAGATGCGTGTTATTTTTCTCAACAATATCAGTAATTAAATTCTTCAGCACCCGATCTTTGAGGCTATCGGGGGCAAGGCCCAGAAAAAGGGGAAAAGCATTAGCCATCTGACTACCATCATTATAATTGGCCGTATAGGAATTCAAATAAGATTTATTGTATTTATCCTTTATTTCAGACGATAGTTTTTTAAAATATTGCTCGTCCTTTCTATTACCCAAGACCCTGGCTGCATCTGACATAATTGTTGCATTGAGGAAATAGAACGCTGTTGGAACTGAGGACGGCTCACCCTCTTTCCACCCTTTTACCATACTCCCCCAGTCGCCAATCCATCCTTTGGGAAGGATTAAATCTGTTGACAGATGATCAAGAAAATCCATATACTTCTTCATCGTTGAATAATGCCGGGCCAATAACCGCTGATCACCATAGTGGTTATAAAACTGCCACACCATTAAAAGATAGGTACTGCTCCACTCTACGCCCTGATCAGGAATATAAGGGCGCGGTGAGATAATGGGGATATCTCCAGTGTTCTGGTCCTGATTTGCCTTAATTCCTTCAAACCAGTTTTGGTAAAAAAGCGCCATATCGAAGTTATACATTGCCTCTTCGGCAGTAACCTGCGCATCCCCAAACCATCCGAGCCGTTCATCGCGCTGAGGACAATCCATGGGATACCCGATCATATTGCTCTTTTGCGACCACACCGTTGCCTTGTGAATTTTATTCACCAATATATTATCAGATTCAAAATTACCTTCTTGTGAATTATCAGAATAGACCGCACGTCCCTCTATTCCGATGATATTAAGGGGACCATTTTGAGCAGAAACCTCCACATATTTAAATCCAAAATAGGTAAAGGCAGGCTCGTAGGTTTCAATCCCACCGCCGTGCATGTGGTATTGGGCAGTCGCATTGGCAAATTCATTACTGGTAATATCGATGTTACCATCTTTTGTGAGATCTTCCGCAAAACGGATCTTAAGGATAGTGTTCTTATTACCTGAGGCTTTTAGTTGAACCCATCCCGCAAAATTCTGACCCATATCATAGACTCGCACATTTTCTTTTGTCCCTTTAATTTCAGTGGGTTTAAACGTTTCATGAACTTTAATTGGGGGCATCCGATGAGCCACCAGCCTGGCTTTTGATTGGTTTAGAATGGTTACTTTTCCCCACAACGAATCGTCATAACCATTCGTATTCCAACCCCTATGATCCTGATTTGAATCATAAACCTCACCGTCGTATACACAATTATAGGTTACCGGTCCATCTGTCCATCGCCAGCTACTATCCGTAACAATGGTCTGGGCCGTTCCGTCGGTAAATAGCACCTGAATTTGGGCAATTGCTTTTTTCGATCCAAACCATTGCATGCGGTAATCATTCCACCATTTTTTATAGGGGTTATACCAACCGTTTCCTAAATGTATTCCGAAGGTGTTGGATCCTTGTTTTAAGAGTGAGGCCACATCATAGCTATCGTATAAGATGTAGTTATGATAGGGGGTCTTAGCCGGTGCTAAGACATAGTCGCCTACGCGAGCGCCATTGATATAAAACTCATAAAATCCCATGCCGGTAATAGAGGCTTTTGCCGACTTAATTCTTCTCGGAAGGCTTGTTTCCTTCCTAATTAACAATGATTTACCTTCGTGAATGATGCTATCTGCAAATTGCAATTGTTCCTTTGTATCTTTATAAAATCCCTGAGAAGGCAAAGGGTAAACGGAAGAATCTTTTCCAATCCACTCCCCTTTCCACTCACCATCAGATAAAAACGAAGTTTCAAATTTTGCGATTGGACTCTCATAGGGGAGGAGGGTAGTATCCCAAAAAATAACTTTCCAATAATAGGTGCAATTAGATTTAAGGTTTGAATTTCTGTATTCATGCTGGATAGTTTCTGATGATTCGACCTTTTGAGAATCCCAAAGATCACCGTGGTCAGCCATTAAATTAGCTTTTGATGACGAGACTAAAATCCTGTAACTCTTTTGCATCTGGCTCCTATCTTTAGAAGCGATAATCCATGAAAACCGTGGGTGCGGCTCATCAATATTAATGGGATTTTCACTATATTCAACAAGCATTTTCCGAAACGTAAATTTCGGCTCAAGGGGCTTCGAGAAGGCAGAAATAGAGATAAAAAATAACATTCCGAAAAAGGGAAGTCTGAAAATATTTACGCTTGCAGGAAGAGCGAAAATAACCCCATTGCTAAATGATGGCAGTAAGCCGTACAGACCAGAAAGAAAAATCTTAATTGCCTCAATATGTTTCTCTTGTATCGCTATCCACCTCTGAAATATTGCCATCTATTGTATTGTTCGAACTAATCAAAGAAACAACAGAAAAATAGTTAATATGTGTCAATTTTTGCCCGATTCCTATACAATTTTAACCGCGCCAAGATAGCCCCTAGGTAAACTGGTGAGGGCAAAACTAGGCTAGATCTTTTTGTTGCTTTTTCATATCCGACTTCAGAAGTTCAAATGAAATCGTCTTATAGGGGCTCAGAACTGCAGTACTAAAAGATTACTTAAATTCCTTCCTGTATTCTGAGGGAGTTTTCTTCATGATCACCCGGAAATAATGGTTGAAATTTGCTAGGTTATTATAGCCACATTCGTAGCAAATCTGGGTAATTTGCTTTTCCGATTCTGCAAGCAACTTTGCGGCCATTCCGATTCTAACATTCTTCACATAATCCATGAATGTTTGATTGGTTTTCTTTTTAAAATAGCGACAAAATGAGCCGGGTTCCTTATAAACCAATGCAGAAGCCTCTTTTAATTTAATTCCTGTCTGAATATTATTAAAGACATATTCGTAGATTTTATTAATCTGGTCCTGGTCAGTCTCGAACGTATTATTCATTGCCGAGGGAAGAGCCAAATTTTCGCGATCTTCAATTTCGAGTAAGAGTTGAAATACCTTAAGAAGCTCAATATATCTTTCAAGTCCTTTTAGGGCGACCATTTTCTTAAGGGTCTGACCAACTTTCTCAGTTTTTTTCCCTTTAAACCAAATACCGTTATTGGCATTCTTAAGTAAATTAACCACCTTCTCAAGTTCCGGGATATTAAAAAAGTCGGAACTGATGATATTTTCGTTGAAATGGGTCACAATGCACTCTGCTTCAGAGCCCTCTTCGGTCTCCAAATTATCCCAGCAATGAGGAATATGCGGGCCAAGGAGAACCAGGTCCCCCTTAGTATAACCCGAAATACTATTCCCAACGATCCTTTTTCCCGATCCAGAGGCAATATAATTCAACTCGAAATTCCGATGCGAATGAATCTTGGTGATATTCGAGGCGAGTTGTAACTTCCTGGTTATAAATGAATAGTTATGAGAAACAAAGATCTTCTCATAGATTATTTCCATCTTTTCCCGATTTAATATTCTTAACTTAAAAACACAAATATAAACGTTTATAATCAGATAACAGTTAAAATACAATGCAAATAGAACAAGATTATAGAAGTATTAAAGAAGGCGATCCTTTTAATTTGTATAAGGATATGAATTTTAAGATATCACCCACTCGTTGTGTGCAAAATTCAGCTTAGACTATAAAATATTATATTATTTAATTATGAAATTACCTTTAAGGGGGATTATTCCTCCAGTTGTTACGCCTCTTCTTGACAACAACACATTAGATGTAAAAGGGCTTGAAAAGCTTGTTGAGTATCTTATCGAGGGAGGAGTGCATGGCTTGTTTATCTTAGGAACTACAGGAGAAGCGCCGAGTCTCAGTTACGAGCTTCGCAAAGAGTTTATCAAAAAGACATGCGAACTTGCCAATCACCGTGTTCCGGTGATGGTGGGAATTACCGATACCTCGTTTGAAGGATCTTTGGATATCGCTGAATATTCGCACAAAGTTGGTGTCGATGCAGTGGTTGTTGCCCCTCCCTATTACATGCCAATTGCACAATCAGAACTTGTTTTTTACTTACAAAATTTAATTCCTAAACTGCCTTTACCTGTTTTATTATACAATATGCCGAGTCATACTAAACTCCACATGGATTTAGAGACGGTTAAAATTGGCCAAGCATTGGGTGCAATAGGGATTAAGGATAGCTCGGGTGATATGTTTTATCAAACGAATTTGATTGAAGCATTTAAAGACAAGCCTGAATTTGCCATTATTACGGGTACTGAGCTTTTCCTTCCTGAAACGATCTTACAAGGTGGACATGGAGCAATTGCAGGTGGCGCCAATATATATCCTAAATTATTTGTTGCCATTTACGAGGCTTCCTTAGCTCGTGATTTTGAAAAAATTGCCAAATTAAGAGAGATAAATATTCAACTTTACAATACTATTTATGCGGTATCTGGAAATAGTTCCAGATATATCAAAGGACTAAAATGCACCTTGGCATCAATGGGTATCTGCAATGACTATGCTGCCTTACCACTGACAAAATACGAAGGTGAAGATCGCAAAAAAATAGAAAAATTCGTTGCTCAGTTTAAAGGGATACTCGATTAATGACAAAATTATGCTTAGTTTCTGCACGAACTAAGTATCACTAATTATAGCATAGTCACTCAATCTTATCAAGCGTTATACATTAGCTTCGATATGCCTAACAAACATCAACTAGTCATATCGAAGCTTTTTTCACCTAATAAAGCCTGCTAATTATTCAAAAGAAACCAATAAAGATTAAAAATCGGACCTAACCAACAAGGTAAAACTGACCATTTTACTTCTATCTTTTTAAATTAGCTAACCATCATGTTGAGAAAAACGATAAGTCTACTTATTCTTGTTATCATTTCCCTGCTTCACGTAGGTTGGACAAAACAAGGGGCCAAGCATGTTGACGTTATAATTTATGGTGGCACTTCAGCTGCCGTAACAGCTGCCGTACAAGTTGTTAGAATGGGGAAATCGGTAGTGATAATATCGCCTGAAAAACATCTGGGAGGCCTTTCTGCGTCCGGCCTTGGCTTTACCGATTCTGGCGAAAAATCGATTGTTGGTGGTTTAGCACGTGAGTTTTACCAACGAATCTATACCTATTATCAAAATCCCGCTGCTTGGCCTTGGCAAGAGAAGAATGAATTTGGGATTACCGGGCAAGGTCACCCCACTGACGATGGGACCAAGCCTACCATGTGGCTCTTTGAACCTCATGTGGCAGAAAAGGTCTTTGAAGATTTCATCACGGAATATAAGATCACGGTTCGCCGTAATGAATGGCTAGATAGAGTGAATGGCGTACAAAGAAACAACGGAATCATAACTTCAATAAAAACACTCTCGGGTAACACATACAGAGGGACGATATTTATTGATGCAACCTACGAAGGTGATTTAATGGCAGCAGCAGGGGTGTCATATCACATTGGAAGGGAAGCAAACAGCACATATAATGAGACATGGAATGGGATTCAAACCGGCGACCTACCTGTGAAATTTCACAGCTTTAAAAATCTGCATGTGAGCCCTTATACTATCCCTGGCGATCCTAAAAGTGGTCTGCTGCCTCTTATCTCAACTGCGGATCCTGGTATCAGAGGTGAAGGCGACAAAAGAATTCAAGCCTATTGTTTCCGCACATGTCTTACAAAAAATGAACAAAACAGGGTCCCCTTTGCTAGACCAACAGATTATGACTCCACACAGTATGAGCTATTAATTCGCATACATAATAGTGGCTGGACAGCCACTTTTGGTGGATTTGCATCAATACCGAATTTAAAAACTGACGTTAACAATAAGGGACCCTTCAGCTTTGATAACATCGGCAAAAATTATGACTATCCTGAAGCAACCTACGAAAGGCGCAAAGAAATAATCAAACAACACGAGAGTTACCAAAAAGGATTATTGTATTTCATTTCGCATGACTCACGAATGCCGCCTGAGATTAGAGAACAAATGAATCAATGGGGCCTTTCGAAAGATGAGTTTACCGACAATGGCAATTGGCCCTATCAGCTATATATTCGCGAGGCCCGACGAATGATTGGTGCCTCTATACTCACAGAGAATGAAATAATAGGAAAGAACAAAGTTATTCATCCCATCGCAATGGGATCATACAGCATGGATTCGCATAACACTCAACGACATGTAACTCCTGAAGGGTTCGTTGAAAATGAAGGTGATATTGAGGTGAAAATTCCTCCCTATCAGGTTGATTTAGGTTCTATAATCCCAAAAAAATCTGAGTGTAAAAATTTACTAATCCCGGTAGCCTTATCTAGCTCGCATATCGCCTATGGATCGGTTCGAATGGAGCCCGTTTTTATGATATTAGGACAAAGCGCAGCAACAGTAGCCGTTCTTTCCTTGCAACATAAAACAGGACTTAATGATCTGGCGTATGACGTAATCAGATCAAGGCTTATTCAGGATAACCAGGTTTTAGAATATAAAACTCATTAAATGCATTTGGAAAAAAGGGAACCAACTTTTATCCATTAGAAAAATAACGATTATATTTAGTGAAGAAATTACTGAATTACAGAGAATAGCATAACAGAAAATAATCTTTAGAATCTATCTTCATATAATTCGACCTAAAACAAGCTAACTACGAATGAAAAAAATTAATGCTTTTATACTGCTGCTGCTAATCGGGAATGCATCTTTTGGAGAAAATCCATATAAGGGGAGCGCGGCTTTAGTAACAAGCGAGTTGATTTTCGGGGCACAGGATGTTCCTTTTGCCAGTTGTCATGCCTCCACAATAGCAGAGATCACGGATGGACTTATTGTGGCATGGTTTGGAGGTACAAAAGAGAAAAACCCCGATGTTGCAATTTGGTCCAGCAGATATCTGGATGGAAAATGGACCATTCCAATTGAATTGGCAAATGGCAAACAAGTAAAAGGCAAAAGATTTCCAACCTGGAATCCAGTATTATACAATGCAGGATCTGAGCTTCTCCTATTTTATAAAGTTGGTCCAAATTGTTCCGACTGGTGGGGCGAATTAATCACCTCAAAAGACAATGGCCTAACGTGGACTAAGCCCCGACGGCTACCCAAAGGGATCTGGGGACCTATCAAGAATAAACCGGTAATGCTTTCCAATGGGGAACTATTATGCCCTTCGAGCACTGAGATTAAAGGTGATAGGGTTCATCTAGAAACAACTTCCGATCTTGGGCTTACCTGGAATAAGACAAAACCACTTAACAGTGGGAAGAGACTATCAATCATCCAACCAACCATCCTTATTCATACTAATGGAGAACTGCAAATCTTATGTCGTAGCAATAGTAAAGTAATACTAACCTCATGGTCTTCGAATAATGGGATTAGCTGGAGTCCATTTGAGCCTACGACACTGCCAAATCCGGATTCCGGAATCGATGCGGTTACCCTTACGAATGGATTAAATCTCTTGGTTTACAACCATTTTAATCCAAAATACGACTGGGAATCAAGAAATATCCTAAATATTGCAGTCTCAAAGGATGGGCTCAATTGGGATGCAGCCGTCTTATTGGAAAACGACCCTGATCCTGATAGCGAATATTCATATCCTGCAGTTATTCAAACCGATGATGGTTTAGTACATATTACCTATACCTGGAATAGAAGATCAATCAAACACGTTATCATTGATCCTAAGCTACTTATACTAGTGCCTATATACAATAGCATCTGGCCTGAAGAATTATGAATGCAAACTAACTTAAATAAAAAATGAAAAAAACACTTTATACATTACTTGCATTTCTCATCATTTTGAATGTTTCTGCACAGACACGTGATGAGAAAAAAGCTATTGTGAGTGAAGAGATCCTCTTCCCTGTGCAACCAGACCATACACATGGCAGCAGCATTGTGCAATTACCAGATGGGGATCTGCTGGCTGTTTGGTTTCAGGGGAGTGGGGAAAGAACAGCCGATGATGTGCGGGTTATGGGTACTCGATTAAAGAGGGGAGAAAAAACATGGCGGACACCATTTTTAATGGCCGACACCAAAGGTATTCCCGATTGCAATCCTGTTCTCTTTCTAAACCGCGAGGGTAAACTCTTTCTTTTTTGGGTTGCTGTCCAAGCAAATAAATGGGAAAATGCCATATTGCGATTCAGAACATCTACGAAATATACCGGTAATGATGCACCTGTATGGGAATGGCAAGACGATATTTTGTTTAAACCTGACGAAAGTTTTGTTAAAGAGGTGGAGAAGCGATTTAAGGAGATGTCCGAAACAAATGCCGGATGGGCTGCCTATGCCCCTGTATATGACAACATGATCAAAGAGGCAAGTAAAGATCTACTAAAGAGAAGCTTAGGATGGATGGGGCGTATACACCCTAAAACACTCGCAAGCGGACGAATATTGTTACCGCTTTATAACGATGGCTTTAACTTCTCGATGGTCGCCATTTCTGACGATAACGGATTATCGTGGAGGCCAAGCCTCCCAATTGTTGGTCGGGGACCAATCCAACCGGCATTGGCAGTAAAGAAAAATGGGGACATCGTGGCCTATATGCGCGACAGTGGTGATGCTCCCAACAGGGTTCAAAAAAGTATCTCGACAGACCAGGGAGAATCGTGGAGCACTGCCGTAAAAACTGAAATACCGAATGAAGCCAGTGTTGAACTATGCGTACTTAAAGATGGGAAATGGGCATTTGTGGGCAACGATATAAATGATGGCCGCTATCAATTCTCCCTCTATCTCTCAGATGATGAAGGAGCCACCTGGAAATGGAAAGAGCTGATTGAATATGACTCAACAAAAAAAGGGAGCTTCTCCTACCCTTGTCTTATCCAAACGATTGATGGACTTTTAAATATCACCTATTCCTATTCATTAGGCTCACATATGGAGTCTATTAAACATGTCGTTATCGATCCGGCTAAAATCACGAAATAAAATAATAATCTTTACTTAAAATAAAAATTTAAAATGACAACGAACACGACCCAATTAAGTGAGAAATCAGGTTTTGATTTCCAATTCAGCAAAAAGCTAAAATATGTTATTGCCCTTTCTTTGGCGATAGCCTTATTTGCATCTCCTGCGTTGTTATCAGCAAGCAAACGTGCAACTGATACAAAAGTGAAATCGTCATCAATTTCAGGATCAACACAGAAAGAGCAGAGCTGGGCCGAAAAACTAGGATTCCCATCCGGTAAAAGAGTGTTATTGTTACATATTGACGATGCCGGGATGTGCCCCGAAGCAAACACCTCGACATACAATTATATCGAGAAAGGTTTTTTAAATTCTGCGGCTGTAATGATGCCGTGTCCCAATGCTGAAGCGATCATTAAATGGGCTAAAGGTCATCCAAAAGCAGATATTGGTCTCCATTTAACCCTTACCAGTGAGTGGACGAATCATCGTTGGGGACCGATTTCAGATCCGGCAAAAGTTCCCGGACTAATCGATCCCGATGGGAAATTATGGCATGAAGTACCTGATGTGGTGATGCATGCATCGGCACAAGAGGTGGAGACAGAGATCCGTGCACAGATCGAAAAATCTATTGCACTTGGATACCGCCCAAACCATATCGATACCCATATGGGAACACTCTATGGATCTCCTGATTATGTGAACGTATTCTTAAAAGTTGCTCAGGATTATCATATCCCGGGTAATATAATCAATGTGGCAGACCCTGAAATTGCGGAGAACTTTAAGAAAGCTGCCGGATACCCCATCACCGAAGAAGTAATCAGCAGCATCCGTAGTTACAACATGCCAAAACTTGATAACTTCACAAGCGTAGGCCCCGGAGATACCTACGAAATCAAACGAACAAACTTTTTTACCCTGGTGAAATCACTAAAAGAGGGTCTGACAGAAATTATTTTCCACCCTTCGGTACCAACAGAGAACCTAAAATCAATAACAGGGACCTGGCAACAACGAGGTTGGGAAGGTGACCTGTTTGCTGATCCTGTAGTCATAAATTTTCTTAAAGACCAAGGGGTGATTATTACTGACTGGAAAGAGATTATGGCTCGTTTTGACAAAAAGAAATAGCTGTAAAACAGCATCAGCATCCGATTTTAATTTTTTAAAATGGCACTAACCATGACTCGAAACTCAACTAAATCACTTTCCGGGCTTCCCTTTCTTAAGAAGATAACCCCAATTGGAATCATTATGCTAATAGCTGCAATTGGCATAATCCCACAGATGCTCTCTGCTCAGAAATTGAACCTCCCCTTAAAATGGGCAACCAATCAGAAGAGCTTTATTGAAAGTGCTGCCACCGTTGCCGATGTGAACAATGATGGATTGGACGAAGCGGTTATTACCACACAAGAGGAGGTCGTCGTTATTGGAAAGACGGGGTCGGATCTTTGGCGATGGCGTTCTAAAGGGCGGTTTATGACTTATCCAACAGTGCTAAAACGGGCAGGAAAATCGGCCTTAATTTATGCTGCCGATAATCGAGGAAACGTTACTTGTCTCGATGGAGTGGGGAAAGTAATCTGGCAAGCGACCCTAGAGTCGGGCACAGATTGGTCAGCCGGAGTTATTGCCGATCTTTATAACAATGGTCATCAAGAGTTAATTCAGACTGATGCAACTGGAAATATTTGGATTTTTGATGCACTCAATGGAACGGTTTTAAAGAAAACAAAGATCGCAGGACAACCTGTTAGTCCATCTGTAGGAGATCTGGATGGAGACGGGAAGTTAGAGCTTGTCGTTGCTACCACAGATGGTTCAATCACGGCCTTAACAAGTGATCTCTCAACCATCTGGCGCCTTAAAATTGGTGGAGAATCTGAATCATGGTCTTGCTCCGCACCTGTTATGTTTAGTGCTTCAAATAGCCAAGTCTATATCATTGCAGCTTCCAGCACGGGAGAAATATTCTGTCTCGACGCTAAGGGTAAGACCGCATGGCAATACCCTACCAATGTTCCGGTATCATCGTCAATCTCAATTGGCGATTTCGACCAGGATGGCGAGGCCGATATTTTCTTAATCACCCATTCCGGAATAATCTATCGATTTGATGAACGAGGAAATGTTGTATGGAATATCGATATGCAAGGGCGCTCGTTAGCGCCCGGTGCTATTGCAGATGTTAATGGGGACGGAAAATTAGAATATGTTGTAACAACTCAGGTGGGTCATATATTCGTATTTAACAATCAAGGTACTGTGATCTTTGACCATCAACTGCCATCAAGGGCTATCAATGTAACGGCTTCGCTTGGTCATGTGACTGGCGACAATGATAAATTGGATCTGGTTTTAACAGGCGGTGAATCAGGGATGACCTATTGCTTTCAAACTCCAAGTCTCAAGAATCCAAAGTTACAATGGACCAATTACAGATCAAATATTCAGAATACGGGCTCATGGTTTGGGTTAACTAAATCAGATGAATTACGAATGGTACCGCAAAATTTAGCGTGGAATAAGGTTCTTAATGGTGAAAAAATTCAATTTAACATCACCAATCCTAAGCCAAGTACGAGTCCTTTAAAAGCACAAGCTCAATGTATTAGTCCAAATGGAACTAAAAACTATGCTATTGCATCGATATACAACAAAGAGGGCCAACTTTATCTCCCAGCCAATTTTACAATGCCCGGAAGTTATCAGTTTAGCTGGTCTGTTTTTGATTCAAAAGGAACAGAGTTATTATCGGGTTCCCGAAGCGTAACCTTACAGCCCTTTGAAAACGATCGTGCTTTGGCTTCACTAGCAATAAAAGCTTTAAATAGCAGTGCCGAAACAGTCTCTGCTGTCTTGCCATTATCCGCATTAGCATTGCGCAAAGAGGCTACTAATATTGAGGCAGAAGCAACGAATCTGGCCGTAGAGCAGGTGAAAATTCCTCAAAGCAACTCCGTCAGTATTGAGTCAATGATTAAATCAACAGGCTCCTTAAACAAAGCATCAAAGCGTGCAATTGCAATAAGTGAGATTGTTACCAAGTCTGCTAACTTAGGCTCAGGAACAAGTATTATTGCATTTGAAGGGAATAAATGGGACAACCGCAATGTAGACAGGCAACTGCCTGTGGCAATAGAAAATCCGATAAACTTAAATCATCTGGCAGTCCCGGGTGAACACCATCCGATACCTATCGTTCTATTTAATATTACAGATCATTTGCTCAATGGCAGAGTAGTGCTAGTGAATCAAGTGCCCGGAATAAAAGTTACACTTTTGCATGCGATTAATATAGCCACTTCTCTTGGCGAAGAGTCGTGGGATGCACTGCCAGAGCTTGATGAGTCTGGCGTTATTTCCATTCCGGCCCTCTCAAGCAGAGAGGTGTGGATAGATCTCGAAATTGAATCCAATGCGATAGGCAAACAGAATCTCGAGTTTACAATCCAAGCACTTAATGGTGCCGGAGTCTTAGATGCCCCTACAAATCCGCATGACGTGCCGGCTCCTGAAACGAAAGTAAAAGTGGCACTCGACATTTTGCCATTTACTATGGCTTCCTCATCTGACTTTAGAATGTGTACCTGGTCACCTTCAACAGGGCCTGAGATTCCATCACTATTAGCCCATGGAAATAATGTATTCTTATTAACAAATCCAATTTTTAAATATACTGATAAAAATGAATTAATAGGATTTGATTATACTGTCCAGGATAAAATCCTCGAGCAATTTAGAGGTAAAGAGGTCTTTTTATTAATCAATGGCTTGCCAGGAATTAATGCAGAATTTGCCAGTGATGGATACAAAAAACAATTCAATACGTATCTAAAAGATCTTGTAAATCATTTATCTAGCTATGGATTTAGCACTAATCAGTTTGCACTTTATCCAATAGACGAGCCTGGAGGCAATGGATGGAATGCTGTTAACCAGGTTGTTAAATTTGGGGCGATTGCCAATTCCGTGAATCCGGATGTGATGATTTACCAGGATGGCGGTGGTGAATTACCAATGTTTCAGGCGATGTCTAAGTCGGTTAATGTGTGGAGTCCCACCATTGATTGGATTGCAGACAAGACACCGGAGATGGATATTATGCGGACAAAGAAAAAATTCCTCTGGTCGTACAATTGCTCATATGCCTCTTCAAGGCCTGTGGGTCCTAACATAAAAAATATCAATTTGATTTATGAATTCCGCACAGCCGCCCTGCTTGCCCTACGCAATGGAGCCTCTGGAATAGGTTTCTGGTGCTACAATCTGGGCGCTGAAAATCCATGGTCTCGAATAAAACAAGAATATAATCTTGTCTATCCCGGAAAAACAAAATCAATCACAAGTCGTCGT
Source organism: uncultured Bacteroidia bacterium (assembly GCA_903907075.1). GTDB lineage: Bacteria > Bacteroidota > Bacteroidia > Bacteroidales > Prolixibacteraceae > JAAFHB01. The sequence goes on from CAIVMQ010000009.1 coordinate 27,817, forward strand.
TGGGAAGCGGTAAGAGAGGGTATTGAAGATTATCGGATTTTAGAAGCGTTGAAATCTGCTCAAAATGATGCAACACTTGATCCTTCCGTGATACAGAGTATCGATCATCTGATAAACACCAGTCTACCCGAGTTCGTAGATCCGGGTTATCAAGCGATGAAACTGGGATTTTCTCGGGAGGTTTTTGATTTTATAAGTAGTGATTTAAAAATGACAAATTTTAGAGCTGAAATGATGAGTTGTATTCAGCTATTAAATTCTGTCAAGCACGCAAAAAAGCTTAAAACATCGGCAGAAAAACTGGGCTTTCCTTCCGGCAAAAAAATAATCCTTCTTCATATCGATGATGTTGGGATGTGCCCTGAAGCAAATACGTCAACCCAAAATTACATCTCCGGAGGATTTCTTAATTCTGCCGCAGTGATGATGCCATGTCCCAATGCCGAGTCGATTATTAAATGGGCTAAAAGTCATCCGTCAGCAGACTTTGGACTCCATCTGACCCTCACAAGCGAATGGGTAAGCCATCGCTGGGGGCCGGTTTCAGACCCCGCCAAAGTTCCAGGATTAATCGATCCGGATGGTAAGTTATGGCCCGAAGTTCCTGATGTCCTCTTGCATGCCTCCGCGGCAGAGGTAGAAACAGAGATTCGGGCGCAGATCGAAAAATCACTAAAAATGGGTTACCGTCCAAACCATATCGATACACATATGGGAACTCTCTATGGATCTGAAGGATATATAAAAGCGTTTCTGAAAGTTGCTCAAGAATATCATATCCCGGGTAATATCATCGATTTTTCAAATCCCGAAACGGCTAATGCCTATCGCAAAACTAGAAGCTTCCCTATTACGGAAGAGGTAATACAAAGTATTGAGCATTACAAGATGCCGAAACTGGATAATTTTACCAGTGTGCAGCCCGGAGAGACGTATGAAATCAAACGGACTAACTTTTTCACCCTCGTTAAATCACTTAAAGCAGGATTAACAGAAATAATTTTCCACCCTTCAGTGCCAACAGAAAACCTAAAATCAATCACAGGAACCTGGCAACAGCGGGGTTGGGAAGGTGATTTATTTGCTGATCCAGTAGTAATAAAATTCCTTAAAGATGAAGGGGTAATCATTACAGACTGGAAAGAGATTATGAAAAAATTTGATCATATCAATTAAATGAATAAACCAGAACGAATACTTTCAGTCGATATCTTTAGAGGAATCGTTATTTCTATGATGATCATGGTCAACTATCCCGGATCATGGGGTTATATGTACGAGCCACTTACGCACTCTGCATGGAACGGCATAACCCCAACAGACATGATCTTCCCATTTTTCATCTTTATCGTTGGAGTCTCCATCGCACTCTCCTTCTCCCGCCAAATCGAATCGTCAGTACCTCGCAATGAGATGGTCAAAAAGATATTCATACGCGGAGTAAAGATCTATCTCCTGGGTTTCTTGCTGCACTACCTGCCGGAATTTGATTTAACACGTGTAAATCTTTTTGGTGTATTACAACGGATTGCCGTCGTTTATACCATTTCGGCCCTTTTATTTATCTATACAAACTGGAAAACACAAGTTTATCTTGCTACCTCAATACTGCTACTCTATTGGATAACGATGCTATTTATTCCAACCTATGAGTTTAGTGCAGGAACAATGGAGCCAGGGGCCAATCTTGCATTTTATATCGACCGTATCCTTTTCCCTGTGCAGATGATCGGCAAACATGGTTGGAGCGCAGAAGGTTTCTACTCTACATTCCCCGCCATTGTTACTGCAATATCAGGCATGATAGCCGGAAGGGTGATGCTCACCAAAAAAATAACCGAAAATACAGTTATCTGGATACTGTTAGCCGGAGTACTGTGCGTGATAGCCGGCTTAGTTTGGAACTGGCATTTCCCAATTAATAAAAAAATATGGTCAAGTTCATTTGTCCTTTTCACCTCTGGATGGGCAGCTATCATTTTGGCATTAACACTGTTCTTGGTTGATCTTAAAGGATTTAAAAATACCCTACTGGCACGATTCGGAATTATCTTTGGAAGTAATGCAATCGCGATTTATGTGGTTGCTGATCTCTTTGAAACTACCTATAAATATACCCATATCCATGATTTGGTGTACGAAGGATTGACAAATAGTGGAATGAAGGAGGTCAATGCATCGCTAATCTGGTCACTGATCTCCGTCGCCTCATGCTTCGTAGTCGGAGTTTTTTTATACCGAAAAAAAATATTCTTTAAAATCTAAATCTTAAAGTCGCGACGATGCAGGTTAAAGTTTTATTTATATCGGTTGTTTTAATCCCCATTCTGGGATGTTCACAACAACAGGGCAATGTTGAAAAATCAAACGATCTGAGAATTATACAGCTCGATCCAACCCATAGCCATGCTGCCGCGGCCCAAAGCGAACAGTTACCCCATATTGATTCCAATATTTATCTCTATTCATCCAATCAAAGTGCCGTTAGTGCCTATCTTCAGCAAATAAACTCGTTCAATACCAGAAAAGAAAATCCAACAAAATGGAATGAAATTGCCTATTACGGAGAAGATTTTTTGGCTAAAATGGTTGCCGAAAAAAAAGGAGATATCGTGGTCTTGGCAGGAAATAACCGGGTTAAGATTGATTACATCGAACAATCGATAAATGCCGGAATGAACGTATTCTCCGACAAACCCATGGTAATCAATACCGATGGATTTAAGCGACTCGAAAAAATCTATCCGGTGGCTCAACAAAAAGGGGTAGTTCTGTTTGATATGATGACCGAAAGGTATAGCCAGATTAACAGTGTACAAAAAGCCTTGATGCAAGACACATTGCTTTTTGGAAGATTACAAATGGGCTCAGCCAATAATCCTGCAATTCAGGAGTCGAGTGTGCATCATTTCTACCGCGGAGGAAAAGGGTCGAGACCTGCATGGTATTTCGATGTTCTGCAGCAAGGAGAAGGTATTGCGGATGTGACCACCCATTTAATTGACTTAACATTCTGGAAAGCATTTCCTAATCAAACAATTGACTATCGAGTAGACGTAAAAATTATTAATGCGAAGCGTTCACCTGTGCGGATTTCAAACAGTGAATTTAAGGCAGCGACTTCCTTGCCCGGTATTCCGGCTTCGCTAAATGGATATTTAAAAGATTCTACCCTTGAAGTTTATGCCAATGGTTCGATCACCTATGTACTTAAAGGAGTCTATACCAATGTTGAAGTAGAATGGCGTGCGGCAACACCCTTGAACGGAAATGATCTCCGAAATGCCTATACACGGGGAACAAAGAGCACCCTATTTATTGCTCAACAATATGGTCAAAAGCAGCCTAAGCTTTGCATTAAAAATGGGAATCTGCTCAGCACCAAAGAATTCAACCGCCTGCTTATCGAATCATTAGCACGACTTCAAGCTGAATTCCCAGGAATATCATCTTCCACGGATAATCAAACTGTTGAAATTATTCTACCTTCGGAAATAAAAAAATCCTACGATCCAACGTTCAAAACATTCATCACCCATATCCGAAATAAAGATTTGCCCAAATGGGAAGTGCCAAATACAGTAGCAAAATATTTCATTACAACTACAGCGCTAGAAATGGCTAAAGGGAAAAACTAACGATACAACCATGACTACAAGACGCGAGTACATCAAAAAAACAGCTGTTGGATCTGCTGCCTTAACCTTTGGAGGTATTTTACCCGGGTTTAGTGCTAAAAGCTACAGCAACATAATCGGAGCTAATGAAAAGGTCAGGCTCTCTATGATCGGTGTTAATTCAAGAGGGAATTCATTGGCACAGAATTTCGCAAAACTGGGAACCTGCGAGATAATCCATATTTGTGACGTCGATTCACGGGCGATTGAGAAATGCAGCAATAATGTAGAAAAGATAACCGGTGAGAGGCCTAAAGGATTTAAGGATTTCAGAGAATCTCTGAAAAGTCCTGATGTTGACGCCGTAGTCGTTGCAACACCTGACAACTGGCACGCTCCGGCTGCCATGCTCGCCATGAAAGCCGGGAAGCACGTCTATCTGGAGAAGCCGTGCAGCTATGCTCCGGCTGAAGGTGAGATGCTGGTAGAGGGTGCAAAAAAATATAACAAGGTGATGCAGATGGGTAACCAGCGTCGGTCGTGGCCCAATATCGTGCAGGGGATGAAAGAGCTTAAAGATGGAGCGATTGGACGTGTCTACTTTGCAAAAGGGTGGTACAGCAACAACCGTCAATCGATTGGAATCGGCAAGGAGGCTCCTGTACCCTCTTGGCTCGACTGGGATCTATGGCAGGGACCGGCTACGCGTATGCCTTATAAAGATAATTATGTGCATTATAACTGGCATTGGTTTTGGCACTGGGGAACAGGCGAAGCCCTAAATAATGGTACGCATATGGTAGATCTGATGCGCTGGGGATTAGGTGTCGACTACGCCGCCAAGGTGACCTCTGCAGGTGGCCGGTTTCGCTTTCAAGACGACTGGCAAACCCCAGACACACAGGTTATCGGAATGGAATTCGCGAACAATACGGCCCTCTCCTGGGAAGGACGCAGCTGTAATCCTCATAAAAGCGAGGGTGCCGGCGTTGGGGTAACGTTCTTTGGAGAAAAGGGATCGATGGTAACACAAGGAGGCGATGATTATACCTTTTATGGCCTCGACGATAAAGTGATAAAAAGCGTCGCAAGCGATATCAAAATTGACACCTCTAACCTTATGAATCCCGGAGAAAAACTGGATGCACTACATCTTCAAAATTTCCTCGATGGCATAACTAAAGGGACACCATTAAATTCAGATATCGTTGGTGGACATAAGAGTACGTTACTGGTTCAGTTAGGGAATATTTCACAACGCACCGGCAGAACCCTCAATATCGATCAACAAAATGGGCATATTCTTAACGACCCTGATGCCATGAAATTATGGTCACGCGAGTATGAAAAAGGGTGGGAAATGACCTTGTGATAAAGCGCAAGCGATTACTAATATTCCTACTAGTTTAATTTTCTAGAAACACCAATACAAACAGGGTTTGCGTACACAATTAACCTAACCTTATTAAAACAAAAAAGATTTAAAATGAAAATAGTCGTACTTGATGGATATACATTAAATCCTGGTGACCTAAGTTGGAATGGATTAAAAGAACTGGGTAACCTGACGGTTTACGATCGGACGGAGAAAATCAGCTCCGACATAGTAACTGCCATCGGCAATGCAGAAATAATCTTCACCAATAAAACTCCGCTCTCGGAAGAAGTACTCAAACAGGTTCCAAACTTGACGTATATTGGCGTTTTGGCCACAGGTTATAATATCGTAGATACCGCAGCAGCTAAAAATCTTGGTATTACCGTTACTAATATACCAACCTATGGAACAATGGCAGTGGCACAGATGACCTTTGCCTTAATTCTCGAATTATGTCATCACGTGGGAGACCATAGCCGATCTGTTTACGACGGAGAGTGGAGCAAGTGCCCCGATTTTTGTTTTTGGAACACACCCCTAATTGAACTCTCAGGAAAAACCCTCGGAGTTATCGGATTTGGTCGTATCGGTCAAGCAACGGCAAAAATAGCTCTGGCATTTGGGATGAAAGTAGTGTTTACCAGCAACACTAAGCGTGCTGAATTAGAGGGTGAAAATTGCACCTTTCTTTCACTCGATGAATTATTCGCTAAATCAGATATCATATCACTGCATTGCCCATTAACCGAGAGCAATACCGGAATCATCAATAAAGAAAATATTTCTAAGATGAAAGATGGAGTACTGATTATAAACACCTCACGCGGTCCTCTTGTGAACGAACCCGATTTAGCAGAAGCGCTTAACAATGGAAAAATCGGCGGTGCGGCGCTCGATGTAGTTTCTATTGAACCAATAAAACGTGAGAACGAATTACTAAATGCAAAGAACTGCATCATCACACCTCATATTGCCTGGGCCCCAAAAGCTTCGAGAGAGAGATTGATGCATACCGCTATTGAAAATCTACTTCTCTTTCTCAAGGGGACACCACAAAATCGTGTAAATCCATAACGTTAGACAACAAGATTATACTAAATTCAAAATTTAAAGAAATGTTGCCATTAAGTGATTTATTAAAACTAAAACGTTGGAATACTCCAACCATCTACAATGGATGGGAACAAATTACCCAAAGAGACAGGACCAAAGGGTTTAATCTTGAGGAGACAACCGATTTTATGCCCGAATTTGGTCCGATGATTGGTTATGCGGTAACGGTAACGATTCAACCCTCTACGCCGGGATCAAATCCAAATGCATGGGCCGAATACCGCGAGTATATCGCATCGCTGCCCGGCCCTAAAATCATTGTGATGCAAGATCTTGACAAGCCCACTACGATTGGCTCTTTCTGGGGAGAGGTAAGTGCGAACAGCCATAAATCATTGGGTTGCGTAGGCGTTATCGTTGATGGCGCAATACGTGATCTTGACGAGATGAAATGTGCAGGTTTTAAAGCACTTGCACGTCGATTATGCGTTGGTCATGCTTATGCTGCACCAATTAGCTGGGGACAACCTGTTGAAGTATTTGGAACGAAAGTTAAAACGGGAGATTTAATACATGCCGACAAACATGGATTTTTAATCATTCCAGAAGAGGATCAACCTCGTATTCTTGAGGCATCCTTATTTATGGATAATAACGAATGTGATACCGTGATCAAAGCGGCACTAAAATACGATCAAATCGACGAACAAGTAAAAATCGCAGGCGCTATGAACGGAGCCGCTAAAGCATTTGGTCAAGCAGCAGTAAATGCTCTTGGCAAGGAAGGAGAATGGAAATAATGGTAGGACAAGCATTTCGAGACGCACTGCGCTCAGGAAAAAATGTTTATGGAACAATGATCACATCAGCATCTCCCAAGATGTTTGATGTTACACTTAGCTTAAATCTCGACTACGTCTTTTTCTGCGACGAACATGTCTCGTATAACCCCGACACCTTAAGCTGGATGTGCCGTGCCTATAAAGCCGCTGGAATCACCCCTATCGTTCGTATCCTGGAGCCCAGTCCGTTCCTGGCCACTAAGGCTCTCGATGCTGGTGCGGGAGCAATCCTGGTCCCATATATCGAAAAAATCGAAGATGTCTATGAGCTAATTGGTGCAGTAAAATACCGCCCGCTAAAAGGGGAGAAACTTAAACGGATACTCTATGGTAAAGAGAAGCCAACACCAGAACTCGAGACTTATTTAAAAAATCACAATAAAAATCATACCCTATTATTAAATATCGAGAGTCCTGCGGGTGTTGCAAACATGGAAGAGTTCTTCAAGATACAATCTGTTGACGGACCCGGTGTTGATGGTATCGTCTTAGGTCCTCACGACCTCTCCACATCGTATAATATGCCAGAGAAATACCTGAGTAAAGAATTCCTCGAGCTAAGTTGTGGAATTATCCAAAAAGCCAGAGCTTGCGGAGTGGCTGCTGGAGGTCATAATGGATCCAGAGGAACATTAGATCTCCAATCAGCATGGGCAAAAGCAGGAGCAAATATCATTATGCATAGCTCCGACATGTTCCATTTTGCAGATAAGATGCAGGATGATCTAAATAGACTCCGTGAAATCAAAGGTGACAAACTAAATACCGAACGTTCGACTGAAAGTATTTAAAGAATTGAACTGTAAAGATGCACATAGTGAAGAATTGAAGTAAAAAATCTAACTAAATGAAGAACAACATTCTATTCGGTATACTTCTTTTCATTGCAGCCGGATGTAAGAACTCACCTACAATCAATCTGGTAAACAATGGAGTTAGTCCGTATTCCATAATTATTCCACCCAAAGCAACAGAACAGGAGAACCGCGCTGCATCTTTACTTCAAAAATATATAAAGGAAATCTCAAGTTGTGAGCTGCCAATTAAACAGGAAATAACCCGAGGCAGTAAAGGAATTATTATTCATGAATCTGCAGGATTACAATACGACGGATACAAGCTAAAAACTTCTGAAGACGGTTCTATTACAATTCTGGGCGGGAAACGAAAAGGGTGCGTATATGGTGCAATTACACTACTCGAAACATATCTTGGTTGTCATTTATACAGCCCAACATTCAAAGTTATCCCTGCAAAAACGGATCTTATTTTGCCGATTATCAATATTGCCGACTCATCGGTAAACAATTATAGGATCGTTAACTATTTCTCACCTGCGTATCAGAACGACGAAGATTTAATGGACTGGAATAGGCTATACAGTAGCTATATCTTTGCCTCACACTCCTTTGACTGGCTGGTCCCTTGGGAGACCTATTTCAAAAAACATCCGGAATATTATGCGTTACGTGAAGGGAAACGCCTCCCTACGCAGTTGTGTCTGACTAATCCTGAAGTGCTGAAGATTGCCATTGAAAAATTACGTAAAGAGATCGCGGCTAATCCAACGCAGCAATATTGGTCAGTTGCTCAAAATGATTTTGGGAACCCCTGCCAATGTGAAAATTGCCTGAAGATTGAAAAAATCGACAAGAGCCTCTCGGGACCAATCATAAATTTCGTGAATCAGATCGCGAAAGAGTTTCCCGATAAAATGTTCTGTACCTATGCCTACAGCTATAGTCAGTCTGCACCTGAGGTAACAAAACCCATTGACAATGTTCACATTACGCTATGCTCTATTGAAACTGACAGGAGTAGAGCTATTGCTAACGACACTTCTAAGGCAGCCCGGCAATTTGTGAAGGATATTGTCGATTGGGGTAAGATAAGCAAACATATCGCCACCTACGACTACACGATCAACTACCACCATTTCATTTCACCCCATCCAAACCTGTTTGTGCTTCAACCCAATATTCAGCTATTTGTGAAGAATAATGTCTTCGATCATTATCAACAGTCCGATATCGCTGAGGGGCACGAGTTTGTCGAACTTAGGCTTCATCTAATCTCTAAATTACTGTGGAATCCCAATATCAATGTCTCGGCTACCATCGATGAATTTCTTGCCAATTTTTATGGCGCAGCATCACCTTCTATCCGAAAATATATCGATGAGTTGCAAAATGACCTGGTTAAATCTGGTGATAGGTTAAATATCTTTGGCCCACCCTCTTTTCATCAAACAACCTATCTAACGGCAAAAAACCTTGAGAAGTATGGGCATTATTTCGATCAGGCCGAGTCATTCGTTAAAAATGACACTACCTATCTACACCATGTCGAAATTGCGCGACTTCCATTAAGTTATGCTATCATTGAGATTGCCAAAGCCAATATTATTGGACCTCGTGGATGGTGGGATACCACAGGTACGGTAAGATCGACTAAGATAGATTCTATTCTCGATAAGTTTTATGATGTAATGACACGCGAAAAAATCGGTGTGATGAGCGAACATAACCTTACAGCCAAAGAGTATTACGAGATGAGCCGAAATACGGCCAGTAAGGTTTATGTCCAAAATAACCTTGCCTTCCATAAACGGGTTGTCACCATTCCAATACCCAATTCTTTAAATAAATATAATCATGCCGATTTATCACTCCTTACCGATGGAGGTATTGGTGATCTTAATAAATCGAAGCCACTATGGATTGGCTGGGAAGAAGAACATGTCGAGCTATTGTTAGATTTAGAAGCAGTTACAAAAGCCTCTTCGATTGAGATTACCTCTCTTTGGGATACTAAAACACGACGAATACTTCATCCCTCACGAATCGAATGCTTGGTCTCTGAACGAAAAGATAACGGATATATTTCAATTGGCACGATTAAAAACAAGGGTATTCAACTTGAGGAAAAAAGCATTAAAACACATTCGTTTACGATCTCAAACTCTGTGAAACCTTTTAGGTATGTGAAGATAGAATTAAACGGAGCTAAGTTTATGCCTCCACCCTATTCGACCGTCGGACAGAGAGCTCAATTCTTTGTAGGGGAATTAGCAGTTACAAAATAATGGATTCCAAGGCATGAAATCGCGTCGCTTATTCTTCAAGAAAATTAGGACCTGTGTCACCCTAGAAGCCCTAGGTTTTACGTCTATAATTATATCTTGCAAAGATGAGAGCTTGGTAATTGTGCTCAAACCTTAATCTTCGACGTTATTATGACCAAACTCTATCATACACCCATCGTTTACTTAATTACTTTCTTTTTTATGGTTATGACAACTGCGTCATTGGCACAGGCCACGGTTGAAGGACTTTGGTATCTAACGAAAAAACCCGTCTCAGTAGAGATGAAAGATGGAAAAATTTTTAAGATAACTCCGATAAAGAAACTTTCTAACGAGGCTCATCCTGCTTTTATCGCCCCAGGTCTAATCGACAATCAAGTAAATGGCTTTGCAGGTGTTTCTTTCTGCTTAGCTGGTGGGGAATTAACTAAAGAGGGAATCATAAAGGCGACGCACGAACTTTGGAAAAAGGGAGTCACCACCTATCTTCCAACACTTACCTCGAACAGTCGGGAGGTATTAGTGCGCAATTTCACCCTGTTAGCCAAAACAAAAAATGACCCTGAGCTAAATGGATCAATCGTGGGATACCATCTTGAAGGTCCTTATATCTCTCCGATTGATGGTTTTCGAGGGGCTCATCCACTGCGGCATATGCGCAAGCCAGACTGGAAAGAGTTTATGGAATTTTACGAGGCCTCAGGCAGAAATATTACCACTGTCACGGTAGCACCAGAACTAGAGGGCGCCATTGACTTCATCAAAAAATGTACCGAGATTGGGATAACTGTAGCCATTGGACACCACAATGGGAGTAAAGAAATTATTGAAGAGGCAGTCGCCAATGGTGCAAAAACAACCACACACCTCGGAAATGGATGCTCAAACATGATCAATAGACATGTTAATCCTTTATGGCCTCAACTAGCCAACGATAAGCTTATGGCTAGTCTAATTTGTGATGGATTTCATCTTCGCGACGAAGAGATTATTGTCTTTTATAAAGCAAAAGGTCCAAATAGAACCATCATAACCTCCGATGTTACCCACTATGCCAACCTTCCACCAGGAGAATATAAAAATGATGAGGGAGAAACAATACAACTAACCAAAGAAGGAATGGTTCGTTTAGCTTCACAGAATGTACTCTACGGCTCGGCATCACCGTTATCAAGAGGCGTTGCGCATATGATAAAAGTTACAGGCTGCTCGCTGGGAGAAGCCATTCAGATGGCAAGTACAAATCCAGCAAAATTATATGGATGGAAGGATCGTGGAGTTCTTGCCCCAGGCAAACGTGCCGACCTAATTCTATTCGAAGTTGGAGAAAATGACCTAACGATTAAAAAAACCTTTGTTGCTGGGAAATTGGTTTACGAAGCTCAATAGCATCTTAAAGCAGTGAATTAGTGCAGCTAAACTTATTGCCTAAAGCAGACGATAAAACTTGAATTCAAATAAAACTAACGAATTATAAACCATAACAGACCAAATTAACCATGAAAAGAAAATTAGTATTATTGACATTGCTTGTCGTTCTAGGGGTTATCTCGAGCGATGGGCAAAAGGCACCTACGGGAAATCCAAAAGATTTTAAAATAAAAACCTGCCTTCATTCAGTTAGTTACAGTGGAGCATGGAGAGGACAGGCATTACTCACCGTTGATCAATTCCTTGTAAAAGCAAAAGAGCTGGGCTTTGATGGTGTTGAACTTGGCACCAAACGTCCTCATGTGTCATTAATTGATTATGATGACGCGGCACGGAAGAAATTAAGAGCTCGGATTAAAGAGCTTGGATTAGAATTAGTTTGCCTCGCAGGATACAATGATTTTTCTGCTGGTGTGGATAAGTCAGGCATTCCAAACGTAGAAATCCAGGCCATTTATATTGGAGAACTAGCCCGTTTAGCAAGTGACCTTGGAACCAATATGGTTCGAGTATTCACTGGTTACGAGCGAACTGGAATACCTTTTGACAAACAGTATGCGCTTGTGGTAGAAGGATTGCAAATGGCTGGAAAAATTGCTGCCACGTACGGCGTTACACTTGTGGTTCAAAACCACCACGATATCGCTGTTCATCATGATGTGATGAGATGGCTATTAGATGAAGTAAACCTTCCGAATGTAAAAGCAGCATTCGACTGCTGGGCACCCACCATGCAGGGATTATCGAAGGATGAGATTAAAAAGGCCATCCATATCATGAAGCCAGATATTCTGCTGACTACTGTAGCCGATTACGAAAAACTTCCTCGATACAGATACGAATCTTCACAAGTCAATTATGTAGAGGAACTTGCTGAAAATAGAATGGTTGCCACAGGAGAAGGTTATCTCGACTACAAAACATTTATCTCCACGTTAAAGGAGATCGGCTATCAAGGTTATATTTCATATGAAATGTGTGCCCCATTAAAAGGAGGAGGTAGCATTGAAAATCTTGACAAGAACGCAAAGGTGTTTCTAAATTATTTAAAACAATTTGAAAAATAAGTTATTTCATAAATTTTCCAAAAAATAGAATTGTCATGACAAAAAGAAGAGACTTTATAAAGGCTAATATCTTAGGATCTGCAGGTATTGCTATCGGTGGGATTGGATTCAGTGCTAAATCATATGGCTCAATTATAGGAGCCAACGACCGGCTTAATATTGCCCTTGTCGGATTGCGCAGTAGAGGTAAATCGCATTTGGAAGAGTGGTGTACATTAAAAGACAAGCAAAACCTCAGACTAGTTGCATTGTGCGATACCGACTCCCAGTTTTTTGCAGAACGTGCAAAAACAGTATTTGACGCAACAGGGGTTATGCCAACAACAGATTGGGATATGCACAAAATATTAAACAATCCCGACATCCATGCAGTATCGTTTGCAACACCAAACCACTGGCATGCCTTAGGAACAATCTGGGCTTGTCAAGCTGGGAAACATGTCTATGTTGAAAAACCTGCCTGTCATAGCATTTTCGAAGGACGAAAAATGATTGAGGCGGCTAGTAAATATAACGTGCGCGTTCAAGTTGGCCACCAGGGGCGTTCCTATCAGAATGTGCAAGAAGCCATGAAATTTTTACATGATGGAGGAATTGGCAAAGTATATATGGCTCGTGGACTTTGTTACAAACCCCGCGAATCATTTGGTATCGCCAAAGACAGCACACCACCTGAAACATTGAAATATGAACGTTGGCTTGGACCCGCCTTATGGCGAGAATACAATGAAAAGAAAAGTCACTACAACTGGCATTGGCATTGGGATACTGGAAATGGAGACAGCGGTAATCAGGGGGTTCACGAATTTGATTTTGCGCGTTGGGGATTGAATAAAAATGAACATCCAATCTCTGTTTATTCAACAGGTGGCATTTATGGCATAAGTCCAGATGAATGTTCTCAAGAAACACCAAATACACAAACATCGGTCTTTAAATACAAAGACGGCACGATGCTTGAATTCGAAACCAGAGGTCGATATACAAATCAAGAAGGGGGTCAGAACATAAATATCGGTAATGTATTTTATGGTACAGAAGGGTACTTGGAGATGCAGGCTTGGGAAAATCGCGGTGGTGAATGGCAAGCCTTTCGCAAAAAGGAGAAAGTGCCATTTGCAGGCTCCAGCATAAAAGACAAAGAAAAACTTGGCGCAACTTTGTTGGGTCCGGAGAGTACTGAGCATTTTTCTAATTTTATTGATGCTATAAAAGCAGGAAAAAATGACGGACTAAACTGTAACGTGCATGAAGGATTCTACTCTGCTGCACTTCCTCATTTGGCGAATATCTCTTACCGTCTTGGTCATGAATTAAAATTCAATCCTGAACAAGAGAAATTTGCTGGCAATCCAGAGGCTGATGCCATGCTTAGAAGGAATTACAGAAAGCCGTATATCATTTCAGATAAAATATAGTAGCCTAATTTCTCATATTGGAGAACCTGAAACGAACTGAATAAAACCAAATGACAGAGCAAAAATATACCGTTGGCACTTACCGCTATCGCATCCTGGCTTTGGTCTTTATGGCTACGACCATAAATTATTTCGATCGAAGCATTATTGGGGTTATGGCCCCAACCTTGCAAAAGCTTTTCGACTGGTCGAATAAAGATTATGCGTTCATCATGGTCTCCTTCAAAGTAGCTTATGGCATTGGATTATTGTTTATGGGGAGTATCATTGATCGTTTTGGGACCAAAACTGGTTATACCCTATCTATTGTAATCTGGAGTATTTTTGGAATGCTGCACGCCGCCATTCGTCCAGCTTTTAGTCTAATTGGTTTTATCACAGCCCGCTTCGGACTTGGGATTGGCGAATCGGGTAATTTCCCCGCGGCCATCAAGACGGTAGCAGAATGGTTCCCAAAGCGGGATAGAGCATTTGCAAATGGCATTTTTGACGCCTCTACAAGTGTCGGTGCTATTTTAGCTCCATTTATTGTTGGAGCCATCGTAACCGTAGAAGGCAAAAACTGGCAGATTCCATTTCTATTTACTGGCGTTCTGAGTGCCATATGGGTCTATCTCTGGGTTAAAACCTATCAAAAACCGGAAGAGCATCCTCAACTATCGAAAGAGGAATTAAAGTATATAAATAGCGACTCATCCGAGGAGAGTATTGAAGGAATACCATGGCTTAAACTTTTGCCAAAGCGCGAGACCTGGGCATTTGCCTTAACAACAATTACGGATGGTGTTTGGTGGTTCTACCTCTTCTGGGGAGCTAAATTCTTAGCCGAACAATTTGGGGTCGACATCAAAAACATAGGTCCACCATTCTTGGTGATCTTCATCATGGCTGACATAGGATCACTTCTGGGGGGATATACCTCGGGTGCATGGATAAAAAAAGGGTGGTCCATTAACAAGGCGAGAAAAATCACCATGTTGATATGCGCTATCATCATTCTCCCTGTTGCCTTTGTCCCAGTAATAACAAGCAAATGGCTTGCGGTATTCTTAATCGGTCTTGGAGCAGCAGGTCATCAATCATGGTCTATCAATGGCTATACACTTGTGCCAGACGTATTTCCTAAAAAAGCTGTTGCCTCCGTAATCGGCATAGGCAAAATGGTGGGCGTTGTGGTAGCCGTAATTGCCGACCTCGCACTTGGAGCCGTATTAGACAAAGCAGGCAATACAGGCTATTTCTGGGCCTTTATCATTGCAGGACTCTCCTACTTAACTATTCTAGGCTTTGTGCATCTTTTGATGTCTAAGATGACACCAATGGACGATAATTTAGATTATATTAAAGCATAAAATAATTGAATTAACAGATGGAGATAATCATCTCAGATACAAAACAAGAACTTGGTTTAAAAGCGGCCCAAGCTGGAGCCTTACTAATCCGAGAGGCTATCAAGGCGCGTGGAGAAGCGAATATCATTGTGGCAACAGGAGCATCACAATTCGAGATGCTACAAGAACTTGTTAAAGAAGAACTTAACTGGTCAGTCGTTACTGCTTTTCACCTCGATGAATACATTGGGATCAATGAGCAGCATCCCGCTTCATTTCGAAAATATCTAAAAGAACGATTTGCTGATTTAGTCTTGCCAAAAACGTTTAACTATGTCAATGGTGATAGTGATCCCTATCAAGAGTGCCAACGGTTAGATAAGCTAATCCAATCTTTCCCGATTGATGTGGCTTTTGTAGGGATTGGAGAGAATGGTCACTTGGCGTTCAATGATCCACCTGCGGATTTCGAAACAGAGGAAGCATACCTTGTGGTTGAATTAAACGAAGCCTGTCGTAAACAACAGCTTGGCGAAGGGTGGTTTAAGACTCTTGAACAGGTTCCAAAACAAGCAATCAGCATGTCGATCAAGCAGATTTTAAAATCAAAATTTATTATTTGCAGCGTGCCAGACCAGCGAAAAGCGCAGGCAGTATTTGACACTGTGACTTGTGAAATTTCACCCGAGCATCCGGCTTCGATCTTACGAAACCATCCAAATACGATGGTCTACCTAGATAAAGATGCAGCATCATTACTTAAGAACTTTTAATAAATCAACCTATCAATAACGTGAAAACAAATTTTTCTAGACTACTGACCTTCGGATTTCTTACAATCCTAATTTGTGCCTTTGCACCTGCTCCGGAAAAGAAATTGAACCTCGATTATGTCGATCCTTACATTGGGGGGATGGGTCATCTGCTCCATCCAACTAGGCCAAATGTGCAACTGCCTAACCAGATGATCCGGATGCATCCGATGCGTGCCGACTTCCTCGATGATCAGATCAGCTTCTTTCCCTTGTCGATAATCTCTCACCGTAATGGAGAACTCTTTGGTATTCTTCCCGGAACAGGAAAACCAGAAGCAGGAACCTGGAAAGAGCGCCAAACCTACGATCACGATCTTGAAATTGTAAGACCTTACTATTTTTCTACTTACCTAATCGATGAGGATATCAAGGTTGAATTTACACCTGGGAACAAGATCGGCTTCTTCCGATTTAGCTTCCCTTTTCAGAGCGATAAAACACTGAGGCTTCAGATAAATCAGGAAGGGCATTGGGATGTAATCTCAAAAAACAGCATTGCAGGCGAAGAGCAATTTAACGGGATGAAGGGGTACGTTTATGGCGAGTTCAACTACGATTTTAAAGCGGTGATAAAAAAAGAATCCCGGCTGATCAAAAAGACTAATAAAACAAAGCAGGAAACAACTGCCTGGATTGAATTTCCAAAAGATGAGATAAAACCCATAGAATTCAAATATGCCATTTCCTATATCAGTGCAGAACAAGCAAAAATAAATCTCCAGAATGAGATCTCTGACTGGCAGTTTGAGGCGCTTAAAGATAAGGGAGAGAAAATCTGGTCAGATGCTGTAAATCAAATCGAGGTAAAAGGGGCAACAGATGGGCAGCGGCGCTCTTTCTTCACCTCGCTGTACCGCACCTACGAACGGATGGTAAACATCAATGAGTATGGCAGTTACTACAGTGCCTACGACCATCAGGTTCATAAAACTGACCGCGATTTTTATATTGACGACTGGGTCTGGGACACCTACCTTGCCAACCACCCGTTACGTATGATTCTGCAGCCTCAAAAGGAGGCAGACATGCTTAATTCATATACCCTAATGTATGAACAGGGTGGGTGGATGCCCCAATTCCCACTACTTTATATCGATAATCCCGCGATGAACGGATTCCATTCCACGATTGTCTTTCTCGATGGTTATCGAAAAGGGATCCGCGGTTATAATGTGGATAAAGCATACGAAGGGGTAGCGAAAAATGGCTACCAGGCTACTATGTTACCTTGGAGAAACGGACCCACGACATCGTTAGATACTTTTTACCGCGAAAAGGGATATTTCCCGGCCCTGGCACCTGGAGAGGTGGAGACAGTAAAGGAGGTCGACAGCTTCGAGAAGCGGCAGAGTGTAGCGATAACCCTCGGGGCAAGCTACGATGACTGGGCTCTTTCGGAAATGGCCAAGGAGCTGGGGCATAAAAACGACCAGGAATATTTTCATAAACAATCAACAAACTACCGAAATTTATACCGCCCCGATAAAAAACTTATGTGGCCAAAAAATGCCAAGGGAGATTGGATTGATATTGACCCGAAGTTTGATGGCGGTCCCGGTGGACGTGACTATTACGACGAGAATAACGGATACACCTATCAGTGGCAAGTACAAGAAGATATTCACGGATTAGTAAAGCTAATGGGTGGACGGGAGAAGTTCACCGCCAATCTCGATCAGCTGTTTCGTGAAGATCTTGGTCGTTCTAAATTTCAGTTCTGGGCTAAATTTGCTGATGCTACTGGCATGGTGGGTCAGTTTTCGATGGGTAACGAACCTAGTTTCCATATCCCATGGCTGTATAATTATGCAGGTGAACCATGGAAAACACAAAAAAGAGTACGCTTCTTGCTCGACGTGTGGTTTCAAGATAATATTTTTGGAATCCCTGGCGATGAAGATGGAGGGGGTATGACAGCCTTTGTAGTCTTTGCTTCAATGGGTTTCTATCCTGTCACCCCGGGATTACCCATCTATAATATTGGAAGCCCGGTCTTTGAAGAGGTCAAAATAAAACAAACCAACGGCAAGACCTTCACTATTAAAGCGCATAATTATGCAAAGGAGAATAAATACATCCAATCGGCAAAATTAAATGGTGAGACCTTAAATAAACCCTGGTTCACCCACACGGATCTGTTAAACGGAGCGACAATAGAGTTGGAAATGGGTCCTTATCCGAACAAGAAATGGGGATCATCTCCCGAGGATGCACCACCTTCTTTGATTGACTAAATTATAAAAATGATAGTGTACAGCCGTAAAATTTTAAGGCTGTGTTGAAACAGAAAAAACAGCAAACAGATGGATAACCGCAGAGAATTCCTCAAGAAAGGTGCAATAGCCGGAATCCTTCTATCGGGAGCTACGGGCTTTAGTCGTAATCTTATAGCAGGGGAGAAATCAGAATTAAAGATAGAACTGGAAAATAAAGATTCTGGTACTACCTTTAATTCAATAGTCTTTATTACGTCTGCAGATCCGGATACCCTCGTAGAAAAAGCAACCAAGATTTTCCTCCGAATTCTCACCGAACGTACAGGGATAAATTTCACAATATTGGGTAGTAGCCAACTGAGTATTCGGTTAAGAATTGTAGCTCAATCGATGCCACCCGAAGCCTTCCGGATTGAGAAATCGAAGGAAAATAGCATAACCATAACCGCCAGCGATTCAAACGGCATCTTATATGGACTTGGAAAACTGTTGCATTCATCGGTCATCACAGAAAAAGGGTTTGCACCGGGAAACTGGCAGGGATTATCCGTTCCTGAGAAGCCGAAACGCAACATCTATTTTGCTACCCATTTTCATAATTTCTACCACACCGCCCCTGTTGAAAAGGTAACCAACTATATCGAGGAGCTTGCCCTCTGGGGATATAACACGATTGAAGTTTGGTTTGACATGCACGGTTTTGAAGGAATTCATGATCCTAAGGCTATTGCAATGCTAGATCGGTTATCGTTCATCCTAAAAGCAGGCAAGAATGCAGGGATGAAAGTTGCGATCTGTATGCTAGGTAACGAAGGTTTCAACTCATCGCCAAAGGAATTACGGGCAAAACCTCCCAGGCAGATCAGACTGCGCGGATGTTACGGAGTTGAGATATGTCCTTCACAACCGGGAGGGACAGAATTGATTCTAACACAGGTTGCAGATGAATTGGACGCATTCAACAATCGGGGGGTCATCGTTGATTATATCGTGATATGGCCTTATGATCAGGGTGGCTGCGGGTGCGACAAGTGTACGCCTTGGGGAAGTAACGGTTATTTAAAATTATCGAAGAAAATAGCTGAACTAGCCCACCAAAAGATCCCCGGTGTAAAAACCATCCTCTCCACCTGGCTTTTTGACTGTGTTGAAGACGAAGGTGAATGGTCCGGGCTGGCAGATGCCTTTGCGAACGAAAAACCCTGGGTCGATTATATCCAGGCCGATTCGCATGAAGCGTTTCCAAAATATCTGAAAGCAAATCCGGTACCTGGAAATTTGCCGCTTCTGAACTTTCCTGAAATCAGCATGTGGGAGTCGTGGCCATGGGGTGGATTCGGGGCAAATCCTTTGCCTTCGAGGTTCCAGCGGTTATGGGATGAGGTTAAGGATAAAACCGCAGGTGGCGCTCCGTACTCAGAAGGGATCTTCGAAGATATCAATAAGGTGATTTATAGCCAGTTTTACTGGTCACGTGACAAACCTGCCACGGAGACAATCAGGGAATATATCGCATTCGAATTCTCACGGGACCATGTCGATGAAATTAGTGAAGCAATTACCATATTGGAAAAAAATCATGGATTAAGGGGCACATTTAAAGCAGGATCAGTCGTAAAGTTCAATGTCCCCAAGGCTGATTTTGGTGCAGGAAAGGCTTTTAATCTGCTTAAATCTGTTGACGAAAAGCTTTCCGAAATGATCAAAAATGGATGGCGGTGGCGTATCCTGCTGCTGCGTGCCATGTTTGATTATGAACTACGTAAAAGTGGAGGCATACCCAATGAAGTTGTAGAAAACGGATTTCGGGAGTTATCAGCGATGTATTATGCAGAGCAGGCGGATGATTCGGTTCGACCACCGGCAAACTAATTTGAAAATAAATTAGGATTAACCTGAAAACTTCGGTCTTTTGGACTATATTCCTGAATTATTCTATAAACCCATTTTTTATACTAAATCTTAACGAAGCCAAAATGATCCTTAAAATCTTTTATACAATACTCCCGCTATTTATGGGAATCCTTGTAATCCTATTAATAAATTTCGTAAAAAAAGGAAGGTTCGGTAAATTAGGAGACTTACAACCTCCTTATATTATGGTGATTGCACTTCAATTTGCGCTTTTCTCAAGCCTTATTTATACTGAAGTATGGCAACGAAGTAACCGGGTTAATGCCTTACTTATTCAGGAAGCAAGCATGTGCCGCGGTTTATTGCGGATAACCGAATCTTTACCGGAAGCAGCCACTCTGAAAATTTGTATTCGAAAATTACTAAATGACATCAAAAAACAGGAGTTAGGAGACACTATTCTGGTTGAAAAATTGATTTTAAATAGCGAAACAGATGTATTCTCAAAAGCAATCTGGAGTAATATCTATCGTATTGCGTCATCAAGAGATTCGATGTTTAATGGTAATACAACAACTCAAATGGTATTTTATAATTTAGTAGAATCTCTTCGACAAGCATGGTTTGAACGAAAACAACTTCGAAAAGCGCATCTCCCTAAACAAAAATTATACTTTTTATTTCTTTTTGGGCTTTTTACTCAAATTTCAATTGGGTTTGCATTTTTCTCGGATTCAGGAAAGCGATTTGTGGGAATTATATTATTTAGCCTGGTTTTTGCTTCCGCAATCGGAGTTCTGACTGTTGCCGATGACCCCTTTTCAACCTCGTATCTAATTAATGCTTCCTCGTTTGAAGATGTGCGATAATAAATTCAATAGGATAATAATCCAGGATAACTCATAATGAAAGTATAAAAAAAGCCCCATTCGGGGAATGAGGCTTTTAACTATATTTATTTTACGTTTCTTAATCCAGTGTTTTGGCAACAGATACCTGTTCGAAGGCTTCGATAAAGTCACCCTCTTTTAAATCGTTATAACCACGGATATTCAGACCGCACTCATAACCCTTGGCAACATCTTTCACATCGTCCTTAAATCGTTTCAATGATTCCAAGTCGCCAGTAAAGACTACGATACCATCTCTGATAAGTCGCACCTTCGAATTACGTAAAATCTTTCCATCCCGCACAATACATCCTGCAATGGTACCAACTTTAGTAATGTTAAAGACATTAAGAATCTCTGCAGTACCTTTGATCTCCTCCTTAATTTCGGGAGCAAGCATCCCTTCCATAGCCGATTTAACTTCGTTGATCGCATCATAGATGATCGAGTATAACCGGATATCGATCTCTTCTTTCTCAGCCAGTTTTCTTGCGCTGAGTGAAGGGCGGACCTGGAAGCCTACAATAATAGCATTGGATGCTGAAGCAAGCATAATATCTGACTCGGTAATCTGTCCAACAGCCTTATGAATAACATTTACCTGGATCTCACCAACCGATAGTTTGATTAATGCGTCAGCCAAAGCTTCAATTGATCCGTCAACGTCACCCTTAACGATAATATTAAGTTCCTGGAAGTTTCCGATTGCGATTCGACGTCCAATCTCATCGAGCGTAATATGTTTTTGTGTCCGCAGACCTTGTTCGCGTTGCAATTGTTCCCGTTTATTGGCAATCATACGAGCATCACGCTCACCTTCCATAATATTGAATTTATCGCCCGCCTGTGGAGCACCGTTTAATCCTAGAATTAATACCGGTTCAGCAGGGCCTACCTCTTCAACACGTTGATTACGTTCGTTGAACATCGCCTTTACGTGACCAAAATGAGGACCAGCAAGGATCACATCACCCACTCGTAATGTTCCGTTCTGAACAAGAATAGTGGCAACATAACCACGACCTTTATCCAATGAAGATTCAATAACTGAGCCTACTGCACGTTTATTTGGATTTGCTTTTAGCTCAAGCATATCAGCCTCAAGCAATACTTTTTCGAGCAACTCTTTAACTCCTAGCCCACTCTTGGCAGATATATCCTGCGATTGATATTTCCCTCCCCAGTCTTCAACAAGGAAGTTCATTGTTGCGAGTTGTTGTTTTATTTTTTCAGGATCTGCAGCATGCTTATCTACCTTGTTGATTGCGAAGATAATTGGAACCCCTGCAGCGGTAGCATGATTTATCGCCTCTACGGTCTGAGGCATTACATCATCATCGGCAGCCACAATGATAATTACAATATCAGTAACCTGAGCTCCACGAGCACGCATCGCTGTAAAGGCTTCGTGACCCGGGGTATCGAGGAATGTTATTTTACGTCCATCTTCTAGGGCTACATTATAAGCGCCGATATGCTGAGTGATACCACCCGCCTCACCGGCAATAACATTTGCTTTACGGACATAATCGAGTAACGAAGTCTTACCATGATCAACGTGACCCATAACCGTTACGATCGGTGGTCTGGAAACAAGTTCCGTTTCAAGATCCTGCTCTTCCACAATAGCCTCCTGAACCTCTACAGAGATAAATTCAACTTTAAAGCCAAACTCATCGGCTACAACAGCCATAGTTTCTGCATCAAGCCGTTGATTAATGGACACAAATAAGCCCAGTGACATACAGGTAGCAATAATTTTGGTAGGCGGAACATCCATCATTGAGGCCAATTCATTGACCGAAACAAATTCTGTTACTTTAATAATGCTCTTGTCCATCTCGTCGCGGGCACTTTGCTCTGCGAGTTTTTCGGTAAATGCCAGACGTTTATCGCGTCGATATTTCGAACCCTTCGTCTTTTGACCTTTGGTGGTCAAACGTGCTAAGGTCTCCTTTATTTGTTTTTGTACATCTTCATCTTTAACCTCCTGTTTGACAGGAGATTTTTTCTTAACAACCAAAGAGATTTTTTTCTTTAGTTTATCAGATTTTTCGAGTTTAACCTCTTTGGCAGGTTCAGCGCTCTTATCAGGCAGTAATTCAACACGGTCCTTACCATCCTTAGTTACACGTTTACGTTTTTTCTTATTCCTCAGTTGATTATCATCAGCCCTAACAGGCTTTTTCTTCTCTTCAACAGGTAAATCAATTCGACCTATCACAGTAGGACCCGATAATTTTTTACGGTCAAGTTTAAATATCTCATCCTGATTATCGTGATCTCCTCCATTTAAATCATCACGCTGTGGCTCGACTGCCCTTTCTCTCTCCGGATGAGCCTTAACAGCTTCTTCGGAGGTTTTACGGATAATTAATTTCTTTTTTACGAGTTCCCGATCAACACGTTCTGCCGACCTTGGGGGATTGAGATCTATTTTGCCAATTACCTTTATTGTATTTTCGATCTGAGATATATTAGAGACCATCTCAGGTTTTGTTTCAACGGCATTAGGTTCAATTGGTGACGTTTCAGACTCGGTTTTTTTCGATTTAGTGTTAGATTCAGAGGCTATGCCAACCTGCCCTTGTTGAATTTGATCATCTGTTTTTGAAGCCGAAGCACCTTTTTCTGTCGTTGCCTTATCCTTTTTTACTCCACTATCCGCCTTCTCCTCTTTACTCTTAGGCTTCCGGCTGAGGCTATCTAGGTCAACTTTGCCAACAACAGTTATTTGAGGTTTATCTTCTCCTTTTAATTCAGGTGTAAATACAGGATTAACACTAGAAGCTAAGTCTTCAGCTCCACTTTTCTCTGGCCGCTTATCTTCTTTATAATGGTGAAGACTATGATCCTTAATCAATATAGAATCGTCATCGCTTTCCGATTCATCAACATCCTTTTTAGTCGATTGCACATCGGATATTGAAACTGCTTCATTTTTGGGATGGTGATGTCGAAGATTGAGCTTGTCGGCTTCAATTCTGGCTTCATGATCCTTTCGGAATTGCTTCTCGAGAAGCTCATGCATATCAGCTTCAATTTTAGTATTTGGATCAGTCGAGATTTTAAACCCCTGCTTATGCAAAAAATCTACCAACGTAGTAATTCCTACATTAAGCTCACGAGCTATTTTACTTAATCTTGATCCTTTTTCCCCTGTAATCATATCTTCCCAAACAGTTAATTATCCTATTATCCCAACCGAGTTTAACTCATTTTTTCACAAAAATAATTATTCAAACTCCGCTTTAAATATGCGCAACACCTCGTCTACAGTTTCCTCTTCGAGATCAGTACGCTTAATCAGATCTTCACGCGTGAGACTCAATACGTTTTTAGCCGTATCACAGCCTATTGCCTTAAGTTCATCTATGATCCAACCTTCAATTTCATCAGAGAACTCATCCAGATTCACATCCTCCTCATCAACAGCTTCACGATCACGATATACATCAATATCATATCCGGTAAGCTGACTAGCCAATTTAATGTTCAATCCCCCTTTTCCAATAGCGAGTGAAACCTCTTCAGGCTTAAGAAAGACTTCTGCCCGATTTTCGCTGGCGAATAATTTTATAGAGGATATCTTAGCCGGATTTAAGGCCCGCTGAATATATAGTTGCAGGTTATTGGTAAAATTAATGATGTCGATATTCTCATTGCGAAGTTCGCGCACAATACCATGGATACGAGATCCTTTCATCCCTACGCAAGCGCCTACCGGATCAACCCTTTCGTCATAAGACTCAACAGCAACCTTGGCGCGCTCTCCAGGAATCCGGACTATCTTCTTGATGGTGATAAGACCATCAAAGATCTCAGGCACTTCAAGTTCAAAAAGTCTCTCCAGAAAAATTTCAGAAGTACGTGAAAGGATAATATAAGGACTATTATTACGCATCTCAACACGAATAATCACAGCCCTAACACTATCCCCTTTTCTGAAGAAATCGGTTGGGATCTGCTCAATTTTAGGTAGTAACAACTCATTACCTTCATCGTCTAGCAAAAGAAGTTCCCTTTTCCATATCTGATAAACCTCCCCGGTAACGATCTCCCCAATTTTATTCTTATATTTTGTATATACGTTATCTTTTTCAAGCTCTAAGATACGGGTCGCTAGATTCTGTCGAAGATTGAGTATCGCTCTTCGGCCAAAATCAGAAAACTTTACCTCATCGGTTACTTCCTCACCAATATCATAATCTTCACCTATCTTCTTAGCTTGCGAAAGTGTAATTTGCAAATTCGGGTCGGTAAATTCGTTGTCTGCAACAACGGTTCGGTTACGCCAGATTTCAAAGTCTCCTTTGTCAGGATTAATGATAACATCGAAATTCTCATCTGTACCAAACTGTTTCTGAAGAACACTTCGGAAAGAATCTTCAAGAACGCTCATCATGGTAGCCCGATCGATGCTCTTCAGATCTTTAAATTCCGAAAACGTGTCAATCAAGTTAAGGTTATCCATATCTTCAGGATTATATTTAAAAAGAGATTACTATTTTAACTGTCTTGATTTGATCATACTTATAAGGTATTAATTTCGCAGTTGCGACCTTTTTACCCGCTATTTTTTCTTTTAAAATCGTTTCTAACTCAAAGCTTGTTGAATCTGCAGATTTGAGAATCCCCTTTTGTTTTTCGCCGTTTAGTGTTACCACTTCAACTTCGCGCCCTATATTCTTAGGATACTGACGGACGACTTTAAGGGGAAAAGAGAGTCCGGGAGATGATACTTCCAGGGAAAAATCCTCCTCTTCACGGTCCAGGCTATGTTCAATATGCCGGCTAATCTCAACACATTCTCCCACACTTATTCCTGAATCACTGTCGACTAAAACTAAAATTACATTCCCTGCTCCAACTGTAATATCAACAATAAACTGATCTACTAACAATACTTCCTGAGCAAGAGACTGAACCTTTTCCTTTGTTATCATTTTTACTACCAATAAAATAGGGGACTTCTCGTCCCCTAATCCTTCGATTATTCTCCTTTGCAAAAGTAAACCTTTTGAGTTAAAAAACCAAATAAAATCTACCTGTAATTTGAATATGATTTTTTAAATGAGCAAGTTGTAAATCTGAAGGGTTAAAAAAGAAGAACATTTCTTAGCTTTGAACTTTTAATTCATCAAAGGAATCAAAAGTGAAAAGCTCAACAAATAAGATTGTAAACGATCCGGTATGGGGATTTATCGAACTCAATTCACAACTTCATATAGAACTTATTGAGCATCCATATTTCCAGCGCCTTAGGCGTATAAAACAACTGGGACTCTCTTCATTGGTTTACCCCGGAGCAAACCACACGCGCTTTGAACATGCTATTGGAACGATGCATCTTGTGCGTTCTGCTGTTGATGTGTTGAAGAAAAAAGGGAATAAAATAACCCCGGAGGAAGAGGAGGGAGTTATCGCAGCCCTTTTATTACACGATATTGGTCACGGCCCTTTCTCGCATGCCCTCGAGCAAAGCATTGTCCAGGGAGTTTCGCACGAGGAACTTTCACTCATCTTTATGGACGAACTAAACAACCAGATGAACGGACGTTTATCGATGGCCATTGAGATCTTTCTGAATAAATACCACAAAAACTTCCTGCACCAATTAGTTAGCAGTCAATTGGATATGGACCGTCTTGATTTTTTAAAGCGGGATAGTTTTTACTCTGGCGTTTCTGAAGGGGTGGTCTCCTCAGAGCGAATTATACAAATGTTGAATGTAAAAAATGATCAATTGGTTGTCGAAGTAAAGGGAATCTATTCTGTCGAAAAATTTCTGATTGCACGTCGACTTATGTATTGGCAAGTATATCTGCATAAAACAGTTATCTCAGCCGAGTTTATGATGATTAAATTATTGCAACGCGCATCCGACCTTGCCTCGTCAGGGCAGGAGGTTCCTACGGTGGGTTATCTTACCTTATTTTTAAATAAATCAATTACGGCTAATGAGTTCCACTCAAAAGATCTGAAGGTTCGAAAATCAGCTATTGACCATTTCACCTACCTCGATGATGCCGATCTTATCTGCACAATTAAAGGGTGGATGAATCATCCTGATCCTATTCTCTCTCATCTCTCTGCGTCATTAATTAATCGAAAGCTGTTTAAAATAAAGCTCTCCACTACCCCATTCTCAGCGAGTAAACTAAACAATCTCAAAGAGTTGTCTGTTGATACGTTCAATATAAATCAAGAGGAGGCAGATTTCTTTGTAATTGACGGTGAGATTACCAATAATGCCTATAATGCTGAGGTTGGGAGCATTCAAATTCTCTACAAGAATGGCAAATTAAAGGAGATAAAAGAGGCTTCAGACATTAATTTAGAAGGACTTACAAAAATTGTCAGGAAACATTTCCTCTGTTATCCGGAAGAAATCTTAACAAGGTAATTATTTTATTATTTTTGCACCGTAAAATTTAAAGACCAACGAATGGAGTTTTCGGCAAAAGATATTGCAACCCTATTAGATGGGACAGTCGAAGGGGATAGCAATGTCAGAGTGAATAATCTGTCTAAAATTGATCAACCTGTTACTGGCACCTTGACTTTCCTCTCAAATCCAGCATACACAAAATACATTTATACCACAACAGCCTCAATTGTTATTGTAAATAACGACTTTAAGGCTGAGCGGGAGCTATCCTGTACATTGATTAGGGTAGCAAATGCCTATGGTGCATTAGCCAAGCTTCTTGATTTTTATGTAAAATCAAAGCCAGTTAAAGTTGGTATTGAGCAGCCATGCTTTATTCACAATTCAGCTACTATTGGGGATGAGGTTTATATTGGAGCCTATGCTTACATTGGCGAAAATACACAAATAGGAAACAATGTAAAGATATATCCTCATGTTTATATTGGAGACAATGTGAAGATTGGGGATCACACGATTCTCTATTCCGGGGTTAAGATATATGCGGATTGCGTGGTTGGCTCAACAGGAATTATCCATTCGGGTGTAGTTATTGGTTCGGATGGATTTGGCTTTGCCCCTAATGATGGTGCT
The DNA here is from genome assembly GCA_903907075.1 of uncultured Bacteroidia bacterium. Taxonomy (GTDB): domain Bacteria; phylum Bacteroidota; class Bacteroidia; order Bacteroidales; family Prolixibacteraceae; genus JAAFHB01. The sequence continues at coordinate 55,838 of CAIVMQ010000009.1, forward strand.
GCATATTCAAAGATTGAGCAAATTGGTAATGTAATCATTGAAGATAATGTTGAAATTGGGGCAAATACCACAATTGATCGTGCGACAATGGGTTCAACAATCCTGCGCAGTGGTGTAAAGCTCGATAATCTGATTCAGATTGCCCATAATGATGATATTGGCGAGAATACTGTGATGGCTGCGCAATCGGGTGTTGCTGGATCTACCGTGATAGGAAAAAACTGTCTCTTAGGTGGCCAAGCGGCTATTTCTGGACATATTACAATTGGAGATGGATCGAAAATCGGACCAAAAACAGGGGTTATGTCGTCATTGAAACCCAATTCGGTTGTCTTAGGGACACCCGCAGAAGAATTTAAAGCTACAATGAAGTCCTATTCCATCATTCGTAATCTTCCGAAATTACGCGAGGAGATTATCGAGCTTCAAAAAAAGATAAAATTAATCGAAAACAACGAATAAAAAATAAAATTTCTTGAAATGATAAGTATTAAACAAAATACTATTGAAAGAGAGTTCTCTATTTCTGGCAAAGGTTTGCATACCGGGGCTGAAGTCACCATAACCTTTAAGCCTGCACCTGAAAACTTCGGATTTAAATTCAAGCGCATTGACCTTGAAGGAGAGCCTATCATTGAGGCTAACGTCTCTAAAGTAAAAGGAACTTCACGAGGAACTGTATTGCAAGAAGGTGAAGTAGTGATCAGCACAATTGAACATGTGATGGCTGCCCTTATCGGAACAGAAATAGACAATATATTAATGGAGCTGGATGGACCTGAGGCGCCAATTCTTGACGGTAGTGCAATTGCGTATGTTAACGCACTTATGGCTGCTGGATTGCAGGAGCAGGATGCCGATCGCGAATATTTTGAAATCAAAAAAAAGATTGTTTATCGCAATGCAGAGACCGGAACTGAACTAATTGCCTATCCTGATGATGATTTCAGTCTCGATGTGATGATCTCGTATAATTCAGCAGTGCTCGATAACCAATATGCCACCTTCGATAGCACGACGAATTTCGCAAAGGAGATCGCCCCTTGCCGCACGTTTGTTTTTGTCCGAGAGCTTGAAACGCTACTGAAAAATAACCTGGTCAAAGGAGGTGAGGTCGATAATGCTATTGTTATTATGGATCAGCCAATGGAGCAAGATGAATTAGATAGAATTGCTGACTTGTTCCATCAGAAACATATTGAAGTAAATAAGATTGGGATACTTAATAACCTTACCCTTCACTACGATAACGAATGTGCCCGACATAAACTCCTCGATGTTATCGGTGATCTGGCCTTAATCGGGAAACGGATAAAAGGTAGAATCGTAGCCAAGAGGCCTGGGCACGGACCGAATACCGAATTTGCCAAGATGCTTCAGAAGGAGTATCTTAAAGGCATTTCCGAGAGTACAGCTCCTGAATATGACCCAAACAAGAGCCCTTTATACGATGTGAATCAGATAAAGAAAATGTTGCCGCATAGGAATCCATTCCTTTTGCTTGATAAGGTCCTCGAGAAAGGGGTTGATCATATCATTGGGGTGAAAAATGTAACCATGAATGAGCCATTTTTCGTAGGCCATTTTCCTGAAGAACCCGTAATGCCGGGAGTACTTATAATAGAGGCAATGGCACAATGTGGCGGAGTCTTTGTAATTAGCTCACAACCTGCCGACGGCGACTATTCAACCTATTTCATGACCATGGACAACATAAAATTCAGGAAGAAAGTTATTCCGGGCGACACCCTGGTTTTCCGACTTAAATTACTTGGCCCAATACGCCGTGGAATTGCCAACATGAGAGCGATCGCATTTGTTGGCGACACAATAGTATGCGAAGGAGAATTTATGGCTATAATTGCAAAAACAAAATAAGAAAAATCCCTTTATCGGAATTTTAGTCTCTATAAAAATTTCAACAATGAATCAACCTTTAGCAAATATTCATCCAGATGCAAAAATAGGTGTAGGTGTAACTATCGAACCTTTCGCTACAGTATCGAGCGATGTAATCATTGGAGACGGAACATATATTGGACCAACAGCAGTAATCTTACCCGGTTGCAGAATTGGTAAAAACTGTAAAATTCACTCAGGTGCCGTTATCGGAGGTGAGCCGCAAGATCTTAAGTTCAAAGGTGAATATACGACAGTCGAGATTGGCGACAATACCACCATTAGAGAGTGCGTAACCGTAAACAGAGGAACGGCAGCCCATGGGAAAACCGTAATCGGAAGTAACTGTTTGATTATGGCCTATGTACATGTTGCTCACGACTGTGTTGTAGGTGATAGCGTAATAATAGTAAATTCTGTTGCCTTAGCCGGAGAAGTTATTGTTGATGATTTCGCTATTATCGGGGGCCATACAGGCATCCATCAGTTCTGTCATATTGGAAAACATGTGATGTTATCCGGAGGATCCTTGGTCCGTAAAGATGTCCCGCCCTATATTAAAGCAGGTCGCGAGCCTCTTTCATACGCCGGGGTAAACTCAATTGGTCTTCGACGCAGAGGATTTTCAAATGAGGTGATCTGTCAGATACAGGATATCTACCGTATCATCTACCAAAAAGGGTATAATAATACACAAGCTCTCGAGGTTATTGAGGCCGAAATGCCAGCTTCGCGTGAGCGAGATGAGATATTATTATTTCTTAAAGATTCAAAAAGGGGAATTATCAAAGGTTACTTTCCCGATTGATCATCGTCGAATTAAATCCAAATAAACCCTCACGATCCTATAAATCCTGAGGGTTTATTTTTAAAGACCTCTTCGCATTTAAAAATAAAATCTGAAAGAAACGGACACGATACTATCGATACATAATAAGAACAAAGACCGAAATAAGCACGAATATCCAAGTCAATATCTCTTTTAGTAAGGTGTGATTATCTGAGTTAAGATACTGGGAAATAAAGTAAGCAACAGGTATAGAGGACAATGCAACAATCTCAATACTTATAGTTACAAACAGTAACGCTGGAATAGTTACCAAACCAAGAATCCAATAACAGATTATAAAATATTTACGCGAGCTAACCTTAATCATCTGGAATACTCCAAGCACAGACAAGCTTCCCAATAAAGCCAAGAGAGAAACAATAGCAGTGAGTAACAAAAAGTAGGGCTCTAAAAGATACTCATTATGCCTTGTCCAGAGCATCTCAACCATCTCTTTTCCTAATAAACGATACGATTCCGTCAAAAATGAATAGACCCCCATAAACAGCCATGGAATGCCAAATCCAAGAACTGGAATCGCCAAAAGTCTCCAGTTATCGTCTTTTTGAAGCACAAAAATAGAGATCCAAATAAGTGGAAACAGCGCTATGACCGGAAGATAAATTAAAGATCCAATCGCTAAGAAAAATGAGGCATTAAAAGTATGGGAGATGGCAATTTTTCGATGAAAAGTATCAAAAATAAAATAGATAGAGATTAATATGAATGAGGTTGCAAGGTGAACAGGAAGAAAAGAGTGCAAGGTGTCCAGAGCAGAAACTGTAATAAGATAAACAATTCCGGGAATATAGGACCTCTTATTGAGGAAGATATAGGCCGAACCTAATTGTGATAAAAAAAACGAGTTTAGAACAACTAATAAAAAAGCCAGAAAAACTTGCCAGAAATTCGAATTACCGATAAAGTGACAAGCAAGATAATATAAAGGCATTGCTCCATTTGCCCGGCTTAGATCAAGAGGCATTGGAGACTGAAGATTGTGCCACCAAAAAACAAGCCCAATTACTGGGATCAGCAAAGAACTAAGCAGTGAATTACTCTTCAGGATGCGAAGCAACATACCATTCTATTTTAGTAGATCAATTCCTAAATCTGTTCGAAAGTACTTATTCCGAAACTGTATCGTTGCCGCATTTCGGTATGAATTTTCGAGTGCCTGTTCAATTGAAGTTCCTAATGAGCTAACTGCAATTACTCTCCCTCCATTGGTTACCACCTTATCGCCTGAAAATTGAGTACCCGAATGAAAAAGGATACTTCCTGAGACATTATCCAAATTAGAAATAACATCCCCTTTCGCATAGTTTCCGGGGTATCCCCCAGCAACCATCATCACAGTAGCAGCACATGCACTATCAATCTCAAGGATCCGATCAGTGAGATTTCTTTGAGCAACACCTTCAAATAAATCAACAAGGTCCGATTTAAGACGAAGAATCACTGCCTCTGTTTCAGGATCACCCATACGGACATTATATTCAATTACAAATGGCTCTGAATCAACGCTTATTAATCCGAAGAAGATAAATCCTTTGTAATCGATGTTATCTTGTTGTAGTCCTTTCACAGTCGGTATGATAATCCGTTGCTCTACCTTATTCATAAATACCTCATCAGCAAATGGGACAGGAGAAATAGCACCCATGCCTCCCGTATTCAATCCGGTATCTCCCTCTCCAATGCGTTTATAATCCTTGGCAACAGGGAGGATTTTATAATCGTGACCATCGGTAAGTGCAAATACGGAGCATTCAATACCCGACAAGAACTGCTCTATAACAACAGTTTCACTTGCCTGCCCAAACATTCCTCCAAGCATTTCACGAACAGCCTGTTCTGCCTCAGGAAGCTCCTCGATAATCAATACCCCCTTGCCGGCAGCTAATCCATCGGCCTTAAGAACATAAGGGGCCTTTAAGCTCTGAAGAAAAGCTATTCCCTGCTCCAGATTATCACGCGCAACCGAGAAATAGGCCGCAGTTGGTATTCCATGACGCATCATAAATTGTTTGGCAAAATCTTTACTCCCTTCAAGGCGAGCACCATCACGTGTAGGTCCAATAACAGGAATAGTGCGAAGTTGAGAGTCCGCTAAAAAGAAATCATGAATCCCCTCAACAAGAGGCACCTCAGGACCTACAACGACAAGCTCGATATCATTCTCAAGCACAACCTTACGGATCGCCGTAAAATCGGTAACCCCAATCTCAATATTGGTCCCAAATTCAGCAGTCCCTGCATTACCAGGTGCAATAAATAGTTTATTTACTTTAGGGCTCTGGCTAATTTTCCATGCAAAAGCATGCTCACGACCTCCGGAACCAATAATAAGTATATTCATATTACGATTTTGTATTCAAAATATATTCTGCAAAACAACTGATAACTAACCATTATTAGTCCCAACTAAAGGGAGTTATTAAACTGGATATTTCCTTGTACAAAATAAACAAATTTCGGCCTATATTTCATTTTAGAGTTGGGAATGTATATCTTCACCACATTCGCTAAAATATTTAATTGCTTACGCAGATGGGAAAAAATTTATCGAGACGCAATTTTATTCAAACAGGAGTTATTTCAACACTAGGACTAGCCACGCTTAACCCAATATCGGCATTAGCAAAGAGTCATAAATCAACTATTAAGCTGGGGTTGGTAACTTATCAGTGGGCCAAAGACTGGGATCTCCCCACCTTGATCACCAACTGTACAAAGACAGGAATCCTGGGTGTTGAGTTGCGCACAATGCATGCCCACGGAGTTGAATCTACACTAAATGACATACAGCGACAAGAGGTGAAAAAGAGGTTTGCCGACAGTCCAGTCACCTGTCTGGGTTATGGCTCAAACTTCGAATACCACAGCCCAGATCCGATAAAACTCAGATGGAATATCGATCAGACAAAAACCTATATTAAGCTTTGTAAAGACATCGGAGCCTCAGGGATAAAAGTGAAGCCCAATGATCTGCCTGCAGGGGTTGATCAAGAGCGCACGATCGCACAAATAGCCTCTTCTTTTAATGAAGTGGGGAAATTTGCAAAAGAGTTTGGTCTCGTGGTAAGAGTCGAAGTTCATGGAAATAAGACACAGGAGTTGCCAAATATGAGAGCAATTTTTAATCAGGTAACTGAAAAAAATGTTAAAATATGCTGGAACTGCAACGACCAGGATCTTCTTCCACCGGGATTAGAGGATAATTTTAGTAGCGTTAAAAAGTGGTTTGGCGATACGGTTCATGTCCGTGAATTTAATGTAGGCAACTACCCATATCAGCAACTTTTTAGGCTATTTCATGAAAATCACTATAACGGATGGATTCTTATGGAAGCCAGAACAGAGCCCTCAGATAAGGTTGAGGCACTGAAAGAGCAACTCGTTCTATTTAATCAATTGGTTGCGAATACAAAGAATGGGTAATGGGTAAGGTAATTAATAATCGCCTTCAAATTAAGTATCAATGAGAAACAGAGGGATTTTGCATGGCGATTAAGGAGGTTTTCATAGAACAAGTTGGAGCTGTGACCATCAGCAGAAACCGCCAGGCGCTGAGGTTTAAAATTGCTATCCGTCCTGACGGCAGAATACGCGTGACTATTCCGTGGCTCGCCTCCTTTCGTACCGGGGAGAAATTCCTGATTGAGCATCTGCCATGGATCGATGAGACCCGCAGGAAGCTAGCTCTTAATCCAACAGAGCCAAAGCACATTCACCCTGGGCACCTTTTTACTACGCGCAATTATGAATACCATATTTGTCCTGCAGAGGTAAAGAACTTACGTATTAGGTATGCCTATGCCACCAAACAGGTGTATTTCGAATATCCTGTAAATTTGGCTATAGAGGATAGTGAATTACAAAAGAGATTGGCTAAGATGATTGAAAATGTGCTCCGTTTTGATGCCAAAAAATACCTCCCTGTAAGGATTGCCGAATTAGCTAATAAATTGGGCTATAGCTACCAAAAAATAACAATTAAAAATAACCGCTCAAACTGGGGAAGTTGCTCCACACGCAAGAATATTAATCTTAATCTTCATCTGATGCGACTTCCGGATAAACTAATTGATTATGTTCTTGTGCATGAATTAGTCCATACCATTATACCCAATCATGGACCTGATTTCAAAGCCACAATGCTGCATCATTTTAACGACATGGCACAAATAGATAAAGAACTAAAGAAGATAGGGACAGGGTTAGCGTCAATAGCGCAGGTGAAGTAATCCAGCCTGGTCGGCTAATACGGTCAGGAAATAGGATAATGAGAATGCAAAGATAGGTGCGATAAACCAGATCACCCAGAGCCTTTTAACCACTTTATTGGCAAAGGTTACTCTCCACCCTTTCTTTGAAACACTAAGGGCCAGAATGGCAAAGGTATTGAGCTGCACCAATGAGGTTGGAATGCCTCGGCTTATCGAGGCTGCTAACAAAAGAGATGCCGTAATTACGGATATAATTGAAGCCTCTACCTTTCCTATATCGGTTATCTCAGTACCAGTTTTGACGATCAATTTTCGACCAAATATAGAACTCCCAATACCAAAGGAGGGGGCTATTATCAAAGTACCAAGAATCATGATTAGCACAAAATTACTCCCTGTAGGATCGATGTGCAACTCATTGGTTATCATTGAAGTTATTGGACCAGAGGCATTAGCGACATTATTTGAGCCAATAGAGAACGCGACATAGCAACTGGTAATAATCACAACCCAGCGGAAAAACGATTGTCGTTTAAAAGTTTGGAAATATCCCGGATATTTCATGTCGAATCGTTTTATCGAGATATTGGCAATCAGATACATGATTCCAAAGGAGACAATAGGGAGCAATACCCATGCAGGGATGATTTCGGTAAATAGTTTTGTCGTATTTAATTGTCCCAGATAATGTGCGGGGGCTGCCAGTGCCAATACCGTTGATTGTGACGTCGATTGCGGCACTCCTAAGAGATTAGCGAAAAGGAGTGAAAGGGCAACTGAAAATAAAATAATTGTTGTTAGGACATAGTTAAGGCTCTCTGCAGGTATTATACCCTTGCCGAGAGTTATGGCAGTATTTTTTCCAGCGAGCAGGGCTCCTACAAGAACGCATAGTCCGAAAAGACCCGGGATAAGATCCCTACGCAGGATACCTGAACCATAGGCCGTAGCAAAAGCAGGAGAAGTACCGCTTCCGCCCATATTAATTGCCAAAAACATAGCAACCAAAAATGGCAAAAGCAAACCATTAAGCATTGGAGCAATCATAATTCAAAAAAAGTACTGCGAAGTTATTCAATTCGGGGCAATGCGCAAACAAATTTTTTAATCCTAAAAATATGTTGAACTTTGGAGCATAATATATGAGTAATTTGCACCCAGAAGGATTGCTAATTTAAATGAATTATGAAATTGATTCTGTAGGAAGGTTCAATTTACTCAGCATAAAGAATTAAAGTACAAACGAAGCAAATAAAAGGGGGAATGATAAACTGGGATAAATTAATTGCCGATCGCAGGCTTGGTCTGGAGGATCGGATTTTTCAGAATGACGATGATATCCGCTCTATCTTTCAGCGCGATTACGACAGGATTATTTTCTCCTCACCCTTTAGGCGACTTCAGGATAAGACGCAGGTATTCCCTCTTCCGGGAAGCATCTTTGTACATAATAGACTTACCCATTCGCTCGAAGTTGCAAGCGTGGGGCGATCACTAGGAAATCTCGTAGCATCCGCCATAAAAAAGAGTAAAAATCCAATGCTGACGCCCATAGTGGGTGAAATAGGAGCTATTGTTTCAGCCGCTTGTCTTGCTCATGACCTTGGAAACCCTCCATTTGGCCACTCCGGAGAATATGCCATAGCCGATTTCTTTAAGCGTGGAGAAGGTGCAAAATATCAACACGAGGTAACAGCGGAGCAATGGACCGATTTTACCTGCTTTGAAGGAAATGCAAATGCGTTCAGAGTGCTCAGTCATCAATTTAACGGCAAGAGAAATGGTGGATTCGCACTAACATACAGTACATTAGCTAGCATTGTTAAATATCCGTTTGAGTCTTCCCTTGCAGCAGGAAAGCCCAAGTTCGGATTCTTCCAAAGTGAGAAGGAGCTCTTTCGTAAGATTGCGACACAATTAGAGATGACCCAACTTTCAGAAACCCCAATGCACTATGCACGCCATCCGTTGGTATATCTTGTCGAGGCAGCAGATGATATCTGTTACCAGATTATGGATGTAGAAGATGCGCATAAACTCAAGATACTCACCTACGCTGAAACAGAAGAGCTATTTTTAAATTTCTTCGATCCCACAGCTGACGCCGCAATACTTGAAAACATCCAACGTAACTTAGACCTTGTTAGCGATGACAATGAACGAATTGCCTATTTTCGCGCAATGGTAATCGGTAAACTTACACGTGAATGTGCTCAATTGTTTACCGCTATGGCAGAGGACTTTATCCCCACCTCAAAAATCATTCCGCTCTTTAACAACCTCCCTGAACCATCGAAAAGCGCAATGGACCGGGTTAAAGAGATCTCGCTGATAAAAATATATAATGATCGTGCTGTAGTAGAGATCGAAATCGCAGGATATAAAATCCTTGGAACACTGCTTGAAGCTTTTATTACCGCTATTGTCGAACCCGATAGTTTTTTATCAAAAAAACTACTCTCACTAATCCCTTCACAATATCAAAATCAAGACCAGACAATGTATGGAAAGATTCAGTCGATTGTCGATTTTGTATCGGGCATGACAGATCTTTTCGCCCTTAATTTATACCGCAAGATAACCGGAATGGAGTTGCCAGGTATTGCTTAAAATAACTATTCAAATTATGAAAAAAATAATACCAATTTCAATCATCTGCTGTATTCTGATCAGTATCTGGGGATTTTCAAATCACCCAAAAGAAGGAAAAAAAATCCGCGCAAATTCCATCTTTCAATATTCTACCCTCAACGCCCTACTTGAAGGTATTTATGATGGCGAGCTTACTGTGGGTGAACTTAAAAAACAAGGCAATTTTGGATTAGGCACCTTCAATGCTTTAGATGGTGAACTTATTTTACTTGATGGGAAATGCTACAAGGCAACATCTGACTTTAAGATTCAACTAATGAGTGACTCTGTAAAGGTTCCTTTTGCTGCAATTTGCAATTTCTCATCCGATACGACGATTAAAATAACACATCCAATCCGGATAAAAGATCTTGAAAATAAACTGGATAGCTTAATTGGAAAGCCTAATTTGATCTATGGCTGTAAGCTATCAGGTAAATTCGATTCTATTATTATTCGAAGCGTACCAAAGCAAGAGAAGCCCTATAAACGCTTAATTGAAGCATATAAAAAGCAGGGAGTTATAACCTATATGGATCAGCAAGGGGTACTTCTGGGATATAAATTCCCCAAATATCTCAAAGATGTCAATCTCGATGATTATCATTTTCACTTTCTATCCTCGGATAAGTCCAAAGGGGGCCATCTTCTGAACTGCACCCTTTTAAGCGGAGAAGTTTCGGTGGCATTCATCCGCAACTACAGCCTGCAACTTCCTGATAATGATTTTTTTAATCATGCCACATTTACAAATAAAAAGTCAGAGCTTATGCTAATTGAGGGATCTAAGCAATAAGAAATTTAATAGGCTAAATTCCCTAACCGAATCCGATATTGTCTCTGAGAACGAACAACAGTTCAACTCAAATCAACAAAATGCTGTAGGAGTTTCCTTGGTTGACAGAAACTAAAACAGGAAAATACCTTCTGAAAAATGAATTAATGACTACTGCTGATTCCTATTATCTCTTCCAGTTCAACTTTGCTACTTTAACATCTCTGGAGTTACCTCCCACCATAATCTCAAAATCGCCTGGCTCCCAGTCGTATTTAAGATCTGCATTGTAGAACTTTAACTCTTCAGGGGTAATAGAGAAAGTAATTAATTTTGTTTCACCCGCTTTTAAACCAACTTTTTGAAACCCTTTAAGTTCCTTCACTGGTCGAGTTATGCTCCCAACCAAATCCCGAACATACAGTTGAACAACCTCTGCGCCATCGGTTTTGCCTGAATTTGTCAGGCTTACTGTTGCAGAAATCGATTGCCCCCCTTTTGCCTCGTTAGCACTTAGTTTTAAATCACCATACGTAAATGTCGAATAACTTAATCCATAGCCAAAGGGATAAACAGACTCATTGGAGATATCCAGATAATTTGAGTGAAACTTCTCAAACCAACCTTTTACTATTGGCCTTCCCGTATTTTTATGGTTATAATAAAGAGGTATCTGTCCGATATTCTCAGGGAAAGTCATGGTTAATTTTCCCGAAGGATTAACTTTCCCGAACAGTACATCGGCAATAGCATTTCCGGCTTCGGTACCCGAGAACCACACATCCAGGATCGAAGTGAGGTACTTATTTTCCCATGAAAGTGCTAAAGGTCTGCCGTTAAACAGAACCATCACGACAGGTTTTCCTGTTGTAATAAGTGCTTTAAGCAACTCTTTTTGGTTTTCAGGCAAGCTAATATCACTACGGCTGGAACTTTCGCCACTCATCTCAGCTGCTTCACCCATAGCTGCGATGATAACATCTGATTTTTCAGCCATTAAAAGGGCTTCGGCAGTCATCTCGGCCTGGGTACGATTATCGTAATACGTTGGTTTTCCAAATACGCTAATACGCGAATTCAGAGCAGTATCACTAACGACGTTTGTCCCTTTCGCATATACTATTTGAGCCTGTGTACCAGCCGCATCGCGCAGACCGGAGAGTAAGGACACCGACTTGGTAAAATCTGCTGCGACACTCCATGTTCCGGTCATATTCTCCTTGTTATCGGCTAATGGACCTATAAGCGCTATTCTCACCCCTTTTTTCAATGGTAGGGTTTCATTGCTATTCTTAAGTAATACAATAGACTGAGCGGCAATATCGCGAGCCGACTTGCGGTTTTCGGGAGTGAAAATTTCATGTTTTGCCCTCTCTTCACTGCAATAACGATAAGGATCATCAAATAGTCCTAATTTATACTTGGCTTCAAGAATTCTGCGACAAGCAAGGTCAATCTGACTTTGTGTAATAATCCCATTTTTAAGCGATTTCTTTAGGGTTAAAAGAAATCCTTCACCTACCATATCCATGTCAACTCCTGCTTTTAGCGCCAACCCCGACACCGTCTGAAGATCCCCCAGTCCATGTTCAATCAGTTCATTAATAGCGGTATAGTCAGTAACTACAAAGCCATTAAAACCCCATTGTTTTCTAAGCACATCTGTCATCAGCCATTTATTGGCAGTCGCCGGCAATCCATCGAGTTCATTAAAGGAGGTCATCACGCTACCTGCACCAGCCTCAACAGCCGCCTTATACGGGGGAAAGTATTCGTTGTACATCCGTAGACGGCTCATATCGGTTGTATTGTAATCACGACCGGCCTCAACAGCGCCATACAAGGCAAAGTGTTTAACGCAAGCCAGAATGGTATTGTTCTTACTCAGGTCATCACCTTGAAACCCTTTAACCATCGATTTTGCAATCTGAGAACCCAGGTAGGCATCCTCTCCGGATCCTTCCGAAACACGACCCCAGCGCGGATCACGCGAGATATCCACCATAGGGGCAAACGTCCAGCACTGTCCATCTGCACTGGCTTCTTGTGCCGCAATTCGTGCCGATTGCTCGACTAATTTCATATCCCAACTACACGATAAACCTAGCGGGATAGGGAAGATTGTCTGGTAGCCATGTATTACATCCAATCCAAAGATGAGTGGAATTTTCAGCCGGCTCTCTTCGACAGCGACTTTCTGAATATTCCGTATCTTAGTTACTGACTTTACATTTAATAATCCGCCAACACTACCTTCCCGAATACGCTTTCCGGTCTCCGAACTATTCGCCTGACCGGTAACGACATCGCCGGCACCCGGAAGATTCAACTGCCCAATCTTCTCCTCGAGGGTCATCTTACTCATCAAGATCTTGATGAATTGATCCATTTTGAGTTCTGATTTATTCTGCGCCTGACAAGGGAAAAGATTAAGAATTAGCAAGAGTAATAGGGCAAGATTAAGACTTTTCATAATTTTGATTTTATTCTGATTTAATAACTTTTAACGTAGGGGAGATCCCATTTTCATTCATTGCTTCAATGGTAAAATAATAGGGAATCTGCTTATCCATGGCTTTGAACCAGTATTCGTTGGCACCATATACCATAATTGAATTGTACATTTTATCGGGTTCGGTACCAAAATAGAGTGTATATCCGTATGCATTATCCACTACAGGCCATTTTATCCAGGCATTCCGTTTGTCTTTGTCTGATCGTAAAATAGTTAATTTTTTTACTGACTCAGGCTTTTGACCATGTCCGGAACCAAATACCCGTAGGCCGCTGATAGCAAATTTTCCGGTTGGGACATGAATATTCTCCAATTTAATAAACCGTGCCTCAACGGGTTGCGGCAATTCAATATAATCATGAGGCACATCGGTTGTATTCTTACTCTTGTCAACCAGCATCTTCCATTTTAACCCATCAGCAGAATACCAGATCTTATATTGATGAAAGATAGTAGTTTGTTTACCCATTAGCGTTGCATCCTGATCGGCATAATTGAGTTGAATAGCTCTAACCGTAGAGAGGGCCCCCAGGTCGGTGGATATCCATTCTCCCGAATTTGAAGTCTGCGCACACCAATAGGTTTTAATATTCTCATCGACTGCGAAGTTAGGCTGATAACCCCCATAAGAGGAAGAGACTGTTACTGGTTTATTGTAGTTCAGCATCATCCATCCGGTAAAACGCCCTTTGATATGATCTTCTTTGCCATCCGGCAGATAGAGCGGATAATCACCGTAAGAAGTATTGCAATACATCATGTCATCCTGATCAAATCCGGCAGGCCAAAAGCCAATCCGTCGCTCAAAATTATTCTTTACTGAAATAGCCATTGTGCTTACATGCCAGTAGTTATCCCATTTATCGGTAAAGGTAGCTCCATGACCGGCACCGCGGGCAAAGCCTCCGGGTTTATAGGAAAAAGGGACTGATTGATGGGTATACCACCCCATCGGTTGATCTGATACTGCAACACCATCGGCATAACCGCTAAATTCTGTCCCCGGCGCGCTATATTGCAAGTAATATTTACCATGATATTTGGTCATCCATGCCCCTTCAATAAATGGATCGAGAAAGGTATTATCGGAGTTTTCGCCAAATCGCTGCCATCCATAACGATCGTCGTTTAAAAGAAGCAGTTCCTTCCGATAACCAATTGGAGAAAATGTTTTCCTATTGAGTTCTATGCCATATACCGGATAGGTATTGCTACTTCCGCTGAACATATAAAGTTTGCCGTTGTCATCTGTAAAAAAGTCAGGGTCCCATCCCCCTATTGCCAGCGAATCGATTGCCTCTTTCCAATCATTGCCCTTAGGATTGGTAGACATCCAGATTGGAAAATTAGTAGCATAAGTAGAGCCAAAGACCAACATCGTATCGTGCTGCACCCAGACTGCGGGAGCACACAGGTCATCATAAACATGATGAACCGGTTTAAGGAACGACTTGGAGACGAAGTTCCAATGGTTTAAATCGGAGCTCCACCAATAGCCCCATTGATTTGTAGAAAAAAGATAGTAATCCCCTTTGTAGGTAACGATCACCGGATCGGCGGTAGCCCGATGCTTACCTGTCTCCGTAAAATTGGGTATCGGACAATAGCCGTAATCGATATTTATCGGATTGCAAAATGTCTTCTGCGCTGACACAGCAGTTGGTAAAGACAATAATAAGATTGCAAACAGGATCACCGACAGAATCTTCATATTTCGTTATTTTGATTTAGAAGGCGAATTACCTTCTAGCTTCCTAAGCCCTTGTTGAATTTCAGGACAGCTCATGAATAATTTCCAGAGTAATTGGGTTCTGTAATTCTCAATCATCACCGTCATCGGAGCTTGATTGAGACCCATATAAATTTCTGAACACCAGTTATTGGTAAGATCAAAAGCATCTTTAAAACCATATTCGCCCCATAGGAATTTACCATACTTGAAATAATAATTCTTCAATGCTGTCATGGACTCCTTAGGTGTATATGGGAAGGAACTAATGGCTCCTGTTGGAGCTAACTTCCCATAATCCTTAGCGGGCACAGGTTCATCCGCCGAATAATTAGAAGGACCATCGCTGGCAGTCAGACCCCAGCCATTTTTACCATATCCTTTAAATCGCTTTGGATTCTGAACACAATAACTGTAATTTATTTTTGCAATATTTTGATTATTAACGAAGTAGTTGGTGTATTTGTCTGTGATAAAATGGGGGTCGTAGCCCATGTAAGAATAGTGTGTGAAAAACAGGGGACCACCATTTGATACCCCGACATCAAGTTTAATTCCAAAATAGGTTTTTCCATTCGAATACATCGATCCATCTTTGGTCTGCCCCCATGCTGAACGGTATTTTTGCCCTGTACTATCCTGGTTTGCCCAACCGCTGTAGTACATCGATGCTGGAACCGAATGCGTTGGGGATGCTATGGCGAGCAGATAAGTAACCATTGTTTCGTTCCATCCGATTAGATTATGATTAATCACCCACCCCTGGTCGGGTGACCAATGCCAATATAAAAATTTACTGTCTGGATATTGCCTGAACCAATCCCATTCCGCTTTTTCCCAGATAGTGGTAATTTTTTCCCTGATCTGCAGCTCCATTGAATTTTTACCTGAGAAATATTGTCTCGCAGCAAGCAATCCTTGCATTAAAAAAGAGGTCTCAACAAGATCTGCTCCATTATCTCTATGACCAAAAAATGGTTCCGTCTTACCGGTTGGACCATCAATGAAATGCGGGTACACCCCATGAAATGTTTCTGCCTTCTCTAAAAAATTTACAATTTTAACAAACTTGGATACTGATTCTTCCTTTGTAATAAAACCTCTTTCTGTACCAACGAGAAGCGCCATAATTCCAAAACCGGACGCACCTGTTGCAATCATATTATGTCTGCCTGAAATATTTTCCTTGGCTAATCCGCTGTTTGGTTCAGCTCCTTCCCAATAATAACGAAATGAAGCTTCTTGTACCATGGTAAGTAATTCATTGTCGGTCATAGGTTTTGTTGAAGCTTCAGCAGGAGAAGACAATTTAGTTTCTTCGTACCTATCGTTCAAAAAGGATATCTTATGCCAGTATTTTCTCCCAATCTTCCCAGTAAAGTCCGTATATCGGTTTATAGAGTTTTGTTGAATACCTACAGCATGAAAATCTTTTCCATTTTCAGAACGATATATTTTCACCCAAGAGACACTTTTATCGGTCACTTTTTCCCATGTAATATCCACATGCATCGCGTAACCCCTTGCAGAGGTTATAGCAGGCAAGATGGAAATTTCGGCTGGATTAACTGAAGGCAGGAATTCAATATCATCTAAAAAAAAGTTCTGCTGATGGATACCCTTTTCATTCTGCTGCGAAAAAACTATTGCAATACAATTCTCAGGATTATTTACACCAAATTCACTGACCGATGACATAGGTATAATTACCTGCTGCCATTCGTTTAACTTTCCTGCTGGGACTAAAAAAGGGGTGGTGAGGGTACTGTCTTTTCTCATTAGCTGGACTGTTGGTAATTCATCTGCCGATGTTGCTTCAGATTGATTCAAAATCCAGAAAGATAAGAACTCCGCCTTTTTAAAATGATCCATTCCTCGTATTTCCTGGTGGTATATAATTGCCTTCCACTTACCATCAGCCCTATTTTTATAGTGCAATTCCAATGCGTTTCCAGGCGTATGGAATACTGATTGACTTACAGGTAGTTTTCCTTTGATATTTTTGATAGTCGAACCTCCACTGGATGCGGTATGGCTGAAGAAAAAATCGCCTGACATAGCGCTATTGGAGAAAAAACGATACTGGTATTCGTACTCCTGTGCAAATGCCACAAGAGAAAGAAACAAACAAATAACCAGCAACAATTTTCGCAACATTAGCATTGAAATTTAACAATTAATTTTTTATCGAATATAAATGACATTGGCAGCCATGTCTTTCGTTTGGACGATATGCCATAGGCCAGTTCGGCAGTGGTTGCCTCTATTATTTGTTTATCCATGGAGACTGGAATTCAAGTTTTTTCAACCCTTTTTGAATCTCTGGACAGCTCATGAATAATTTCCAGAGTAATTGGGTTCTGTAATTCTCAATCATTACGATTATAGGGCCCTGATCAATTGCCAGATGACTTTTGGCATACCAGTTTTTTGATTCGCTAAACGAATCGACAAATCCATAGTCGCTCCAAATTTTATCTCCCAGATCGAAGTAGAAATGGCGCAAAGCTTTCATCGAGTATTCAGGCGTATATGGGAACGAGGAGAGCGCCGCGGTTGGCGAAATAACCCCAAGGTCGTTCTTAGGAGCATGGGCATTATATCCTTCAAAATTATCACTCGCCGTGAGCCCCCAGCAATTCTCTCCATACCCCTTAAATTTCTGAGGATTTTCGATACACCAGGCACGGTTTATCAGCGTGTGATTCCTATTCTGTTCCCAATAATTGGCATATTGGTCTGAGAGATTCGTGGGATCCAAACCCATGAATGAGTAATGGGCAAAGAATAGCGGACCGCCATAGTCAAATCCCAGAGGTAGTTTGTATCCGTAATATTCCTTGCCGTTCTTAAAGAAGTTGCTTTGGGCCCATCCTCTAGTGTAGACCGATTTTGTAACGGGATAGCGTTCACCGCTTGCGGCCAGAACATACATAATCAGACATTCGTTGTAACCTCTCACAGGGAAGTTCATCGCCCACCCATTATTTGGACTCCAGTGCCAGTAAAGCACCTCCTCACCACCTTTGGTAAACCAGCTCCACTCAATATCGTTCCACATCCAGTTAATCCGGTTACGCAATTCCGATTCCACGCTGTTGTCCTGGTTAAAGTATTGCCGGACACACAATAATCCCTGGAAGAGATAGGAGGTTTCAACCAAATCGGCTCCATCGTCTTTTCTGCTAAAAGGGATCGTTTTTCCTGTGGTTCCATTAAGCCAATGGGGAAAAACACCATGATATGAATCGGCTTTACTCAGAAAATTGACCATCTTGAGCATATGCCTTGCTGCACTATCACGGGTAATCCAGCCTCTTTGGGTCGCGACGATAATCGACATCACACCGAATCCTGTTCCTCCGGTTGTTACCACCTCATCACCATATCCATAAGCCGCATTGCTCCTCTCACGCGCCATGCCACTTATTGGATGGGCAAAATTCCAGAAATACCGAAAAGTCTGTTTTTGAACTAACGTCAATAAGGCGCTATCAGAAAGGCTTTTCTGAATTTTAAGTTCACTCGTTAGTTCATGTTTGGGCATTACTGTTCTAGTAGCCGACTGAACTGCGATACAGCTCAGAATCAAGTAAGCAGATAGGATAGAGCCTAAATATATTTTCATTTTCTTTTGTTCTTAGAATTGTTATAAGTTAGGGCTTTGAAAACCCAACATGGTCATTCCTGTTTTTATCTCAGGACAACTCATAAATAAATGCCATAATAAACCGGTCCGGTAATTTTCAATCATCCCAATTTGGGGTCCCTGATCGATAGCCAAAAATGAATCAGCAAACCAGGGCATATCTAAATTAAAGGCATCTGTAAATCCATATTGGCCCCAGATTTTATCGCCCAATTGACAATAAAAAAATCGCATTGCATCAATAGACTCGGCCGGGGTATAAGGCATTGAAGAGATAGCTGCAGTAGGCGCAATTACACCGACATCATTGGTGGGAGAACTGGCCGTATATCCGTTAGGAATATCACTCGCTGTAAGTCCCCAGCAACGACTGCTGTAACCATAATATTTTCGGGAATTTAACGTACAATATGCGAGATTGATTTTCGTGTGGTTGACCACTTGAGTCCAATAATCAGCATAAGCATCAGTTAACCCATGGGGGTTTATCCCAAGGAATGTATATTGCTCAAAAAACAGAGGACCACCAAAAGCTTCTCCCAAAGGCAGCTGATAGCCGAAATAAGCACTATTATTTTTCATCGCACCATTTCTGGCAAAGCCATTATCGTATACGCTCTTGGTTATTTTGTGTGTATTTGATGACGCAGCAAGCACGTAAGCAATAAGACCCTCATTCCAGCCCTGGATTGGCATATTCATTGCCCAGTTTTTGGTAGGGCTCCAATGCCAATAAAGTCTATTAGCCCCTTCACGGGTAAAGAAGTCCCACTCCACAGCATCATAAAGCTGGGTTATATCGGTGCGTAGTGTAATTTCGTCGCTCGAAGAGCCATCAAAATATTGCCGTAGTGTAAGAAGCCCCATCATGAGGTAAGAGGTTTCAATTAAATCGGCTCCATCATCGTTGGCAGAAAAAGGGATTACAGCACCCGTTGCTCCATTAATCCAATGGGGATAGGCACCATGGAAATGCTGTGCTTTATTTTTTAGAAAATCGACCACTTTTTGTGACCGGATTAATCCATCTGTTCTACTTATAAAGCTACGCTGTATTGCCACGGGAATCGCCATTAGTCCAAAACCGGAGCCTCCGGAGGTTACTAAGTCACCCGAAGTATTTCGTTCGCGCGCCATTCCTGAAATGGGGTGTCCAAAATCCCAAAAATATTTAAACGTCTGGCGCTGAACCAGGGTAAGCAAAGCCTCGGTGGTGATATCGGGAAATTTATTGGTAGAATCGATAGCAGTTTTTAATTTCACCGACATGGGTATAATCAGGAAACCACCCGATTTAGACTTTAATTTAGTTGAGAAATCAAGGGTGTATGCCGATAAATAATTGAGTGGAGAAACAGGACTTATCAATACTGTACTATCTTTTGCTTCAAAAAATAGATTAAGCGCAATAGACATTGCCGATTTATCAGTGAGCTGAATAGCACTCTTTGCAGCCGTTTGATCTAACGGAACTACGAACTTAACTTTAATTAGTGGGGTGGCATTAATTCCTTTATATTCAAACCCCGAGAAGCTCCCATTTACTTGTAACGTACTGTAATTAAATGGACTACCTACCGGAGTATTGACCACAGCCTTCCCTTTTTGACAATTCCAAAACAGGCTAATCAAAACGAGAGAGAGAAGAATTTTAGACATATTATGGATCTGAAATAGTTATTCCGATTCCTTTGAAAAGGTTGCCCGGAATAGTCTCCGGGCAACCAAATATCAAAATCAAAAGAGTATATTAAGAATTAAAACTAAAATCAAACTCCATTCGAAAGAATAGAAACTAACTGCATCTTACTTTTCAGCATTCATAATCGCATTAACCTCCTCTTCAGTAAGCGCCTTATTAAAGATACGAAGTTCGTCGATTAAGCTTAGGTCTGCAAGATGGCCCCAGTCAATAAATGTAGGAGAACCTGAACCTATTGACATTGATGAACATCCTGTCCAGTCTATACCACCGGTGAAAGTTGACGCGGGACGAGTTAAAACACCATTAATATAAATTTTACTCTCAGTTGCAGAAATGGTATAAGCCACATGAACCCATTCCGCCAACCTTGGATCGACTAATCCACCGTCATTCCAGCTCTCGCTGCTTCCAACCCCAACATTCAACTTTAACCGTTGAGAAGTTACATCTCCTTCACGGAATATCCGCAATCCCTTTGTCCTCATGGCATCAAAGTTAGCGGCGCCAGTTGGGCAAATCGCAAGTATTCCAGCTCTGTCAGGGGATGCATTTACTTTCATCCAGAACACAGAACTAAACTGGTTTGATTTTACAATTTCGGTCGTCGGGAATGTCAAATATGAATCTGTTGCACCGGCATATGCTTGCCCCTTCTTACCATCGGCAAAATCTGGAGAACCAACTTTAGCAGCTTCAATATTGGATACAAGATCATTATAGTTATTTTCGAAAGGCATATAAAGAACCTCACCGCTGTATTTCGGAACATAAGGTGAATCATGCTGAATAATCGCTTGGATTTCTGATTGAGATAGGGCTTTATTAAAAATCCTCAACTCATCAAAGAAACTTTTATCCGATTTATGATCCCAATAAGAGAAATTTGGCACTCCGGAGAACAATGAAATTGATTCACAACCAGTCCAGTCAATAGTATTGCCAGTATTTGCAGTTCCTACAGCAGCTCCATTGATGTAAATAACACATTTAGATTGAGAAATAGTAAAGGCTAAATAGACCCAGTCATTGAAGGGTGCATTAACTACTCCACCATCATTCCATACTTCACCGGAACCAATACCCACGTTAAGTTTAAAGCGCTGTGACGTTCCGCTTCCTTCACGGAAGAAACGTAAGCCTTTAGAACGATCTTCTCCTGTTGGGCTGATTGAAATAATTCCTGAACGGTCGGGAGTAGCATTTAGTTTACACCAGAATCCCGCAGAAAATTCACCGTTTTTCAATCCTGCAGCAGGAAGAGTAAGATAACTATCTGTCTCACCGGCATAGGCATTTTGGCCCTTAAGACTTTGACCTGCAAAACCAGGATTCCCAACGGTTGTCGCCGTTGCAAAACTTACCTTCTCCATATAATCGCCATCAAAAGGCATATAGAAAATCTCACCCGGAAAAATAGGGACATAAGGAGGTTTCTTCTCAAAATTTATCTCCTTGTTGGTCACCTTACCCTGAAGGTCCGTGGCTCTAATGGTCAACACATGGACTCCACTGGTTACTTGATTATAGACATACTCCTTAACAGCTCTACGGTAATCTTTTGGAAATTCATTATAGCTGGTAAGAGGATTTCCATCCATCAAAACGGCGATCGACTTAAGTTCAATATCGTCGGTTACCTCAAACTGGATATTTATTGTAGCTAAAAGTGTTGGCACCTGGATTTTTAATCCTTCAGCCGGGTACTTTACAGTCACAACAGGCGCCCCTAAATCGGGCCCCGGAGCGATATGTGTAATGGGATCAATTCCTTTATTACAAGAAACTGTAATTACAATACCCATCAAAAAAGCGATTATATACTTTATATTTTTCATTTTTAGTTCATTTTAATGATCAGTACTTTGGATTATTTCCCCTTTAAAACTGGCAACTGGTCAACCTGTGGCTGAGGATAAGGGAAATATGCCTTATCAGCAGTAAAGGTTCTTCCATCATAGCTCAATTCACTTGTCTTCCCAAGTCTTACCATATCGGCAAAACGGGTACCCCACTCGGTGGCAAGTTCTGCAAATTTCTCATCCATAACAACCTGATTGGTAACACCTGATATAGAAGGAAGCCCTGCACGGTTTCTTACTAAGTTTACCGCCGCATCGGCAGACATTGCAGAACTGGTTCCACCTGAAGTTAGAGCTTCAGCATGCATAAGTAAGATTTCGGCATAACGGATGACCGTAAAGTTCTTATTCGTTCCATAATCGAACCGTCCGGGAGTCAGCTGATCGGAAGGCAAATAGTGTTTCCCACTAGCAAACATTGCACGTGCATAATCATTAAATGTATCACCCGAGCGGGTAGTATTTGAGATCCAATTTGGAAGACTTGCATATTTAGGATCCTTTTGAATCTCTGCAATACCACGATTGGTGAAACATACACTTGTCTCCAAACGAACAGTCTCATTTCTGTCGAGCATAAATTTAACATACTTTAAACTTGGTTCCCAGAAGCCCCAACCATCATATGCACCGGTAACCTTAGGTGTCCATCCTTGTGGACCAAAGAAGGCCCATAAATAACTTTTCTGATCTCCCGATCCCTGACCAAAATCAGAGAATTGCAGTTCAAAAAGGTTTTCGCTGTTTAGCTTTCCTTTAATTTTAAAGAGATTGTAATAATCACTCTCTAAAGAGAATTTACCTGAACTGATAATTTGCCCTGTAGCCTCAGCTACTGCCTGGTAGTTTTTAAGCTCAAGGTTTGCCAGCGCTTTCATTGCTAGTGCCGTATATTTAGTGATTCCACCGCGGATATCACTACGTTGGTTAGGGTTCATATCGGGAAGAAGAGGAATGGCCTCATCCATCTGGGCAGAGATATGTTTCATCACATCATCTTTACTCGATAACTTAGCTACAAGCAATGTGGATGGATCAGAACTCTCAGGAATAAGAATACTCCCCCAGGCTCTCGAAAGGATAAGCAAAGACCATGCTCTGAAAACTTTTGCTTCTGCAATGTATTGGTCACCTATCGCCTTATTGGATGCGAATTTCTGATACATCGCAACTTGCTCCATAGTAGAATTAGCGGTAAAAACATTATGGTAGAAATTCTGCCAAAAAGCATTTAGCATCCAATAACCATTGTTATAATTATACTTGTCAGCTTCTGATAAATCCTGCTGATCACCAAGTCCTCCAGCGTTAACATCATCACCTCTTACAGCAATAAGTGGATAATTCTCCCAGTAAAGATCATACATTACAGAATAGAGACCCGTTAAGGGCAAAATCATATTGCTGGAAATAGTATAATCGGTTTGTGCAGTGAACGACTTATTCTCAGCCAGTTCATCTAACTTCTTTTGACAGCCTGTAAATCCCAGCAATGCAATTACAAACAGTGTAGTCTTAATAGCTATATGTCTAATTTTCATAATAATAACTTTTTAAAATATTAAAAATTGATATTCAGACCAATCGTATACACAGCTGGAATTGGATAGGTTTGGGTATCAACACCATTTGCTACTTCGGGGTTAAACCCATTGTATTTGAACATAGTCAATGGCCGTTCAGCAGTCAACGATACTCTCATGTTGGGAAGCGATGTTCCAAAGAGCTGTTTTTTCTTGATGTTATAGGCAAGCTGAACATTCTGAATACGGAAGAACGAACCATCTTCGACGAAATAGGTCGACATTTTTTGGTTCCACCCTTTACGCAATCCGGCAGACGAAGGGTATTTATTTGAAGTACCCTCACCATGCCAGCGATTAACAGCAAGATCGGCATCCACATTCCCATCGGCAGTCCAGAGAATATTACCTCTCTTGCGGTTAAGAATTTTATTGCCTGACTGACCTAACATATTGGCTGAAAATTCGAAGTTGTCATATTGAATTCCAAGATTAAAACCGTACATCATGGTAGGGAAATAAGAACCTAAAACAGTCCGATCCTGATCATCAATTTTTTTATCATGGTTTTGATCTACATATTTTAAATCGCCGGGAACTAAATTATTAGCGACTGCAATTGGATCCGCGGCAATCTCCGCAGCATTCTGGTAAACACCTGCAACCTGCTGACCAAAAAATGCCATTACAGGTTGACCAACAATAGAGCGCTGACGAAATTCTGCCTGACCATTATCGATATAAGGTTGACCATAAAGGTTTACAACCTCGTTTTTAAGGGTTGAGATATTACCACCAAAGTTATAGCTAAGCTTGTCTGATATTCTATTGCTCCAGTTAGCTGCGAGTTCAAAACCTGAGTTCCGTATAACACCTACGTTCTTTAAAACGCTTCCGCCAACGGCAGGGATAGAGACATTAATCGCTGCATTCTTGGTATCACGGATATAATAATCGGCATCAATACTAAGTCTATTTTTGAGCAACTTAGCAGTAAGACCGATATTCTTCTCCTCAGTAACTTCCCATTTAAGAGATGAATAGGTACTTGAAGTAACAGTACCGGGAACAAGAACACCATTTATGGCAGTAGTTACTACCGATGTTGTGGTAGCACCGTCACTGGCTTGAATATGATCATTCCCTAATTCACCCCAGCTACCGCGAAGTTTAAGGAAGTCAATCACATTATTACCTTTTAAAAAACTCTCTTCCGAAACTACCCATCCGGCACCTACAGTTGGGAAGTAACCCCATTTCTGTTGATACTTCGAACTACCATCGGCTCTCATCGTACCATAAAGCAGGTACTTGTCTTTAAAGCTATACGATACTCTTCCAAAATAAGAGAGGCCATATACATGTGCACCGTCATCGCCCACACCGGCAGTAACAATCTGACCGGATTGGTTTAAATACCATGACTGCTCATGATCAGTTGGGAAGTTTAATCCTTGTGCAAAAAGCTTATTGTAAGACTCATCACGGTAGGATGTTCCAGCCATTGCTGTTAAATTATGATCACCATATTTATTGGTAAATGTCAAGACATTATCCCAGATTTGATCAAAATAGGTAGAGGCAATTTTATTAATTGAGGCGTTAGGATTTTGGAAACCATTCCCAATATAAAAAGGGAGGTTAACATCACGCTCATTGAGAGAAGTAAATGCACTGTTATAGGTAGATTTAAAAGTAAGTTTCTTTGGAATAAGATCTACCTTGGCATAAAAATTAGCAAGCAATTTACGAATTTGCAATTGTCCACTATTGAATTTAAGTCCGGTGAACGGATTTTGACCTGCACGATAACCCATATCCTGAGCATTGGCATAATTAATAGGATGTGCATTGGTATTCTGTTCATCAAAAACAGGTAAAATAGGAACCGCAAAATACGCTTCATCCCATGCAGCTTTTCCTGCATTATTTTTTAGCGCATTGCTGAAATTCATATTGCCACCTACTGTTAGCCAATCTGTCGCCTTAGTATCTAGCTTTGCACTAACATTCATACGGGTATAATTATTTTTCATATTTAGGATACCATCCTGAGCAAAATAATTAGTCCCCACAAAATAAGAAGTTTTATCGCTTCCACCAGAAACATCAACACTGTGATTCTGTATTGCTGCCGGAGTCATAATTTCTTTATACCAATCGGTATTCACATCAGGAACATTAGGATTAACCCTGCTCCTGCCGTAACGCTGCATTGCATTAAGTATAAATAGTGCATCAGGCGCAGAACCCGATTCGTTTGCCATGGTTGTGAATTGCTCTGCATTGGCCATCTTTAAAACATTCTGACCAACCTGAGATCCATAATAACCGTTGTAGGTCACTTGGGTTTTCTTATCAAAGCCACCCGATTTAGTCTCAATCAAGATTACACCATTAGCAGCTCTTACACCATATATTGCAGCTGCAGAAGCATCTTTAAGAACCGACATTGAAGAGATATCCGAACTGTTTAAGAAATCGATATTATCGAAAAACATCCCATCAACAACATACAAAGGAGCTTCATTGTTATTGCCTGGGTAAGACCCTATACCCCTGATACGAACTGTTGGGGCATCCCCAGGAGCACCGCTCGATACAACTTGTAAGCCGGCCACTTTCCCCTGTAAAGCCTGCATAACTTGCCCTGTAGGTGTCTTGATAATCTCATCCGACTTAACCGTTGTGATAGAAGAGGTCAGGTCTTTAACTTTTGAGTTCCGTAACCGACAACAACAACCTCACTAACGTCAACAGCTAAATCTACTAACTGGACATTGATAGTCTTTTGATTGTTGACCGCAATTTCCTGGCTCTTCATTCCAATAAAACTGAATTGAAGAACTCCATTGCCTGAGGCCTTGATCGAATAATTACCATTTGCATCGGTAATAACCCCCACCGAGGTACCTTTCACGATAATACTTGCGCCCGGGATTGACTCCCCATTCGTAGCACTGACAACTCTTCCTGTTATGCCGCTACCCTGCTGAGCATAGAGAAAAGTTACCGATAAAAAAAGATTCAACAGAAAGATTAGTTTTTTCATATGTTAAATTTTAAGAATAATTTGAAACAAATATATAACGACAAAATACCCATTTAATAAAAACAGATACACTTCTTTCACTCTATCTACTTTTCTTAATTTATAGATACCTCACTTTTACCTCATTGTTTTCAATATAAATAATGTAAAAAACTGTATTTCAAATAAATAAAAAATGAAATTTATGAGGAATTAGAAAAATATTTCATCTCTAAAATTCTATTTAGTGAGTTAAGAATCCTACAAGTTACAGAATTAAGAGTAAAAATTAACCATTTCAGAAGGATTATTTATTATTTTTGAGAATTAATAATTAAGTAAAACATTAAATAAAAGTTAATTTTTCAGCAAATGATCTTTAACTATAAAAATATAAAACATAAAATACGGTCTGGTTTATGGTTATGCTTATTTTCAATAGGTTTGCTTTTAATATTAAACCTACATACTCAAGCTTCAGAATATGATAATCCGACAATAAAAAATTTCTCAAAACTTGATTACAATGGAGACAATCAGAATTGGGCAGTTGCAGAAGATTCGATTGGCAATGTCTATTTTGCGAATAACAAAGGGTTACTGGAGTTCAACGGCATATCGTGGAAACTATATCCTTCTCCAGAGGGAAATATAATTCGGTGCGTCGCAATTGGGCCAAATAATCGGATTTACACAAGTGGGTATAGAGAATTAGGTTACTGGGAACGAAACCAATCGGGCTCGCTAAAATATTTCTCGCTTAAAACAGTTGCAGAAAAGAATTTTATTGCGAATGAAGAGTTTTGGAAGATTATACCGTTAGGCAATAAGGTTTATTTTCATTCTTTTGGCCAAATGACGATCTGGGATGGGAAACAGACGACTCAAATCAGGTATTCTTTCTCAAATACGATGTTTCAAATTGATGGAAAAATAATTCTTGATCAGGCTGACGGACTTTATGCGATTGAAGATAATTCTCTAAAACCTTATCTGACGGGGCCATTCTTTAATCAAAAACAAATCCGGTTTTTTTTCAAGGATAATAGCAAGAAGATGGTTATCGGAACCTTCTCCGAAGGGATATACACCTACGACGGATCACAATACTCCCTTTTAAATCCTGAATGGAATGATTATTTCATTAAAAATAAGGTAAATCAAGCATCCCAGTCGCTAAATGGGAATATCGTAATTGGAACGCATCTCGACGGCATCATTGCATTTGACAAATTCGGAAAAATGATATTTAAGCTGAATTCTCAAAATGGGCTTCAAAATAACACGGTCCTGGGGATCGCCTTTGATAAAAACCAAAATTTATGGCAAGCATTAGACAAAGGGATCGATTTTATAACTTTTCGGGACAAAGGTTCATTTAAATTACACCCCATAAAGAATATTGGAGCCGTTTATTCCGCGGCCCTTTATAACAATAAGATCTATCTGGGAACGAATCAAGGTCTCTACTATAAGAACAAGGATGAATCGGATGAAAATTTCAAGTTAATACCTCAATCGGAAGGGCAGGTATGGAGTTGTAATGTTTTTAATGGGAAATTACTTGCAGGGCTAAACAACGGAACATACATAGTAACCGATAATGGATTAAAAAGGATATCAAATGTAAATGGGGTATTTTCCATTATTCCAGATATTAAAATGCCTGGATTCCTTCTGCAATCGACCTATTCCGATATTGTTTCGCTTGATTTTACTCAGGCAGAACCCAAATGGTCTAAAAACCTTCGCAATTTCAATAATCTGATTCAGTTAATCGAGGTTGATCTGTACGGAAATATCTGGGCAGGCCACATGCATCGTGGAATTTTTCGCCTTAAACTTTCAGAAAAACGAGATGAAGTATTACAGACAACCTATTACGGCGAAAATTCCCCATTCAAAAAGGACCATGGAATCCATCCGTTTAAAATAGAGGAACGCATCGTTTTTACTACGGGTGAGAAACTTTACACATACGATGAATTAAAAGACTCTATTGTACCTTACAATGAGCTAAACAAACAATTAGGTCATCTTGCAACAGCTCATCGGATCTTTTCGGCTCCAAACCACCATTATTGGTTTATTTCCAATGAATCAATAGCTCTAGTTGAAATTAAGGAAAATCGTGTCGATCTAATAAAAGCATATCCATCGAATTTATTTCTAAATCAATTAATAGAAAATTTTGAGCATATCGTTCCACTCTCGGAAAAGGAGGCTATTTTATGTCTCGAAAATGGTTATGCGATTCTTGATGCAGGAGAATCAGAAGGTGAATCTCTAATCAAAAATAAAAATCTTACGCTAAAAGAATTTATTACTTCCGATCAGCGAGGGAACTTTGACACTTTGGCTATAAACAAATCGACCTATACCTTAAATAACAACTCCAGTAATGCACAGTTAAAATTCTCATTCCCGCTATTTACAAGTGAGAAGATCGTTTTCAAGTCTTATCTCGAAGGGATTGATCCAACATGGCGGGCTTCCGTTACATTACCTATTTTCAAGTTTGAAAGACTTCCACAAGGGACTTACACCCTTTGGATAAAAGCAATAGATCCATGGGGATCAGAGAGTAAAACAGCAGAAATAAAACTGATCATTCTTCCGCCATGGTACCAGACCGGCTGGGCCAAGCTAGGATATGTCCTTGCAATATGTTTTTTGCTAATATCTTTCCGCCGAAGGGTTATTTTACTCACACGCCGGAAAGAGAGCAGAAAAAGAGCAGAGAAGGAGAAAGAACTCATTAGACTAAGGAATGAAAAACTCCAGGATGAGATCTCGTTCAAGAGCCAGGAATTGGCTAATTCCACAATGCTTATTATTAAGAAAAATGAGTTTCTCATCGATTTAAAACGGGAGTTAAAAGTTCAAAAAAATCAACTTGAATCGCGCTTTCCGGACAAGTATTATCTTAATCTGGTAAAGAAGATCGATGAGAACATTGCCAGTCATGACGACTGGAAAACCTTCGAGACCAACTTTGAAAGAGCTCATGAACAATTTACCAAGAAACTCAAAGCCGGATATCCAAAACTCACCCCGCATGATCTGAGGTTATGTGCATACCTGCGCATGAACCTCTCATCAAAAGAGATAGCCCCCCTATTGGGAATTTCGGTACGCGGACTCGAAAACCACCGTTACCGACTGCGCAAAAAGATGGGATTAGATGTTGATGCGAACCTCAACGAAGTAATGATGAATTCAAATTAACAGGATTCAGTTTCAGAAAAAAAGCGCCCCAATAAATCGGTGTCATTTAACTCCTTAAGCAGTGATTCAATAGTTTGCTTTGGAACTTTAAAGATATCTAAGACTAATAATCCATCGATACAATCGTTGAACTTAGGATCTACATTAAAAGCTACGATCTTTGCATTAAGGCTTAGATATTTTTTCAGAAGCACCGGTAAACCACTATTATACTGGTCAATATCTCCAATAAACCGATCCAGAGAATGAAGATCAGGTGTCATATTTTCGAGTGCAACATTAAGGTGTTCATCGTTTGTCGTTACCTTAAACCGATTACGAGGCTTTACTAAAGCGGCTCTTTTGTAATCGAAAAAATTGGCCATTATATACCTTATTATTAACTCCTTAGATATACCCGAATAAGTATTGCTTATGCTTACCGGTCCAAGTAGAAAACGGTACTCCGGATTTTTTAACATAAAATAAAGGATACCCTTCCAAAGCAAGAATAGGGGAAGTGGCTTACGCTGATACTCTTTAACTATAAATGAGCGCCCAAGTTCCAGGGATTGTTTTAGTGTATCTCCAAATTCACCCTTCATCTTAAAAAGGCTTTGGGTATAAAATCCCTTTATTCCAAATTGATCATAGATCTCACGCCCTTTCCCAATACGGTATCCTCCGACAATTTGCTGACCTTCGTCATCCCAAATTATAAGCTGATCATAATACAAATCAAATTCATCAATATCGGTAGGCTGGTTGGTTCCCTCACCTACTTCACGAAAAGTGATTTCACGAAGTCGACCCAGCTCGTCCATTAGCAGTGGTATTCGATTTGAAGGGGCACAAAACACGGTATAGTTCTTGATTGTAAATAGCAGATGATCCTTACGTAAGCCTTCGACCTCCCGAATAATAGTTGCAGCTGGCAAAGAGTCGGCAATAGGCTGAGGCAGTGGCTCACTCTTTAAAGAGTAGTCAAAAAAACGCTTTACCTCGATACCCGAATCGAGGCAATATGTTTTTGATCGCAAGTATCGACCAAGTTGATAAATATCGGTAAATTTCTCCTGGTCTTTTACAGATATAGGATTTCCTATTCTGATTTTGATGGTTTTATCTTTCTTATTCATCACCTCAGAAGCCAATTTAGCCGTCCGTAATGCCGGGTGTATTCTTCCAAGCAGGTGAAAAAGTTTACTATTGCTACCATGAAAATAGATTGGAACAACCGGAACCCCCGCTTTCTTGATAAAGCGCAATGCCGATACGAGCCATTCGCGGTCGGTGATAACTTTCGATGCATAATTTGTGGAGACTTCACCTGCAGGGAAGAAACTTAATACTCCCCCATGATTGAGGTGATCCAGGGCAGTTTTTAATCCCCCAATACTCGAAGCGGCCTTTTGATTATTTTCAAACGGATTTACAGCAAGGAAGTAATCGGAGATTGGCTCAACCTTTTTCAATAAAAAATTGGCTATAACTTTATGATCAGACCTGACCATAGCGAGCAATTTAATCAGAAGGATGCCGTCTATTCCACCGTAAGGATGATTCGACACGGTGATGAAAGGGCCATTAACGGGGATTTTTTTAAGGTCATTTGGATCAAAATCGAGCGTTACATTTAAATACTCGAGAATTCCATCAATAGATTCAATGCCAGTCTTATCACTTATGTTATCGTATAATTTATTGATCTGATTGAATTGCAAGAGGTGCATGAGCAATTTTGCAAAATATTCACCTCCAAGATATTGCATAAACGGACTCACTTTCAATAAATCCTGTGGTTTAACTAGCTTCATCTGTTATTGAATAATATTGAGTTCAAAAATAGAAAAATAGCGGCAATAATCGTGCTATTTCATCTACTATCATGCATGAGTTTAACTTTTTTATGCCATAGTTTATCTAACATAAGGCCAGCTAATAACTTATCAACGTTATGATTTATCATCAACACTACAATTTTGTTGCACGATGATCAAATCACAAAATGACAATAAAAAAATAGCTATGTAATCATAAACAGCTAATTTTTGTCCCCAATTAACGGACTATATGCTATAAGCCTAATAATTTGATGTATTTTTGCCCCTTAATGAGAGAGATGGAAAGAAATTCAACAAGCAGGTGGCTTCCCACAACAACCAAAGAGATTGAGTCATTGGGTTGGGATCAACCTGACGTAATCCTGTTTTCAGGTGATGCCTATGTAGACCACCCATCATTTGGGGCGGCAGTAATTGGTCGCATATTGGAGCGCGAAGGGCTAAAAGTTGCTATTGTTCCACAGCCAAACTGGCAGGATGACTTACGTGATTTCAAGAAACTTGGTCAGCCAAAGCTTTTCTTTGCCATCACCGCAGGATGCATGGATTCGATGGTTAATCATTACACCGCCAATAAACGCAAACGGTCGAATGATGCCTACACTCCCGATGGACGCCCGGGTGCTCGTCCTGATTATGCCACGGTGGTCTATTCTAATATCCTCAAAAAAATATATCCCGATATACCTGTTGTTATTGGCGGTATTGAAGCCTCCTTGCGCCGGGTTACGCACTATGACTACTGGTCTGACCAGCTAAAACCCTCTATTCTGATTGACACCAAGGCCGATCTTTTAATTTATGGAATGGGTGAAAAATCGATTGTAGATTTTGTCCGGGAGATAAAAAATGGCACACCTTTTCACGAAATTACCGATGTTCCACAAACAGCCTTTCTAGTAGATAAATCAGGAGATTATAAAACCAATACAGAGTGGGAAGAGCTCGAACTGAACTCACACGAGGCGTGCCTGAAAGAGAAAATTAATTATGCCAAAAATTTCAGACATATTGAGGAAGAGTCTAACAAGATGGCCTCGAGAAAACTGATACAGAGTTACAAAGATAAAAGGATCATCATTAATCCATCCTATCCCCCTTTTGACAACCAACGAGCTGGATAGCTACTACACTCTCCCTTTTACCAGGTTGCCGCATCCTCGGTATCAGAAGAAAGGTCCTATTCCCGCTTATGAGATGATTCGTCATTCGGTCAATACCCACAGAGGATGTTTTGGCGGATGTACCTTTTGCACTATTTCAGCCCATCAAGGGAAGTTTATAGCCTCGCGTTCCGAAGAATCGGTTTTGGCCGAAGTTAAAGAAGTGACACAAATGGCTGATTTCAAAGGATATATATCCGATATCGGAGGTCCATCGGCCAATATGTACAAAATGGAAGGAAAGCATCTGGTTATGTGTCAGGCCTGCCGACGTCCATCGTGTATTTTTCCTGATATCTGCACCAATCTCGATACTGATCATCGTGGCATGACTTCACTTTACCGTAAGGTTGCCGCTGTGCCGGGCGTAAAGAAAGCATTTGTGAGTAGTGGTATTCGTTATGATATTATTTTTCACAAGACAAGGGACGAAAAGATTAATAAAGGAAACGAAGAATATCTGGAGAATGTTATTGTAAATCATGTTTCGGGTCGATTAAAAGTTGCACCAGAGCATACCGCCGATAAGGTTCTTGAGATTATGAGAAAACCCTCTTTCGATATCTTCTTTAAACTCAAAAGGTTCTTCGACCGCGTAAATGCAGCCAACGGCCTTAGACAGCAGTTAATTCCCTATTTCATATCCAGTCATCCGGGGAGTACCAATGCAGAGATGGCCGAACTTGCAGCCGAGACAAAGGGACTTGATTTTAAACTTGAGCAGGTTCAGGATTTCACCCCTACACCGATGACCCTTGCCACGGTAATCTATTATTCTGGTTATCACCCCTATACGCTGGAGAAGATCAGCACGGCCAGAGAGGCAAATAAAAAACTAACCCAGCGCAAATTCTTCTTCTGGTATAAACCAGAAAACCGGAATGAACTGATTGGTGAGCTGCGAAAAATGAATCGTCCCGACTTGGAGAAAAAATTATTCGGAAAGAAATAAGCTTGAGAATCTGTCCCGAAGGCCATAGGCCGACATCATTAATTCGAATTGCAATTAATTCCCGATTCCCAAGTCGACCAACTGTGCTAAAATAATTGAATTCTTGTGTTTCTTTATTACGGTAAACTCATAATTATCAAAACTAACCTTCTCATTAAGATTCGGTATTCGACCTAATTTAAGGATTAAATAACCTGCCAAGGTTTCGTATTCTTCATTCACACTTAATGGATGGGGCAGTAGTTCATTGATATCATCAAGTGATGCAGAGGCGAGCACAGTATAGCTCTTCTCCCCCTTTTTCTCCACAAATGGAATCTCATTATCGTATTCATCCTGAATCTCTCCTACAAGCTCCTCAAGAATATCTTCCATTGTAACAATCCCTTGGGTACCCCCATATTCATCTATAACGACAGCGATTTGTTGATGTTTTAACTGAAATTCTTTAAGAAGCTGAGCAATTCGTTTGGTCTCCGGAACAATCAACACCGATCGCATAATCGAAGACAACTTAATTGTTTCATTCTTGTGTAGGTTGATCAAAATATCTTTAAGGTAAACAACTCCCACTATATTATCTAACGAGTCGGCATAGCAAGGAATACGCGAATAATTCTCCTCAATAAGTCGAGCGACCATATCTTGTTGAAATTCTTCCACATCTATAGCCATAACCTGAGTACGCGGGATCATCACCTGTTTGGCGATACGTTCAGAAAATTCAAAGGCATTTTTAATGATGTCGTAATCGGCCTGTTCGATCTCACCGCTCTCCTTTCCTTGTTGTACCAGATATTTTAATTCATCACTGCTGTGAACCTCTTGCCCTTGAACGGAAGGGATACCTAAGCTACGCAGCACAAGGTTCGCTGTTCCGTTCAATAAATAGATAAATGGTCTAAAAATAAAGAAGAAAAATTGCAATGGATATGCGATAAGAAGCACTGTTCGCTGAGAACGCTGTATCGCGATAGATTTAGGGGCCAGTTCTCCAAAAACGATGTGCAAAACGGTGATAACCAAGAAAGCGACTGGAAGGGCGATATGATGGGCTAATTCGGGCTCCAGTACAACTCCGCTTATTGCCATTATCGTAATTATAATCTTGGCTACAACGGGCTCTCCAATCCACCCAAGACCAAGACTCGCCAGGGTAATTCCGAGCTGGGTAGCAGCAAGGTAACCATCGAGACGCGAGACGATACGTTTGGCTACAATCGCCATATGATTCCCACTCTTTACCTTAACTTCAAGCTGAGAAGCCCGGACTTTGACAATAGCAAATTCAGCCGCTACAAAAAAACCGTTAAAAAATACCAATAAGAAGGTGATCAATAAATCTGCGAGCATCCGTGTAATATTATACTAAGTGACAAATATAAATAATTTGAGGATGCAATTTTTAATAATCGCGAGACAACTTTTCAATTTGATTCTGAAGAACCCCTTTGAAATCTATAATTCGGGCGTATGAATTTAATTAAATTGATTTCTCCAAGAACTGAATTACCAATCTAAGAGACAGTATACTAAAAAGCAAGGGTACGAATGACGAAGTTATTTTTCATTGTTAACCTCCATATCACCCAAATGCAAGTTAAGGGCACGCACAGAGATCTGAATCTCAAGAATAGAGATTCCTAAAGATGCAATTAGTAAAAGCAATGCGGCTCCAAAAATCCAAACCGCCAATCCGGTACTCCCCACGAAAATTAGAAACATCGTTAAAACGCATAAAAAAAGGCTTGACACGCCAAGAATCTGCATATACTTAGTTAAATAGAGCCGTTTACGCAAGTTTGCGATCTGACCAAGTAGTACATCATTGGGGTTAATTCGGAACTTTTCATGCAGCGTTCTGATCAGTGTTGCATAGCTCATAAAACGGGTCGTATAGGCAAGCATAATCAGTGAGATTGCCGAAAATAATAATGCAGGTGTGGTAAGGGTGATCTCTTCGTGCATAAGCGCAATTTTTAGATTAATAACAATAGAGAATAATTCTGATTGAGCATAGAGATGTATCAAATAGCAGAATATACAACGATAAGGCTACGGTGTAAAGAATAACGGACCTCTGGCCTTTCTTCTCTTTACACCTTAGGGGCTATCTCAAAGATCCCTTTAAGGATTAAAAACAGCCAACTACTCCCTTAGACATCACAGATAAGCACCGATTTACGCAGTGAATCTATCTTATCTGTTTGAGTAGGGACGAACTCTTGTCCGACAAATCCTTTATATCCCGATTCTACCAAGGCACGCATAATTGCGGGATAATGGAGTTCTTGTGTATCATCGAGTTCATGACGCCCGGGGACTCCACCGGTATGAACGTGTCCAATATATTTACTATTTTTCTTAATCGTCTCAACGATATTCCCTTCCATAATTTGCATATGGTAAATATCATACAGCAATTTCAACCGTTCCGATCCTACCATTTCGCAAAGCGCCACGCCCCAGGCTGTGCTATCACACTGGTAATCAGCATGACCATAGCTGTTTAATAATTCTATGATAATGGTGACCCCGTGTTTTTCGGCTAATGGCATAAGTTTCCGTAGTCCAATGGCACAGTTAACCATTCCGACATTATCATCTTGACCCTCGCGATTTCCCGAAAAGCAGATCAGGTTTGGAATTCCAGCTTCTGCGGCGATAGGAATCATCCGCTCAAAATCGGCAATCAATTTTTCATGATTTGAGATCCTATTAAATCCCTTTGGAATCCCATAATCGGTGGCATAACCAACTGCACATTTTAGTCCATACTTTTTAACTACGGCCCAATCTTTCTCCCACAATAGCTCCACCGATTCGAGTCCCATCTCGGCGCATGCTTTAGCTAAGTCATCCAAAGCGATATCGCCATAGCACCACTGGCTTACCGAATGGCGAATATTCCCTTTAAGTTTTGTATTGCTTGTTGCAGAGGCTGCAAATACATTCGAGGCAGGCATCCCTGCTGCTGCAGCGGC
This sequence comes from uncultured Bacteroidia bacterium, assembly GCA_903907075.1. Classification (GTDB taxonomy): domain Bacteria; phylum Bacteroidota; class Bacteroidia; order Bacteroidales; family Prolixibacteraceae; genus JAAFHB01. Next base: position 92,365 of record CAIVMQ010000009.1, read on the forward strand.
AGCTACACCAGTTACACTTCCAATCATTTGTCTACGGTTCATATTCAACATTTAGTTTTAATTCTAGTTATTGAATACGAAACTACACAAATTTTAGAATCTCACAAGCAATGCCCCTGCAGAATAGCCCCCACCAAATACGGTAATTCCCACTAAGGAATCACTAGGTATTGCATCAATATTCTGGGAGAGGCAGATCCCCGTACTTGCGCACCCGGTATTACCCAGTTGCTCAATATTGGTAAACACCTTTTTAGGCTGAATATTTAGCTGCTTAATAAGGTTGGCAATAATTCGGTGATTCGCCTGGTGTGGAATAATAAAATCGAGGTCATCAACCGTGAGACTGCAATTGTTGAGTGTTGTTTCAAGAGCTACACGCATAAAATTACAGGCGTGCATAAAAACATCCCTTCCATCTGGCATTATAAGACCCCCTTCTGTAGGGCGCAGATAAACAGCTTCTGTCCCTTTTCCGATATGACCCAGCCCACGGGTAAAGATATTGAGTATTTCGCCCGGTTTTGAGCCTATAGCTTCATCCGAAATAAAAAGTGCAGTTGCACCGTCCCCCCATAGGTGACCACTCTTCTCGCAGGTGTCATCACTGTACATTGAATTATGCTCTGAGGCAATAACCAGTGCGCGAGTAGCTTTCCCAATTGCAAAATAGCCTTCCACGATCTCGAGTGCATTTACCAATGATGAGCAAGCAGAAGAAATATAAATTACCTGAGCTTCAGGAATACCAAATTCTCGTTGTACAGTGTGGCCAATAGTGGCAACTGTGTCGTATGGAGTATAGGAGGCTCCGATAATTAAATCAACCTCTTTGATATCGAAAGGCAATGATTTAAGGGCGCGGGATACAGCCTCAACAGCCATCGTATTGGCATTCTCGTCAGGGGCCGCTTTCGAACGGGTACGTATTCCTGTCCTATCAAAGATCCATTCATCGTCTAATCCATTTAGATCTTTAAAATGTTGATTAGGAACACGGAGTTCAGGGACGTAATGCGATATGGTATTGATAAACATTCTCATAATTAAAAGTCTTTTTTATGTTAAGCCGAAGCTTTAATTCCTTGAAGCAGAATTTTCTGCCACAGCTCTAATGTTTCGCGACTTGGCTTTCCGAAGTTGTCAAGAATAAACTGTGTTTCTAGTCCTTTTAGAGTTGTTAAGGCCAAAAGTGCAGTGGTATGATAATTTTCTAATGAAAATAATCCCAATTGGGTTCCTTGTTCAAAGATTAAAGCAAGGCATTCTTTTTCATGCAAATCAATAACCCTTCTATAGTGTTCAATTTTTTCACTCCTGGCAAGAAACTCAGTTCGTAAGAGTCTATCTTTTCGGATTAAGTTCTCCACAGCCTTCATATGGGTGCCCATAAATCTGGCAAGTTTTTTGTCGGGTGCAATTTTCAATTGGGTGACTTTGGTGAGCGCTTTTAGAATTTTGTCAACCTCATTTTGAATCACTTCATGATAAAGTTCATCCCGAGTTTTAAAGTAAGTGTAGATTGTTCTTCTGCCAAAACCAGAAGCTTTAGCAACATGCTCCATCGTAGTATTACTTTGCCCTCTAATGGCAAATACTAATCTGGCTACGCTAAGAATCGTATGACGGGTAGTATCTCTCAAAATAATTTTTCTTGCACAAAAATAGTTTACATGTGCAAAAATAATTCTTTTATTTAACGGCCGACGGATTTTATAGATTGTTAACTTTTGGCGTGCTATTCTGAATATGTTAGATCAGATCAAACCAAAATAGTGTTAAAATGAATATTCAGAAGGAGTTGTATCGATTTGTTGGACCGTTATTCTTGCACAAGAATTTGATTCCACCAGCTTTTGTCCTTCCATTCTGCGGTTATCCCTGAGTTGAATTTAACTTGATCAAAACGGAATAGGAAAAGAGCTAAGTCGTCTGTGGATGCCTCTGCATAGCCCGTCTTAGTTTCGTGAACCCGAACAGCATGGAGTTTCACATTGCGCTCTCCATTAGTTAACAAAGCATTGGAGATAATTTGGTTAATAACGGCATATAGAAGCAGTGCATACCCTTCGGCAGATGGGGAGACTGGAATCTCCACTACCCGAGCATTGATACAATAAATTGCATCTTTTACCTCTTGCGCCTCTTGATCCCACAATGTGAAAGCATGATCAAAACTATGAATGAATTCGGCTACATTATGGAGTAAAACAAAATCCATCACCATAAAACCGTTATCCAGATGATCGGACTTTAGAAAAACCTCGACCTCATAGGAGTGGCCATGTATGTTTTCGCGGCAACGCGGGGAAGTACAGTTGCGTACAATATGGGCCCCTTCGAACCGGAATTTTTTTCTAATGATCATCCTATAAAATATTTAGCCACAAAAGTAGAAAAGATAAGTTACAAATAGATTATCCGTACTATAAATAGCAGAAAGAATGCTATGAATAAAAAACCAGAAAGAATTTAAAATGGTAATTATCAATTACTACGTGCGGATTTCATTAAGCATATAAGCTATCACAACCGAACAAAGAGGCACTAAAAGTATAGGATTTCTTTTGCTAAAAAAATAGTTAAACCTTAGTTAGAATCCACGACCAAGTGATTTTGAACCATCCGATTATTAAACTGCTGAACTACTGCTTTAAATAGAAGCTGTTTTTCATCGGAACTTGTTTTTAACAACAGATTTTCGAGCAAAAATGGATCTTTCTTACGATTATAAATAGCGGTCAACTCATTGTCTGTAAAATAATAAGCAAGATCACCAGAAAGAAACTGGTATGAATTTTCAATATAGTTGATTACAAATCTCGGCGACAGAGGGTTAAAGAGATTATTACCAAATGCGACATAGGGCTTTGGATAGTTCAGATAGCCCAATACTGTTGGCATAATATCGATCTGTTGAGCTAACGACTCATCTTTCCCGATCAGACTTCCATCGCCTTTGAAAAAGATTAATGGAGCCGCAAAATAATTAACCAACGTTTTATACTCTTTAAAATAGGCCTCTGAGCAGTGATCTGAGGTTATTACAAAGAGGGTATTTTTATACCAAGGCATCTTGGAAGCTTTATCGAAAAACTCTTTTAGAGCATGATCGGTATAACGGATGCATTTCTGAAGTGGAATATGCTCCTCGGGATACTCAGCCACATATTTTTCGGGAACCTTAAAGGGGTGATGAGACGAGACGGAGAATATCGTTGTAAAGAACGGTTCCTTCATCTGGTTCATCTGATTAGCGAAGAATTGGAAGAATGGCTCATCCCATATCCCCCAGATACCATCAAAGCCATTATCATCACCAAATTCATCCTTTCCAACATACCGGTCAAATCCTGCAATCTTAGCAAAGGCATCAAACCCCATAGAGCCATTGGGTGCACCATGAAAAAAGGCAGTCTGATATCCCTCCTTCCCTAATATTCCAGCAAGGCTATTGATCCGGTTGCCCGAGCGCTCGGAGATCACATAAGGGACAACTAATGCCGGAATACTTGCGGTAACCGATGGGATGGCATCGATCGATTTACGGCCATTGGCGAAAGCATTTGTAAATACATAACTCTTGCTTATCAGAGAATCTATAAATGGAGTGTACCCCTTATAATTTCCGTTATCGAGATCTTTATTTAAAGAACCTATAAATTCCCGGCTAAAACTCTCAAGGATAATTACAACCACATTATCATGTTTCAGCGGTTCAATAGGTTGTGGAATACGCACCGGTGTGTATATTTTATCTAACTCATCTTCAGAATTAAAATAATGTCTTATTTCAAATGCTTTATTGCCAATAGTCTTTAGGATACAGAATGGGGTATTCTGCACCAATGACATCTCTTCTGTCGAATTAACATATTTACCGGCGTTATTAAGACTAATAGGTCTGGTACTCTCCATATAACCACCACGCATACCAATTACACTAAAACCCGACACCAAAATCAAACCCACGAAAGACGATACAATATATTTCAATCTTCCTCCAGTTTTTATAACTGGGGTAGGAGTAAATAATGAATAAAGACGTGCAAGCAAAAATAATGTGATTAGCCATATTAATGCAATGTACCAGAAGTCGTAAAAGAACCGGAAAATAAGTCTGAAATTACCCGCATCATTACTTACAATATCAAACGTGCTGGCAGTGGTTCTTTTCAGTATAAAAGGGTAGTAAATTATATCGATATAATTAAATGCCAATCCAACACTGTTAATACACATATACACCCATTTGAGTGTTCGTTGATAGCGTTCTCCAAACTTAAAGGGGAAAGGGAGGAGAAACAATAAGAAATATATTGCATTTAAGAATAGAATAGCGCTAGTGTCAAACATAACACCTCCGCGCATAATGCGGAGAAAAGAGGAGATATCGACATTTGGGAACATCGATTTATTAAACACAAAAAAGAGTATCCGCCCTAAAGAATAGAGCAGCATAAGGAGAACGAACCGGTAAACCAGTACCAGATACTCATTAAGAGGATACTTCGTTTTCCAACTGCGAAATAGATTCATTTTTTGGATCAATGGTATGTGCAAAATTAACCCTTATAATGATAAAAAAAACCGCCCCAATGTAGGAGCGGTTATTTTATATTGCGATTATTTAAACTTACTTTTCAAAGCGAGCTTCGATGGCAACAATCTGTTTTGCAAGTTCTTCAGGAAGACGTGATCCAAAGGTAGCATATTGTTCTCTAACCAGATCAAGTTCATCTTTCCACTGATTCTTATCTACAGCAAGTAACTCAGCCATATTTTCCTCAACACCTTGAAGTCCTGAGGTATTGATTGATCCCACTTGTGGAACATACCCAATAGCAGTTTCTACAGCTGAGGCTTTACCTTCAACACGTTCGAAAACCCATTGTAATACGCGGATGTTATCTCCATATCCCGGCCATAAGAATTTCCCATCGGCACTTTTACGGAACCAGTTGACATTGAAAATTTTCGGAAGCATAGCCTTATCAGGAGCTACATTTCCAATGTTGACCCAATGGCCAAAATAGTCACCCATATTGTAACCACAAAATGGCAACATTGCAAATGGATCACGGCGTACTCCTGCTTTTAATCCAATAGCAGCTGCAGTAACTTCAGAGCCTACAATTGAACCCATAAAAACACCATGGTTCCAATCAAACGACTGGTAAACTAATGGCACTGTTCCGGGACGACGTCCGCCAAAGAGGATTGCCGAAATTGGAACTCCTGCCGGGTTTTCCCAATCCTTGTCAATCGCAGGGCATTGGAATGCCGGAGCACTAAAACGGGCGTTTGGATGAGCGGCCGGTTTTCCACTGGCTGCATCATAAACTTCGTTTGTCCAGGTGATCGTTCCAGCAGGAGCATCGTAACCAATACCTTCCCACCAGACATCATTATCAGGAGTAAGACCCGTATTTGTAAAGATGGTATTTGCCCTTGCAGAAAGCATTGCATTTGGATTAGTATCCATAGAGGTAAACGGAGCTACACCAAAGAAACCAGCTTCAGGGTTAATGGCATATAGCTGACCATCGGCACCGAATTTCATCCATGCGATATCGTCACCTACAGTTTCAACTTTCCATCCCGGTATATTGGGCACAAGCATTGCTAGGTTTGTTTTCCCGCATGCACTTGGGAATGCAGCAGCAATATATTTCTTAACCCCTTGTGGACTTGTGATTCCCATTACAAGCATATGCTCAGCAAGCCATCCTTGTTTCTTTGCCATAATAGAGGCGATCCGAAGGGCAAAACTCTTCTTTCCAAGTAAGGCATTACCTCCATAACCACTACCATAAGAGATAATCTCATTGGTTTCCGGGAAATGGGTAATATATTTTTTCTCAATTGGAGCACAAGGCCATTTTGAATCCTTTTGACCAGCCTCAAGAGGTGAACCAACTGAATGAATACAAGGGACAAATTCGCCATTACCCAGAACATCCAGAACAGCCTTGCCCATACGGGTCATAACTTTCATGTTTACAACAACATAAGGAGAATCTGTAAGTTCGATGCCGATATGAGCAATATCAGAACCTAAAGGACCCATACTAAATGGAATCACATACATAGTCCGACCTTTCATCGATCCTTTGAATAACCCTTTTAAGATCGCTTTCATCTCAACAGGATCAGCCCAATTATTGGTAGGACCTGCATCAACCTCTTTGGCAGAACAGATATATGTCCTATTCTCAACACGAGCGACATCACTTGGGTCTGACTGGAAATAATAGCTCCCCGGACGTTTCTTCTCATCGAGCTTAACGGCCATGCCGGTTCCTACCATTTCAGTGAGAAGACGTGTATTCTCCTCTTCTGTACCATCACACCAATAAACGTTTTCAGGCTCACATAATACAGCCCATTCGTTAACCCAATTAATTAATTTTTGATTACTAGTCATATAACTTTTGTATTAAAGATTAATTGTAAAAAGTTCAAATAACCTTTGTTCGATAATTTAGTTTTGATTCTTAAACTCAGCGCAAGCCAAGTAGATATTCTCTACCAATGCCGGGATCTTAGATTCCGGAACAGCCGAGAAGGCTAACCTGATTAAGTTGCCAAAGACGATAACCCCGGTACTGTAATTTTCGAGTAATAGCTTTCGGATAGCCTCAGCTTTTAACGTATTATTCAATTCGATACACATAAAATATCCGGAGTTAAATGGAAGAGCATTAAAATACTCGGAATACTTCGTATCAGAAAGGGCTTTGATAATAGCCTGATATCTTGCATTAAGCGTGTCGTATTTCTCCTTTTTATCCGCTTCATATTGAGGAGAAAAATAAGCACTATATAATAACGATTGAGAAAGATTACTCACATTCGAAATATTACCCCTTACCGCACCTGCAGTTTTATTCTCCATTGCATCATAAAGCTCAGCAGTTCCATTTTTTATACCGTAGGTAATAAATCCAACTCTGAAGCCCCAAACGTAATCTTCCTTCGTAGGACCGTCCAATTTTACGGCAAGTACTTTTTCGCTTAATGTAGACAACTGATTGAAAATCGATTCGGTGTAAACACCTTGTTCGTAGACTAACCCAAAATAGGCGTCATCAATAATTGCAACAATATTTTTACCCTTATCAGCTTGTTTCTGAATTGCATTTACAATAAGCCCGATTTCAGAAATAAGGGGGGTGTATCCTGTAGGATTATTAGGGAAATTCAACATCAAAACGATCTTTCCCTTGATCGAATCCAATGTGTCAGAGAAGCCATCTACATTAAACCCGCCATTCTTAAACAATGGGAAGGTAACAACCTTACCTTTGAAAGCATTTTCGAATATCAAGGAGTAATTCTCCCAAAATAGATCCGGAATAATAACTGTATCACCCTCATCAACAAACATATAACTAGCAATACTTATCCCATGAGTTAAGCCACTCGTTACGATGGGAATACTTATAGGAGTACTACCCAGCGAGGGGTTTTTTCGATAAATAGACTCTTTCCAATAATCGCGCAACTCTTTCTTTCCAAAACTCGGAGCATAAGGGTAAACCGATCCTAAGGGCAAGTTAATCAGTTTATCAAACTCAGAGAGGTGCATTGAAGATCCATCGTCTTCAATAGCCTCGCCAATGGTTGCATTTATATTTTTCCCTTTGGCTTGGGCCGATTGTGATAAAATTCCGAGCTTTGGGAAAAAGATGTTTTTCCCTCGCTCACTCAATACTTCCAGAACATTCGTATTCAGCTTTTGAATGGCCTCGTTTAGGTCAGTTGCTTGTTTATCCATTAAGTGTCGTTTTATTTAATTGATGCTTAACTACAAAGTTATTAATTTATACTAAATATGATCATATACGTAGCTGGACAGGTCAAAAATTAACAATGAATTGACATTTACTCAGACTTAACCTGCACTGAGCCATCTATTAGGCGGTGTAACCACTTACAGCATCTTTGCCAACGAATTAGGTATATTTTTTAATGCATGCGGAATCTTTGAATTAAAATAGTAATTATCCCCCATTTCAATATATATTGATTGTGAATTATCTAACGTAACCATAAGCTTCCCTTCCAGCACATAAATAAAATCTTGTCCAAGATGGGGATACATGATCTCCGAGGCGTCTAATTTCTTTATAAACTTTAGCATGTAAGGTTCCATTTGCTTGCTATTTTCATGGTGAGACAAAAGGAACAGACTTGTTCCACTCGAATTAACTTTTACAAAGTTAATATCACCAGAATTAATGAATGAATTTTTCGTTAACGACTCGTGTTCACCAATTAGCTCACCTACAGAATAATACAAACTGTTGGTAATAGAATTTAAGGTAACTGCAGATAGAAAAGCTTGTGAATTTTCGATTTGCTATAATGCACTGGCACTTATCCCGACCTTTTTGGAAAGATCACTTAAAAGCTAGTTGAACATCTCTCTTTTTCGCCTAATTCTTTCTATCAATAAACTTATTTAAAGAACTCTGCAAATTCAGTTTTCCTTGCTCGAATAAAAGCATTAAAATATAATCCAATTAATTTAAATCCCATAGGCTTACTGAATTAAGTACGGCTTAACGTTTATCATTTGGGATTCACTAATCGGGATGGATTAGATTGAAAACAGATCAGAAGATAGACTGGTAATCAAATCTAATATTGGTTGTGTATCATACTTTCACAAAAAATGGGGCAACAACTATTCAGTTATTGCCCCATCCAATTCAGTGAATTAATATCATCAAAAAAACTCAGGAGCGAGGATGGAATTTATTAACCGTGTCTTTTAGATACTCTTTATCGAGATGGGCATAGATCTCGGTCGTTAAAATTGATTCGTGACCAAGCATCTCCTGGACGGTTCGAAGGTCTGCGCCACCTTGAACGAGAGCAGAGGCAAAGGAATGCCTAAAGGTATGGGGACTAATATTTTTTTCAAGTTTGATCTTCTCTGCGAGGTTTTTGATAATCGTAAAGATCATAACGCGACTCAATTTTTTCCCTCTTCTATTTAAGAAAACGATATTCTCGTTACCCTTTTCAATAACTAATTTTTTACGGGAATTAATAAGGTATTTTTTGATATCCTCGATCGCCTTTTTGCTGATTGGCACTAAACGCTCCCGCTCCCCTTTTCCCGCAATACGGATAAATTCTTGTTCGAAATGGAGGTTTGAGAGTTTTAGATCGACCAACTCAGACACCCGAAGACCGCAACTATAGAGGGTCTCAAGGATTGCCTTATTGCGCAGTCCTTCAGCTTTAGAGATATTAATCGCATCAATCAACCGGTTGATCTCATCATCTGTAAGGACTTCCGGCAACTTTCTGCCGATGCGAGGAGACTCGAGCAGTGTGGTTGGATCGTTCTCAACCGCCTCTTCGATAAGGAGAAATTTATAGAAAGATTTAATACCGGATATTGTTCGTGCTTGTGTCCGTGGACTAATTCCATTTTGAGACATCCACTCCACGAATTTCCTTAATTGTGCCAACTTAACCGTAGAAGGTGTTAGATCCGGATAATGCACATCAATAAATAAAATAAGTTTATTGATGTCATTAAAATAAGCACTTACTGAGTTTAAAGAGAGTGATTTCTCAATCCTCAGAAATGTTTCATACCCTTTCTTACTTTCCAGCCAATTCATAATTTTGCTTTTTTATCATGATGAAACAATGCACACAAAAAAATTTATTCAAAGAACAAATACAATTGCATAAAAGTTCACTCATTTTTTTGCAAATTGCACCTTAGTAAATATACACAATATTTTACATTAATGAAAATTATTATTATAAATGGCCCAAATTTAAATCTCTTGGGGGTCAGAGAGAAGAGCATTTACGGAAATGCCTCATTCACAGAATATTATACCAAGATAATGGCCCATTTTCCGAGTCTGGAATTCGACTATTTTCAATCAAATATTGAAGGAGAGATCATAAATTATCTTCACAAAGTTGGATTTTCTGCAGATGGTATTTTATTAAATGCAGGTGGTTATACGCATACTTCAGTTGCGATTCGTGATGCCATTTCGGCAATCACCTCCCCTGTGGTAGAGATCCACATCTCCAATATCCTTACCAGAGAACAATTCAGACATGATTCACTTATCGGAGCTGTATGTAAGGGGAGCATTATGGGTTTCGGACTCGACTCATACAGACTTGGCGTTGAGAGCTTCCTTGCTCCTCAACTATAAATTTCATTGTTCAAAAAAAATCGGTTTAAAATATGAATACTGTAAAGCATACTAAGATTGTAGCGACCATCTCAGATAAACATTGTGAGCCTGAGTTCTTACAAGAGTTATTTGACGCAGGGATGAATGTTGTCAGAATCAATACTGCCCATCAAACCCCAGAGACAGCTCTGAAAATTATTAAAAATGTACGAATCGTTTCAGATTCCATAGCTATTCTTCTTGACACCAAGGGTCCTGAAATAAGGACTAAAAATATTACCAATCCAATAAGTGTTAAAACCGGAGATGTAATCTTTGTAAAAGGGGGCGATGAAGAATCAACCGAGAACATGCTGATTGTCGATTATGATCAATTTGCAGAGGCAATACCCATTGGAACTTCTATGCTTATTGATGATGGTGAATTGGAACTGAAAATTACCGGCAAATCGAAAGGGATGCTCGTTGCAACTGTCTGTAATGACGGGGAGATAAAAAACAAAAAGAGCATCAATGTACCGAGCATCTCCTTCTCATTGCCTCCGATTACCGAAAAAGACAAGATGTTTATTGAATGGGCTGCTGATAATAATCTAGACTTTGTTGCTCACTCTTTTGTCCGTGATAGAGAGGATGTTAATGCCGTACAGTCAATCCTGGATTCTAAAAAAAGTCTCATAAAAATAATTGCCAAGATTGAAAATACCGAAGGAGTTGCCAATATTGATGAGATCTTGGATTGCTCATACGGTATAATGGTTGCCCGCGGTGACCTGGGCATAGAGATTCCGACCGAAAAAATCCCCGGTATTCAACGCTTGTTGATTCGGAAATGTATAAAACAGAAAAAGCCGGTAATCATTGCCACTCAAATGCTTCACTCAATGATTAGCAATCCCCGGCCCACACGGGCTGAAGTTAGTGATGTAGCGAATGCCATCTTCGACCGTACAGATGCGATCATGCTTTCAGGTGAAACAGCTTATGGGCAATATCCCATTGAATCGGTTAAGCTGATGACCCGTGTGGCTATCGAGATTGAGGGCAGCAAAGACCGGCGCAACGATGTTCCGGTACCTCGTCTTGATAATGAAGTCTCTGCATTTTTGGCCGAAGCAGCTGTGATGGCAGCAAATGAATTAAAAGTTGCTGCTATCGTTACTGACACCCTTACGGGTAAGATTGCTCGTTATATCTCAGCCTTCAGGAGCCCGCGCCCGGTATATGCAAAATGCCATAGCGGAAGAGTAATGCGCGAATTAGCGCTGTCCTATGGGGTGCATTCCAGTTTGATTATCTCAAAGAAAAATAAACATAAACTCGTTGAATCTTCTCTACTCGATCTTAAAGCACGCGGTAAGATAACCGAATACGATACGGTGGTTTATGTAGGAGGAAATTTCGGTGTTGGCGGCGGGACTTCCTTTATTGAAATCGCTTCGGTTGAACGTATGACCAATGATAAATTAAGCAGTAAAAGAAATTCAACAGAAATTTAATTTAAGCTAATAAACTATTGTTTTTGCAAATAAGCACCGAACACCTTTGAAATATTATGAATCATCCTTATCACACCCAATTCGATAGAAATCAATAGTGAGCTTTAAAAATGATTCATTATATTTGTTATGCAAAATGCAACAGCTAGAAAGAACCAGAACAGTTCATCCTGATTAGGAAAAGTATTGTCTTCGACTCTGTACCTTTTTAGAGGTGAAAAAGTTTAACCATGCCTGCAAAATTCGAATACCAAAATTTTAGCTTTTCAAAACTAACACCAAAATTTAAGTAATCTCTTAACTTAATAAACAGATGAAAAACCACCTATTTTTAACCCTATTTGCCTCTCTGCTTGTCCTTGGTGAACACACCTTTGCCCAGAAAATTACGATCGGCGCCAAAGGGGGTTTCAGCATTCCAAATCTCACTGGCGGAAGCACCGATAACCCTTTAAACACAGGCTATTCATCTCGATTAGCAAATGATGGTGGAATATATGGAGAGTATCATGTAAACAAAAAATTCGCCGTAACCGTAGGTCTCGAATATTCATCACAAGGTGGTCTCAAAAATGGATTACAAGCGTTGCCAAACCCTATCCCTCCGCCAACCTATCTTTATGCAAATATTAAAAATGAGGCTAAATTAAATTATCTTTTAGTACCCTTACTTGCTAAGTATAACTGGCGATTAAATAAAAAAAGCCCTATTAGAATATATGTAGCACTTGGCCCTTTTGCTGGCCTGCTCCTTAATGCAAAACAAGTATCCAGTGGCACAAGTCGTATTTTTATGAATCCAGACGGAACAGTTCCAATTTCTGAACCAACAATATTTAATTCATCAATAAGTATTAAAAACCAGCTGTACACCTTTAATGCCGGTGTTGAAGGTTTTGTCGGTATTTCATATAGCATAGACAAACGCCACGCATTATTTATTGAAGGTGGGGCCAATTATGGATTCTTATCCATTCAGAAAGGGACTGCAAACGGCAAAAACTATACCGGAGCAGGAGTTTTTAATTTTGGATATGCCTATACACTTCAGAATAAATATGGTCAACGCGGAAGAAGATAATTAAGTACCTAAATTCACCTTGCAGATCAAAATTCTTCGAAATTCTCTTCCTTCAGGTTTAGTTCATTGACTTTCTCATCATCCTTTTGAGAAAGCCTTTTTTTAAAGGAATTATCGTGTGATCTGAATAACCAAAAACAAAACGATACCGATGAAACTACATCTCTTATTTCTGCTAGTCAGTCTCTCGATACAACAAACCATTGCTAAGCCAAAGGTGCTATCTTCAAACTGGGAACTCAAAACCCAGGATACCCATATAACCATTGGAATATCAAATAATCGCCCGGCGATTTATAACTTATCCAATACTGAAAATGGCTGGAATTGGGTTCAAGGCTGCTCAGAAATGCCCTTGCCAGAAAAGGTACTGATTGGCACGAACTCGTATAAACCCAACTGGAATTACAAGAAAGCCACCGTTGACAAATCTCATGGAACCAAACTTGTTCTCCATTTTAGTAGTACAGAACCTGCATTGACGCTAGAGTCGGTATGGGAGGCTAAGCCAGGAGTCGGCCCAATAGAAAATTCTGTCTCGATAACTAATAGTACAGCCGATAGCATCACTTTTCAAAATTCAGATATTATCTCGGCTAACCTTAATTTCACCGCCGATGGCGCTGTTTCGCTCTGGCGGTTTAACAAAGGAAGGTATCTGGGAAGACGTGATAAAACGGATATTCCAATTGTAAATTCGGATCTAATAACCCCTTATGATACTATCAGCTATTACCTTTCCAATGATGGGAATGGCGATTCACCGGAAGGGATAAACAGCCATTTGCCATTTCAAATCTTCGATGTTGCCTCGAAGCATGGACTTTATATTGGTTATGAATGGAGTTTTGGAACATTTAAAAATACAACCAAAGAGAACCCATTCGTGATAAATTACCAATCACACCTATGGAATACCCAATCGGTTACCAAGGAGAGTGGCTCTATATTTAAGGTCCCTGCGATATTCTTTGGAACCTATAGTGGAGATACCGATGATGGAAGCAATAAGATGAAAAGGTGGTTTTGGAATTATAAGATCACCCCAACACTCAAGAATAATCCAGGTGAACCGCTCATAGAATACTGTATTCCGGGTAATGAATTACAGCTTGCCGAATATTACAAAAAATATCCCGTGGCACAATGGGGTGCCGAATTAGGTAAAATAGACATCGACTGGTTAGAAGGTGCAGGCGCAGACTGGACGAAGGGAAACTTTAAACGGTTTGCTTTCTGGAAGCCTGATTCGATAAAATGGCCCAATGGGATGAGAGCCGGTGATATCGTGCACCAGAACAACCAAAAGCTCTCCCTTTACATGAATTTCACCTTTGAATGGAACGATATCGCAACCACCATCGGCAGGGAAAAGGAGAAAAAGGCGCTGTTAACCAGATATGATAATTACCATTACGACTATTGGAGAAGCGATATGGTGCTTGAAGCCAAATTTAATTACCGTAGCCACGAAGGACTGCTTGAAATCCTTGATTATATGATCCATGAACGGCCTAATTTTCGTTACGAACATTGCGGAAATGGTGGATTACTAAAAGATTTCACCACCCTTCAACGGATCTCTGTATTTACCAACGAAGATTCTGGAGGACCAAACTATCATCGTGAATCGTTCTACTCCTGTTCCTATATGATTAATCCGTTACAGATTAAAACAGATATTGGAATGAATCTTGGTCCGCATGGCGAAGTTCCTAATAATGCAGGATATAGCCCGAATGGTGGCATTATAAATGATTCACCAGCATGGGTAAGCTATATTTTGCGTACCGGCTTTATGGGTGCGAATATGGCAACCAATTGGTGTGTCTATACTCCCAACCAGATTGAGGGGGTTAAAAAACACTGGCCAATCTACAAAGCAAAGCAACGACCTATTTTAAGGGGTCTAAAAGTGGGCGATGTGGCTGCCGATGTCTACCATATTCTTCCTATACCGGATGGAGTTAACTGGGATGGAATAGAATATTTTAACACCTCCTTAGGGAAAGGATCGGTATTGATCTTCAAACCCTCTAAAGATGCCCCGGATTCAAAAATTATCAAACTAAAAGGGCTCAACAGCAACGCAACTTACCAGCTCACTTTTGAGGACCGGGCCTCACAAAACACGAAAATGAGCGGTGCCAAACTTATGGAGAAAGGAATTGAAGTGAAAGAGATGACCGGTGAATATGCTTCAGAGATCATCTGGATCAACTAAGTAGAATCCTTGTATGATTTAAATCTTGTTCGGATTGGTACACCAAGATCGAGAAAAATCCGACTCTCACTATCTCATATCATTGATCTCAACCTTGGGATATTTTGCCACTTCAAACTTAAAAAAGTCATCGGTTAAATTCTGGTCCGTTTTCATATTTTTCATTGCAAGAGTATATGAATTACCATCTTTATTAAAGGTTTTTGCCAATACAATTTGGGTTTTCACTTTATCAATGCTTAGTCGTACCTTCGTGAACTCTTTTCCTTTCTCTAATGGGAATAGGTCAATCACTTGAACTGCTTTGCCCGCCAAAGTCTCTTCACCGATGTAGGTATATTTAAATCCCTTCTCGTAGACGGTGAAAATATTAGCAGGATTTAGTGTCTCCTCACTATCGGCATCAACGGTTGAGATATTTACTTCATTAGATTGCGTAAGATAGCTCCATGTACTAGCTCCGTCAGAGAATACTTCCATTCCCATAGCAGGCATATGAAGACGATAGCTCTTTCCCTTTAATGCGACATTTCCTTCGTTAGTCTCAGTGACACTCCCCGACTTATTCTCTAGGGTAAATGAGAAATCTATTTGAATGGTCTTATAACCTTTATTTATTTGAGAAAGTTTATCGAGTATCTCTTTTGCTTTGATATCCTGCTGGGCAAAGATTGTTGTACCTGAAAGGATTAAAAAACTCACGAATAAAATAGATTTCATCTTTTTGTATATCAATTTAAATTCAAATCACTGATTCAATCCACGCAATAACTGTTCCAAAGCATATTCGTCCTGTATTAATACCTGTCGTGCCTTGCTCCCTTCATTTTGACCTACTATTCCTGCGGCCTCAAGCTGATCCATGATTCGACCTGCCCGGTTATAGCCGATAGAGAACTTACGTTGAATTGCAGAGGTTGAGCCTGACTGGTTCATTACGATGATGCGTGCTGCCTCATCAAAAAATTCATCCCTATTCTTAAGGTCAATCATATCTGACTCGCCGGAAGTTTCGTCGTGACACTCTGGTAACAGGTATGCACTTGGATAGGAAGGCTGTTGACTTATATATTTTGCAATAGACTCCACCTCAGGGGTATCTACAAACGCACATTGAACCCTGATTAGAGAATTGCCTGTCGAAACCAACATATCCCCTTTACCGATCAGCTGGTTAGCTCCCGGGGTATCGAGAATAGTTCGCGAGTCGACCATCGAAGCCACTTTGAAGGCAATACGAGCGGGGAAATTTGCTTTTATAACACCTGTTATGATATTGATCGAGGGTCGCTGGGTAGCTATTACCATGTGAATACCTACGGCACGTGCAAGCTGAGCAATACGGGCGATAGGCAATTCAATCTCTTTCCCGGCAGTCATGATCAGATCGGCAAACTCGTCAATAACAACCACGATATATGGGAGATAACGGTGACCGTTTAACGGATTTAATCTGCGGGCAATAAATTTCTCGTTATACTCCTTGATATTACGTCCATGTGCTTTCTTAAGCAGGTCATAGCGCATATCCATCTCGTGATTTAACGAATTCAGGGTGTTCTTAACCCTCTGTACATCGGTAATTATAGGATCAACTTCGCCCTCCATCTTAGCTAAAAAATGTTTCTCTATGATAGAGTAGAGATTTAATTCAACTTTCTTAGGATCGATAAAGACAAACTTTAATTGTGCCGGATGTTTCTTATAAAGTAGTGATGAGATAATCGCATTGAGTCCTACCGACTTACCCTGACCTGTAGCACCGGCAACAAGAATATGGGGCATCTTGGTCAGGTCGACAACAAAAGTCTCATTCGATATTGTCTTTCCCAGAGCCAGTGGAAGCTCGTAGTCACTCTCTTGAAATACTTTAGACGAGATCAACGAACGCATTGAAACGATCTCGGGCTTGCTATTTGGCACTTCAATACCAACGGTCCCCTTTCCGGGTATTGGCGCGATAATACGGATACCAAGGGCAGCAAGGCTCAGGGCAATATCGTCTTCAAGATTTTTTATCTTGGAGATCCGAACTCCCGGAGCCGGAACAATCTCATATAAGGTTATCGTTGGGCCGGTGGTAGCCTTGATTTTTATAATGTCAATATTATAGTTCTTGAGTGTCTGTAGAATCTTGTTTTTATTGGCTATCAATTCATCGTCTGACACCTGAGGATTTCCCGATGAGCGCTCCTCGAGTAATTCGATCGGAGGGAATTTATACCGCGAAAGCTCAAGCGTGGGATCAAAGTCAGGCATCTCCGCATCAGCACCTTCATAGAGTCCATCTTCATCCTGACTAACTCTTTTTACTGGTGTGATTACCGGTTGTGAGATAAATTCTACGGACTCTTCCTGAATGACCTCCTCGCGTTCCAGTTCCAACGGTTCTTTCTCTTTTGTACCTGCGTAAACAATTTCCACATTGTCGCCCACGGCCACTTTGGCAAACGAGCGTTCAACTGTCTCGATTACCGGTGGTTGTGGAATTGAAAAAACATCCTCGAGCTCAGCACTCTCCTTGGCTGCTTTTAACCGCTTATAGGTAATCCATCTCTTGATCAAAGGCCATGCCTCCTCAAAAGCGATGATTATACATATCAGCATTGAGCTGAAGATCAAAAAGAAGGTGCCCACCTTACCAATTGTCACATTCAACAACTGACTGATATGAAATCCATAGTTACCACCCGGAATAATATGTGATTTAGCATAGAGTGACGAGAGGAAATAGCCACAAGCTACAGAAGTCCAAATAATTAGAAATAGGGTGTAGGCAAAATTTCTACGAAACGAAAATTTACCAATCTTACCCATACGCAAGGCAATAATAGAAACAAGTAAATAAATCCCAACGAGGCTACGCCAAAGCCCTTATTTATAAATAGGTTGGCCAATACAGCGCCAAATCGGCCCCCTGCATTCTCCATTTTCAAATCTGGATTGGAAAAAAGCTCTTTTAAAGGGGTATCCAACAGGCTAATATCAGCACTTCCGGTGATAAAAAAGGAGGTGAAAGAGATCAACAGATAGAACGAGAAGAAGGCAAGCAGGATCGCGATAACCCCGCCGATTCGCTCCCAGGTACTAAGATTCCCTAACCGACCGCCGCTTTTACGCGTTTTCGGTGAAGGAGCATCTGATTTATCCCGCTTAATACTGACCATATGAACAGAAATGAACTATTTTAAAAGATCGAATTGCAGTGCAAATTTAACCAAAAAAGGGAATCGGCAATAAATACCACGACAATATCTGGAGAGAATGCGATGAGTTGCCAGTGTAAAGGAGATCTGAATACTGCAAATTAAAGATCACTGTTAAGTCGCTTAAAAATATGACAAAATGCAGAATCTACCTATTCGAATGTTTGTTACTTTGAATAATCATTCAGTCCTAAATAATCTATTTCATGGTAAAGAAATTAGCCGTCGTCGCCTTGGGTGGTAACGCCCTGCTTCGGGATCACGAAAAGGGGACCATTGAAGAGCAGGAGAAGCATACGACAGAAACACTCGAAAATCTCATCTTTCTCATCAACCAGGGATACGATTTAATTGTAACCCATGGCAATGGCCCTCAGGTGGGTAATATCCTGCTACGAAATGAGGCTGGCGAAGAGACTTATGGAATATCACCCATGCCTCTGGATATTTGTGTTGCAGATTCGCAGGGTGGTATCGGATATATGATAGAGCGGATATTTCGCAATGTATTAACCCGGCATAAAATAAATAAGAATGTCGTCACACTTATACTGATGGTGGAAGTAGATCCCCAAGATCAAGCATTCGCAGCACCCACAAAGAGAATAGGGATGTCTTATACTCAGACACAGGCAGCAAAACTAACCAAAGATAAAGGGTGGATCTTTAAACAAAGTTCTCCAGATGAACAAGGGTGGAGACGTGTGGTACCCTCGCCGATTCCAATATCCATTTTAAATCTTAAGCTTATCGGTGATCTGGCCCGGCAAGGTAATATCGTGATCACGTGTGGTGGTGGTGGGATACCTGTATTTTATGATACCACTAAAGAGATAAGAACCGTTGATGCAGTAATTGATAAAGATCTGGCATCAGCGCTGCTTGCCAACGGTGTTGGTGCCCATGAATTCTATTGTCTTACCGATGTCCCCTTTATCTTCAAAGACTTCGGGTTACCCACACAAGAGAAACTGGAATTTCTCGACTACAACGATACCCTAAAATACCTCGAGGCAGGAACCTTCGGCGAAGGGTCTATGGCTCCCAAAATTGAGGCTGCCCTCTCATTTATTCATCATGGTGGTGAAAAAAGTATCATCACCGAAGCATCAAAGCTCGAAGATAAATCAGTTGGATCAAAAATAACGATGAAATATGAGAGGTGATCAATTTATCTTTAAATTTGCACACCTTATTATTACGCTGATTATCTATCGGTTTCTAAAATCTTAAAATTATGACGGTCAATCTTCATGCCAGGCATTTTTTAACATTCCTCGATTTTTCCAATCGCGAAATTGAGTATTTACTTGATCTGGCGGCAGAACTAAAATGGGCTAAGTCGGCCGGAACAGAGGAGCAACGTTTGGTCGGGAGAAACATAGCCTTGATCTTTGAAAAAGCATCTACACGAACACGCTGTGCATTTGAAGTAGCCGCCTACGACCAGGGAGCTCATGTTACTTATCTTGGGCCAACAGGTTCTCAAATTGGGATCAAAGAGTCGATGAAAGATACCGCAAGAGTTCTTGGACGGATGTATGATGGTATTCAGTACCGTGGTTATGGTCAAGCTATTGTAGAAGAATTAGCAAAATATGCAGGTGTGCCGGTATGGAACGGGTTGACTAATGAGTTTCACCCTACACAAATCCTTGCAGACCTGCTCACGATACGGGAACATAGCACGAAGACATTCTCAGAAATCAAATTAGCTTACCTGGGTGATGCCCGAAATAATATGGGCAACTCACTAATGGTTGCGGCAGCTAAAATGGGTTTCGATTTTCGTGCCGCTGCACCTAAAGCCTATCAGCCCTCAGAGGAGCTTCAGGCGACCTGCCAAAAAATCGCAGCACTGCAAGGGGGAAAAATCACGATCACCGAAGACCTTGCCAAGGCGGTAAAAGGGTGTGATTTTATCTATACCGATGTGTGGGTATCGATGGGTGAACCAGATGCCGTATGGGCAGAACGGATAAAACAGCTTATGCCTTATCAGGTAAATGCTCGCACAATGGCCTTAGCAGGAAATAAAGAGGTAAAGTTTCTTCATTGCTTACCTGCTTACCACAATAGGGAAACGAAGATCGGCGAAGAGATTTACACCAAATTCGGCATTGAAGCGATGGAAGTTACCGATGAGGTATTTGAGAGCGAGGCCTCTATCGTTTTCGATCAGGCAGAAAACAGAATGCATACCATCAAAGCGGTTATGGTAGCAACACTCGGTAATTGAAAGTTATATTTCAAATCTATTCTGTAGTATTCAAACTCCCGATCAGCGATTTCAACAGATTTAAAACTTTAGGCTTCATTGCCTTTTGCTTAAAAAACTTTTAAATATCTGATTTTCAGATCTTAAATGCGCAGATCACCGTTTTTATTTATAGAACAAGGATTCATATATGCCCTAACCAAGGTACAGTGGACCGTAATATCTTGTTTGATAAAATTCAAGCACAAATAATAGTACAGTACGCTGTACCTCTTAACAACTCCGATTAATCCGTTGCTACAAATATTGATGTACGCTGTACCTTTTTTTTATTTTTTTCAGAGTTATCTATTTTAAGGAGGGATTTCAGTCTCGCGAGTTCTTAGCGCGAAAAGAGAAGCGCGTTTCTTAACTCACCACGAATAAATCAGGATAAACACTAAAATACTTTGTGTTTTTAGCGCGAAAATTGAATCTTTTTAGATAGAGGCTTTCCTGTTCGCCGGAGCTACCGGGCATCCGCTACAGCCTCCGCCACAACCACTGCAGCTGCTATCGCTCTTCTTGAACGATTTGAGTGATTGGACAGCTTTATATGCAGTTATCGTAATGGCGCCCAGAACAACAACCCATGTTATAATCTCTTGCATATTAATATTTTTTAAATCAAAATTCAACAAAACAATTGGCCTTTTTCGCTTTATTTTTTATTTCTTTTAAATAAAAAATAAAGCGACCCGATAGGTAATAAACGAAAAGATCCAGGCAAAAGCAGTGGTATAAAACACCGTAAACAAGGCCCATTTCCAACTCCCAGACTCCCGTTTTATCGTCGCAATAACAGCAATACACGGGAAATAGAGCAATACAAAAACAAGAAACGCAAGTGCTACTGCCTGATTAAAAACCTTCTGACCAGCCTTTGGACCTACATAATAGACCTCTGACTTAAGAATTTCAGGCAAAAGCGCCTTCGTCTGTTGATCATTTTTACCCGTTTCATAGAGAACACCCATAGTGCTAACCACAATCTCTTTAGCCGGAATACCAGCTAAAAGGCAAATACCCATACGCCAGTCAAAGCCTAGCGGAGAGATTACCGGTTCAATGGCATGCCCTATGGTTCCAAGGTATGAACTTTCGATCTGCGATTGAACATGCATGGCATGACCCACTTCACTATTTGTAATCGATACCGACTGAACCGAATTTGCAGTATTACGCGGGAAATACTCCAATGCCCAGATAATTACCACCGCAACAAGAATTGTACCTCCGATTTTTTTTAAATATTGACTTGCCTTATCCCACATATGGACCAGGGTATTACGCAAAAGTGGCATCCGATACGGAGGAAGTTCCATCACGAAAGGAGTCTCCTTGCGGCGGAAAAGGGTACGGTTTAATATCTTCGCCATCACAATAGCCATGGTAATTCCCAATAGGTATAAACTGGTAAGAATCAGAGCAGGATAGCTTTTAAAGAACGCAGATATTAAGACAATATAGACCGGAAGTCGAGCAGAACACGACATAAACGGGATGATCAACATCGTGAGTAGCCGGTCACCACGGTTGCGAATCGTTCGAGTGGCCATGATAGCAGGCACATTACACCCAAAGCCCATAACCATCGGAATAAACGATCGTCCGTGTAATCCAATTTTATGCATCAACTTATCCATAATAAATGCGGCACGGGCCATATATCCGGTATCCTCCATTAACGAGGTGAAAAAGAATAAGATCAGAATATTGGGAAGGAAAATAATAATACTCCCAAGACCATTGATGACACCATCGGTGAGTAAGTCTTTAAACATACCAGGAGCCATTGACTCTTTAAGAAAACTGGATATTAACTGAACAAGATTGTTGATCCACACCATCGGATAGGCACCCAAGGTAAAGGTTGCAAAGAAAGTGAGAAACATAAAGAATAAGAAGATTGGAAATCCCAGTATCCGATGAGTCATCAACCGGTCAATCTTACCGGTAATGGCATAACGCCATTGAACACCCGGGACAAAAGTCTCGCGTAGAGCTCCCGAAATAAACCCAAATTTGGCATTGGTAATCAAATGAGAACTCTCCTCATTCCACCTTGATTTCAGACGTAGAATCTCTCGTTGAATTACAGCATTAATCTGACCATAGTTCGATGAAGATACCAACGTCTCCAATGCGGCAGGATCTTTATCGAGCAGGCGTATTGCCAAATATCTAGAGGATAATTTTGCCGTTATGGGTTTGTCTTCCTTAATCTCCTTGCGGATAGCCTGAATTGACTGCTCCAGCTCCTCTCCGTAATTAATATGAATATGTCGTACGACCGGATTACGATCTTCGTAAACTTCTATAATTTCATCAAAAAGCTTGCCTAATCCCTCACCCGTACTTGCAACAGTAGGAACAATGGGGATACCCAACAGCTTACCCAACTTCTCCCCATCAAGCTTAGCACCGCTGGTCTTGAGATCATCGTACATATTTAAGGCCACCACTACCTTGATATCCATATCAATTAGCTGCGTAGTCAGAAACATATTGCGCTCAAGATTTGAGGCATCAATTACGTTCATCACAATATCAGGGGTCTGCTCAATAATGAAATTGCGGGTATACAACTCTTCGGGAGAGAACGAGGTGAGTGAATAAGTTCCCGGAAGATCGACCAGGTTAATCGTATAGCCATTATGCTGGAAAGAGGCGATCTTTGAATCTACTGTTACGCCTGTGTAATTTCCCACATGCTCCTTGGAGTTAGTCACGCGATTAAAAAGCGTAGTTTTTCCACAATTGGGATTTCCGGCAAGGGCCACCTGAATTGTTTTCCCTTTCTCTCGAGCAGAGATCTTAAGCACCTCCATATCGATAATACCATCAAAACTTGGAGCGACAGTATTCATTGCCTCTTCCATGGTGATCACCTCAATGAGCTCAGCTTCGGCACGTCGCAATGAAACATTATAACCAAGAAGCTGATATTCAACGGGGTCAAATAGCGGAGCGTTTTTTAGTACGGTTACTTCTTTCCCAGCAACAAATCCCATTTCTGAGATCCGGCGACGAAATGAACCGTGGCCCAACACCTTCGTTATAACAACATGCTTGTTTTCTTCAACCTCTGAGAGACGCACCGCTATGCTTATTTAGAATCAATAAAGATAAGGTACAAATATAGGACAATAAATTCTGAATTGGGGATTATTTCAGGTAAAGTTTAGGTTAAAGTTGAAGGATAAAGATAAGGTAGATCGTCAAAAATGGGTTTGTCGATTCGATTTTTCCCTATTCAGTTAGCAATCTGAGAGATATCTCTGTAATACTATGATAATTTTTCTAAAAGGGAGAAAATTCAGAAATTAATAAGATGGTCTATTTTTTGGTAACCGAAATCTGATTATCTTTGCGTCGCCTTAATTGGGAGATAAGTGATTTATTGACCTGTTTTTGCGAAGATTAATAGAGACGCATCAGATTTCAAGAATTACGTTCACTGATGTTTCGAAAAAAACTGGCCCCGTAGCTTAATGGATAGAGCATCTGACTACGGATCAGAAGGTTGGGGGTTCGACTCTCTCCGGGGTCACATCAGAATCAAGGGTTTAAGAAGATAAAACTTCTTAAACCCTTTTTTTTTGCAAAAAATTTGCAAAAACTAGATCAAACTAAATGAAAAGAAAGGAAGAGTTCTGGGGTTTAGTACTTAGACAAAGGTTAACGAAACGAGTCAGGATTGTGAAGTTTAACCAAGTGTTTGCCTAGTTTCAAATTTGATAAGGTTACCTACATTTATTGAATGCCTCTTGCTTTCAATATCTATGCGGATTACTTTTATTGAAATTATACACTGGAGACTTACGACAGCCCAAAGTAGTTAGGTAAGTCTAAAGCCTTGCTTATTTCTTTTATTTGTCATATTATATTCATACATTTGCACTTGTTTAGTCATACTATAATTTTATTATTATGAGCAAAAAGACATTACAGATACAGCAGTTGAACAGTAAAATGCTGGCTTACGCCAGTTTGCAAAAGGTTGTTCCACCACCTACTGGATGGATAAAGGCAATACGTAATTCATTTGGCATGACCATGTTGCAGCTTGGAAAACGCCTTTCTATTACCAAACAAAGTGTGCAAGATATTGAACGCAGGGAAAAAGATGGCTCTATTACAATCAAAGCATTGCGGGAAACAGCAAGGGTATTGGATATGCAATTAGTTTACGGCTTTGTGCCTAATGATGGTTCTTTAGAATTATTGATTGAAAGAAAGGCTAAAGAACTGGCCACTCAAATCGTAATGCGAACAAGCAACACCATGAAGTTGGAAGACCAGGAGAATACCAAACAACGCATTGAAAAAGCGATACACGAACGAACCATTACCATCAAATCCGAAATGCCTAAAACGTTATGGGATTAGATTTAGACTACATCAACGGACAAACACCGCTGGAAGAAGATTAGAAAGAAGGGCTGCTTATTCCTACTATAGCTACCCGTGGCGAATTAGATGAATTTGAGCAGCAAAATATTGAACAAGTTGTATCGTGGTCACTAAACCGCTCTTTTAAAGCAGATAATGTGTTTACCGAAGAATTTTTAAAAGCGGTTCACAAACGGATGTATGGCAATGTTTGGGCATGGGCTGGAGAATTTAGAAAAACAAATAAAAATATTGGCGTAGACAAATGGCAAATACCAACGGAGCTAAGAGCATTACTGGATGATGTAAAATTTTGGTATTCCAATAACACGTATAGCCCGGATGAATGCACCATTCGTTTTAAGCATCGTTTGGTAAGCATACATTGTTTTCCCAATGGTAACGGCAGGCATAGCAGACTAATCGCAGATATCGTGATTGAGAAAATTTACAAGCAGTTACATTATAGTTGGGGTGCAGCAAATTTAGCACAACAAGGCGACCAACGCACCACATATCTCAATGCAATTAGGGCAGCAGATGCTGGAGACATTCAGCCGCTAATAAACTTTGCAAGATCATAAAC
>CAIVMQ010000010.1 GCA_903907075.1 uncultured Bacteroidia bacterium
GATCACATAGGATCGTTGCAACTGCCAACACATAATAATATATGACGATCACATAGGATCGTTGCTACTGCCACCACATAATAATATATGACGATCACATAGGATCGTTGCTACTCGTCACGTAACGCTTCAATGGGTTTAACATTGGCTGCCTTGCGTGCAGGAAGATAACCCGCCAGCGCTCCTGAAACAACCAAAATTACCATCGAAGTGATTGCTGTTGTAAAATCAACTGTAGGATTCCGGAAGAACATCCCATCGCTTCCGCCCGTAGCAAGCGCCTGCTCAAGACCATAATTAATCCCCTCCATGATGCCAACACCCAGCAGCAATCCGGCATAACCGGCCACAGTAGTTATCAGAATCGACTCAAGAAGAACTAGTCCGATCACTGATGATGGCGTTGCTCCCAACGCCTTCCGAATACCGATCTCACGGGTTCGCTCCTTGACCAGAATAAGCATAATATTGCTCACCCCAACAATTCCGGCGATCAAGGTTCCAATCCCAATAATCCAAACAAATATTTTAATCGCCTGAAATATCTTCATGGTACGGATATATTCTGTGAGCATATTAAACGAGCCCATCGCCTTCTTATCCTTTGGATTAAATTTATGTCGCATTGCGAGCCCTTCGCGAACTTTTGCTGAAATGCTATCGGCTTCCTCAACCGTATTAACCATTTTTGTTGTGATCGCAAAGGTGTGCACCCTGTCTGCCCCATTAAAGATTCGCTGAGCAGTAGAAACCGGAATATAGGAGGTACGCTCATCATTCCTCCCTTTATCGTGAGTAACACCTATAACTTTAAAAGGGACATTATTTAGTTTTATATACTTTCCAATGGGATCTTCCTCTTTAAATAACCCGAGACGCACATTATCACCTATCACAATAACTTTTCTAAAATCATTCATATCCAAGTCATTAATAAAACGACCTGAGGTAATTATTATCTTTTCCATCTCCTTAAGAGCTGGATGACAAGATGAGGTTTCAAATGAGCCGTATTCATTTTTATAGGTATAAACAATGTTTCCGGGAAGGTAATATCTCGAGGATACCAGTTCAAGGTTTTCATTCTTCTCGTTTAGAAAAGCGTAATCGGCATTATTGAATTTTATCGTTCTTCCCTCTTTCAAACCTTCGTAGGGCATGGAAGTATTGCCAGTCCACATCCACATAATATTTACAGAGTTAGAGGCAAATTGCTCCTTAACCCCATTTTGAAGTCCATTCCCCGAACCTAAAAGAATCATAAGCATAAAAATTCCCCACGCAACAGAAAAGCCGGTGAGAAATGTTCGTAACTTATTTTTCTTTATGGTAGAGAATATCTCCTGCCAAACATCAACGTCAAACATCTGTTCAGATTTTATTCGGTGCGCACACGGTCTTTAAATAACTGCAATTCTCCATTGATGATTACCTCTTCAATCACCCCGTCTTTAAGCCGGATAATTTTTTTAGTCAAAGCGGCAATATCGTGTTCGTGAGTAACAATAATCACCGTTTTTCCCTGATCATTAATCTCCTTTAGAATATCCATTACCTCTAAGGAGGTTGCTGAATCGAGAGCCCCGGTAGGTTCATCGGCAAGAATAATCTGTGGGTGGGAGATTAACGCACGCGCAATGGCTACCCGTTGTTTTTGACCACCCGATAATTCGCTGGGTAAATGATGTGCCCACTCCTTGAGCCCTAATCGATCGAGGTATTCAAGGGCTATTTCATTCCTCTTTTTCCGACTCACTTTTTGATAATAAAGAGGTAATGCGACATTCTCCATCGCATTTTTAAAGGAGATCAAATTAAATGACTGAAAGATAAATCCGATCATCTCATTGCGCGTCAAGGCTGCTTTGGTCTCATTCAATCCCTGAATTAACTTACCCCCTAGGTGATAACTCCCCTGATCATAATCATCAAGAATCCCTAGAATATTTAACAGGGTTGATTTTCCCGAACCGGAGGATCCCATTATCGATACAAATTCACCATCTTGAATATCCAGATTTAACCCTTTTAAAACATGAAGGCTGTTATTGCCCATCACATATGACTTATGGAGATTACTTATCTGTATCATTTATGCTTTTTATTTAATCTTAAAATATCTTTAATTATGACTCTATCTAAACTGATTTAGACGTTCTATTTATCAAATGGTTACACCAAATACCTATTTTTTATCCTTATACTACAACACAACTAAAGAGGCAACAAGAGTCATGCCATTTAAATTAAATAACTGAAATAGACTAATATATATGCTCGTCTTTCAGCTAAAGGAGGTCACAAACTGTACAGTTTTGAACCTTTGACTGTTCGTTTTCGTACATAACCGCAAAATCAATTGAATATTCATCTGAGCCATCCTATTTTTTAGACGTAGGATCTCTATAATGGATGACTTGGTGCGCTTTACTCTTTGAGTGGGTTCCACCCTTGCGCCTGCAAAGGAATTGCCTGCCCAACACCTGCCGTGATCAGATTTACCCCTTCGTTCATCGGAGTGATATAGCCAATAACAGAGATATCGGGATGGTTTCGGATTTTATCGTTATCGGCAACGGGGAGGGTAAAAAGAAGTTCATAATCTTCCCCTCCATTAAGTGCCGCAACTAATGGATTAATATTGAGCTCGGCAGCCATCTTTCTGGTTTGATTATCGTAAAGCAGACGATCTTCATAAAGGCGACAACCCACTTCACTCTGGGTACACAAGTGGAGGATTTCGGAGGATAACCCATCAGAGATATCGATCATTGAGGTTGGCTTAATACCCAACTCTTTAAATAACAGTGGTATATCCTTGCGTGCTTCAGGCTTAAGCTGTCGCTCGAGAATATAATCATAACCAGTAAACTGAGGGACCATTTTAGGATTCACCTTAAATACTTCATTCTCCCGTTCAAGAAGTTGCAGTCCCATATATGCACCACCCAGATCACCGGTAACACATAATAAATCGGTATCCTTTGCCCCATTCCGGTAAACAAGATCCTGCTGGTCGGCTTCACCGATAGCAGTTACCGATATCAGCAGTCCGGTTAAGGAAGTAGTAGTATCTCCTCCAACCAGATCAACGCCATATCGGTCGCAGGCGAGGTAAATTCCAGAATAAAGTTCATCAAGCGCCTCAACAGACATTTTCGAAGATACAGCAATCGAAACGGTGATTTGCTTCGGAATTGCATTCATTGCATACACATCACTCAGATTTACCGTAACAGCCTTATAACCAAGGTGCCGCAGCGGAACATACATCAGATTAAAGTGAACCCCTTCGGTCAGAAGGTCGGTGGTAACAACAACTTTTTTATCTTTAAAACTTAATACCGCGCAATCATCACCTACCCCTTTAAGCGTACTCTCATTTTTTAAGACAATATTTTCGGTAAGGCGACGGATTAAACCAAACTCGCCAAGCTCGGAAAGTTCTGTTTTACTGGATGTTGGTTCTGACATGAGGGTCTCTGCTCTAATTGAATTTTGCGCATCAAAAGTAGTGTTCATTTTGTATCTTTGCAATTTTAAATAACTCTATTTAGGTATCGAATAGGAATATCTTGCTTTTGTTTGTTATAAAGAGATACTATTGAATTGAAAAACTATCATGGAAGACCAAAATAAATTAATAAAAGAGGTCACCCAGCGCGACTATAGGTTTGGATTTGTGTCAGATATCGAGACAGATACCATAGTTAAAGGATTAAATGAAGAGGTAATCAGAATCATCTCTGCAAAAAAAGATGAACCTGAATTTATGCTCGAATTTCGTCTTAAAGCATACCGACGCTGGTTGACGATGAAGATGCCCGAGTGGGCTCAGATTAAAATGCCTGTAATTGACTACCAGGAGATCATATATTATGCTGCCCCAACACAGCAAGCGAAGTACGAGAGTCTTAACGAAGTAGATCCTGAATTGCTTCGGACCTTTGAAAAACTCGGTATTCCGCTGGAAGAGCAGAAGATGTTATCGGGTGTGGCTGTTGACGCGGTAATCGATAGTGTGTCGGTAAAAACAACCTTTAAAGAGACATTGGCTGAACGAGGAATCATCTTCTGTTCATTTAGTGATGCCGTTAAGCACCATCCTGATCTTATTCAAAAGTACCTCGGAATGGCGGTCCCTTATAACGACAACTATTTTGCAGCGCTTAATTCGGCCGTGTTCTCCGACGGATCATTTGTTTACATACCTAAAGGAACCCGTTGCCCGATGGAATTATCGACCTATTTCCGCATCAACGCAAAGAATACGGGTCAGTTTGAGCGGACGCTAATCATTGCCGACGACGATAGCTATGTCTCATACCTCGAAGGGTGTACTGCTCCCATGCGTGATGAAAATCAATTGCATGCTGCGATAGTAGAAATAATAGCTATGGATCGTGCTGAAGTAAAATATTCAACAGTTCAAAACTGGTATCCCGGCGATAAAAATGGGAAAGGTGGAATCTTTAACTTCGTCACTAAACGGGGCATCTGTAAAGGAGTATCTTCAAAAATCTGTTGGAATCAGGTTGAGACAGGCTCTGCCATAACCTGGAAATATCCAAGTTGTGTTTTAATGGGCGATAACTCGATAGCTGAATTTAACTCGGTGGCTTTAACAAATAATTATCAGCAAGCCGATACCGGGACTAAAATGATCCACATCGGGAAAAATACCAAGAGTACGATCGTCTCAAAAGGTATTTCTGCAGGCCACAGTTCAAATTCATACCGAGGCTTAGTAAGGGTCGCACCAAAAGCAGAGAATGCACGCAACTATTCACAATGTGATTCACTGTTGCTTGGGGACACGTGCGGAGCTCACACATTTCCCTATATCGAAGTGGGCAACAGCAGTTCAATTATTGAGCATGAGGCAACGACATCAAAAATCGGGGAAGATCAGATTTTCTATTGCAACCAACGGGGTATATCTACTGAAGATGCTATTGGAATGATCGTTAATGGATATGCACGTGAGGTGATCAATAAACTTCCGATGGAGTTTGCCGTTGAGGCGCAAAAACTTTTACAGATCAGCCTCGAAGGAAGCGTGGGATAAGAGAGAATTAAAGAGAAAAAGAATTAAAAATTAGAACTACAACACTGGAATATGCTCGTAATTAAAGATTTATACGCAAAAGTTGAAGGGAAAGATATCCTCAAGGGGATTAACCTTACAGTTAACGCAGGCGAGGTTCACGCTATTATGGGACCAAACGGATCAGGGAAAAGCACCTTGGCCAATGTGCTTGCAGGGCACACCAACTTTGAAGTTACTCATGGTTCGATTACTTTTAATGGGAAAGATATTTTCGATATGTCGCCCGATATTAGAGCAAAAGAGGGATTATTCCTGAGCTTTCAATACCCGGTCGAGATCCCTGGGGTGAGCATGGTTAACTTCCTAAAGACTGCCGTTAACGAACATCGCAAATACCGGAATGAAAAAGAGCTCACTGCGGGCGATTTTCTTAAACTAATGCGCGAGAAAAAGGCCATGGTGCAGATCGACTCACAGCTGACTAACCGTTCCGTCAATGAAGGCTTCTCGGGTGGAGAGAAAAAGAAAAATGAGATCTTCCAGATGGCTATGCTGGAGCCGACACTGGCAATTCTGGATGAAACAGATAGCGGCCTCGATATCGATGCCTTGCGCATTGTCTCAAATGGTGTTAATATGCTTAAAACAAAAGATAATGCAACGATTTTGGTAACTCATTATCAACGTCTGCTCGACTATATTGTACCCGATTTTGTACATGTCCTTTATGAAGGGAGAATCGTAAAATCTGCCGGGAAAGAGTTGGCTATTGAGATCGAAGAGAAGGGTTACGACTGGATTAAAAAAGAGTTGGGAGAATAGTTATGACAGAGGTATTAGAAAAAATAGGTGCAGTACCGCGGATTAGCGAAATCTACGGAACAAATCTGACCACCATAGCAGATGGTCTTCCTGGCTGGATGAACCATACCCGTTATCCTGCGCTTAAAGCATTCCAAAGGATGGGAATTCCCGGATTCCGAACCGAAAATTATAAATATACTGACCTAACTAGGCTTTTTGAGAACGAAAACTTCAGACGTTCCTTTACGCCTGATAATTTTGAGGTTAACTTAAGCGAAGTATTTAGTTGCGATGTTCCCGAATTCGATACTCACCTCATCCTAACGGTAAACGGTTGGTACGACGAAATTAGCAATAAAGACACGCAGTATCCCGAAGGTGTAATCGTTAAAAGTCTCCGGAATGCCATCAAAGAGAATACGGAGCTTGTAGAAAAATACTACGGTAAATTAGCCCTAAGCGATGAAGATCCGCTAATAGCTTTAAACACCCTTTTTGCCCAGGATGGTATTTTTATCTATATTCCTGACAACCTTCATATCTCAAAGCCATTGCAGATCATTAATGTGTTGCGCAGCGATGATGACCTTTATGTCACTCAGCGAAACATGCTAATTGCCGGAAAGAATAGTCAGGCAAAGATTATGCTTTGCGATCATACCCTGGTGCCTCAGCAATTTATCAATAACAATATTACAGAAGTTCAAATTGGAGAAGAGGCTGTGATTGACATTTACAGCATCCAAAACCAGCACAATAAGACAGCCAGTTTCTCTGGAATATATGTGCATCAGGAACGCAGCTCTGAATTAGTTACCAATGCAATAACTCTTCACGGAGGAATTATTCGAAACAATTTAAAAGTGCTTCTCGACGGAGAACAGGCCTCGGCTAAAATATGTGGCCTTGCCCTATCCGATAAAAACCAACACGTTGATAATTATACAAATATAGAACATATTAAGCCTAACTGTCAGAGCAACCAACTCTATAAGAATATTCTTGATGACAATTCTACAGGGGGTTTTACAGGGCGCATTCATGTGCTCCCCTATGCCGCTAAGACAGCTGCCTTTCAGCGAAATAATAACGTCTTACTTACGAACGCGGCAAAAATGAATACGAAGCCACAGCTCGTCATAGACAACGATGATGTGAAATGCTCGCACGGAGCAACAGTGGGCAGAATAAACGATGAGGCGTTATTTTATCTACAAGCCCGAGGAATTAATGAGAAAGAGGCGAGACTGATGCTTATGTTTGCGTTCGCTCAT
Organism: uncultured Bacteroidia bacterium; assembly: GCA_903907075.1. Classification (GTDB taxonomy): domain Bacteria; phylum Bacteroidota; class Bacteroidia; order Bacteroidales; family Prolixibacteraceae; genus JAAFHB01. The sequence goes on from CAIVMQ010000010.1 coordinate 7,129, forward strand.
GAAGTGCTTGCTGAAATTAAAATAGAGAAGCTTCGTGATGTTATTGATCAGCTGGTGAATAAACGCCTAAGGGGTGAAGTATCAAAATGCCACTCATGCGCTTTAGACTGTATTCGCTAATTTTATTCAAAATAACTGAGTAGAATAAGGGTAAACTTGACTATAAAATTAGTGATTCGAAACTCATTATGACTCTGGATATCTCAAAAATACGTGCTGATTTTCCTATTCTTCACCAACAAGTGAACGGTAAGCCATTGATCTATTTCGACAATGCCGCTACAACTCAGCGCCCTCAACAAGTGATCGACAGAGAGAATGAATTTTCACTTAAGATTAATGGGAATATCCATCGTGCCACACATTATTTAGCCAATAAAACTACTGAGGCCTACGAAAATAGTAGAGAAATACTCCGTAATTTTATCAATGCGGCCGAGACAGCCGAAGTACTATTCACACATGGAACTACAGAATCGATTAACCTTGTGGCTCACTCTTTCGGAGAAGCATTTATCAATGCTGGTGATGAGGTGATCATTTCTGAGATGGAGCATCATGCCAATATTGTCCCTTGGCAAATGATGTGCGCACGTCGCGGAGCAAAGATCGTTGTCTTACCTTTCAGCAATGATGGTATTTTAAAAATTAATTTATTAGATCAACTAATCACCGATAAAACCCGGATTCTGGCTGTTACTCATGTCTCCAATTCATTGGGGACCGTAAATCCCATCGCGGAACTAATTAACAGAGCACATCTAAAAAATATTCCGGTATTGGTTGACGGAGCCCAGGGTGCTCCTCATTATACTATTGATGTTCAGAAACTTGATTGTGATTTTTACGCCTTTTCAGGACACAAAATGTATGCTTCCACGGGGATCGGGGTGCTCTATGGAAAGCGTAAATGGCTTGATCAAATGCCTCCATTTCTAGGTGGTGGGGAGATGATTGATAAAGTAACATTTTCAAAAACCACCTATAATGAGCTCCCCTATAAGTTTGAAGCCGGAACCCCACACTATATTGGGGCGATAGGATTTGCTGCTGCAATAGATTATAGTACGAATCTGGATAGCTCGCAAATCCATCACCATGAATGCAATCTACTCTCTCATGCCACCTCCTTACTTAAGAATATCGAAGGGCTAACGATCTATGGAGAGGCACCGGAGAAAGCGGGTGTTATCAGCTTTAATATTGCCGGAGTTCACCCGTTCGACTTGGGCACACTACTTAATCAAATGGGAATCGCCGTTCGAACAGGACGACTTTGTGCCGATCCGGTGATGGACCATTTTGGAGTGGAGAATATGGTTCGGGCATCCTTTGCATTATACAATACAAGTGAGGAAATCGAAGCTTTTTACACCGCATTGGTGCGCTTAAAAGCAATGTTTTAAAGTAGTACATTTAGACCGTTTTAATCATCCATTATTATTCAATGACCATAGACGAAATACAGCAGGAGATAATCGAAAATTTTTCGGGATTCGAAGATTGGATGGACAAATATGGTTTGTTAATAGAATTAGGAAATGAGCTGGTACCTATTGATCCCAAATATAAGGTCGACAGCAATCTTATTCGCGGATGTCAGTCTCGGGTTTGGTTGCATCAGGAATTTAAAGATGGCATAATTACATTTGAAGCCGAGAGTGATGCCCTGATTGTCAAAGGATTAGTTGCCCTGCTGCTGAAAATATATTCCAATAGAACCCCACATGAGATACTCGCATCCGAACCTCGCTTTATTGATGAGATCGGATTACGACACCATCTCTCACCAACCCGATCAAATGGTCTGCTGGCCATGGTTAAACAAATGAAACTCTATGCATTGGCATACGAGAAAATCTCAACTAAAAACAATTAATATGGACCCTCGAATAGATTTAATTATAGAAAACCTCAGAGAGGTATTTGACCCGGAGATACCTGTCAATATTTACGACTTAGGATTGATCTATAGTGTCGACGTAGAAGATGATGATGCCAAGATACTTATGACACTTACTGCACCTAACTGCCCTGCCGCGGATATGATTCTTGCAGATGTAGAGTATATGTCGAAGAAGGTTGAAGGCATTGAAGGATGCCAGGTTGAGCTTACTTTTGAGCCCGCCTGGGAAAAGTCAATGATGTCTGAAGAGGCCCGACTAGAGCTAGGATTTATGTAATAATAAGACAAGCTGTATCTATATTCATTAGTTGGATAACACGTTTTGTGCACTATTTTAAATTAAAAACTACACTATAAAATGCAGATTGCAAATTAGTTATTCAATTTTGCACTTTGCATTTTATATTCTTAGTAACTTTAAAAATAGATCTTTGCCACTATCTTTTACCATTTCATGTTATGATCTATGGCTATATCCCCCCAAACATATAATCTCCTGATCAAACAAAAAGCGCTAGAGCTTGGGTTTTCAGAATGTGGGATTTCTCCAGTGAGAGCATTAGAAGAGGAACGAGAACCGCTCCAACGATGGCTTGCTGAAAATATGAATGGTAATATGGGCTATATGGCCAATAATTTTGAGAAACGTCTCGATCCCGGTAAAATTGAAGAGGGGGCCAAATCAGTTATCTCGGTCCTTATCAACTATTTTCCTTCCAAAAGACAAGAGGATCCCGAAGCCCCAATCGTCTCGAAATATGCCTACGGTAGAGACTACCATTTTATCGTCAAAGAGAAGCTCAATGCCCTTCTGGTATATATCCAATCAGAGCTATCTCCATGTCAAGGGAGAGCCTTCGTCGATTCGGCACCTATAATGGAACGGTCCTTAGCTAAGGCAGCAGGACTAGGATGGATAGGAAAACACTCGCTGCTAATCAATAAATACTTTGGATCTTATGTATTTATCGGTGAACTAATTATCGATTTAGATTTGATTTACGATACTCCATTTACAAGTGATCATTGTGGAAGCTGTACCCTCTGCATCGATGCTTGTCCTACCCAGGCAATTGTTGCTGACCGTGTTGTAGATGCGCGCAAATGTATCGCCTATCATACCATTGAAAACAAAGCGGATGTTCCCAATTCAATCAAAGAAAAATTAGGGAACCGGATTTTTGGTTGTGATATTTGTCAGGATGTCTGCCCATGGAATAGGGTAATTATGCCAAATCAAAGCATTGATTTTATGCCTATTAACGCACTATTAGAGATGCAAAAAAAAGATTGGGAAGAGCTTGAGCACGACACGTATAAGAATAGGTTTCGAAATTCTGCACTTGAGCGGGCCGGATATAAACGGATCATGCGCAATATCAGCAACCTCAAAGAAGATTAAAGATCCTATCTTTACTTAATTGACATCTAATATAGTGTATGTTATCCTATGCATTTAAAAGAATATCAGTGGAAATCATTCGACGGACTAGATCTATATGCCATTCAGTGGGTGGCAGAAGAACGACCGAAAACAGTTATCGCTTTTGTCCATGGGCATGGTGATCATTGCCGCAGATATGATGAATGGTTTTCAAAAATTAAGGACAAGAGTATTGCCATTCTCACGTTTGATTATCGTGGGCACGGTCGGTCACAAGGGAAGCGGGGTGTTATCAGAACCTATACCGAATTTCTTGAGGATATCTCCCTGCTCCATCAAAAGGCAACAGAACTTTTTCCCGGCATTCCTATCGTGCTTTACGGCCATAGTCTGGGCGCAACCATCGTATTAAGCTATCTGCTACGATCTCAGAAGCTCCCTGAATTAGCTATAATAACTTCCCCATGGCTTGAGTTAAAGAAAACTCCCGGGAAATGGTTATCTTTATTCATTAAAGGGAGCAATAGGATCGCACCGGCAATTACTTTTAGAACCGGGCTCAAGGGTACTGATTTCTCTGCCAATGAAGGCTTTGCTGAAAAACGGGAAAAAGACGAATTAGTACATAATAGAATTTCTGCACGCCTTTTTTCAGAGGTTGAGCGTGAAGCCAAATGGATTATATCACACTTTTCCGAAATCAAAACACCCTTGTTACTCATGCAGGGTCAGGGAGACAAAGTAATGAAATATCAAGCCACGCGCAGATTGAGCCAGGGGGCACCGGGGCAGGTAAATTATAAAGAGTGGAAAATGGCTGGTCATCAATTGCATAATTCAGAAGATAGCGATGAAATAATAGAATATTTAATGGATTGGATCAAAGAAGGAATATGATAAAATTTAGAACGGAGGTTGAGTTGCCTCAATTTAATAAGAAGATTGGGTACCGAGATCAATCACTCTTGATTGGTTCATGTTTTGCAGAAAATATTGGGTTATACCTTCAGCAGAGATGCTTTCCTGTGCTAGTGAATCCATGTGGAATCTTGTATAATCCTCTTTCAATTGCGAATACCATCGAGCTGTTAATAACCCAAAAAACATTTACAAAACAGGAGTTATTCTTCTCAAATGGCCTCTACCACAGCTTTTCACACCATAGCCGTTTCTCCGGCACAGACCCTGACATTATCCTTGGCCAGATTAATCGTCAGGCTGCCGATGCATCTGACCGACTAATAAATGCCTCTTATTTGTTTATCACATTTGGCACTTCCTGGGTCTTCGAGCATAAACAAAGCGGCCAGGTTGTTTCCAACTGCCATAAGCTTCCATCCGAAACATTCGCCCATAAACGACTTACAATAAATCAAATAACAGCTAGTTGGATACCACTTATTGAGAACCTAAGAGCGATTAATCCGGCACTAAATATCGTCTTCACAGTGAGTCCTATCAGGCATTTAAAAGATGGAGCTCACGAGAATCAACTTAGCAAATCAATTTTACTGATGGCTATCGAAGAGATGATCTCACACTACAAAAACGACGCGGTCTGCTACTTTCCATCCTACGAACTTATGATGGATGAATTACGTGATTACCGTTTCTATGCTGCTGATATGACCCATCCAAGTGATATGGCAGTAGATTTTATCCGAGAAAAATTTATCTCCACTTTTTTAGATAATGAATCACAGCAAATAATTTCGGAAGTCAATAAGTTGCTTCCGGCTATCAATCACAGACCTTTTAACCCCCTTGAAGAGGGTTATATCTCGTTTATTGAAAAGCAGGCACGTAAGCTAGATTTGCTGCAAAATAAATACCCGTTTGTTAACTTTACCCTACTAAGCAATCAATTTAGTGAAAAAACAACAAATTAAATTTTTAGTTGACAAAACCTTTGCCTATTTTTAGGCAGAAGAGCTTCAGTGATAGTGATGAAGCAGCATACTCAAAAAGATTAAAATTAAAATTATGTTCGTATGAGCTACCTAAAATTCGACAAAGAGGAACTGGTAAATCTGGAGTACTCATTACAACGCGAATTTCTGCGCACTAACCGTTCAGGGGCTTATTCCTCATCTACCCTTGCAGGATGTAATACCCGCAAATACCATGGTATGCTGATTGTGCAACTTGATGAGCTGGATGGAGGGAAACATGTCCTCCTCTCTTCGTTGGATGAGTCTATAATTCAGCATGATGCGCAATTTAATCTGGGAATTCATAAATATCCTGGCGAATTTTATGAGCCTAAAGGGCACAAATACATCCGGAATTTTGAGATTGAGACAATTCCGAAAGTAACCTATCGTATTGGAGGTGTGATCCTGACAAAGACTCGTATGCTTGTCGAAAATGAAGATCAGGTCATTGTTAAATATACGCTGGAAGAGGCAAATAGCCCTACTATTTTACGATTTAAACCATTTCTGGCCTTCCGCAATGTGCACCAGCTCACACGAGCAAATATGGTCGCCAACAGTAAATATACTAAAGTTAAAAATGGGATAAAAATGAAGCTCTATGAAGGATATCCCGAATTGTATATGCAATTCTCAAAGGATCCTGATTTTGTCCCTGTCCCTGATTGGTCACGCAACATCGAATACCTTAAAGAGCGATCAAGAGGTTACGAATATCAGGAAGATCTTCTTGTCCCAGGCTATTTTGAGCTCTCTATAAAAAAGGGGGAATCAATATTTTTCTCAGCTTCGACAGAGCCTTGTGATCCAGCAAGCTTGAAAAAATTTTATAAAATTGAGAAGGAGAGAAGGCTTCCTCGTGACAGTTTCGTCAATTGTCTTGTTGATTCTGCGCAACAATTTATCTCCAATAGGAAGGATGGCAAAGATCTTATTGCGGGATTCCCATGGTATGAATCGATTCCTCGTCAGACATTTATTGGACTTCCGGGATTATTACTTAGTCAATCGGAGGTTGTTACTTATGAGGAGATTCTAAAGACTAATCTGCAACGGTTAAAAGGGGGATTATTACCTAAATATGCTGGAATGGCCAGTGGTTATGATGCTGCTGATGCACCCCTTCTTGCTTTTCAGGCTATTCAGGAGCTGCTCCCTTACAAAGAGAAAAAAGAGCTTTGGAAGAGCTACGGCCCATACCTGAAAGAGATTTTGGCTAATTATAAGTCAGGGACTCAATTCAATATTCACATGGAGTCCAATGGACTTATTCATGCGAAGATGGATGGAGTGGCGCTAACCTGGATGGATGCTTATATTGAAGGCAAACCGGTAACACAGCGGGGAGGACTTACGGTGGAGGTTAACTCAGCCTGGTATAATGCGGTGTGCTTTGCCCTTGAACTTGCTGATTCGGCAAAAGACAAACCATTTCTTGGAGAATGGTCGCTCTATCCCGAACTAATTGCCAAATCATTTCTCGAGCACTTTTGGAGCGATGAACAAGGTTATCTGGCCGATTATATTGATGGAAAATATACCGACTGGTCTGTGCGCCCAAATATGGTCTTCGCTATCGGATTTAACTATTCACCATTGTCACGGGAACAGAAAAAGATAATCCTCAGTAAGGTTCGCAATGAATTGCTAACGCCACGTGGACTCCGATCTTTAGCGCCTAATGATTTTCATTACAAAGGATCCTGCGAAGGGAATTCAGATCAGCGATCAGCTGCAATGCATATGGGAAGCGTTTATCCTTTTCTGATTTACCCCTTTGTTAAATCGTATCTCGAGATACATAAAGCAGGTGGGTTATCATTTGTCAAACAGATTATGGCAGGATTTGAAGAAGAGATGTCGGAACATTGCGTGGGTACACTTTCCGAAACTTACGAAGGAAATCCACCCTATACGGCAAGAGGGGCAATCTCGCAAGCATGGAATGTTGGCGGTGTGCTCGGGGCAATCTCGTTAGTGGAAAAATTCGAAGAAAAACCGTAACAAACCCATTTAATAAATGGAGTAATTGAAGTGAACAACACTAGTGCCTTTTCTAAATTAAGTGATTATTGAAAGAATTTATCTGCTTATAATAGTGAAGAGGCCAACAAGATAAAAGAGAAATAGCACACATTAATTTAACTTTATTAGAATGAAAGTTTTAATGTTTGGATGGGAGTTTCCTCCACATATTAGTGGAGGTCTGGGCACAGCCAGTTACGGATTAACAAAAGGACTTGCACAACTTGATGATGTCGAGGTTCTTTTTGTCGTTCCCAAAGCCTATGGCGACGAAGATAATTCAGCTGTAAAGAAGATTATTGGTGCAAGCGACATATCGATATCCCAGAAAAAAATAGTGTTTAGTAATATTGAACATCAATTTAACTCCCTGGAGGTAGAATCGAACCTTGTTCCCTACTCGACTCCTGAGGAGTTTTGGAAATTAACGGAACAACGTCTATCCTCTCAAACACGTTTTATTCAGACAGATTCGGAAGGGAAGCTTCCCTTCACAGGAAAATACGGAGCTAACCTACTTGACGAGATAGCCAATTATGCCATTGTCGCAGAATATATCGGCAGAGAATACGATTTTGATGTGATTCATGCCCATGACTGGCTCGCCTATCCGGCAGGTATAGCTGCGAAAAAAGTTAGTGGTAAACCCCTGGTAATTCATGTTCACGCTACAGATTTTGACCGCAGTGGAGGAAGCGTCAATCCAAGGGTTTATTCTATGGAACGGGAAGGAATGGAGTTTGCTGACCAGATTATTACCGTCAGTAATCTTACCCGCAATATTGTAATTGAAAAGTATGGCATAGATCCTGCAAAAATTACTACGGTGTACAATGCTGTTGAGCCGGTCGAAAATGCCGATAGTTCAATCTACTCCAAAGGGATTAACGAAAAAATTGTAACATTTCTGGGCCGTATAACCATGCAAAAGGGACCTGAATATTTTGTTGAAGCGGCCTATCAGGTGCTCCGACGCACCGACAATGTCCATTTCGTTATGGCAGGGAGTGGCGATATGATGGAAAAAATGATCCGTCGGGCAGCGAGGCTGGGTATTGCCGACAGATTCCATTTTACTGGCTTTCTGCATGGTGACGATGTATTTGATATGTTTCGCATGAGTGATGTTTATGTGATGCCCTCAGTATCTGAACCTTTCGGCATCTCTCCGTTAGAAGCAATGATGTCTGATGTTCCAACGATAATTTCAAAACAATCGGGGGTTGCCGAGATCCTTACCCATGCAATTAAAGTTGACTTCTGGGATATTAATGCCATGGCAGACGCCATTTATGGAATCCTAAAGTACCCTGCCTTATCTACTATGTTCAGAAAATATGGACGCGAAGAGGTGGACAATTTGCAATGGAAACATTCTGCTGCCCACGTTCATAAAGTCTATTTATCCGCATTATCTACAGCTAAAATATAAAGATATGAAATCAGTTTGCCTCAACTTTCAAATACATCAGCCTTTCCGTTACAGGAAATACCGGTTTTTCGATATTGGTAATGATGCCTATTATTATGACGACTTTGCCAATGAAACGTTTATGAGAAAGGCTGCTGATCATACCTATTTACCGGCCAATAAAATTATCCTGGATCAGATCATTAAACATAAAGGGAAATTTAAAGTAACCTTCTCTTTATCAGGCACTGTAATCGATCAATTCAAGCTCTATGCACCCGAAGTAATCGAATCGTTTGCCAAGCTCGCCGCTACAGGATGTGTTGAATTTCTCTCAGAAACCTTCGCCAACTCTATGGTTTCGCTTAATGATAAGGAGCTGTTTGCCTCCCAGGTAAAAGCTCACGACGACCTAATCGAAGAGCTATTTGGACAAAGGCCGAAAGTATTCCGAAATACCGAATTAATCTATTCAGACGAATTAGGCGATCTCGTTCAACAAATGGGTTTCGAAGGGATGATCACCGAAGGGGCCAAGCACGTATTGGGTTGGAAAAGCCCTAACTATCTCTATTGTAATCAACAGAATCCACGATTAAAAGTATTGATGCGTAATTTTCGCTTTAGCGATGACCTCTCCTTTAAGTTCTCCAATAAAGGGTGGAATGAGTACCCGTTAACAGCTGAAAAATACGCTGGGTGGATGACCAATCTTCCTAAACAAGAGGAGGTAATTACCATATTTATCAACTATGAGACGTTCGGTCAGCTTCAAAAGAAGAGTTCCGGAATCTTTGATTTCCTTAAGAGCCTTCCCGATGCTATCCTTAAAACAGGCGAGCTTCAATTTTCAACCCCTTCAGAGGTGATTGAAAACCACCAACCTGTTTCAGCGGTCCATGTGCTATATCCTATCTCATGGGCTGATGAAGAGCGCGATCTCTCGGCATGGCTTGGAAACGAACTGCAAAAGGAGGCATTCGATAAACTCTACCAACTCAAAGGACGGATGAGTAATTGTAATGATTCGACACTGCTCAAAGATTGGGATTATCTGCAAACCATCGATCACTTTTATTATATGTCTACTAAATTCTTCTCGGATGGGGAGGTTCATAAATATTTTAACCCATATAGTACTCCATACGAGGCGTTTATAAACTATATGAATATTCTTAGCGATTTCAAGATCCGATTAAATGGCGTGGTTCCTGAGAGTGGACAAGATCAGGAAATTACCAACCTTAAAGAGTTGGTAAACGACAAAACTAAAAAACTTGAAGCAGCCGAGACAGAGTTAAAGAGAGTCAAAAAAGAGATCTCTGCCACTAAGCTTTTGCAAAGTAAATCGGCAGTATCTGTCGAGACATTGACTGAAAAGCCCAAAAGCAGAGCGAAAAAACCAATTCCCAAATAGCCCACCACGAACTATGAATTTGAATCGTATCGCAGTTATCGGGAGCAGTAACACCGATATGGTCATTAAGTCGACAACATTACCGGCTCCGGGGGAAACGATCCTGGGAGGCGATTTTTTTATGAATCCGGGGGGGAAAGGAGCTACCCAAGCTGTTGCTGCAGCCCGCCTCAACGGAAAGGTAACGCTAATAGCCAAAATAGGGAATGATGTCTTTGGACGAGAAGCAAAGCAAATTTTCGAAAATAACCATATAAATACCGAATTCCTTACCATAGATCCGATCCATCCATCAGGAGTGGCGCTGATCACCGTCGATGCACAAGCAGAGAACTGTATTGTGGTAGCACCCGGAGCAAACAGCTATCTTAACAACCAAGATATCGACGCCGCTCGAAATGAGATTCTCCGGTCTAAACTTATATTAATGCAACTCGAAATTCCAATCGAGACGGTAGAATATGTTGCTAATATCGCTTGTGAAGCCGGAATAAAAATTATTCTTAATCCGGCACCTGCACGTAAGAATCTCTGATGAGTTGTTATCTCAACTCTATATGATCACTCCAAATGAGACGGAAGCAGAATTGATCTCCGGTATTGCAGTTCATGATATCGACTCAGCTGAGCAGGCTGCCCGAAACCTATATCATCGTGGAGTAAAAGTTGTCATAATCACCCTTGGAAGTAAAGGGGCGCTTCTTTTTACCGGCGACAAGGCTATCCTAATCCCCTCACCTGCAGTAAATGCACTCGATACCACTGCCGCGGGAGATGTCTTTAATGGTGCTATGGCGGTAGCAATTTCCGAAGGAATGGATTTTGAAGAAGCGGTAAATTTTGCGTGCAAAGCAGCCTCTATCTCAGTAACCCGTATGGGAGCCCAATCATCAGCCCCAAACAGATTAGAAATTAGTTAACTTTACGACTCTATTATAACTAAAACTTATGAAAAATATCCTGTTGAGATTTGCAATTTTGTTAATTATTCTCCCCTTTATTTCGTGCACCGAAACAAATAAATCCCCCGCTTCTGAATCTCGTACCATTAAAACAGAGGTACTAAGAGATAAAATCGCAGGAGGATGGGCTGGAAAAATGCTTGGAGTAACCTATGGCGCTCCCGTTGAATTTAAAGCGCTTTGCAAGACTTTTGAGGATCCAATAACCTGGGTTCCTAAAGATGTGATCGGATCAAAATGGCAGGATGATCTTTATGTTCAGTTAACCTTCCTTATGACCATGGATAAATATGGCATTGATGCTCCGGCCAAAAAGTTTCAGGAACAGTTTGCAAAAGCAGGTTACGAATTATGGCATGCCAATGTTCAGGCGCGCAAGAACTATTTCGACAGCATATTTCCACCTCAATCTGGTCATCCTGATTACAACATTCATGCCGACGATATTGATTTTCAGATTGAAGCAGACTACATTGGGTTTATGTGTCCGGGGATGCCTCAGACATCAAAAAAATTAGCCGATAAGGTTGGGCATATTATGAATTATGGCGATGGCGTTTATGGCGGGATATTCATCGGAGCACTATATTCTCAAGCCTATTTCGAAACCGATGTTACTAGGGTAATCCAACAAGCACTGCACTCCATTCCTGCAGAGAGCGATTATGCCAAGATTATAAACGATGTAATCCTTCTACATAGCCATTATCCTACAGATTGGCGCGCCTCATGGAAAGAGCTCGAAGAAAAATGGGGATCTACACATATTTGCGAAGCAGGTGCTGCTTTTAATATTGATGCCAAGCTAAATGGAGCATACATTATTATGGGACTGCTATATGGTGAAGGAGACCCAATAAAAACAATGGAAGTTACTGCACGCTGCGGACAAGATGCCGATTGTAATCCTTCAAATGCCTTAGCTGTCCTTGGAGTAATCAAAGGGCTCAGCGGATTACCACAACAATATCGTGAAGCGGTTCAGAATATGGGTGACACCTTGTTTATTCATACCGACTATACTTTTAACAAAGCTGTAGATCAGACTATTAAATATGCCAAAGAGTTAGCAATACAAAATGGAGGAAGTGTCACAGATACTGAACTAACGATTACAGTACAGCCAAACCAAACCTATCCACTCGAGATTGCATTCCCTAAATTAGTATTTGATCACAAGGTTTCAGTATTTGAAAACAATGGGTGGCAATTTAAAGGAGAATGGAAAAATTTCAATACCAACAATGAAGATGCCAATAATGCCCTTTACAACGAGGCAAAATTTAGTAGCGAAACTGGCAATGAGGCCGTTCTAAATTTTGAGGGTACCGGAATCTCGGTCTGCGGAAACTGGCACAGAGAGTGCGGTAAAGCAGATATTTATATTGACGGAGAACTAAAAAGAACTATCGATGAATATTTCTGGTTTGCCAAACAGACACATAACGATATGGATCTCTACCATATTACAAACCTTAAAAACGAAAAACACACACTCAGAGTAGTGGTTAAAGGGGAAAAACGACCTGAAGCTACAGCAGCAAATGTATATCTCTCTAAGGCTATTATCTTTAAAAATGAGGATAAGAAGAATGAAAATTTTAAATTCTCATTCCAACACTAATCTTATTCTAAAACAAAAAATATTTTAACTAAATGGTGCAAGAATTCCGCTTTACATTATTGAGGATCCTATTAGCCCCATTTATCCTGCTACTAATTTTCTCTTGCAACCCAATTAATAAATCGACTATTAAGCCGGTCAAAATTATCTTTGACAGTGATCTTGGACCCGACTATGATGATGTTGGGGCTATAACCCTCTTACATGCCTTTGCCGATAGTGGAAAGGTAGAGATCCTGGCAACAATGGCCTCGAATAACTATGACCTCGTAGCCCCTTGCCTCAACGTGATAAACACCTGGTATGGGCGCGCAGATATTCCGGTTGGTGCTCCAAAAACTACCGGAGTTAATATTGGATGCAGTCAACATTGGACAGACTCGCTTGCGTTACATTATCCACATGCCATTCGCTCTAATGATCAGGCGCAGGATGCACGACTCCTTTACCGGAAAATTCTTGCTTCTCAACCCGATACTTCAGTCGTGATAGTTACGGTAGGGTTTCTCACAAATTTAAATGACCTCCTCCTTTCTCAGGCAGATGCCATTTCTCCGTTAAACGGGAAAGAGTTGGTGCAAAAAAAGGTGAATCGACTTGTCTCCATGGCAGGGAAATTTCCCGAAGGCTTGGAGTTCAATGTGAAGGAAGATTCGACTGCTTCAAGATATGTATTTGGAAACTGGCCAACAAAAATACTCCTAAGTGGGTTTGAGATTGGAGAAAAAATTATTACAGGTAAAAACCTTATCCAAAGTAATTTAAAGAGTCCTGCTAAAATGGCTTATAGCATTGCATTGTCATGTTCACAGAGTGATAAAAATGGGAGGATGAGTTGGGACCAGAGTGCTGTATTAGCTGCAGTTCAAGGCTCCAACGTAAATTTTAGCGAGGTCACAGGGAAGATAATTGTGGAGCCATCAGGATACAACCGTTGGATCAATCTGGAGAATGGGACACACTCATACTTGGTATTTAAAAATTCACCCGATAAAATTGCTGAAATAATCGAGCATTATATGATGCATTAATATATAAAAGGAGAATAAAAATTTAAAGTTTAAAATGCAAAAAAAGGATAATACCCCCATTTTTAACTCGTGAAACTTTAAATTTGACTCGTGATAAAATGTTAAAACTGACTAACTATTAAATAACTAAACAACTAAATCTCATGTATATTGTAGAAAATTACACCATGGCTGTGATCCTTACTGTGATCACGATGTTATGCTGGGGATCATGGGCAAACACCCAAAAACTAGCGGCCAAAACCTGGCGATTCGAATTATTCTATTGGGATTATGTATTGGGGATTGTCCTATTTTCGTTGATCCTGGGACATACGCTGGGTAGTTCAGGAAGTCAGGGGATGGGGTTTAACGAAAGTCTGCGACAAGCTGACTGGAAAAGTATCTCCGGTGCGCTGATTGGAGGGGTAATTTTTAACCTTGCCAATATTCTCATTGTTGCTGCAATAGCCATTGCGGGCATGTCGGTGGCCTTCCCAATCGGAATCGGAATCGCCCTAGTACTAGGTGTGATTATCAATTATATTGCAGCACCTCAGGGAAATCCTCTTTTACTCTTTAGCGGAGTAGCCCTTGTCGGTCTTGCAATTGTTATCGATGCCATAGCATACGGTAAAAAGGCTACACAAGCGAAGAAAGTTCCGTCTAAAGGGATCATTATCTCCATTGTGGGAGGTGTGTTAATGGCACTGTTTTATCGCTTCGTTGCCGGATCAATGGCTAGTAATCTGCTAGCTCCAGAACCTGGCCGATTAACACCCTATGCTGCCGTATTTATCTTCTCCTTAGGCATTTTAATCAGCAACTGCCTATTCAATACTATCTTAATGAAAAAACCGTTTGAGGGTGAACCGGTAGCCTATTCACACTATTTCAAAGGTTCGTTCAAAGAACATCTGACAGGTATTGCCGGTGGTATGATCTGGTGTGTTGGAATGTCGCTAAGCATACTGGCTGCAGGGAAAGCAGGATTTGCTATATCCTATGGCCTTGGACAAGGGGCTACATTAATAGCGGCACTCTGGGGAGTCTTTATCTGGAAAGAGTTTAAGGGTGCACCTCAAAAGGTAAACTCCTTACTGACTTTGATGTTTATCCTCTTCGTCGCTGGTCTGGGGCTGATAATTCTTGCAGGGAGCTAAAGGACAAGCTCCCCTGCCAGATAACAATTCTCATCATCTCCAATTAGTTCAGTAAGCCTAACCGTTTGGATGGTATTGCGTTGTCCATTAGTGATCTTAAAACGAATAGGCGCATAATGTTGACCATAACCGCTTGCTGTCCCTTGGGTAATCTTCTCTATTAGAACATCTTGCTTCTGGCCAATTAGCGACTTAAAATAATTCATTTTATTCTCAACGGAGAGATTTCTGACTAACAGTGAGCGTTCATTTTTAACTTTCTCAGAGAGGTGATTCTCGAGGCGTTCTGCACGAGTACCCTTTCTAACAGAGTACTTGAATGTATGTATATGACTAAAATTAAACTCATTAACTGCATCAAGGGTTTGTTGAAATTCCTCTTCAGTCTCTCCCGGAAAACCTACGATAATATCGGTTGTAAAATTAAAGTCCGAATAGATCGCTCTAAATTGCTTTACTGTCTTCCGAAATTGAGCCACATCGTACATCCTGCGCATACGAAGCAATGTTTTATCGGACCCGCTTTGGAGACACAAATGGAGGTGCGGCATCAACTTAGGGTGAGCAAATAGTTTTACAAAATCATCCCCAAAACCATCCGGCTCGAGCGATGAGATTCGAACCCTAAAATCACCAGGCAACTCGAGAATCATCGTAAGTAAATTCTCAAACTTAACGGCCCCATCTTCATACCGACCAATATTAACACCTGTAATAACAAGCTCTTTAAAACCATTCTCAACCGTTTTCCGCACACTCTCTAACACATCAGCAACCGGTCGCGAAGTTGCTAAGCCTCTCACCATCGGAATGATACAAAAGGTGCAGAAATTATCGCAACCATCCTGAATTTTTATGGCACTTCGGGTATGTAAGCTCTTTCTCACCGGCTCATACCGAAACACATCCTGCGGAAGCTGATCGGGATGGACAATCTCACCTGAGAAATGAGAATCCACAAGAGTAAGTATTGAACTCTTGCGACTATTCTCAACTACAAAGGTGATGTTATCCTGCCTCTCTAACTTCTCTTTGAAATTATTCGCCATACAACCGGTAACAACGACAACTGCATTCTTCGCCTTGCGAACAGTCTGACTAATGACCGATCGTGATTTTGTATCGCTCTGATTTGTTACCGTGCAAGTGTTTACGATAACTACATCGGGCGATGCATTGTAATCGACCAGTTCGTAACCCGCATTGCTAAAGTCGGTGACCAAAGCATCTGTCTCATATTGGTTAAGCCTGCATCCTAAAGTTTTAAAGGCTACAGTCTTTTTTTCGTTTGTAATCACAAAATATGGTTCTTAATAAAATAAGGTATACACTGCACTTAAACAACCTCGCCGCTCATCGATAAAAACGTAGCCGAAGTAATTTTAACATTTACTAGTTGTCCCATTAAGCTATGATCGTGTTTATCGAGCCGAACAATGATCTTACCTTCTGTAACTCCAGTTGAAAAACCTGTTTTACGGTCTGTTCCATTAATCAATACCCGCATTGTTTTCTCAAGATAAAATTGATTATTCTCATTTGAATAAAACTTCAATACCTGAGAAAGCCTGAATAACCGATCTTTTTTATCCTCTGATGACACCTCATCTTCCCAACGGAAACTCGCAGCTCCGGGCCTGGGAGAATACATCGCGATATAAGCCATGTTGAACTTAAACTCTTCAAATGCAGCCACTGTATTTTGAAATTCAGCCTCTCCTTCCCCGGTAAAGCCAACGATAATATCGGTAAAGAGCGTCGCCTGAGGAATTAGCTCGCGGATATCTTCGACTATTCGCCGGTATTTATCCATCGAGTGACGTCTATTCATCTTAATCAGAACACGCTCATCACCGCTTTGCATAGGGAGATGGATCTGTTTTGCCAGACAATCATAAGAGGCGATAACCTCAATAACCTCACGATTCATATCCTCAGGATGAGGAGAGGTGAAATAGACCCAAAATTCATGTTCCGAAATTTTGCCAAACTCACCGATCTGCCTTAATAGCTCAGCGAACGAGATCTCCTCTCCATTCTTATCGAGGCCATACGAATTAACATTCTGCCCCAGCAAAGTTATTGATTTATACCCCTGATTAGCAAGATGGCGTATCTCGTCAATAATATCGCTGGAAGGCCTGGATACCTCACGGCCTCTCGTATAAGGGACGGCACAAAAGGTGCAAAATTTATCACATCCATTTTGAATCGGCACATAGGCTTCGTAGGTAGATTGGTGCTTCGGAGCAATAGACCACATTCCTGCAATATGCTCATTCTTAGGCATTATTGGCTGTCTTGATTTTAAAGCCGCCGGGGTAACCACGCCATATTCCCGAATCATATCTGGTAGTTGCCCCAATTCACTCATTGGAAAAATCAAATCAAAAGTCTTCAAGAACTTATCCTTATCGGCAGGAAGAAGACACCCTGAGACAAATGTGAGTAGGTTACGTTTATTTTTCCACCTGTTCCACTGTGCAATCTTATTATAGACCTTGTCAATGGGTTTTTGCCGTACCGAACAGGCTAAAATTCCCAGCAAGCTCGCATCCTCCTCATTTTCAGTTCTGGTATAACCCATCCCCTCAAGAACGGAGCTTACCCGCTCGCTGTCTGCGATGTTCATCTGGCAACCCAAGGTGATCAAGTGATACTTCATTAGTTAAATTATATGTTTCAGATAGCCGCTCAGATCCAGCTACCCGTATAGTTAAAAATAGACCTCACAATGAATCTGATCACGATCAAATCCTTTATCCTTTAAAATTTCAAGGGCATCAAAAATCATATCGCTATTACCGCAGAGATCAAAATGGGTCTCGGGGGCGAAGGTACATGATTTAAGGTAGCCGGTAAGCCGACCATAATAGTCTCCTTTATTTTCTCGACTCGTACAAAGTTTATACCGCTTACTGTCGTATTGATCCCTGTCGTATGCCTCTTCCGAATAACGCACGCCATGTATTATTGTATAATCAATAGTGGGATAAGTACGAATAATACTTCGAAAGGGAGCAATACCCGTGCCACTGGCGATAAACACAAATTTACCATGCGCTGCCAATTCAGGCTCCATGCCGAATTTTCCAAAAGGACCATGTATCTCTAATACCCGTCCCACTTTTAATCTTCGCAATTGAGGGGTAAAATAG
Organism: uncultured Bacteroidia bacterium; assembly: GCA_903907075.1. Classification (GTDB taxonomy): domain Bacteria; phylum Bacteroidota; class Bacteroidia; order Bacteroidales; family Prolixibacteraceae; genus JAAFHB01. The sequence continues at coordinate 25,123 of CAIVMQ010000010.1, forward strand.
CCATTCTGAACCTCCTTAATAAGCACTTCCAGATTTGGATCATTCTCGCCACTGTAAATAGAATACTCCCTGCTTTGATTCCCACCGACAATTCCCAGTGAGATATGTTGACCCGCTTTAAATGCAAAACGGGCTTTTGGCAATTTTATAGAGAATGCATTTCCCGTTAACTGCCTGATATCTTCAATTTTATAAAAGCTCTCGTCCATTTGCATGTCGGGCTTCATCAAACTCATCATGTTCGTAATTTTTGGACAGCAAAATTAATTATTTATTTCTTTCTCAGGTACATTGGGCAGTAAATCCCAATTCAAAAAGATTTCTTACTTATGTAACCCGCGGAGAATATTTTTGTTTTAATTTTCTTGCTAAAAAAGATAAATAGCGCATGATTGCCATTTTCAAGAACCTTCGGTCGATTTGTGTGTTTGATAGTTAAAACGGATGATATGGCAAAAGCTCCAGAATACTCACGTGCAGAAATACCCCTGTTTAAAGTTAAGGTGATCGAAAACCTTGAGCTTTCTCCGGGTGCTTTTCTAATCTCATGGAGACATCAGGCGCCATTTATTCCGGGACAGGTCGTTAAAGTAGCAATCGATCGTTTGGAACCACCTCGAATTTACAGCGTATGTAGCGGGAACGCCGATGATAAAATGTCTATCCTTTTCAATATTAAAGAGGATGGCTATTTAACCCCTAAGCTAGCATTGGCCCAGCCCGGAGATGAACTGCTAATTTCCAATCCATATGGAAGTTTTCATGGAGACCATACGCCCGCATTTTGGATTGCCACTGGAACAGGGCTCTCCCCATTTTACAGTATGTTTCAATCGGGATTGTCTGATCATAAACTATTAATTCATGGCGCACGATACCTTAATCAATTTTATTTTGAAGAAGAGCTCTCGTGGGCGCTGGGAAGCAATTATATCCGTTGCTGCTCCGGTGAAAGTGCCGATCATGTTTTTGCGGGTAGGGTAACAGACTATCTTTTAGCTACAAATAACTTCCCCACAGATTATAAATATTACCTTTGCGGCAAATCATTAATGGTGGTTGATGTTCGTGATCTTTTGATATCCAAAGGGATACCCTATGATCATATTTTTGCTGAGATCTATTTCTAGGTGCTTGCCATTAAACATCCGATGATTGATACTCTTTAACGTGCACTCAAATGAAAGATCAACTTTTTGGAAAAAATTTAACTGAACTACAAGAGCTTAGCCTTGCCCTTGGCTTACCAAAATTTACTGGTAAACAGTTGGCAGACTGGCTTTACAAGAAGGAGATTCAGTCCATCGACGAGATGAGTAATCTTTCAAAAAATGCCCGAGATCTACTGAATGAGAAATTTGAATTTGGCCTCTCGCCATCCTCAAAAATACAGGTGAGCATCGACGGAACAAAAAAATACCTCTTCCCAACCTCACACAATAAGTTTATCGAAACGGCCATGATCCCCGATGATGACCGCAAAACAGTTTGCGTTTCTACCCAAGTGGGATGTAAGATGGGATGCCTCTTTTGCATGACCGGAAAACAAGGATTCCAGGGGCAACTTACGGCAGGAGAAATTGTAAATCAAATTCGCAGCATCGAAGAGTATGGGCAGGTCTCCAATATCGTTTATATGGGGATGGGTGAGCCATTTGATAATTTAGAAGCCGTGTTAAAAAGTCTCGAAATTCTCACTTCAGAATGGGGTTTTGCCATGTCTCCCCGACGCATTACCGTCTCATCAATAGGTATTATCCCCGCGATGATAAGGTTTCTTAATGAGAGTGAGGCCCATCTGGCTATCAGCCTTCACACCCCTTTTGATGAGGAGCGGCGCAAGCTGATGCCTGTCCAGATCGCCTATCCGATAGCTGAGGTGGTCAATGAGATTAAGAACTGGGACTTTGGTCGCCAACGTAGGGTCTCGTTCGAATATATCCTGTTCAAAGGATTAAACGATACGGCTTACCATATCCGCGAATTAACAAAGCTGTTAGCCGGAATCAGATGCCGTATAAACCTAATCCGCTTTCATCCGGTACCCGGCACTCCCCTTGAGAGTCCCGACGAAGAGACGATTACCAATTTCAGAGATCAGCTAACGGCGAAGGATATTACAACAACCATCAGAGCATCACGGGGACAGGATATTTATGCGGCTTGTGGATTGCTCTCAACAAAAGAGCTGACAACTGCAAAACAATAGTTTTTCCTTTTGACAGACCGTTTTTTTATCCTTTTTAGGACGAACCCCTATTGTGTCCTATGTGCCTATTGTGGTTAATTTTTAACTAAATGTAAATTTCCTATCTCTTCCCTATACTCTGGTTTTTAAAGCTCGAGATATCTATTAAGCCCTGTGTATCGTCATCAAAACTTATGGCGATGCTATCACCTTTTAAGGTTACGGGAAGCTCATTGGAGATCTGCGATGAACCAATAAAAATATTTGGCTTTCCCTCAACGGTGAAATAGTAAAAACTATTCCCATTTTTAATATCCGAATTAATGCGTAGTACCACAGATTTAAGGATTTGTTTCTTTGTGATACTCTTTGGATTAACCTTGTTCCCAGCCATATTGAATGCATTTTTATACGACATTAAAGTCTCTGTCAGGGTATTGCCTACCCCCACAATGGTATAATCTTCAATAGCAACCATCGCAAACATCTTCACCAATCCCCCATCATCTTTCAATGTCATTACATAGGTTGGGATATTATTAATATTGTAGGGGACAGGCTGTGATGCAGAAAACCGCTTTTCCTGAACTTTACCACGCGCCGATTTTTGCGCAGCTGCCTCGGTAGCTCCACTTTGTCTGTACCATACTGTCTTTTTGGTGCGTGTATCGACCAAAACAAATCCTACTGTAGCCTCGTCAGCCCCAACAGAGGTAAGGCCGGTGTACCAATACGATTTATTATCCTCTCCATAGACTAATGTCAACCCTTGCGTGATCTGCAACTTACTTTCGTTGGAGAAATTCCAGTAACCTTTAACATACGTTCCCCAATCGTTAAGCTGTTTCTCGATCAGATAATCGGGCTGAATACGGTCAACCCAGGCAGGGGTATTTTCTATTCCATACTCCTCACATTTACCGGTTTCAGTATTAACAAGAACAACGCCAACCGCATTTTCTCCATAAAATCCAATTGTCTTTTTATATTTGGTGACGACCCAATAAGGTACCCCATCATCATTAATTTCAAAACTATAATCGGTAAGTCCGACATTGTAAAATCCGCTCAGATAGAGATGTCGCTCGAGATAGTCATTAAAATAAGCTTCTGACTGATACTTAATTCGTATTTTTTTGCCGTTTACCTCCTGCACCAGTTTAACATCACGTTCGTTTGAGGCATTTACCATCACATAACCGTTAGTCCCCTCCTTATTTTGGTTCCACATAAAAAACCCTGAATGCAATAATGGGGCTACCCAATAGAGGTCATTTTTTACCTTTTGGATATTAAACGTACCCAAGCGAACTTGACTACCAAGGGCAGGCTGAGCACCTAATACTTTATCCCCCAATATATTAGCAAGCGATTGATCTACAACTCGTACCTTCTCCATTGATATTGGAGCCATGTGGGTCGATAAGTTCTCACCCATCTCTACAGTCCCAATTAAATTACGGTACTCTGATGTATGAAGCAAAGGCCACGAAGTAATCATGGGTAAAACGATTGAATAGATCAGCAAAATTCCCAGGATAACAGTCGGTACTTTACTGTTTGGCTTGAGCTGAAAAGTTTGGACTCCCGCATTGTATTGAGGAATAACGGTCATATTAAATGCAATCCAAATAGTCGTTAAGACAGCAAGGGCAAATGGCAATCCCCAGAAACCGTAGTCAAGGACAGGCATCCCTACATAGAGGATCACTAAAGCAGCACTAAAAATTATGACCAGGACTGAGAGCTTTTTCATCGTTAGAGAATTGAAATTAGTAAAACATAAAGATAAGCAAACATTAGAACTAAGTAATACAAATTAATCGATGTATATTTATTCACTCATAAATTGAAATTTCACTGTTGCGAAATTATCCGGTTTCGATTTCTCCGCTTTTGAGATGACCCCCTTTAGCTTGCCATTTTTTGCTTTCGAAACGCGAACTTCGCGCCATGAAAATGCCCCTTTCTCATAATCAAAGGTCTCTCCATCATCATCATAAAGGTTATAAACGGCCTCTTTTTTACCGTAAAAACGGATAATCAGGTTTCTCTTTTCATGCGCCTTCAGCGTAAGTTGATTCGTTTCATACATGGGAATAATCCCCCCATCCCTCACGTAAACAGGTATTTTATCGAGTCCGGGTGCCACTTTGATCACTTCACCCTCGCCTGCAAGCTGACCCGTATAAAAGTCGTACCATCTCCCCTTGGGTAAGATCACCTTTCGTTCTGTCTCACCCGTAAAGAGGGGAGCCACCAATAAATTATCGCCGACCATAAACTGATCCTTGACCTCAGTTCGTGTTGCCTCAGCATAGGGATTTGTCGTTGAACTCAACTGGCCTGCGACTATTTCAGAGGCAGCCGTAAAGCCATCAAGAAGATTCATCGCCCGCATGGGAGGCCTTCCATAAAAGGCATACTCTGCAAAGCATGTATAAATATACGGTATTAATTGCATCCTGAGTTTAGCAACATCGGCAACTTGCTTTTCTACTTCGGGAAATGACCATGGCTTTGTGCCGTCAGACCATGCATTAAGCATTGCCAAGGGTGAAAAGCAAACGGTCTGCATACGACGCAGCCATTCTTCAGCTGTTGGAGAGCTTCGTACTTCGGGTGTCCACAATACTCCAATAAATGAGCTGTTGATAAGTGCAGTAATAAAATCCCGGTGACTATAATAATCGTTATAAATAACATAAGGGAATGAGACCCCGCCGGCATTTGATGCCCTTACCAAACCATAAGTGCGTCTGTTTTGTTCCCTGTAAAGCTGTGTGGTCATCTTCTGCATCATCACTCCATAAAGCTGACGCATCTGTTCCGCAGGGATTTTCGATGGAAACCGAGCCACATCGGGCCAAAGCCAATTGTCAAAACCATCATTTTCGTCCATCTTAAAACCACTAACGCCGATATCAAGCTGATACTTTTTAAGATGATCTCCAATAATGCTATTGACCTTAGGTAACCCATAATCGGGAATATATCCATTCCACACTGTATGGGACGCAGTATAAGGTTTTAAGGTTTTAATTAGCTCCGACTCAGGCGAGATATATGGGTTCATCCACAGATTTGTTTGAACACCCTGATCCTTAAGCTGAGAAACAAATTTTGCTGGATCGGGAAAACGACCTTTATCCCACTCATAGGTGCATGGGTAGGATTTACTTTGCCAACCGGGCTCCAACCCAATGACAGAGAGGGGAAACTGGTGAACTTTAAATTCCTTCACCTCATTTAGAACCAGAGAGTCTGAATATAAAGTTGGCGTACGATGCCAAAATCCCAATCCCCATTTGGGTGGTAGACAGCCACCACCATTGTAAAGGTTAAATCTACTCACTGCATCTAATGTTGTAGGTCCCCCAAAAATCACTATTTCAACCCCTTCCGCTGGAATTAAAACAGAAACATTATCCGAATAGGGTTGGGCAGTCCATGACTTATCGGTGTTCCGATCACGGGCATCCATTGGAACTTTACTATCCTTTGTTACTGCGGTACCTACCCAAATATCGAGATACCGTGCCGAGTTAATAAATACTCCGTACCCCTTTGAAGAGACAAAGAATGGCACAGGGGCATGATTTCTGCCATTATCACTCCCATTATAATGATCCATATGAAGACGAAGAATCCTTCCACGCTGCTCAACCGTTTGAAAATTAAGTCCTAACCCAAAGATCTGCTCCCCTAATTCCAGCGGAAACTGAAGATAAGTCTTCCCGTCAAAAACGGTTGCCTTAATA
>CAIVMQ010000011.1 GCA_903907075.1 uncultured Bacteroidia bacterium
GCTAAATTTTACAAATTCTAGGCATATCTCTACTCGACAAAACGCCTGTAAAAGAGCTACTTACAAATATAGATTACAAAAATGTCAAAGAGCTAGGATATAAACAACTGTCACTCAGTCTCTTTTAACGAGACACTAGTGTTTATAAATACTCGTTTAATCATTTAGATTTACTTTTCTGCATCCAAATAGTTTAGCAATCCGTCGCATGCATCTTCTAATAGATCAACTACCAACTCAAAATCCTTTTCTTCACCATAATATGGGTCAGGAACATAGGTATAACGTGATTTAGTGCAAAAGTCGGTCATTTTAAAAATTTTAGTTTTATCATCATCACTGCGTGCCAATGAGGTAAGATCTTTGATGTTTTGATCATCCATACCAATTATCATATCGAAACGATCAAAATCAACCTCCGCTTTAACTTTTCTGGAGATGCTGGTCACAGGATAACCGCGTTCAAGACCAATCTTACGCATGCGAACATCTGCCTGAGCGCCTGAATGAAAGCCAATTGTACCTGCAGAATCGCAAACGATATACTGATCCTTGCCTGCATCTTTTAATTTACCAGTCATCACCGCTTCAGCAGCCGGCGAGCGGCAAATATTTCCCAGACAAACAAATAGGAGCTTTTTTGCAACCATATATTCTAACAATTAATCAATTCTTTATAATAAAATAGTTTAAAAAACAAATTCTTTATCTTTATTCAAATCATTTTTAAACTACAAAGATGATCGAAATCTACAGAAATAAAAACAGACTATTCCAAATTAAAAGATTAATTTCGCCTCAGTAGCCTCTTAAAAGCGAGGGGTTGGGTTATACTCAGTTATTTTATTAACTAGATCGTGTGTTGTTTTTATTCTATTCATAAAACCATCTAAACTTTAATACTATGGCAGATCTAAGGACTAAATTCATGGGGGTTGAATTAAAAAATCCCATTATTCTTGGGGCTTCAAACTTTGTTGAAGATCCCATTGCAATTCAGAAAATTGAGCGGGCAGGAGTTGCCGCAATTGTTTATAGATCCTTATTTGAAGAGCAAATCCACCTCGAGCAAATTCAACTACAAGATCAGCTTGGAGAATACGACCACCGCAATGCCGAGATGCAAAATATATTTCCGAACATTACCCATGGTGGGGCAAAAGAGCATCTATTCAAGCTCGAAAAACTAATCTCCAGCGTTACCATACCTGTTTTTGCGAGCCTCAATGCGATGTATGACGAGTCGTGGGAGGAGTATGCCCTGGCTCTGGAGAAAACAGGAATTGCAGGGCTAGAATTAAACTTTTATGATGTCCCTGTGGATGGTATCAGCTCTGGATCAGATATCGAGGAGCGTCAAATCCGCATCCTATCCAAATTGAAGAGCATTATCAAAATTCCGATCAGCGTAAAACTAAGTTCATTCTATGCCAATCCGCTAAATATAATAAGTAAGATGGATCAAGCCGGAGCCAATGGAGTGGTGTTATTCAATCGTTTTTTTCAACCTGAAATCAACATAGAAACTGAGGAGTTTTATTACCCTTTTGATCTTACCCATCCCAAGGATTATCAGCTAAGTCTGCGATTTGCCGGATTGCTCTTTGGTACGATTAAAGCCGATATTTGCACTAGCAGAGGAATTTCTGATGGTAACGACCTTATCAAAATGTTGCTCGCAGGGGCTGATACAGTGCAGGTTGTAAGCGCCATATACCGCAATAAAGCCAGCCATATCACGTCGATGATTGAAATGCTCGAAGAGTGGATGGACGCTCGCGATTATAAGACCATTGGCGACTTCAGAGGTAAGCTATCGATGAAAAACTCCAAAGATCCGTATGCCTATAAAAGAGCACAATATGTTGATATCTTAATGAAATCGAACGAAATACTCAAGAAATACCCCATGGTTTAATTTATCCGTATGAAGTTTATATTTTTCTCCCTTAATACGTTGACGTTATCGATTGCCTCATTTGCTCAAAAAGGTAAGGTAATCGAAAGTCAGCTATTTAAAAGTGCAATCCTTAACTATCCGGTGAAGTATTCGGTATACCTTCCTGAAGGTTACGAAAGTTCGCAGCGAAGCTACCCCGTCGTCTACCTATTGCATGGATTTTCAGACGATGAAACAGGGTGGGTTCAATTTGGGGAGGCTGGTGATCTGGCAGACAAAGGTATTGCCGACGGTTCATTTCCGTCGTGTATCCTAATTATTCCGGATGGTAAAGTAACCTGGTATTGCAATAGCGTTGACGGTAAAGATCGTTGGGAGGATATGTTTATCACTGAGCTAATCCCCTACGTGGAAAAACAATATCGGATAAGGGGGAAAAAAGAGTTCAGGGCGATTGCCGGTTTGTCAATGGGTGGATATGGTGCCTTGCAACTTTCGATGCGTAATCCCGATATTTTCTCATCGTGCGTTGCATTAAGCAGCGCCGTATTTTCGGATGAAGAGATTACTTCACAACCGGAAGAGACGTACAACTCCTATTTCAAAAATATCTACGGAAACGATCTCAAAGGAGACGCGCGGGTTTCTGAATCATGGAAGGAACATAATCCACTGCATCTAATCCATACGGTGCCTGTAGAAAAACTTAAAGGGATCCGTTTTTATATCGATTGCGGGGATGATGATTTTTTATACAAGGGTAACTCGCTATTGCATATAGCTATGCGCGATCTGAATATCGCACATGAATACCGTGTTCGTAATGGCAGTCATTCCTGGTCATACTGGCGAACAGGTCTTTTTGAAGGATTAAAATTTATCGGAGAGAAATTCCGCAGATAACCCAACACAGGCTAGTTTGAATTGAGCCCAATAGATCACCCAAATACCCGCAGCAGATTTCCGACTAATTTGGTATTGTAAATTTTCAATGGAGTCGTTTCAGCTGGAATATTGAGTACCGAACCATTAAATCCAAAATTAGCTCCATGATTGGCGCAGTGAAATCGCTTATTAGCACTTTCAAAGGCAAGGGTAAACCCCTGATGTGTGCATGCTGATGAGGCAGCCACAAAGGTCCCATCAGAAGTACGCCCAATGATAATCCCATTTTTGATCAGTGAACCACCCTCGGTTTTTAGTTGCAAATTCTCAGAAAGCGCAAGATCAATCTTGAAATCTATTGTACGATTGCCACTATTGTTTGGCTTCTCATCGCCAGAGTTAACAACCTTATTTTTTATACATGACGCTAACGATGGGGCAAAAATTAATGTACCTGCAGTGATACCTAATGTGGAGAAAAAACGATCTCGTTTCACCTTAATATTTTACACTACGTTAGGCATATACCCTAAGTTTAGTTCCTGTTAACTGAGTATTATAAAGCTTTAAAGACTTTGGTGCTGGACCTGCAACAACCGAACCGCTGATTGAAAATTGGGATCCATGACCTGCACCCGTATTTGAACAGTTAAAACGGCTGTTGGCATTATCAAATACAACTTGAGCCCCTTGATGCGTACATGCAGAAGCAACAGCAACAAATGCTCCTGAGGAGGTACGTGCAACAATAACCCCACTGTTAATTAATGAATTACCATTTGTATTAAGTGCATCATTGGCAGCAAGAGATAAATCAAGGGTAAAGTCAACCCCCTTAGGCGTTGGCCCCACTGTACCGGGATCAGCAACTGAGGTGCCTTTACTACATGAAACTAAAAACGGGGCAAACATTACAGTTCCGGCAGATATGCCAAGGGCTTTAACGAACTCGTTTCTTTTCATAACTTAATGAATTAATGGATTAATAGATTAGAAAATCTTGACTCTTTCTCTTTAAATAAACGTGCAAGACGAAAAAATGTTCGCAATAAAAAACCGAATTACCAGTGTCAGGTCAAATCTGCCAGCAATTTTTAGCAAAAAGATTTTTCGTATCAGATACCAGGAAGATTATATTGAACCGCATTAAAACTAACAAGATTATAATTATAAATTAATAAATCTAATTATGCAGATATCAAGGTTAAACAAATTCTTGAACGATTTAAAATAAACCTGAGATTTGGACTTATGAGAAATGATTTGTTGCAGGTTTTAACATAAAAAATTAAGAAACTATGTAAAATTGATACTAACTTTACAGGAAATTTAAAAATTCGTATCTCGATTTATCAGATCAAATCATGAATGGTGAACAGAACAAAAAGATTAAGGAGGTTGAGGAGATGTTGCTTGACGTGGGAACTTTGCTTATGAGCAATGGGGCAAGCACCGGCCGCGTAAGAACCACCGTTAATCGAATTGCCGTGGCCTTAGGTTACGAGGCCGAATTATTAATAACAAGTCGCTCTCTTATGTTAACAGTTACGGAAGAGAACGGATCAGATTACACAAGTAGCGTGAGGCGAACACCACCTCATGGAGTTAACTTCAAACTGGTTTCAGGAATAAGCCGAATGAGCTGGAGGGTAATCGAAGATAAGCTTACCGTTGAGCAGATTAATCAGGATATCTTGAGGTTAACTTCACTTGCTCACTTTCCAAGAATTGTAGTTTTATCACTTGTAGCCTTAGCAGGAGCATCATTTTGTAGATTATTTGGAGGCGATGCTCTCGAGATGTCTGTCACCTTTGTCGCTACGTTCTTCGGACTTTTTATCCGTCAAGAGGCAATAAGAAAGCGTTTTAATCCTTATGTTGCTATTGCATTCGCCTCGTTCACAGCCTCTATGATCGCAGGATTATCTGTACGATTAGGAATTGGAGCGGTAAGAGAAACTGCCTTGGCAACCTCGGTATTATTCCTTATCCCAGGAGTACCATTTATCAACTCACTCACCGATTTACTAGATGGGAATACACTAAATGGTATTGTCAGAGGAGTCAATGGTTTTATCATTGCCTTTGCAATAGCATTAGGACTATTGTTTGCGATGAAAATATACGGTATTTAATATATCTGGTCACATGTCTATTGATCTTTTAACAATTCCTGAAAAGGGTATCTGGTTTGGATTTGCAGCACTCGGATTTGCAGTGCTTTTTAATGTTCCTTCCCGAACTTTAATAATTATCTGGCTTATTGCAGCCGCTGGTGGAATGGCCAAACTAGTGTTAATGCTTTACGGCATCGACATCGTAATGGCAACATTTGCAGGCGCCACGCTGATTGGAATCTTGAGCGTATCTGCTGCCCATAATAAACACGCTCCTCCTCTGGTATTCTCGATTCCCGCTGTAATACCAATGGTTCCTGGAGTATTTGCCTACCGAATGATGTTGGGATTAATCAAATTATCAGCGGCCAAAATCGGCGATGATAGCACTCAAATACTTAGTGAGACAGCAAGCAATGGTCTTAAAACATTGTTTATCTTAATGGCACTTGCTGTTGGAGTGGCAATTCCAATGTTAATTACCCGAAAGGAGAGTATCAAAAAAATCAGGCATAAATCAGATAACCAACAGGTTTCCGACAATTAGAATATTTTTTAACAACCCTTTAAAGGTTGTCCTGAAATTAACATTTAAAGGGTCATCAACCTCAAATATTCACTTTTAAAGGATTTTGCTAACTTTGCATCGAACAGAAATAAGTTAGAAACAATGGAATTACAGATCTTAACGGCCATCTCTCCCGTTGATGGAAGATATCGTGATAAAGTAGAAGAACTAGGTGAATATTTTTCGGAATTTGCCCTAATAAAATACCGTGTTTATGTCGAGATTGAATATTTTATCGCATTAGTCGATCTTCCTTTACCTCAGTTAAGCGACTTCAATCCCGAGCTAAAAAGCTTATTACGTAAGATATACGAATCATTCAGCTTGAATGATGCCCGTAAGATTAAAGATATTGAGAAAGTTACCAATCATGACGTTAAGGCCGTCGAATATTTCATCAAAGAGCAATTTGATCACCTTAACCTTGAACCGTATAAAGAGTTTATCCATTTCGGACTAACCTCTCAGGACATCAATAATACTGCAGTCCCTTGCTCATTGCGCGATGCCATTCAAAACGTGTACATTCCGCTTATCGATGAGCTTACAGCTAAATTAGAGAGCATGGCCTACGCTTGGGAAGATGTTTCAATGCTTGCTAAAACCCATGGTCAGCCAGCTTCACCTACCCGCTTAGGAAAAGAGATTAAAGTATTTATAGAACGAATTAACGTTCAGGTTGAATTACTCAAAGGAATTCCTTGTTATGCTAAATTTGGCGGTGCGACGGGAAATTTCAATGCACACCATGTGGCTTACCCATCTATTGACTGGGTCGATTTTGCCAATAATTTTGTCCGTGATGCACTTCAATTAGAGCGGTCGCAAGCCACCACGCAGATCGCACATTATGATAATTATGGTGCCATATTCGATAATATGAAACGGATAAATACCATCTTGATTGATTTTGATCGCGATTTTTGGACCTATATCTCTATGAATTATTTTAAGCAACAGATCAAACAAGGAGAAGTGGGCTCATCGGCGATGCCACATAAGATCAATCCAATTGATTTTGAAAATTCGGAAGGGAATTTAGGAATTGCCAATGCCATCTTCGAACATCTTTCAGCTAAATTACCGATCTCTCGCTTGCAACGCGATTTAACAGACTCAACTGTTCTGCGTAATATTGGCGTTCCAATAGCCCATACTATATTGGCTATCAAATCAACTATTAAAGGGTTAGGGAAGTTATTACTGAACAATGAAGCAATTGATCGTGATCTGGAAGACAATTGGGTTGTAGTAGCCGAAGCGATACAAACCATCCTTCGCCGTGAAGCGTATCCTAATCCATATGAGGCACTTAAAGACCTAACCCGGGTAAACCGAAAGATTGACAAAACAGTGATGCACGAGTTTATCGATCAACTTAAAGTAAGCGAAGAGCTTAAAAAAGAGTTGAAACAAATTACTCCGCATAATTATACAGGAGTAATAATCTAATTATTTTCCCGGTAATATCTAGTTGAAAAATAGCGATCACCACTTTAGAAACTAATATAGCAAGCTTGTGAAAGGTCTGTACCTTCTTTTGAAACGATTCGTTAAGCCTTACAAATATTATGTAATTGCAGCGTTCCTCTTTAACCTCTTAGGAGCGATGTTTGGGGCCTTTCAATTTGCTGCGCTCGAGCCCGTTCTTGGAGTCTTATTTGGAACACAGAAAATTGTGACCAAGCCGGTTGAATGGGCACTTACAGCTGGTAGTATCAAAGAAAATATTATGTATCAGCTCAGCGATATCATCCTACGATTTGGGACTGAAAAAGCGCTGGTATATATCGGAATTTTTCTGATGATCATGGTATTTCTTAAAGTCACCTTTACCTATCTTGCCTTATATGTGCTAGTTCCTTTGAGAAATGGCGTGGTTCGTGATATCCGAAATAAAATTTACAAAAAGATACTGGAGCTTCCAATTGGTTTTTTCTCTGAAGAGCGAAAAGGGGATATTATAGCGCGAATGACAGGCGATGTACAAGAGATCGACAACTCGATTATGAGTTCACTTGAAATGCTCTTAAAAGATCCGTTAATCATCTTGATGTCGCTTTCGTTTATGATCTACATGTCATGGTCATTGACACTTTTTGTTTTTCTGCTACTGCCCGTAGTAGGGTATCTGATAGGCAAAGTGGGGAAAAGCCTCAAGAAACCATCCATGCGTGGGCAAAATAAGATGGGCGAATTATTATCTACTATTGAAGAATCGCTTACAGGTCTGCGAATTATCAAGGCTTTCAATGCCGAAAAAAAAGTTTCGCAACACTTTAAAGATCAAAATACACAGTATTATAATATCATGAATGGATTGATGTGGCGCAGATATCTTGCCCATCCGATGTCCGAATTTCTTGGAACCGCAGTTATCGTTATCGTATTATGGTATGGTGGCAAACTGGTTTTAAGCCACAATAGCACATTAACACCACAAGGGTTCATAACTTATCTGGTTTTTTTCTATAGCATAATAAACCCTGCAAAATCATTTACAACAGCTTTTTATGCCATTCAGAAAGGACTTGCCTCGATGGAGCGAATCGATATGGTTATGATGGCAGAGAATACAATCATCAACAAGGAGAATCCACAACCTGTAAAAACATTCACCTCAACTATTGAGTATAAAGATGTAACCTTTAAATATCAGGAAGATGAAGTACTACGCAAGGTAAACCTCACCATTCCATTGGGTAAAACGGTCGCATTGGTAGGTCAATCGGGTTCTGGAAAATCGACATTTGTAGATTTACTACCTCGATTTTACGATGTTACTCAAGGTGAGATCCGTGTCGATGGTGTAAATATCAAGGATTATAAAATCGCTGACTTACGAAATTTAATGGGAAATGTAAACCAGGATCATATCCTTTTTAATGATACCTTCTTTAATAATATTGCTTTTGGTCTAGAGAATGCGACACTCGAACAAGTTGAAGCGGCCGCAAAAGTAGCGAATGCTCATGAATTCATCATTACCTCGCCAGAGGGGTATGAATCAAATATTGGCGATCGGGGGGGGAAGCTCTCGGGAGGTCAACGCCAACGTATCTCCATTGCACGGGCAGTGCTAAAAAATCCGCCGATTCTTATTCTCGATGAGGCAACTTCTGCGTTGGATACTGAATCAGAAAAATTAGTCCAGGAGGCACTCGAGAACCTGATGAAAAATCGCACATCAATTGTCATTGCCCATAGACTTTCTACAATAAAAAATGCAGACCTAATCTGTGTATTTCATGAAGGGGAGATTGTTGAACGTGGAAATCACGATGAATTACTTGCGTTGGAAGGTATATACAAGAAACTGCACGGGATGCAAAACTTCTAAACCGATGAAAAAGGGCATAAAAAAAGAGGCTTAAACCCCTTTTTTTATGCGGTATCAAGTGGTTACTGAACTTCGTCATTAAGTTCGCTACCAGCTTTGAATTTTACAATCTTCTTTTTTGCAATCTTAATTTTTGCACCGGTCTGTGGGTTACGGCCTTCACGAGCTGGTCTTTCAGAAACTGAAAAAGTACCAAATCCAACAAGAGCAATCTTTTCGCCTTGTTTTAGTTGCTCACCAGTTGTTTTTACGAAAGCGTCAATCGCCTTTCTTGCATCTACTTTAGTTAGTCCTGCATCAGCAGCGACAGCGTCAATTAATTGTGTTTTGTTCATAGTAATAATTTAAATAAAATTAATAATCGAAGATTTAGATTTTCCGAAAGTTATATATAATCTAATAAATATGCAAAATATCAATTTTTTTTTTTTCGAATGAACAAAATTACTAAACTTTTCATAAAAAATGACAAAGTTGAAAATCTGTACTTTCAAAACTTTAAGCAAGTAATAAAAAATAAATCGAATATAAAAACGAAATCTATGTTTATTTCTTTTAAAACGTATTTAAAATAATTCACTAATATTTTTGATGAACCAAAATAAAGTATACTTTTGCACACGCTTGGAGAGATGGCAGAGTGGTCGATTGCGGCGGTCTTGAAAACCGTTGTACCGTGAGGTACCGGGGGTTCGAATCCCTCTCTCTCCGCAATTACGGGTGTAGCTCAGTTGGTAGAGCACTGGTCTCCAAAACCAGGTGTCGGGCGTTCGAGTCGCTCCTCCCGTGCAAAAGCCTCAATATTCAGATATTGAGGCTTTTGCATTTAAAATGCAATATATTTTATGTAATATTGTCTTAGTATATATCGATTTTGAATTTGTTTTCTGCCACTAAGTCAGTAAACAAATTTTGGCATACACTTTGATTCAACGTAACTATAAACTCAAAAAATAATAACATTAAAACGGTAGCATATGAAAGGTAAAATTGGGGTTACTAGTGATAACCTGTTTCCTATTATTAAGAAATTCCTCTATTCTGATCATGATATTTTCCTTCGGGAGATCGTTTCCAACGCCGTAGATGCGACACAAAAACTCAAAACTATAGCCTCTGCCGGTAAATACAAGGGGAGTGTAGAGCAATTAAAAGTAACAATTACAATAAATAAAGATGAAAAAACGATCACCATTTCGGATAATGGTATCGGAATGACCTCCGATGAGGTCGAAAAATTCATCAATCAGATCGCATTTTCTGGTGCAAACGAGTTCCTCGAAAAGTATAAAGACGATGCAAATGCTATTATCGGCCATTTTGGACTCGGATTTTACTCCTCCTTTATGGTTTCAGAAGAGGTAGAGATTATCACCAGATCCTACCAGACAAATGCCAAAGCTGTGCGCTGGGTCTGCGACGGATCTCCGGAATATCTCTTGGAAGAAACCGAAAAAGATCAAGTTGGAACAGATATCATTATGCATATTAATGCAGACTCGATAGAATTTCTCGAAGAGAGCCGAATAAATGAATTACTAAATAAGTACTGTAAGTTCCTCCCAATTCCTGTGGTATTCGGGAAGAAAAAAGAGTGGAAAGATGGGAAATACGAGGATACAGACGAAGATAATCAAGTTAATGAAGTTGTTCCAGCGTGGGTAAAAAAACCGACAGACCTTAAGGAGGAAGACTACGTTTCTTTTTATCATAAATTATACCCCTCAGGAGATGAACCACTTTTCCATATCCACCTTAACGTCGATTACCCCTTTAATCTCACCGGGATACTCTATTTTCCGAAATTGAAAAATAATTTCGAAGTTCAGAAAAATAAAATCCAACTCTATTGCTCTCAAGTCTTTGTAACAGACTCTGTAGAAGGTATTGTTCCTGAATTTTTAACCTTATTGCATGGGGTGATCGACTCACCCGATATTCCACTAAACGTGTCGCGTTCTTACCTTCAGAATGACTCTAACGTCAAGAAGATCAGTGGACATATCACCAAGAAAGTCGCCGACCGTCTAACAGAACTATTTAAAGAAAATCGCCCGGGTTTTGAGGAGAAGTGGAACGACCTTAAATTATTCATCGAATACGGAATGTTGACCGATGAGAAATTTTACGACAAAGCTCTTAAATTCTACCTCTTTAAAAACAGCGATGATAAATCGTTTACCTGGGAAGAATATGAGACCATTATTGAACCAAATCAAAAAGACAAGGATAACAAACTCGTTTACCTCTATGCGACTAATAAAGACGAACAATTTAGCTTTATTGAAGCAGCAAAAGATAAAGGTTACGACGTGCTGATTATGAATGATGTGCTGGCAACACCGTTGCTAAACCATTTC
This sequence comes from uncultured Bacteroidia bacterium, assembly GCA_903907075.1. GTDB lineage: Bacteria > Bacteroidota > Bacteroidia > Bacteroidales > Prolixibacteraceae > JAAFHB01. Next base: position 11,171 of record CAIVMQ010000011.1, read on the forward strand.
GAACAAAAATTCCCGGACAAACATTTTGTTCGCGTTGATTCTGACGTAGTAGACAAACTTATTTTAAAGGATCATACCAAGGAAGAGATTCTTTCGTTAGACGAAAAAAATGAACTAAGCCCAGTATTTCAGGCGATCACACCTAAAGACCGTGGTCAGTTCATCATTGACTTTCAGGATCTTGGCGAGGGGGGACTTCCAATGATGGTTACACAAAACGAGTTTATGCGCCGTATGAAAGACATGTCGAAAATGCAGAGCGGAATGAGTTTCTACGGTGATCTGCCAGACAGTTATAATCTGGTCGTGAATGTATCGCATCCACTAATTAAAAAGGTAATAGCAGATAAGCATGAAAAACTCGAATCCGAATTATCGGTAACGATCAAGGAGATATCAAAGTTTAAAACGGAAAAAGAGGCCCTTCAAAAGCTTAAGGAGGGGAAGAAAGAGGATGAGATCCCTCAAGAGGAGAAAGATCTTTTAAAAGAGACGGAGAATAAGATTTCTGAACTTGAGGATTCAAAACGCAAAAAACTCGAAGCCTTCGGATCTTCTAATGATTTGGCTAAGCAACTGGTTGATCTGGCTCTTCTGGCTAACAATATGTTGAGAGGTGAAGCATTAAATAATTTTGTGAAACGCAGTGTCGAGATCCTAAAATAAATCTGAGTAGATTTGCAGCTAACAAATCACTTCTGAATAAACAGTTGATTTTGTAAAATATACCTATGCACAAAGCCATCTTAAGTGTCATACTGCTTTTATTACCTTTAATGGAGAGTTTTGCACAGAAGTCTGTGAACATAATAACTTACAATATTAGGTATAATAATCCAGGCGACAACGAAAATAGCTGGCCAAACCGTCGGCTGGATGTAATCAGGCTGTTAAAAGTTCATAAGGCTGATATTATAGCTGTACAGGAGGCACTTTACGATCAAGTTCTCGATCTCAAGGATGGGATAAAAGGGTTTGATTATGTTGGTGTAGGTCGTGACGATGGGAATGTAGGAGGCGAATTTGCTGCTATCTACTACAATTCTGCGCGGTTTACAGTAATGGAAAACGGAACTTTTTGGTTATCAAAGAGTCCTAAAATACCCTCAAAGAGTTGGGATGCTGCACTGAACCGAATATGCACCTGGGCTAGATTCAGAGACAATGAAAGCTTTAAATCATTTTATATTTTTAATACCCATTTCGATCATCAGGGGGTGGTGGCCAGAAAGAGATCAGCTGAACTTATCCTCAAAAAAATCAGTGAGATCGCCGACAGAAAAGACCCGTTACTCTTAACCGGAGACTTCAATCTTACACCCGACGAGAAGCCAATATTGCTGATTAAACAGCGGCTTAGGGACTCAAAGTATGCGAGTATCGATCTTCCCAAAGGGCCGTCAGGAACTTTTAATGGGTTTGATATCAAGAGCTCGCTCGAAAATCGAATTGACTACCTATTTGTAAACAGACGATTTGAAGTGGCCAATTATGCAGTACTTACAGACTCAAATAAAGGGCGTTATCCTTCAGATCACCTTCCCGTGTTAATTGAAGTCTATCGTAAATAAATCGATTTCCAATAAATAGGACACTCTCCATTTAAATAACTATGAGCCTAAATCTTGATGAAAAAGATCTTGAGAAGATCGTGATGATTGGAGATAAAGTTCTAATAAAGCCCAAGAATCCAAATCAGCAGACTTCATCTGGCTTGTACCTCCCTTCATCTGTCGTTGAGAAGGAGAATATCCAGGCGGGATATGTGATTAAAGTTGGTCCAGGATTTCCAATTCCTGCCCTTTCGGAGGAGATTGAATCGTGGAAAGAGAAAGAGGAACCGGTAAAATACATCCCATTGCAAGCTAAACTTGGCGATCTGGCAGTCTATTTAAGTAAATCGGGCTACGAGGTGGAGTTCAAAGGGGAAAAATTCATCATCCTATCCCACTCCGCTATCGTGATGATAGTACGCGAAGAAGGCATATTTGAATAGAAGAGATTCGCTATTCGTAAAATAAAGAAGAGGGCATCTTTCAATACCCTCTTCCAACCTAACCTAACTAACCTAAATCCTATGAAAAAACCTGCTCTTAAGCAACTACACAAATGTAACCCCAAGAACCTTTAACTTGAATTAATCAAGGTTAATAATCGTTAATTCTTTGCGCCACGACAAAGATGAATTAAACTTTTAAAATCCAACTTAGCAAAACGGAATAAGCGAAATCGCCAAAATATCACTAGTGTTTAGAGAGATAATCAGCTACACCTTCAGCAGTAGCCTTCAAAGCATCTTTACCCTCTTGCCAGTTCGCAGGACAAACTTCACCATACTCTTCAAAATGACGCAAAGCATCAACATTACGCAATGCCTCATCAATACTTCGTCCTAATGGCAAGTCATTAACCAATTGATGACGAACCACCCCTTTTTTATCGATTAAAAAAAGTCCGCGATATGCTATAGGAGCACCAATAAATACCGAATTACCATCTTCGTCAATATCATATTCTCCGGCTAAAACACCATAATTCTCAGCAATTGTCTTAGAGAGATCGGCAACAATTGGATAGGTAACACTCTTTATTCCTCCATTTTTCTTTTCTGTATTTAACCAAGCCAAATGAGAGAACTGTGAGTCTACAGAGCACCCTACTACAACAGTATCACGTTTTTCAAACTCTGCAAGTTTTTCCTGAAAAGCCAATAATTCTGTGGGACAAACAAAGGTAAAGTCAAGTGGGTAGAAGAAGAACACCACATTTTTTTGACCAATAAACTGGTCAAGTGAAAAATTCTCGACAATAGTATTGCCATTAATAACAGCCGCGGCCTTAAATTGCGGGGCTCTCTTTCCAATCAATGTACTCATAGTAATAATTTTAATTAAATTAAAAAAATCATCTAAAAACACAAGTTGGTCTAATCGGGTTTTATCTAATTCTGCTAGTTTAAAGAAATTTTACGATAAAAATCAATCCTCCTCAATGGGATCTATATCATCATCAACATCCTGGCTGTCTACCTCTTCATTTACATAAGACTCATCTTCCAGTTCAGGGGTAGTCAGAAACGAGGGAGCTGGTACTATATCATTTATCGTAGCACCTTTATCTAAGCTATAAGGAAATACATCGAGTATTGTGCTTTCGTTAATTCCGCTGATCTCAAAATCGGCCATCATCCCTTGCATAGCCTCAATAATCTGATCGTAGGCATCCTTAATACTTCCAGAGAAGACCAGAATTTGCTGCGAAACCCTTTTCTCTTTCCCATTCTCCTCATCAACAGTGATAAAGGCCACTTTCGCTTTGTACCACCTGTCGCCATTATCGGATGGTATAATTTCGGTGATTCGGGTCTTGGAAATCTTAGTAACCATAAACTCACCACTTACCATGGTTTGAAGTTCTTTGAATATGCGACTCTCAGCCTCAGTAAATGATATCGCATCAAGCAAATAAGTTTCACTGGCATTTTTCTCATGGCCCGTTTCGTCCATCTTAATATATTTTGCCGTACACTCAAACCACGTATTCATAAAAATTAGTTTAGATAAATTTTGTGTAATTTATTTTATTCGACCTAAGTGCCTTTGAAATAATCCCTTGGCAAGATTAAAGGTTTAAATCTTACATTTTAAAAGATTATCTTAAGAAATATAGTTTACAAAGGTAGCCATTTTCCACCTTATTGAATAAGACAATCTTTAAAATATTGAGGTAAACACAGAATAAATTAATTCTTAGAAATTTGCACCAGAACCTGATCAAGTTTTTTGCGTATCAGTGCTCCCCAGACCGAATAGCCATCGCGATTCTGATGCAACAAATCAGCTCCAAATAATTCGTTACGTGGCTTACCTGCATTGTTTAAATACGATGCTGAGGTCTCAATAAACCACGTATTAGCCTTATCCGAACATGACTCCCTCAACAATTGATTCGTCTGCTTAATCTTAGTCCAAGAGGACCAGCGACTTGAAGTTGGCGTAATCTCAACTACAAAAATTGGTTCTTTGGAATACTTCATACGCACAGTCTTTACAATTTCGCGAAATAGCCTTGCCACCTGATGGGGTGTCTTATCTGATTTATCGCCTGTAATATCATTGGCTTCAAAGATTACTAATGCCCTAAATTGATGGGGATAGATAATATCCTTAGCATATACAGACAAATCGGAGAATTTAGAACCGCCAAAACCTCTCTGAATAACCGGATATGGCGACACATCTTCTTTAATGGTAGACCATAAACGAATACTCGAGCTGCCGGTAAATAATAGTGCATTTACGGGATCATGCTCTAAACTATCTGACTTTTTAAATTCAAGAATATCTTTTTCCCATTTTGAAACGGCCTCATTTCTGTAGTGACGGTTAATGGTGCAGGAGGAAGCTGCAAAAAGCAACAATACAGAGATCGGTAGTAACTGATTTTTAACTATTTTTTTTAACATATTGTTAATTAGCTGTTTAATTTGTATTTTAAATTTGCAAATAGTTTTACAAAATAGTTAAAATACAGATTAATTTCAAAGAACCCTTTGCGCAGGATGGCAGACGAATTGCGTCTTGAGAATAAGTAACGCAGAGGGCGCTGAGAACGAAGGGTTCGTGCAAAGAATACAATGAAAAATAGTTCACAATAAGGACGTTAAGGGTGCAAAAAATAGATAGTAAAGAAAGTGATTCAGTTTTAAAACTTATCTAAAATATTTAATTAGCTGGGGCGCTATTGCCATCAACCTAAAGTACTATATTTGCGGCTTATTAAAAATCGCATATGATCTCAGTCGACGGGCTAACTGTAGCCTTTGGAGGAACAACACTTTTTAAAGATATCTCATTTGTAATCAACGATAAGGATCGAATCGCACTAATGGGTAAAAATGGTGCAGGAAAATCGACCCTTCTTAAAATTATAGCCGGGGCACAAGCACCGTCATCTGGTAAAATATCGGCACCCAAGGATGCTGTTATCGCCTATCTTCCTCAACATCTAATGGCTGATGACGACAGAACCGTTTTCGAGGAAGCAGCCCAAGCTTTTGCGGGAATATTTGAGATGCAAAAAGAGATTGAAGCCTTGAATCATGAGATGGCTACGAGAACAGATTATGAATCTGAGAGTTACTACGACCTTATCGACCAGGTTTCAACTTTAAGTGAGAAATTCTATGCCATCGAAGAGATTAATTACGATGCCGAAGTAGAAAAAATACTTCTCGGATTAGGCTTTCAACGCGAAGATTTTGGTCGTCCGACAGCTGAATTCAGCGGTGGTTGGCGTATGCGAATTGAACTCGCTAAGATTCTGCTCAAAAAACCTGACCTAATATTACTCGATGAGCCTACAAACCATATGGATATCGAATCAATACAATGGCTCGAAGAGTTTCTAATCAACAGTGCCAAAGCAGTGATCTTAATCTCACACGACAGGGCCTTTGTCGACAACATAACTACCCGAACCATTGAAGTAACCATGGGACGGATCTACGACTACAAAGTAAATTATTCGCTATACCTTACCTTGCGCCAGGAGCGGCGCGATCAGCAGCTAAAACAGTTTGAAGAGCAGCGCAAAATGATTGCCGACAACGAAGATTTCATCGAACGCTTCAAAGGAACCTATTCAAAGACTAATCAGGTACAGTCACGGGTTAAGATGCTTGAGAAGCTGACTATTGTAGAGATAGACGAAGAGGACAATTCAGCTTTGCGTCTGAAGTTTCCTCCATCACCCCGGTCCGGAAATTATCCGGTTATTCTCGATGCGATGACTAAAAAATACGCTGATCATCTTGTATTTGCCAATGCTTCACTTACGATACAACGTGGAGAGCGCGTTGCCTTTGTGGGAAAGAATGGAGAAGGGAAATCGACACTCGTCAAAGGGTTAATGGGTGAGATTGACTATGAAGGGTCACTGACACTTGGGCACAACACCATGATCGGCTATTTTGCTCAAAATCAAGCCTCTTTGCTCGATGAAGAGACGACCGTATTTCAGACCATTGACGATGTTGCCAAGGGAGATATCCGAAGCAAAATTAAGGATATCCTCGGAGCATTTATGTTCGGAGGCGACAACATAACAAAAAAAGTAAAGGTTCTATCTGGAGGGGAACGCACCCGTTTAGCGATGATTAAGTTGCTCTTGGAGCCGGTAAATCTATTAATTCTCGATGAGCCTACGAATCATTTAGATATGAAAACGAAGGATATCTTAAAGAGTGCGTTATTGGATTTTGATGGTACCTTGATTCTTGTTTCGCACGATCGTGATTTCCTATCGGGGTTAGTGACTAAAGTTTTTGAATTCGGAAACAAACAGGTAAAAGAACATATTGGTGATATTCAGAGCTTTCTGCAAAAGAAAAAGATGGATAATCTGCGGGAGATAGAACGGACACAAAAGCGTTAGAGCTTCTGACTATATTCGTTTGAATTCATCGGAAAATTGATTAAATTAGTGTTAATCAATAACCCCAACGATATGGAACATTCAGTTTTAGAAAGCACCCTCACGCCTACTGGGCGTAAATTTCTTGATCTGATCAGGCACGGCGACAATTTTTTAAAGATTGAACTCCTCAGACCTGCTAAGAACTATTACCTGAGAGCTCTGGCATTAAACCTCGAGACCGAAAAGGTACAGCAAAAGATCTCCGAATGCGATCGGCTACTGGCTTTTGAAATTAAAGTAATTAAAATACTAGTGCTCATTGGAGCAGGTATAGTGCTGACAATTCTATTACTCTGAAGAGATGAAAATGACGAATTGGGAGTAAAATCACCAAAAAGATTTCAGGCAAATAGTTTTAAAAGAATAATTACCACAATTGTTCCTTCACGATAGCCACGATAAATACCCAAAATAAAAAAGTCAACTTCTGTTTAACAGATAGTTGACTTTTACTACAGTGACCCAATCTGGGATCGAACCAGAAACCTACAGCTTAGAAGGCTGTTGCTCTATCCAATTGAGCTATTGGGCCATCAAATTAGTGGCACAAAAGTATAA
>CAIVMQ010000012.1 GCA_903907075.1 uncultured Bacteroidia bacterium
AGCCGCGGCTGATGAAGATTTTGACTGGGATGCCTTCGAAGGTACCAAGTCGGTAAACAGTGCAGCTACTAAAACAGAGATGACACTGATGTACGACAATACCCTCTCTATCCTTCAGGAAAAAGAGGTTGTCGATGGCAAAGTAATCTCGATGAACAAACGCGAAGTTGTTGTTGACATCGGTTACAAGTCAGACGGAATTGTTTCTGTAAATGAATTCCGTTATAACCCTGCCCTTAAAATTGGAGATCTGGTAGAAGTTTATGTTGAAACCCTCGAAGATAAAAAGGGACAGCTTACCCTTTCTCACAAGAAAGCCCGTGCAATGCGTAGCTGGGATCGTGTTAACGCAGCACTGGAAAATGACGAAATTATTACCGGTTTCATCAAATGTCGTACTAAAGGCGGTATGATCGTTGATGTATTCGGAATTGAAGCCTTCTTACCGGGATCACAGATCGATGTGAAACCAATTCGTGACTACGATATTTATGTGAATAAAACGATGGAATTCAAAGTGGTTAAAATCAACCATGAGTTCCGTAACGTTGTTGTTTCGCATAAAGCCCTTATCGAAGCCGAGCTTGAACAACAGAAGAAGGACATTATCTCTAAACTTGAAAAAGGACAGGTTCTTGAAGGAACTGTTAAGAATATCACCTCTTACGGAGTATTTATTGACCTTGGCGGTGTAGATGGATTGATTCACATCACCGATCTTAGCTGGGGCCGTGTAGCTCATCCGAATGAAATTGTACAACTTGATCAGAAGATTAATGTTGTTATTCTTGATTTCGATGATGACAAAAAACGTATCGCCCTTGGCCTTAAACAATTATCGGCACATCCGTGGGATAACCTTAGCGCAGAGCTTAAAGTTGGCGATGTAGTTAAAGGTAAAGTTGTTGTTATGGCCGATTATGGCGCATTTATCGAAATTGCAGCAGGCGTTGAAGGGTTGATCCACGTATCAGAAATGAGCTGGTCACAACATCTTCGTTCTGCTCAGGACTTCCTTAAAGTTGGAGATGAAGTAGAAGCAACAATTCTTACCCTTGATCGTGACGAACGTAAGATGTCACTTGGTATCAAACAGATGAAGAGTGATCCATGGGATAAGATTGAAGCTAAATATGCAATTGGCTCTAACCATGTAGCTCGTGTGCGTAACTTCACCAATTTTGGTGTTTTTGTTGAAATTGAAGAGGGCGTTGATGGTCTTATTCATATCAGTGATCTAAGCTGGACTAAGAAGATCAAGCATCCTTCAGAGTTTACCTCTATTGGTGCCGAAGTTGATGTTCAGGTTTTGGATATCGACAAAGATAATCGTCGCTTAAGCTTGGGTCACAAACAACTTGAAGAGAACCCATGGGATGTATTTGAAACCATCTTTACTGTTGATTCAATTCATGAAGGTACAGTAATTGACCTGTTTGATAAGGGTGCTGTGATCTCATTGCCTTATGGTGTTGAGGGTTTTGCAACTCCACGTCATCTGGTAAAAGAAGACGGTTCAAATGTCAAAATGGATGAAAAGCTCGATTTCAAGGTGATTGAATTCTCTAAATCGGCTAAGCGTATCATCCTTTCTCATTCACGTGTTTACGAGGATACTAAGAAATCTGAAGAGTCAACTAAGAAGAAAGCGGCACCTAAATCAGCCCCTAAAGCTGCTAAACAGGTGAAGGATACTTCTGAAAAGACGACTTTGGGAGATATCAGCGAATTGGCTGCCTTGAGAACTCAGATGGAAGAGAATGAAAAAAATGACAATTAATCAAAAATTGATCGTATATTCGTATTAACGTTATTACTACTTGAAGGTTTTTGTGTTAGGATCCATCTTCGGATGGATCCTAATTAAAATAGATTTCTAAGAAGTAGAGATTTTAAAATCGTTAATTTGATTTAAATTTATTGGTATGAATTTCATTATTCAGAAGGAGTCAAATTTTTCCGCGATAACAGTAGCCAAGGATCGCCTCGACAGTTCAATTTCCCCTGAATTAAAGGGGGAACTTTTACAGATGTCAAATCAGGGAGTCTCGAATATTATTCTTAACCTTAAGAAGTGTGAATATTGTGATTCTTCAGGGTTAAGTGCGATACTGGTTGGTAACCGGTTGTGTGAGGATACCGAAGGGACTTTTATCCTTTGTAACCTATCTCCGGGTGTGGAGAAAATGATAAAAATGGCAATGCTTGACTCTATACTGCTTATTGCTCCCGGTCTTCCTGAGGCCGAACGATTATTGATCAAGAAATCTGAAATACAATAAGATAAAAACCCCGCCTATTTGGCTGGGTTTTTATCTTATTTAAGATCCGATTTCTTCGGGTATGTTTGAATAATCTCATCGCATGCTTAATTTCTCTGTTACAATCTTAGGTAGTAACTCTGCCATTCCAACCTTTAAAAGATTTTCTACCTCTCAGGTTGTTACTCACAATGAGAAAACATACCTTATTGACTGTGGCGAAGGGGCTCAAATACAATTACGCAGATTCGGATTTAAAGTGGGAAAGATCAATCATATCTTTATTTCCCATCTTCATGGAGATCATATTTTTGGACTTCCAGGTTTAATTTCAACAATGGCTCTTGGCGGAAAAAAAGGGGAACTTCATATTTATTCCCATTCTGACTTAAAGGGAATGATGGATCCATTATTGCTGTTTCTAAATGAATCAGACGATTTTAAGGTGCTCTATCATCCATTAAACTTTCGTAAAAAAGCGATTGTCTATGAAGATTCGCGGTTGGTCGTTGAGTCATTTCCTTTAAAGCACCGGATTCCATGTTGTGGATTTCTTTTTAGAGAGAAAGAGCATGATTTACATCTGCGGGCAGATCAGATGGATTATTTCAAGATACCTGTCCGCGACCGTGTTGCATTAAAAGGAGGTGCGAATTATCGAAATACAGATGGAACCATTATCCCAAATGGTGATTTAACACTCCCCGCCAATCCAATACGCTCTTATGCGTTTTGCACTGATACCGTCCCTCGTAAACAAATTCTTCCGGCGATAACAGGGGTTAACTTGCTCTATCACGAGGCGACCTTCTGTGATGACTTAAAAGATCTTGCTTTGAAAACCTGCCATAGCACCGCCAAACAGGCGGCAGAGCTTGCATTAGAAGCTCGTGCAGGTAGATTAATTATAGGCCATTTTTCGAGCAGGTATAAAAATGATAATCCCCTTATTGAGGAGGCCAGATCCATTTTCCCTAATACTTTCGTGGCTAATGACGGCGAGAGATTTGAAATTGAAGTGGAATATATTCTGATACATATATTCTCTCCGCTCACAAGCTATTCTTCATCAAAAAACTCCTTGTTAAAGTTAACCAGGTAAAGCTGTTCTGTTGGCCTTGTAAACGCAGTGTAGGCCCATCTGAGATATTCGCGATCAATCATCTCTTCTGTTAAATATCCATGATCTATAAATACCGCTTTCCATTGACCACCTTGTGATTTATGACAGGTGAGGGCATAGGAAAATTTGACTTGTAACGCATTGAAATATTCATTTTCCCGTATTTTCTCCCAGAGCGTTCTTTTATTGCGAATATCGGGATAATCCTGAGCAATTTCTTCAAATAGCCTCTTTTGGTCTGCCTGAGTAAGCGATGGGGCATCAATAGTTAACGTGTCAAGTATGATTTTACAATCAATCTCAACATCTTTAAAATCAATAAAACGAAGCGTAACATTTACAAAATGAAATCCATACTTCTCTTCGAATTTCCGGATTTTGATAACCTCTGCAATATCACCATTGGCGATGAATCCAAGCTCTTCAGATTGCTTGGCCCAATGGTAATTGTTTTTCACGCTCATCACCAGGTCGCCTGTAGAGATTTGCTCTTCACGGTAGAGTACCGCACGTCGTATCCCTTCGTTAAATTTATTTGCTCTTTTATTTGATCGGGTAACTACGATGGTTTCATCTACACCATATTTATGATAGCAACCGGAGATTTCTTCAATAAGGTCTGCACCTCCAATTCGCAAAATATCTTTAAATCCAGAGGTCCTTATTTTCCAATATCCCTGGTAAAAGTCATTGCTGAGTAGGTTGCGAATCATTGTTGCATTTTCCAAAATTCCAGATTTTGTGGCTTGCCTTACAACCTGAGTCAACTCGCACATCGTTACATCCAAATCGAAATATTTTAATTCTTCCTCCTCTAAGGCAGGGCTTATGCTGAAACCTACAGGTGGAAGTTGCGCCGTATCACCCGAGATAATAAGTCTGCATTTCTCACCCGACATAACATATTCAATTACATCTGAGAGTAAGTAGCCAGAGCCAAAGATGTTATTTTCTTGGGGATGATTCGAGATCATCGAAGCCTCGTCGATGATGAATATGGTATTCTTGTGGAGGTTCCTGTCGAGAGCGAATTTGCCAACCCCATTCCCTGCCGATTGTTGACGGTAAATCTTTTTATGAATTGTAGTGGCTTGTTTTCCTGAATACCTGGAAAGAACTTTTGAGGCTCTTCCTGTGGGGGCTAGTAAAACGGCTTTTATTTTTAAAAGATCCAGTACTCGAACAAGGGCACTTAATGCGGTAGTTTTTCCTGTTCCAGCATAACCCCTAAGAAGAAATACCTGATGCGAATTATCGCTGGTAATAAACACACCAGCTTTCTCGGCCATCTCTGTCTGACAATCTGTTGGATCGAATTTGATCTCTTCAATAATTTGTTTTGAAATGTATCTTTCTAACATTGTGGCTCTTTTCCCCTTTTCGTTAGCAAAGGTTTGTCATTTTTTTTAAATTTGTAGCCATACGAACAAATTCATTGTAAATAAAAATGCGTGATATCTGTTTTATTGACAAAACTTTTGATAGCACACAAACTCAGACCTATCATTTAACCATCCAGATTAGTCTGGATGGGTGTCTTATTGCGGTTCTGGATATTTCAAAAGGTAAGTATATCATGTTGAAAGGACATCATTTCTTCCTTAAACGTCCTCGTCTGCTGTTTAAACATCTAAGTGAGGTTTTTGATCAGGATGAACTATTTTCATCAACCTTTAAAAGTGTTGATATTTTATATGCGACGCGAAAATTCACACTGGTTCCTCAAACATTATATACCAGAGGCTCTTTGGATAAATTTCTGTGGTTTAACAATGTTCAAGAGAAAGGGCATGTAGTGATTAAAAATCTATTTCCCAAGGCCGGATCGATATGTATCTTTGATATTCCACAAAATTTAAAGGAGTATTTAGCCTTGAAATATCCAAAATCAGAGATTAAACATACCCTATTCCCACTTGTTGAAGGGGCACTAAAACGAAATCTTTCATTCCCTCAACGGGTACAAGTACATCTAAATTTCTTTAAGGATAGTTTTGAATTGGTCGTTGTAAATGGATCTATTTTAAGCGGATGTAATATTTTTTATTACAAGACAGAACGGGATATCCTCTATCATGTGTTGTTTACTTTTGATCAATTAAAGCTATCACCTGAAACTACAGAAATGGTTTTTCATGGACAGATTCCTCAGGTTGCTCCTGTTTATCATTTGTTTAAAAAATATGTCAGACTTACCTCTTTTGCAAAACTCGATACAACTTATCAGTACAGCTATACCTTTAGTCAACTACCCGAACATTATAATACATCACTCTTAAGTGCCTATAAATGCGAATAATTGGAGGGGAATTTAAAAGTCGGATTTTTAAACCTGCAAAGAACTTTAAAGCACGGCCAACTACTGATTTTGCCCGTGAGAATCTCTTTAATATTCTTATTAACAGGTATGAATTTGAGAATAAGAAGGTGCTCGATCTTTTTAGTGGAACAGGAAGTATTACATTTGAATTTGCTTCGCGCGGTTGTGCGAATGTGACTTGTGTTGAGCTCGATAGATTTCATTATCAGTTTATCTGTTCAGTGATTGAAAAGCTAGGAATTAAAGATCGAGTTAGAGCTTTTAATGCGGATGTCTTTAAGTTTATTGGACGGTCTATGGATAATTATAACATGATATTTGCTGATCCTCCCTACGAATTGCCTCGGATCGCAGAACTTCCTGATCTTATTCTTAATAGTAATCTACTTCATCCAGAAGGATTACTTATTTTGGAACATGGCAAAACGAACGATTTTTCGGGTCATCCTTTGTTTCGGGAGTTACGAAAATATGGAAGTGTCCATTTCTCATTTTTTTCCCGATTAGTGGTTGACTCACACGAGTAAAAATGGGTGGTCTTTGCACTATTTATTGCTTTCGTCATTTTTAAATCTATTTGTTTCAGATGCATTTGTAGTAACAAAAAATGGAGTATATTTGCAGCGCCTAATAAAAATGGGTATTTGACAAGAAGTTCTTAGTTTCCTGATAAGATAAAAACGGTTTGGTAGTTCAGTTGGTTAGAATACATGCCTGTCACGCATGGGGTCGCGGGTTCGAGTCCCGTCCAGACCGCTGTTTTTATATTGAATGTTGGTTTGGTAGTTCAGTTGGTTAGAATACATGCCTGTCACGCATGGGGTCGCGGGTTCGAGTCCCGTCCAGACCGCTAACATTCAATTTCTCCTTATTTGGTTTGGTAGTTCAGTTGGTTAGAATACATGCCTGTCACGCATGGGGTCGCGGGTTCGAGTCCCGTCCAGACCGCAAAGCTTCAGAAGAAATTCTGAAGCTTTTGTGTTTTATTGGGGTTATTCAAATGTCCTCAATGCCTTTGTTTGGTTAGCCCCTTTTTTGATCCACTGATTATGATAATGCAGAATTGATTTTTATTACCTTAGCACAGATAAATTCGTCGTATGTTCGATAATTTAAATCAGCCCTATCCGTTTAATAATAATTTTAAACACAACGTAAAAACCATTGGATTGGTAGGGATGGGTTTTGTGCTTTTGGTGCTTTATTTTCAGCCGTTTGGAATTAACTTCCTTAAATCGGAACATGATGGTTATTTTGTTTTGGGAGCTGGAATTATGTGTGTCGCTAGCCTATTTGCCAATATGCTTATTCTGCCCGGAATTCTGCCCAAAGCTTTCAATCCCTCCAATTGGACTATTCGAAAGGAGATGATCTGGAATGTTTGGCTTTTTAGTAATCTATTTGGTATTCTCTCATTTATGGCCTGGTTCGTTAATGAGATTCAATTTACCGAACTCCCTATTTTCAGAACAGGGGCGTTGGCCCTTTTACCCCTTGTATTACTTAATCTGATTAACTATAATCACTCCCTAAAAGATAAAATGGTGAGTGTCCTTGACAATAGTCGCAGACATCTGTTCGGAGATGAAAAGCCTTCCGTTATTTTAAAGCCTGCAGACTTGCATATTATTGCAGAGAATGGGAAGGATGTCTTTAATGCACGAATGGAGGATATACTGGTTTTCCACTCTTCAGGTAATTATGTTGAGATCTTTCTGATCGAAAAAGGTGTATGCCGAAAGAGACTCTTTAGACAGTCATTCGTAGTTGTAGAGCAATACTTAAATCAACATCCGGAATTCAGCAAGTGTCATCGTTGCTGGCTCGTTAACCTCGCTCGTATTGAAGCGCTGACAGGAAACTCAAAGGGTTATTTTTTGGAGATTGATAAGCTCGGTTTTCACGTTCCTGTATCTCGTAATAACATCACTATTTTCAGAAGTCTGATGGAAAACAGAATGGAATAGCTTCTGGTTTATTGTTTTTGACTGTGCATTTCGTCCCGCGTAATAATGCATTTCGTCCCATAATCGTGCATTTGTGCCCTTTTTCTGCAGAATAACCCATTTTTTATTTTTTTGCCGATATAGTGCTTATCCTTGTGTGAAATTATTAAATCAAGATCTGTGGTTTTTATCGGATCGGTCATTATTAAGTACTTAAATAGTTGCATGCGTATGAAAAATCTGAACATTGGAGGACTGGAAATTACACTCCCAATAATTCAAGGGGGAATGGGTGTTGGGATATCATTATCCGGACTTGCCTCGGCTGTTGCCAATGAGGGTGGAGTAGGCGTTATTTCTCCTGCTGGTATTGGTTTCTTATATAAAAAACATTCGCCTGATTATTTGCAAAATTGTATCTTCGGACTCACTGAGGAGATTCGTCTGTGCAGAGCGAAGAGCAATGGGATAATTGGTGTGAATATTATGGTGGCCTTGTCGAACTATGCTGACTTGGTAATTACATCGATTAAAGAAGGTGCCGATATCATCTTCTCTGGTGCCGGACTCCCTTTGGATTTACCAAAATACCTTACTCCCGGATCCAAAACACGACTTGTGCCAATCGTCTCGTCGGCGCGGGGTGCTGCATTAATCTGCAATAAATGGAAAGCCAATTATAATTACCTTCCCGATGCTATTGTTGTTGAGGGACCTAAAGCGGGAGGACATCTGGGTTTTAAAGTTGAACAAATCGAAGATGAAAATTTTACCCTTGAAAAACTTATTCCGGAGGTTATCGCAGTGGCGAATGAAATCGGAACTCTGCATGGTTGCTCTATTCCTGTTATTGCTGCAGGAGGTATATATACTGGTGAGGATATTGATAAATTTTTGAAAATGGGTGCAGCAGGAGTGCAAATGGGTACCCGTTTTGTGACAACCGTTGAATGTGATGCTTCTGACAAATTCAAACAAGCTTATATCGATGCCGGCGAAAATGATGTTCGTATTATTAAGAGCCCTGTAGGGATGCCCGGCCGAGCAATCTCAAGCTTATTTCTTGATGAGGTGGAAGCTGGAACTAAACAACCCAAATATTGTCCGGTAAACTGCATTAAAACATGCGATATCACTACAGCACCATATTGTATTATCGCCTCACTCTCTGCAGCACTGAAGGGAAATTTTAAACATGGCTACGCTTTTGCCGGGAGCAATGTATGGCGTACGGACAAAATTATTACCGTAAAAGAGTTATTTATAACACTGCGTCAGGAATTTAATGATTATCGAAACTCTTTAAATTTGACTTTGGCATAATTATTCACTTTTTTACATAAATTATCAAAGATGAGCAAGTTAAATGTTCATCTTTTTTTTTTATTTTTGACCTTCAATTTACAATGAGGTTAATTCTGTAAATACATTTATGGGATTTCGTTTTTTTGTAATTTAAAATGCGCCTAAAGGGACTTATTATTCTATTCAAATTATAAAAAAAAATAGCTTTAACTGTTGGAGCTCAAACGCAATAAAGTAGTATGCCTTTACGGTTGGTCGTTAAATTATCACCGCATAGACGGTATTAAAAACTAATTATTCACAAATGAATTATTCAAGAACTATCAGAAAGGGAGCAACCTTATTCTTCTTGTTATTCTTGTTGGTAAATTTCGATACGCAGGCTCAGGATGTTCAGACACAGGCTATTAAATTTGGAAGGGTGCTTAATCTGATTGAAAATTTTTATGTCGATACTACCAATATCAATAAGCTTACAGAGACTGCCATAACAGAGATATTATCTACGCTGGATCCCCATTCTGTCTATATTACAAAAGATGAGGTCGCAGAGATGAATCAGCCCCTTGAGGGTAATTTTGAGGGGATAGGGATCTCTTTTAATATTTTTAAAGATACCCTTATGGTGATGACAACTATTCCGGGAGGGCCCTCTGAACTTGTTGGTCTTAGGCCGGGAGATCGTATTGTTAATGTGGATGGAAAGGGCATCGTAGGTGTTGGACTCAAGAATCAGCAGGTATTTAAATTGCTCAGAGGCGATAAAGGGACTAAAGTAAATCTATTAATTATCCGAAAAGGGGAGAGTTCACTTTTGGATTTTACTATTGTGCGCGATAAGATTCCAATTTTCAGTCTCGATGCAGCCTTCCTTCTCAATAAGGAAACTGCCTATGTTAAACTAAATAAGTTTGCTGCAACGACCATCACTGAATATAAGGATGCTATGAAGGCTCTTAACGCTAAGGCGCGCATTAAAAATCTAGTGCTCGATTTACGTGGTAACGGTGGCGGCTTTTTAGGTGCTGCTTATGATCTTGCGAATCAGTTTCTTGAAGATAAAAAGTTAATTGTTTATACCGAAGGAACCCATAGTCCTCGTAGGGATTATTATTCCACTATACGGGGCGATTTTACTCAAGGAAATCTAATTGTTTTAATCGATGAAGGATCAGCTTCCGCCTCTGAGATCGTTTCAGGAGCTATTCAGGATTGGGATAGAGGTGTTTTGATTGGTCGTCGGTCATTTGGTAAAGGATTGGTCCAACAGCCATTCCCACTTAGCGATGGCTCTGTAATCCGTTTAACAACCGCTCATTATTATACTCCGGCGGGGCGAAATATTCAGAAACCCTATAAGGATGATATTAAGAATTATAGGAATGAGTACCTAAAACGATATGAAAAAGGGGAGATGTTCAGCAAAGACAGCATCTCATTCCCTGACTCTATGATGGTTAGTACGTTAAATACCAAACGCAAAGTGTATGCCGGAGGCGGGATTATGCCTGATATTTTTATCCCTATGGATACATCGATGTATTACAGATATTTCAATAATCTGGTTCGGAAAAATGTCTTGTTCCCATTTGTTGTGGGATATGTGGATAGAAATCGGGAGATACTAAAATCGACCTATAAATCGGCAAATGATTTCAAACATACTTTCCATGTTACTACCGAAATGATGGATGAATTAATTCAAGGAGGTGAGAAGGAGGGTGTAAAAAGAGACGATGAAAGTTTAAAGGTTTCGTCGGTAATTATTGAAAGACAAATCCGAGCGTTGATATCCCGCGAGATTTTTGATACTGGATCGTATTATGAAATTATGACTGAGGATGATAAGGAGATACTAAAGGCACTCGATATTTTATCTGATCAACGTGCGTTTGATCACTATTTAAATAAGTAAATAACCAATTCTAGTCTAGCTATTTAGCTTGTAACAGAAGGAATATGAATACTTTTCTTGAATGGGCTATATCTAATAAGCTAGAATTTGGAGGTACAATTTTTGGATTCTTTTATGTTTGGTTTTCAATCCGTCAAAATTTATTGACATGGCCAGCAGGAATTGTAACTTCAATACTCTATTTTGGTGTCTTCCTTAACGCTGGTGTCTATGCCGCAATGGGATTGCAACTCTTTTATTTGTTTATCAGTTGCTATGGATGGTTGAGCTGGAGTACTAGTGCCAATTCGGATAGTGATCATGATAAGCTGAAGATTAGTCGTACTGATAATACCTTGTGGTTGACGTTATTTATCCTTAGTATTCTTTTAACGGCATTGGTTTATTCTATATTAGTTCGCTATACTGATTCTGAGATCCCGTTCGGCGATGCTCTTACGACCTCATTGAGTATCCTCGCAACATGGATGCTTACACGTAAGAAGTTAGAGCATTGGTTCTTTTGGATTGGCATTGATCTTTTTTCTGCCTCGTTGTATCAATACAGAGGTCTACACTCAACCGCATTTCTCTATCTCGCTTATGCCGTTATGGCAGGCATAGGATATTATGAATGGCAACGTCAGCCTCAAAATGCAATGGGTTGAAAAAGAGTATTGTCAGAATTGTGATCACAGGGGCCGAATCTACAGGGAAGAGTGCTTTATCTCAGCATTTAGCGGAGATATATAGCGGAGTATGGATTCCTGAATATGCCAGGGAATATATTGAAAGCCTTAATAGACCCTATGTCTTGGATGATGTGTTAGCGATTGCTCGGCATCAGATAGCAAACGATATATGGCATACTCAGCACAGTACCGAGGGTGTTATATTCTTTGATACCTGGTTGATACTGACAAAGGTGTGGCTTGAGATCGTTTATGGAAACTGTCCTGATTGGATTAGTGATCATATCAGAGCTTCTAAAATAGATCTCTTTCTGGTATGTAATAATGATATACCTTGGATTGAAGATAAGGTTAGAGAAAATGGGGGAGAAAAAAGAGAGGCGCTTTTTGAATTATATTGTGCTCAGATCTCAGCTTTTGGCTTTACCTATGAAATTATTTCAGGGGTGGGGCACGAAAGGGTTGAAAATGCACTGAAGGCAATCGACATGCATCAATTGAACCTATGATCGGTTTTAGTTGTTGTCATATTTGAATTGATGGTTGAATGAATTATAGTTAATCGATAATAACCAGAAGGATTAGAATTTCGGCTAGTATTATTGATTTAGTTGGATTTACATCGCTTGTCCGTTTAACCCGATTGACACAACGTATAGATTGTGATGTTAAGAGTATGCTGCATTTTAGGTGTTAAAGCAACCTGAAAAG
Organism: uncultured Bacteroidia bacterium; assembly: GCA_903907075.1. GTDB lineage: Bacteria > Bacteroidota > Bacteroidia > Bacteroidales > Prolixibacteraceae > JAAFHB01. The sequence continues at coordinate 12,253 of CAIVMQ010000012.1, forward strand.
AAAAAATGATTGCAATGATTATTTGCTATACAGGTGAAAAATATTTAAGTACTCCTTTATTTGCTATTGAAAATGAAAAATAATTCAATAAATCCCAAAGAAGCCTGGACCGAGGGTGCAGTGAAAGCCCTTGTCGATGAGCGCTCTTTTGATATCCTTATTCATCGGCACCGTTCGGGAGAGCCGATGCCATCAGCCGAGAAACTAAAAGGGATCGTAGAGCGGGTTCGCCAGATTATTTTCCCGGGTTTCTTCGGCGAAATTAATTTGAAGACAGACACACTATCCTATTATATGGGTGTTTTGGTTGACGAGGTCTACGAGTTTATGGCAGAGCAGATATTCTCCGGATTATGCTTCGTGTGCATGGATGAGACTAATCGTGAATTAGGTGGTAAGAGGATCGAAGCAGAACGGATTGCTCATCAGTTTGTGAATGGGCTTCCTGAGCTTAGGCGTTTATTGATGACCGATGTAAATGCAGCATTTCTTGGAGACCCAGCAGCCAATAGTGTTGGAGAGGTGATCTTTTGCTATCCTGCGATTAAAGCGATCTCAAGTTACCGAATTGCACACAGCCTTTTTTCTCTCGGAGTACCTTTAATACCAAGGATTATTACCGAGATGGCTCATTCCGAAACAGGAATTGATATAAATCCAGAGGCGGTTATTGGGGAGTATTTTACCATTGATCACGGTACAGGTGTGGTGATCGGATCAACAAGTATTATCGGAAAAAATGTAAAGTTATTTCAGGGGGTTACTCTGGGGGCTAAAAGTTTTCCGCTCGACGATAATGGTAATCCTGTTAAAGGCATTCCCAGACATCCGATCGTAGGCGATAATGTGATTATCTATTCCAATGCAACAATTCTTGGGCGGATAACGATTGGCCATGATTCGGTAATCGGCGGAAACGTTTGGGTTACCAATAACCTTCCGCCCTTTTCAAAGGTATTGCAGACTAAGACCAGGAATACCGAGTTTTTTCATGGAGGAGGGATCTGAGAGGGATATATTCCGTAGAATAGAACTACCTTCGCCATCGCAACATAGGTGCCACATTGGAGGATTCGCAACTGCGTTGATAACATGAACAGTTATCTTTAATATTTAAGTAATCGTAGCATACGTGAGTAAGTTTAAAATAGTAGCTAAAACCTTTGCAGGTCTTGAAAATGTTTTAGCTGAAGAGATCCGAACCTTAGGTGGTGAATCGGTTACCGTTGAACGAAGAGCTGTCTCTTTTATTGGTGATCAAAGTCTTATGTACAAGGCGAATTTTCATCTACGAACAGCCTTGAAAATCTTAAAGCCTATTGCGGAGTTTGAAGTCACGAACCGTGACGAACTTTATGATCACGCTAAGAAAATACCTTGGGAAAACTACCTTGCTTTAGGTAAATCATTTGCCATAGATAGTACGATCCAATCCGAGATGTTTGTTAATACAATGTATGCTTCTTTGAAAGTGAAAGATGCTATTGTAGATAAATTTCGTGAAAATACCGGTAAAAGGCCCTCTGTAAATGCCGAAAATCCAGATGTCAGAATCAATGTCTACCTAATGGGTAACCATTGTATCCTGTCGTTAGATAGTTCTGGCGAATCGTTGCACAAGCGAGGTTATCGTCAAGGACAGGGTGATGCACCTATTAATGAGGTTCTTGCAGCAGGAATGATCATGCTTACGGGTTGGAAAGGGGAGAAGGATTTTTTGGATCCAATGTGTGGTTCTGGAACGTTGCTCATTGAAGCTGCTCTAATCGCAAAGGGTATCCCTCCCGGAATGTATCGAAAAGCTTTTGGTTTTGAGAATTGGCCGGATTTTGATGAGCCATTATTCAGTGAGATCTGCAATGGGGACTATGAGAAAGAGGCGACATGCGTAATATCAGGATCCGATATTTCGATACAGGATATCGCCATAGCAAAGGCAAATATAAAGAGTGCCAGTCTCTCTAAGGTAATTTCGGTTGAGGTTGGGGATTTTCTAAATCTTAAGCCTTTGTCTCCCAATGGAATAATTGTTACAAATCCCCCCTATGGTGAGCGGATGAAACCACAGTCTATTGTTGAATTGTATAGTGCGATTGGGAATACGTTGAAAAACCGATTCACTGGTTTTGAGGCATGGATTATCTCTAGTTCCATGGATGGACTAAAGAGTGTTGGTCTTAAACCTGCAAAGAAGATCGACCTATTTAATGGTGCCTTGGCATGTAGCTACCGCTGTTATGAGTTATTTCAAGGGACTCATAAGCAGGCTGTGATCATCAAAAAGAAATTATAGTCTATCTCAATACATCTTTTATTGATAGGTAATCTCTTGAGGTTTACCTCCCAGGAAATCGTCAAATCGTGCTTTCGGTTGTCCAAAGATATTGAAGATTGCTGGAGTGGTGTTTCTTGGAGCTATTGGGATCCAGCTGAGTCTAATTTCAAGAACATTAAAGACCAGCGATTCGTTGTGAACCCGAATTCCAACACCTATTCCACCAATAAATTTATCATTTAGGATATTTTCAGGTTTGTTCGATAAACAAGCCGCATCGGCAAAAAAGTAATGTGCAAACCTGAATCCGGATCGTTCCCAAGCCCAAAACCGCACCGTTTCAATATTTATTTTTATGCGGTTAGTCCCTATTGTGTTTAACGAAAAATAATCGCGAACACCAAATTTGTGATTGATCATCAAGTATTCTTCCGGATAGCGATTAATTCCGCTTAAAAGTTCCATATTAATAAAGAAACGATAGGGGTGTCGATTAAGGTAAACAAAATTTGAGAAATAGGTTGTTCGAAGCGCTAAAGCTCCTTGCTCGACCCTTGAATTTGAAAAATATCCTCCGATACCGGCTTGCCATTTTAAGTAGGCTCCTCGATTTAAAATAGTGGCTTTTGAATAATTCAGGTGAAGGTAGGGTCTGACTTTTCCAAACTCAAAGTCTAAGCCGGAAGCAATTTCTCCATATCTTCCATAAGGTATATCTTCGGTTATACCATATCCATAGACTTGATTATTCTTAAATAGATTACGCTTGCTAATTCCTATAGCTCCCATAATAAAATTGTGATTTCTGAAAAGGCTATTTTTAGATTGAGTATTGGCGAAGAAATTTTGATGGAAAAACCTTCCGGCCAGAGTGATATTTCCTGTTGTAGCGTAACTGATATTGTTCTGTAAACGCTTTCCATACCAGATGTCTGAGTTAAAATAGGAGATTGGACTTTCTAATCGAGTATATGCATACGGAGTAAGGAAGCGATTTGAAAAGACCCTCTCAAGAGATACCCCGCCAGCCCAATCTTCTTTCGAGGCGATAAACTGTTTTTCAATGAACGTATCCCATCCCCGTTTGCGAAAATCATCGGTGTATCCCACTCCAGTGCGAAGGAATTTTCGGTCTAAATCACTGATTTGATATTTAAATCCACCACCCCATTCAGTAATTTCAGTGGGATTATAATTCATAAGTGCAGAGAACTGATGGCCTAATCCGAACATATTTTGATTGGTAAACTCCCAGTCTGTCGCAGTTGAGCTTACATTACCACTAATCCCATATTCAAACCGCTCCTTGATAATTACCAATACATCTACATCTCCATGAGTCTCTTTTGAATCTGAGAGTGTAATAGCAACATCTTGTATATAAGGGAGATCACGGATGAATTTTTCATTTTCTGCCATCAATTGTGGATTGACAGCTTCACCAGTATTGAATAATAATTGACCCATAAGTTTTTCCTGGGTTGTCTTCATATGCAACGAATTACCCGCTTTACCTATCCAAGAGTTGGGTGTTCTTAATGTGTCTTGAAGAGAAGGCCCGAAGACGTCTAGTTGAAGAATCTTAATCTTATCTATTTTCTTCCCTGAAAAGGGGTCGAAATAGAGCGCACTGTTTACCCCCATTGTCCCTTTTAGAGGCTGACTATTTCGTACAATAAGGGAAAATAGATTACGGGTTAAAAAATTATTTACTCCTTGGCTCTTTAGCATGATTAGCCCATTGGTATTTAATAATTCAATATTTCTATCAGACGATCTGCGGATGGTATCTTTTTGAGGCTCGCTATTCTTAATCGGGGTATAGCGTGGTTTTATAAAATCATAGTCCTCGGAGGTGGTTATGAAGGCGAATAAACTGTCCGGCGAACCAGAGTTTGGATTTCGGAATATTTGCTCATCGTCAACCATAGCAAAATCCAATCGGTACTTATTGGCAAAAGCATTAAATGCATTAGCTGAGTCTCCGAAGATTAAAACCACTACTATGGCCCAAAGTCCAATTTTTAATTTATCATAACTCAAACGGCAGTCGAATCACTATTTTATATGCGATTTTACGAATTTAAATCCGAATATATTGCAACTAACCTGCTTATTAGTTGATTGTTGATCTATAATAAATGTTAAAGAACTCATCCCTCATAAGTTCCGGTTAAGAAATTAAATAGTTTGCTCAGCGTTAGTTATCATTTGATGTGAATTTTTTAAAACTAATATATTAAATTGCCGTGATTATAAGTAGAGTCTTTATTTGACACCGTATTTAATTTTTGTATGAAACAACTCGAAGCCGTGATTTTCGATATGGATGGTGTACTAATTGATAGTGAGCCGATTCATTATACGATAGAGCGAATATTATTTGCAGAACTTGGAATTTCAGTCTCAGACGAACTTCATAAAACGTATCTTGGAACTGCTGGTGATTTTATGTATCAGGATATTAAAATAAGATTTAATCTTTCCCAATCTCTTGATGACCTACTCGAATTTGATGAGCAGTTTCGATGTTCCTATTTTAGAAATATCGAGGGACTAGTCCTCAATGAAGGTGTAGCCTCCTTGCTAATGGAGATTAAGTCGGCCGGATTAAAAATGGCCGTTGCAACCTCATCATCTCCCGAGATGGCTATGATATTACTCGAAAGATGCGGTATATCTGCTGTTTTTAATGCAGTCGTAACAACAAAGGATGCGGGAAAGAGTAAGCCTGCACCTGATGTATATCGTTTAGCAGCTCAGAGAATTGGGGTTTCATCCGATAGCTGTCTGGTTTTTGAAGACTCCCCCAATGGTATATTGGCTGCCAAAAATGCAGAGATGGTTTGCGTAGCTGTTCTTACTCAGAGTGTCGACCCTTCAGAAATAACCCTTGCAGACGCTCAGATAAATTCGTTTAAGGATATGACATATAGTTCAATAAAGACCCTTTACACTGCTGGTCGGCTGGTAAAATAAAAATAAATTCATGGGTGAGATTGTGTCGGGTACTCCATTTTTAATTCTTCGGAATAAGGATTTCAGTCTATTTCTAACATATCGGTTTCTTGTAACGGTTGCGAATTTAATGCAATCGGTAATTGTCGGTTGGCAGCTATATACCATTACTAACGATGTTCTTTCTTTAGGTTTAATTGGACTTACAGAGGTGATTCCTCAGGTTTGTGTTGCCCTGTTTGCCGGTCATTTCGTAGATATCTGGGATAGAAAGAGGGTCATATTTTATACCACTTCATTACTTCTAATCGGCTCACTAATACTTTACGTCTATAGTCTGCCAGATTCTAATATGCAACAGCTGTGGGGTGTAGTTCCCATATTTATAACTATCTTCATTTCCGGTTTAGTGCGAGGAATCTTAATGCCTGCTAACGCTGCTTTGATAGGTCAGTTGGTTCAACGTGAGCAGCTCACATCGGCTTCTACGTGGAGCAGTACCGCTTGGCATATTGCCGCAGTTGCAGGTCCTGCCATTGGTGGAGTAGTCTATGGTTATTTTGGAATTGTACCTGCCTATTCGTTGGTATTTGTTTTTTATCTGCTCTGCCTGGTAATTTTGTTTATGATGAAGAGCCCGGGGAAAGTAGCTCTTATTCAAGGAGCTGCGGAAGGAATTTTTGAACGAATCAAGGAAGGTATTGTTTATGTTTTTCAACGAAAGGTCCTCCTAAATGCCTTTGCACTCGATATGTTTGCTGTATTTTTTGGTGGAGCTGTAGCGATGTTACCTGTTTTTGCTTCAGATATTCTAAAAGTCGGTCCTGAAGGACTTGGATTTCTAAGGGCATGTCCTGCAATTGGGGCGATATTAATGTCTATAATACTCACCTTTAAACCCCCGATATCCAATTCGGGTTCTCAAATGCTCTTCAGCGTTTTTGGATTTGGCGTTACCATGATTATTTTTGCTTTTTCGACAAACTTTTTGCTATCCGCTTTTTGCCTTTTTCTAAGTGGTGTTTTTGATAATGTGAGTGTAATTATCCGATCCAGTATCCTTCAATTATATACTTCTGATGAAATGAAGGGGAGAGTGGCGGCTGTGAATAGCATATTTATCGGTTCCTCAAATGAACTTGGAGCCTTTGAATCTGGCGTTGCGGCACGCTTTATGGGACTAATCCCATCGGTAGTTTTTGGTGGTGTAATGACTTTAATAATTGTCTGCGTAACTGCATGGGAATCTCCAGCCTTACGCAGTCTTGCACTAAAAGATCACGGAAATAGCTAACCAGATATTTCTAATTCAGATTCCTTAAAGATATCAATGGTATCAAAATTTCACTAACCTGCGACCATGGTATTCGGTTGAAGGAATATCAAGTTGTATCTGTTTGAAATTTTCCCATGTTACTTTTCCTGCCACAATAATGGTTAGCTGCTTATCGGCAATAGCAATCATCTTATTAAGCACATCTTTTCCTTCTATGGCAGTGGGATACCCTCCGGATGTGAGTATACGATTAACACCGATCTCTTTAAGTTGGTTTACTGCAAGCAAGATATCGACAGAATCATCTATAGCCTTGTGAAACGTCACTTGCATCGGTTGAGCAAGTCTTACCAGTGCTTGCGTTCTTTCAATATCTATCGTCTTGTCCTTGTTGAGTAATCCAAAGACAACACCAGTAGCGTTTAGTTCCTTGCAGATCGTAACATCATCACACATTATATTAAATTCTTCCTCTGAATAACAAAAATCTCCTCCTCGGGGTCGAATCATTACAATCACCGGAAGATCGATTTTTTTAAGAACATGCTTAATTGTTCCATAGGATGGCGTGGTGCCTCCACAGGCTAAATGTTCACAGAGTTCAATTCGGGTAGCACCTGCAGCTACAGCGGCTATCGTTTCTGCAAATGACTCAACGCATATTTCTTTTACTGGATTCATGAGTTCTTATTTGAGGTGTAAAAATAGCAAATCATAGCAATTGGTCAACTAAATATGTTAAAGTTACTCTTTTTATAGTGTCTAACTTAGTACAATCTTATGTCATTATAAGAAAGGCAAGTATCTTATGCTGTTTTTTATACAGGATATAGATCGAGTAATGGTAATTCTCCTTTTTTGTATCGAAAAATTGAATAGTTTTAGATGATTAAATTTTTTAGAATGGGGAGAAGAAAGTTTATTGCTCAATTAGGTGCCGGTTCGCTGGCTGTTTGTGCTGCCATACCTATGGCTGCTAATGCTTTAGAAGCATCAGGGTCTGATCAGAAATCCTCGCTGCTTAAACAGGGCGAGATTCAACATATGGTTATTTTTGACTTAAATCATCCGAAAGGTTCAGAACTAGCGACTCAGTTTTTAAAGGATGGGCGTCAGATTTTAAGTAATATTGCGGGGGTAATTAATTTTCAAGCTTTTAATCAGATTAGCTTAAAGAATGATTTTTCTTATGGCTTCTCTATGAACTTTAGCTCCAAAGCAGATTATTCTGCCTACAGCAATCATCCTGATCATGCCGCGTTTGTTGAAAACAGATGGAAAAAAGAGGTGTCACGGTTTCTGGAGATCGACTTTGAATCTTTTTAGAATAACACTACCATGGGACTTGAAATAGAACGTAAGTTTTTGCTCTCTAATGATGATTGGCGAAACCTGGGTACACGGGTTCATTATGCTCAAGGATATCTGGTAGCTGATCATTCCAGAACTGTTCGGGTACGTATTGCTGGAGACAAGGGATTTCTTACCATCAAGGGGGCTTCTGAGGGGTTTTCACGGCTTGAGTTTGAATATCCTATCCCTATTTCTGAAGCTCTTGAAATGCTTGGGCTATGTGTAATGCCCATGATTGAAAAATTTAGAACTAAGATCTCCTTTGAGGGAAAAGTTTGGGAGATCGATGAATTTGAGGGGAACAATCGTGGGTTGATTATGGCTGAGATCGAGTTGGGCTCTGAGGAAGAGTCGTTCATTATCCCTCCATGGATTGGTGAGGAGGTAACCGGCGATATCCGATATTTTAATTCACAATTGGCTCTTCATCCTTTTCAGAGTTGGGTTTAACGCATATCTTTGTAATACTTTTTTCGCACTATCATAATTACCAAAAAGAATAGTGAACAGATGTTTGCTTAATTATAAAATGATAAAATTTTTAGTTGATGCTTAAATATTTTTTGATCTTTTCCTCCCTTGTAACCTTTCCCTCTCTTGCCTGGTCACAAGGGCATACCACCGTTTCTGCTAATTTGCCTCGGATGGTAGTTGGGATCGTTATTGAAGATTTTAATCCCGATTATATTGAACGCTATTGGGATAAATTTGGAGAGGGTGGATTTCAGCGGTTGTACAGAGGCGGATTTATCTGTGCAAACCACCATTATGGAAATCTGATACAGCGCCCTTCGGTAAACATGGCAACTCTCTCAACAGGCACTTCCCCGTCTAATCATGGTATTATTAATGATTTTTGGATCGACAGGCTCAGAAATAAAGAGGTTGCCGCCATAAAAGATGAGTTTTATACTACTGTAGGTTCCGATTCCAAGGAGGGAGAACGTTCGGCAATGAGATTAATGAGCCCTACATTAGGCGATCAACTTAAATTGGTTACTAAGGGTAAAGCAAAAGTGTTTAGCATTGCTTTAAATGATATTCCTGCTGTTCTCGCTGCCGGCCATGCTGCAGACGGCGCCTATTGGCTTGATAATTCATCAGGAAAGATGATCTCAAGTTCTTATTATATTGGAACATTCCCACAATGGGCTTTTGATTTTAATGGGAGTAAGGTTGCCGATAATTATCTCTCTCAGAAATGGAATACCCTAAAGGACAATGTCTATTATTCAGAGAGTATTTCAGATGTCGATCCCCAGGAAAGAGGCTATATGGGAAAGTATAGTAGCTTTCCATACGATTTAAACAAACTCAAAAAAGAATCGGGTGGTAGTTACAAGATTATTAAAACCACCCCTTGGGGCAATACGATTGTCAAGGATTTTGCCCTTCAGTTGATTCTTAAAGAGCAATTAGGACACGATTTAATCCCCGATTTATTAACTGTAGTTTTCTCCTCTATGGATTATGAACGCTATTCATTCGGAGCATTTTCAATGGAGATGGAAGATACTTATCTGCGTCTGGACAAGGAGATTGAGGAGCTGCTAAGATATCTTGAAACGGGCTTTGGAACCTCCGACATATTGATTTACCTTACCGGATTAAATAGCATCTCATATCCCGCCGATTTCTTAAAGGAGAGGTATCATATGACTGCCGGAATATTTAATCCCGAGAGTGCCATCGCTTTACTAAAATCGTATATGAATATAAAATATGGTGATGCCAATTGGATTAAGCTTTTCGCGAATCAAATGATCTACCTTGATCATGAATTAATTGAGAAAAAGAAGGTCGATCTGCAAGAGATGCAAACTACGGTTGCTCTGTTTTTAAATCAGTTTGAAGGGATTGCCTTTGCAAAGGCCGCCTTTGATATTGAGGCGAATAATTTTCCGGGAGGTGTACTAGCCCCTTTTCAGACCAATTTCCATATTAAGCGTTCGGGTGATGTACTGATTAAATATGAAGATGGGTGGCAGCCTAAAGATAAATTTAATCCTCTTGATTACACCGATAATAGCCAGGTCCCTTTGGTGTGGTATGGTGCAGGAATTGCCAAAGGAACTACTCATCGACGTACCAGTGGGACTGATGTCGTCCCTACCATAGCGGCGTTTTTGGGGCTCGCTCCTTCATCGGCAGTTACAGGATCGGTGATTGAGGAGTTGATAAAGAAATAGCTTTTTCTAGGCTTAAAATCTGTCCTAAAACAACAAAGGCGAAGCATAATGCTCCGCCTTTGTTGTTACATATTAGTGATCTAATTAAGCAAATCAAGTTTAACCATATCCTGAATATCTAGCATCCCAATGGGAAGGCCATCTTCGGTTACGATAATGTTATCTACCTGGTTTGCATTAAAGATATCCGCTGCTTTTTGTAATAGCGCTTCCCCATCAATAGAAATCGGATTTGCCGTCATGCACTCGCCAACAGTGGCTGTGCTAATGCGGTCACCGATTTTACGAAACTGACGACGGAGATCACCATCGGTAAATATTCCTGCAAGTATTCCACTTCTATCAACAACAGTTACTGCACCCATTCCTGAATCGGTCATTTTTAGAAGTGCATCCGGTACTTTACAGTCAATGTCAACGATAGGATTCGAATCAGAGATCACGCTCTTAACCTGAATGGTCATTAGTCGAGTGTGCTGAAAGAACTGATCGGTACCTAACTTGGTGAGGTGATTTTCTGCTAGTTTTTTCATGATGCTCCAAGGAAGGGTAATGTTATGTGCTCCGAGTGTTAATGCATCCTTTACGTGCTCAGGGTATCGTACTGATGAGAACATCACCTTGCAATCGTAGTTATACTCTTTAATAACCCCTACGATTTCTTTAACCAGTCCGAGGGCATCATGACCCTGGTCCTGCATCCGACCTACCAATACGCAAACATAATTAGCACCGGCTGTTATGGCCATATAGGCTTGCTGAATATTATAGACAAGGTGCAGATTGATCAGAAATCCTTCGTCATGAAGTCTCTTACACGCTTTCACCCCTTCGAAATTGACAGGAATTTTAAAGACCGTTTTTTTCTTGTCTAATCCAAGACTTAACAAGCGATGCGCTTCGGTAACAATCTGGTCTGAAGTTTCACCCAGTGCTTCGATCATAAGGATCGGAACCATCTTAGAGAGCTTTATGATAGCCCCATCGATATCGGTAATCCCATTTTTGTGCATAAAGGTAGGTGTCGTGGTAACACCATCAATAATCCCCAGTTTCAGGGCTTCTTCAATTTCGGCAAGGTTAGCTGAGTCAAGAAAAAATTCCATATCAATTAATTATTTAAATTTTTAGACCTATATTTTACTTCAATATTATGAATTTCAATCAGAGGCTTAAGAAACTCTGTTACATCATCGATGCACATTTGGCTTGCGGCATCGCATAATGCACGCGAAGGATCAGGATGCACTTCGATAAATAAACCGTCAATTCCAGCAGCAACACCGGCACGTGCCAGGGTTGGAATAAACTCTCTTGATCCTCCCCGGGGATCCGAGCTGGGGATTCCATATTTACGGATGGAGTGTGTCACATCAAAGATTACAGGATACCCTGTTGAGCGCAGATGATAAAAGCTTCGCGGATCAACAATCAGATCATTATATCCAAAGGCATAACCCCGTTCGGTAACCATAATATTTTCATTACCCGCCTGCTCAACTTTTCTCACCGGTTTAACCATATTCTCAGGCGATAGATATTGCGCATGTTTAAGATTAATGACCTTACCTGTTTTTGCCGCTTCAACAACCAGTGTTGTCTGCATAACAAGATAAGCAGGGATCTGGATCACATCGACAACGGCAGCAGCAGCAGCGATTTGGTCAGGATAGTGAATATCGGTAAGGATTGGGACCTTAAACTGATCTTTGATTTTTTGAAGAATCGCCAGTCCTTTTTCTATTCCTGGTCCGGAATAGAAATCCGAAGAACTACGGTTGTCTTTCTGAAATGAAGATTTAAAGATCAATGGTAGGTCGAGTTTTTCAGATAGCCGGACCAGAAATTCGGCCGTATCCATCATGGTCTTTTCATCCTCCACAACACATGGGCCTGAAATCAGGAACAGCTTGTCAGCTCCACAATCAATATTTCCAACTTTAATTATTTTCGTCATTCTTATTGAATTACATTTTCATGAACAATCCGCGAAGTTTCTCGCGTGTGATAATCTTTTCCCACTCCGGGCCGCATACATGCTGCCACATAAAGACAAGTGTAAGGGAAACATCGATCATTTTATCGATCTCCTCAGGCGTACACTCAGAAGTTACACCTCTCGGAATCTCTATATTGTTTAGCGTCATCATCTCCCTAAACTCCTTAACAGCATCGGGATAAAATTCATCAAGTTGATTAAACACAACGCAATTACCTACGCCGTGGTGGATATTGGTAACCGTGGCAAGACCATAAGACATCGCGTGGCAGGCACCAACTTCAGAATAGGTTAGCGAAAGACCTCCGAGATAAGAGGCAACCATAAGTTTCTCCTCATTCTCCGGGGTACGTGTGTCGTCGCTTAAATAGATCTCTCTAAAAATACGTAAGGATTCAATCCCTAATGAGTCACCCATGACAGATCTTTTATATCCATTCAGGGCTTCAATATTATGAATATAGCAGTCCATGGCAGTGTAAAATCGTTGAGGCTCAGGAACTGAAGTGATTAATTCAGGATCAAGCACGATTTGATCGGCAGCGGTGAAGTTGCCTTTGATACCCAATTTTTTGACAGGACCCGTAAGTACAGTAGTTATTGAGACTTCTGCGCCGGTGCCCGAAATCGTTGGAATAACGGTGCAATGAACACCTTTATTTTTGATGAAGTCAAGTCCCTGGTAGTGTACTGAGGACCCTTCATTGGTAAACATGAGTCGGATCGCTTTCGCGTAATCCATCACACTGCCACCGCCAATACCCACGACAGATACAGGCAACCCTTTTCCCAACGCTTTAATTTCGGCAACCATCTGGTCTACCGTTTTTGTTTTGGGCTCGTCCGTTATATCAATAATCTTAAGGATATCTTGTGGTTGAGTAGGGATTCGGGTTAAGAAATCTTTCCCTTCAAAATATTCATCGACAAGAAAAAGCACGTAAGATTCTTTCCCCGTCCGTAATTCAGCAAGAACATCTCCAAGTTGATTAAAGCTATTGCGGCCATATAAAATCCGGCCGACCGGTTTTAAGTTTCTAAACATATGCGATATTATTTAAGTGCTATTTTTAAAGCCAGCCTCATTTTGGAGGCTAACGTATTTAATTCTTCATCATTCCAGTTGACCATAATCTGAGTCATCATCAGACGCTGCATAATTTCATCAGATTTTGGAACTTCCAGGTTTTTATAGTCTGGAACGTTATTCATTTTCATTACCGGGAGATTAAAAATAGATTTCATCTCTTTAAGATGACCCCATTGGCGGTGGTAATGAAAGTTATTCCGATACCAATAGGATGCGCTAAGCTCCTGTTTTTGAAACTCCTCAAAAACCTTAATTGCCTGCGATGGATTTGGCAGGAAGAAGGAGAGAAAAGTTGCCGAGTCTCCCGCTTCGTCAGGTACACAACGCAGCTTTACTTCCGGGAATTCTAAGATTACTTGTTTGAGTATGTTTTGATGAGTTCGCTGTTTCTCGATGATATATGGAAGTTTGCGCAGTTGAGCCAATACTACAGCGGCTCCAAGTTCAGAACCGCGGAAGTTATAGCCGAGTATCGGGTGAAGTTCTGCCCCCCGGGCATTTCCAAGGTGATCATGACCATGATCGGAGTATTTATGAGCTTTGTCGTATAATTCATCATCGTTTGTGGCTATCGCACCACCTTCGCCTGCAGTGATAATTTTATAATAATCAAAGGAGAAAGCCGACATTTTACCAAAATTACCCAGCATCTTACCCTTGTAACTTCCACCCAATGCAGGAGCGGCATCCTCTATTAAGATTAGGTTATGTTTTGCACAAACGGCTAGTATCTCATCCATTCTCCCCATTGATCCAAACACCTGAACTATCAATACCGCCTTTGTTCGCGGGGTAATTGCTTTTTCAATCCCTTCTGGACTAAGGCACAATGTCTCGTCAATCTCTGCAAACACGGGTATTGCACCTGCAACCAATACTGCTTCTATAGGAGCAATAAATGTATAAGGAGGGACAATCACTTCATCGCCATAGCCAATGCCGCAACATGCCAATGAGAGCGAATCCGCAGCGGTTCCGCTGGCACAGAAATGGACATGTTTGGCCCCTAGGTAAGTGCTGAATTCAGATTCGAAAGTTTTAGCTTTCCATACTCCATTGCGTTGTGAATCATGACCATACCGAAATAAGACTCCTGTCTCGAGTACGTCATTTACTTCTTTGCGTTCTTCATCGCCGAAAAGCTCGGTGCCTGCCATATAAGAATTATTAAATTTCAACAATCTAAAGGAGTAGCGCGCTATGTCACTAAATTTAAGTGGTGGTCGCTTAGGATCCCCTAAAAATGGGTGATTTTATGCTTTTTTATCCCCTACTAAAAGGTTTGTAAAATTACATTTATTTTGAAAATAAAAGGGTTAAAAAATAGATTGTAAAATGGGATTGTTTATTTATGTCTCTTTGACACCAATTAATTGGACTATTCGTTATAGTGGGGGTAATAATTTTTAAAGAAAAAATATCGCCATTCCTGAAACTGCTAAAAATGCTCCTGCTACCTCTTTCCAATTTAATTTTTCATGAAATACCAGAACGGATGGGATTAAGATAAATACTGGAACAGTTGCAATTAAAGTAGATGCAATTCCAACGCTGGTATGTTGAAAGGAGAATAAGCTTAGCGAGACACCAAGGAAGGGGCCAAAAAACGATCCAATTACTAATGGTCCCATTGCGTTGTTATTTTTTAGCGAAAAGCCTACCGATCTCCATTGGCTAGCAATGGTAATTATGATCATGAATCCAATAACGCCTGTGATTACTCGTATTTGAGAGGATGCAAATGGGTCGTAGTTTCCCATTCCTAACTTTGAGAATACCGCACCCACCCCTTGTCCTATTGCCCCTCCAAAGGCAAGAAGCAATCCTTTAGCGGGATAATTGAGACGCGATTTGTTTGTTTCTGATTCAGGGCGTTTTAATATCACGATCGCAATACCGAATAACACCAGAAACATCCCTAATCCATTAAGTAAGGTTAGTTTTTCATTTAGAATTAGGGCTCCTGATAAGGCTGCAACTGGTGGTGCCAGCGACATAATTAACATTGAAAGTTTGGCCGATTGGTAGGAATAGGATTTAAACAAGCAATAATCGCCTGCTACAAATCCGATAAATCCGGATACCGACAACCATCGCCATGCTTCAGGTGATGCATCAGAAGGTGTCCAAATTCCTCGTGTTACTTTCGACCAAATCAAAAACATCCCCATAGCCATAACAAGGCGTGCGAGATTTACAGCTAGAGAGCCCGCTCGGCGTGTTGCTAATGAAAAAGCTAGTGCAGATATGGTCCAGCATATCGCGGTTATTATTCCTATGACTTCACCCAAATGACTTATTTGCATCGCCTATACTGATTGAGGGCAAATGTAGTAATACCGATGTCAATATTGGATATTTAGCCAGATTAATGGTTTATAATTCAGGGTTCAGGGATTTTTGGATTTCAGATATCCAAGGCTGCTTTTCACCATCAATATTCGGCATGTCGATGAATTTGTGATTTTTCAGCAAATTTGAAGGTTAAAACCGATGATTTATTTCGAAAATTTTGCCATTTTTAACCCCTCATACTAAATATCAAAAATATGCGGCTTATTATTCAGTCAGAGTCAGTTGGGGTAGCAAGATGGTCTGCAAATTATATCGCCCGTCGAATAAATGAGTCGGCAAATGTCACACAACGTCCTTTTGTCTTGGGTCTCCCTACTGGAAGTACCCCCCTTGGAACCTATGAAGAATTGATTTCTCTTTATCGTGTCGGAAAGGTCTCATTTAAAAATGTGGTCACTTTTAATATGGATGAATATGTGGGTATCCCCAAGGATCATCCACAAAGTTATCACTCTTTTATGTGGGATAATTTCTTTTCGCATATTGATATTACTCCTGAGAATGTAAACATATTAAACGGAAATGCTAAAGATCTAAAGGCTGAATGTGCTAATTATGAAGCGAAAATCTTAGCTGTAGGTGGAATTGACTTATTTATGGGTGGTATTGGTGCCGATGGACATATCGCCTTCAATGAGCCGGCCTCAAGCCTCTCTTCACGGACTCGTGAAAAGTCGCTTAATCAGGATACGATAGTGGTAAATAGCCGCTTCTTTGACTATGATGTTACTAAGGTTCCAAAATCTGCTTTAACAGTTGGGGTGGCAACAGTTACCGATGCACGTGAAGTACTGATTCTGGTCACCGGGCATACTAAAGCCAGGGCATTACGTCATGCTGTTGAAGAGGGTGTAAATCACATGTGGACCATCTCAGCACTTCAACTTCATCCCCGCGGAATCATTGTGTGTGATGAAGATTCTGTCGTGGAACTTAAAGTAGGTACCTATCGCTATTTTAAAGATATTGAAAAGAAAAACCTTGATCCTGAGACATTATTCAACGGAGATAAATATCTGGGGTGGTAAAAGGGTGTTGTGCTAGGAGGCGTAACTGCTGAACCTTCTGTACCTATTTGACCAATTTTTAATTCCCTGTTTTGTAATTTTTTTTACTTGAACAGATGGTGATCGAGTAGCTTTTTATCCAGTGGATTCACCTTGTTTAATGCCAACGTACGATAAGCCATTCGGGCTACTTTTTCAAGAACTACCGTATGGTCGAATGCACTGCTCACATCTTTCCCCCAGCAAAATGGTCCATGACCATGTACCAAGACTCCCGGAATCCGCATCGGATCAAGGTCTAAGGTGATAAAGGTTTGTACGATCATCTTTCCGGTTTCAAGCTGCAGATTATTCTCTACCTGTTCGATGCTTAGCGGTAACGTACAAGGGATCTCTCCGTTAAAGAAATTAGCATGCGATATCCCCAGGGGTGGAATAGCCCTTCCTGCTTGAGCCCAACACGTGGCATATTCAGAATGGGAATGCATTATAGCCCCAATATCCGGAAAGCTTTTGTATAATTCAAGATGGGTATTGGTATCTGTTGAGGGCTTTAGTGTCCCTTCGACAATCTTTCCGTTTAAATCCATAACAACCATATCGGCTGGAATCATCTCCTCGTACGACACCGCAGAAGGCTTAATGACTACCAACCCCCGCTCCCTATCGATTGTACTGACATTTCCCCAGGTATAAATGACCAGGCCTTGTTCGACAAGTTTTAGGCTTGCCTTGTAAACCTGATGTTTTAGGTTCTCTAACATGGTAGATTTGGGATTAAGGTTAATATTATCATGGACTAAAGATCGAAAATTTATTTCAGCTTCTTAGTACAAATGGATAACTATTTTTCGTATTGGATAAATCAGGGTGATCTGTATGTCGTGTTTTGGTAAGTGGAGAAGTAGCCTATTTCCACGTGATATTTAATTACGTGACCTCACAATGATATAAAAAAAACCGGTTTTTTGAGAAACCGGTTTTTGCGATAATTGTATTAATTACCAGATCTTAGCCCTACTTGCCTCATCGAGGTACATAGGTTGTCCCGGTTTAATATTGAAAGCGGCATAAAACTCTGGGATATTCCTTAATGGACCCTTGATACGCAGATTTCCTAGTGCATGTGGATCTTCTTTTGTACGACGCAGAATCTCTTTATCGCGAATATTTTGTGCCCACACATGAGCATAGGCGAGATAAAATCTTTGATCAGGTGTTAGTCCATCTATGGGTGTTGTCTCTTTACTGGCAAGTTTGAATGCCTGGTAAGCGATGTTTAATCCGCCAAAATCAGCGATGTTTTCGCCAAGACTTAATTTCCCATCCGCATGAATAGAATCGAGTACTACAAAACTATTAAATTGATCAACCAGAACTTTTGTCCTCTCTTCGAAGAGTTTTGAATCACCATCACTCCACCAATCTTTAAGGTTTCCGACATTATCAAATTTGCGACCTTGATCATCGAAGCCATGAGTCAATTCATGCCCAATAACCACCCCAATGGCGCCGTAATTAACTGCGTCATCACCGTCAAGGAAAAAGAAAGGTGGTTGTAGAATTGCAGCAGGAAATACGATCTCATTCATGTCGGGTGCATAATAGGCATTCACTGTCTGAGGAGACATAAACCATTGTGATTTATCGACAGGTTTGTTAATCTTCGCATAATCAAAGGCTATATCGAACTGATTAGAACGAATCACATTTTGAATGTAGGAATCGTCAACGATTTCGAGTCCTGAATAATCTCTCCATTTATCCGGATAACCAATCTTAACATTCATTGAATGAAGTTTTTCAAGCGCCTTCACTTTGGTGTCGGCACCCATCCATTCCAGATTTTTTAAACGGTCACCTAATGAGATTCGAAGGTTTTCAACTAGTTTAACCATACGCTCCTTAGCTTGCGCAGGGAAATATTTAGCAACATAAAGCTGGCCAATAGCTTCGCTCAGGGCATTGCTTGTCACCCCTAACGATCTTTTCCAGCGAGGTCTCATCTTCTCAACTCCCGACATTACCTTGCCGAAGAAATCAAATTTAGCATTTACGAAATCATCAGAAAGATAAGAAGCACTATTGTTTATAAGGTTCCACCGTAGGTACACTTTCCACTCCTCCACGGGTACCTCTTTGATGATGGCACTTACTTCCTTAATAAATATGGGTTGGTTTAAATTGATATCGCCGGGATCTCCAACTCCTTGTGAAACAAAATATCTGTTCCAATTAAAATCAGGAGATAGCTTAGCCAAATCAACGGTTGTCATTTTATTGTAAGACTTGTTGGGATCGCGTTGCTCAAGGCGCGTCATTGAAGCCTTGGCTAAGCGTGTTTCGAGCGCCATAATTATCTGGGTTGTCTTAGCGATTGAAGCTTCATCATCACCTAATAGTTTAAAAATATGGCCGATATATTCCTGATATTTTGCCCTTAGCTCTTTTGAACGGGTATCATCATTGAGGTAATAATCCCGATCTGGCATTCCAATTCCTCCTTGTGCGAGTTGAGCAATAACCATCGAGCTGTTCTTGGAATCTGTTCCACTACCAAATCCAAAAAGAGATGAAAAACCATAGGTATGAAATTTTCCAATTTCAATTTCTACATCATCTTTGGATTTAATATTTTCAATCTCCTGAAAATAGGAAGCCAAAGGTTTTACCCCTTGTTGGTTTAGCCGTATCGAATCCATTCCGAGATTAAAAAGGATTGCTGTCTTTTCCGCAACACTCCCTTTCTCATTCTTGGAAGAGGCTGTCTCTTTAACTAATTCATTAAGTTGCTTCTCAGCCAGTTCTCCAAGTTTATCAAAACAGCCATAGCGAGCGCGATCAGCGGGTAAAGGATTAAGTTTTTTCCATCCACCGTTGGCGTAAGCATCAAAATCATGACCAGGATCCACAGTTTGATCTAAGTCTTTGAGACTAATTGCAGGAACAGAACTTTGTTTCGCTGGTTGGTTGCAAGAGGTGATTGTCCCAAGGGCTAGAGCACTCATGAATAGTGTAATAAATAAAGAGTTATTTTTCATAGAATTGAAATATTTGGAAGAGACCAAAATTATTGTTTTTTTTTGAATGTTACTACCACTGAATTGATTTATACTAGAGTTCGATATGATTTTTATCCTAATTTATACGCTAAAAGTCCTAAATTAAATAGAACATGCCAAATTATTGTTTGCTTATGTAAGATGCAACCACATCAGGATTAATAGGGATTCTTTCGCCCAGTATGCGTGATCCAGTTTCAGTTACCAGGATGTCATCTTCGAGTCTGATCCCGCCAAAATCAAGATATTGCTTTACCTTTTCATAGTTTATAAACGAATGGTTTATCTTTTCACTTGCCCATTGTTCTATTAGGGCAGGTATAAAGTATATGCCTGGCTCATTGGTGATGACGAAATCTTTTTGCAGCCGTCTTCCGAAGCGAAGATAAGCGGTGCCAAATTGATCGATGGGGCGTATCTCCCGGTCATAACCTACATGAATCTGTCCATAATCTTCCATGTCGTGAACATCGAGTCCCATCATATGACCTAGTCCATGAGGAAAGAATAGCGCATGAGCACCATTGGCAACAGCCTCCTTAACATCCCCTTTCATAAGACCTAGATCCTTAAGTCCTGAAGCAATTACCTCTGCCACTTTTAGGTGGATACTTAAATAGGTCTCTCCGGGTTTTATCAAATCGGTTGCCGTATTGATTGCGTTAAGGACGATAGTGTAAATGTCTAATTGTTTAGTTGAAAACTCACCCCCTACAGGTATAGTTCGGGTAAAGTCGGAGGCATAATGAAGTAAAGATTCAGCTCCGGCATCCACAATCATGAGACGCCCTTTCTCTAATTTATAAGAGTGGTCGTGATTATGCAGCGTTTGTCCATTCTGGGTAAGGATAATAGGAAATGATGTTCCACCTCCGCTAGCCATAGCAACGCCTTCAATCATTCCGCAAATCTCATGCTCCATCACTCCTGGCCTTGCCATCTTCATAGCCATTACATGCATGTTATAGCCTGTTTTACAAGCCTTTTCGATCTCTGCGATCTCATAAGAAGCCTTTGTGGACCTCATCTCGACAAGAGCTTGAATAAGCTGAAGGGAGGAGTGATCAGAGAGCTTCTTCACAGGAATATCTGTTAATTCCTCAAGTAATAATTTGTTTTCTGCCCGATAGGGAGGGGTAAAATGGATCGAGGCCCCTTGCTGATTAAATCCGGTAATCTCTATAATTAGCTGCTTAAGGGGTAAGGAATAAGAAACTCCAACTGAGGCTGCCAGTTCAGTCATCGCTGATTTGGTCCCCATCCAAATAATATCCTCTAAGGTTAGGTCGTCTCCATAGAGGGTATCCTTCCCGGTATTGGCATCAATAACGCCAAATAAGCCAGGCATATCAAGACCAAAGAGGTATAAAAATGTACTGTCTTGCCTGAAATGGTAGGTGTTATCCGAATAATTCATCGGAGATTCACCATTTCCGGGAATCAGAATTATTCCACTTCCCATTTTCGTGCGCAACAGATTCCTCCGTTCTATATAAATTTGCTTTTCAAACATTTTTTTAAGTTTTAATTTAATGTGAAGATATATTTATTAGCTCTAATTTTAATGGGGATCCCTTTTTTTACTGTAGTTGATAAGTGGAACGCTATCGTTCTGTGTACAAAAAACGTTAATCTTTTTGATTTCTCCCACTCTTGGCTCCATTTGGCAACCATAGGCCACGCAAAAAAGTAAAACCAATACCAGTGATTTTAGTGAGTCCATAGGTGGTTTGTTTTGAATAATTAATTTGGATATGCGAAGTTATTAAGATTAATGGTCTCTTTTACTTTGATCCACTATAAATATTAGTTCATCTTTCCCATAATCTTTGCAATACTGCTTCCGACCAGGAGCTGGAGTGCATGATATAGCATTAGCGGCAATAAGACGACTCCGAGTAATGCTTGATTGGGGAATAAAACTTTTCCCATAACAGCGCCTTGAACCAACGACTTTTTAGATCCACAGAAAATTATGGTAATTCTCTCCTCTCTTGTAAAACCTAGCCAATGCGAGAGTTGATTCATTAGAGCAAATACGGCGAGGAAGAAGATCAGCATTAAAAGTCCCAATTTTAAAAGCTCAATCGAAGAGAAGGAATTAAATTGATTATCGGCGAACGATTCGCAGAACGAGGTGTAAACAATAAGGAGTATGATGGCTTGATCGAAATTTCGAAGTGTATTTTTAAATTCCACGATCCAATTGTTAAGTTTTTTATGAAGGAATAATCCAAGTATGAATGGGAGTAGTATTTGAATGCAGAGCATAAAGAAGGTGTGACTGATGTCGAAGTTGGGTTCTATTTTTTCAAGGATGGTGCTCATCCAGAGTGGGGTAATAAATATGCCCAGGATACTAGATATGCTGGCATTAAATATGGCAGCGGCAATATTTCCGCGGGCTATTGAGACCATAACAACCGACGAAGAGACTGTTGAAGGTAATACGGCAAGGTAAAAGATTCCTAGTCCCAGATTTGAAGAGAAATAATCGGGAAATATTGTCCGCGCAAGGATTATAGTTAGTGGAAACAGGAGAAAGGTCGATAGCTGAACCACCAGATGCAAGCGCCATTTGGTTAAACCATGCAGTAGGCTCTGAGGACTTAATTTAGCTCCATAAAAAAAGAAGATTACCGAAACTCCAAAGCCTGCAATGAGAGGCAGATGGAGAGGACTCGAAGAAATTCCCAAAGAGGGGACTAATCGGGCCAGAACTATAGCTCCGATCATCAGGAAAAAAAAGAGGTTCAGTCCAACTTTTAAAAAAGCTTCGGTAAGTTTTTTGATCATTGGCGACAGATAAAATTTGACAGGCTACGATTTTGCCATTTTACGGCGGTAGTTCTCAACTTCCCAATTGTCAATAAATTCGATCTGAGCTTTATTCATGAATTTAGGACCGCCGAAATTCTCAGACAAATAGCTTATTTTTAGTATATTGGAATAGACTTCCAAGACATTTAGGGCTGATTTAAGATTTTCTTCAACGGTGATCACCCCTTTACCTTCAAGGACAAGAACTTTGGGGAGATAGCCATATGTTTGGAGGTAATCGGCAACTAAGTGTTGTGTAGTTTCGATTTGCTTCTGGTCATTGTCAGCGATAGGAACAAAGAGGTAATATGCTTTACAATAGACAATATCATCGGGAGTAAAGGCGGTATCTGCTTTCGAAAAGCTTTCGCCATCCTTTGCAAAATAGTGACTTAAACTACTCTCTCTCGCGATAGCGGTAAAATGCTCGAATCCGGGATTTATATCTTCAATATTGTTAATGATTGGCGATTCAAAGGGTTTTTGCTCCGGAGATGGAAGAAGATTTTTCACCCTTTGATTAATCTTCTCCATGACCATGGCATAGAGGTCGTTGATTTGAGCAATTGTATTGGCTGCGACAAAAATCCCGTGATTTTCAAGGAAAATAAGTTGTGGTGCTTTTGCAAATTTTGCCGTAAAGGCTGCTATCTCTGTCTCAACTTTCTTAAACAGGATATAACCCGGATCGGTATATGGGATGAATAGCGATTGATCGCCAAAGAGTTCCGCACAAATCGATGCTGAATGATTCGCACACATCAAGGCATTAACTAAGGTGGGGTGGGTGTGCACCACAAACGGGTAATCGATTATTTCGTGCATTGACGTCTCTACTGAGGGTCTGTTATTTCCCGACGATACTATGGCATCTGCCAAGTCGGCTTTCACTTGAGCTTCACGCTGGTCTGCATTCTGACTGTAACTCTTCGAGGAGACTATTTTAAGTTTTTCACGCGAAAGACAAACAAATCCATTCTCATCAATAGTCTCTAACGCGGCTCCACTCGCCTTAATCCAGATGTGTTTATTGTCTTTAAATGAGGTGTTTCCCCCTCCGGCGATCACAAAACTCTTGTCTTTTCCATACGCTCTCGATACCGCTATTAACGCTGAAATATTCTGATCCATTGCTTGTTTTTTTATCTTAAGTTCTACTGATTTCTTACTGCATCAAAAGTAAAAGAAAAATAGATGAACTTGCCACCTTACCTTGGATTATTGATTTAGCTGATTTCTTATTAACTTTGTCGCTTAAATTGAGTATTAACTCCGTGTGCTTGAACACCACGTAAAAAACAAGTAAGATGAAAAAGAGTGTCTCTGTATTATTTATGTTTGCAGGCATCCTGTTTGCAATATGTTTGCTGATCGCCAATATTCTGGCTACAAAAATTATCATGATTGGGCCCTGGGCCGCTCCTGCCGGAGTATTGATTTTTCCTGTCGCTTATATTATTAATGATGTCATTGTTGAGGTCTGGGGTTACCGGAAAGCCCGGTTGATTATCTGGACAGGATTTACAGTTAATATTCTGGCAGTGCTCTTTTTTTCCCTCGCCATTGTCGTACCTGCCGCTCCGTTTTGGCAACACCAGGATGCATTCTCCACCATTCTGGGAAGTACACCCCGAATTATTCTGGCTAGTCTGATGGCTTACCTTGTCGGTTCTTTCCTGAATGCTTTTGTGATGAGTAAGGTGAAGATTATCATGAAAGGAAAAGATTTTTCGGTTCGAGCGATCCTTTCTACCCTGATTGGTGAAGCTGCTGATTCGATGATTTTTATCGGTATTGCCTTTGCAGGAAATATGCCGTTTGCAATCCTGATGGGGATGATCGTAACCCAAGCGTGCATTAAAACTGTTTATGAGATCATTGTACTTCCATTTACGATTCTTGTTGTAAACTGGGTTAAGAAAGTTGAAGGAATAGACTCTTTTGATGAGGCCGTTTCGTATAATCCATTTTTAATCAATCAACTATAACTCGAATGTCACAGGCATTGGTCGTTTTTTCAGGGGGTCAGGATTCGACAACCTGTCTGTTCTGGGCAAAAAAATATTTTGAAACAGTGGTGGCTATTGCATTTAACTATGGTCAACGCCATATTTCGGAGCTCTCTGCGGCTAAGGTCATTGCGGAGCAGGCAGGGGTGTCCTTCCATATTTTTAATCTTGATATGTTAAGTGCTGTCTCGCATAATGCATTAACCGATTCGCAGATGGAAGTGGAGACGGATCAACCCGATCATCGTCCACCAAATACTTTAGTCGAAGGGCGCAATATGCTCTTTTTGACTTATGCGGCTATTTTTGCCAAGGCAAATGGAATTAACAACATCATAACTGGGGTAGGGCAGGCCGATTATAGCGGCTATCCTGACTGTAGAAACGAATTTATCCTTTCATTGAATAAGACACTTAATCTCTCGATGGATTTTGAGTACATCATACACACGCCGTTGATGTGGTTGGATAAATCTCAGATCTGGGAGATGGCTGGCAACCTTGGAATCTTTGAGATTATTCGTGATCAGACTATAACCTGCTACCATGGGTTTGCTGGTGAAGGGTGCGGCAAATGCCCCTCTTGTAAATTACGTAACAAAGGATTAGTAACTTATTTAAATTCTAAAGAGAATGGATGATTTAAAAAGTCTCGGAAATGCTACTGTTTATGGATTCAACTATGCTCCACAACTCTTGGAGTATTTCGATAATAAACATCCCCAGAACGATTACTGGGTTAAATTTAATTGTCCTGAATTTACTTCACTATGTCCCATTACGGGCCAGCCCGATTTTGCAACGATAACCATTAGTTATATCCCCGATATTAAGATGGTTGAAAGTAAGAGTCTAAAGCTTTATCTTTTCAGCTTTCGTAATCATGGCGGTTTTCATGAAGATTGTGTCAATCTGATTATGAAAGACCTTATTCAGCTTATGGAGCCAAGGTATATCGAGGTGTGGGGTAAGTTTACACCCCGAGGCGGCATAAGTATTGATCCGTACTGTAATTATGGTAAGCCCGAAACAAAATTTGTTGCTATGGCAGAATACCGAATGACAAATCACGACTTAAATCCTGATAAAATTGATAATCGATAGTTTTCTTTAACGTAGTAAATCGATAATAATAAGCAAAAAAAGGTGCCCCAATGGAGCACCTTTTTTTCATGCAATAGGTATATTATGCTTTGATAACTTTCTTAACACCGTAGATCGCAGAGGCACCCAGCTCCTCTTCGATACGAAGAAGTTGGTTGTATTTTGCCATACGGTCTGATCGGCTTAACGACCCTGTTTTGATCTGTCCGCTATTTGTTGCAACAGCGATGTCAGCGATTGTTGCATCTTCGGTTTCACCTGAACGGTGCGAAGTTACACTGGTATAGCCGGCACGGTGAGCCATCTCGATAGCATCGAGGGTTTCGGTAAGTGTTCCGATCTGGTTTACTTTAATCAGAATTGAGTTAGCAGCTCCTAATTCAATTCCTTTTTTAAGGTATTCAACATTGGTGACAAATAAATCATCACCCACTAATTGACATTTATCGCCGATTTTTTGGGTTAGCAATACCCATCCTTCCCAGTCGTTCTGGTCGAAACCATCTTCGATTGAATCGATAGGATAATTAGCTACCAAGCTGGCAAGGAAATCAACCTGCTCCTGGCGGGTTCTGGTTACGCCATGAGCACCTTCGAATTTAGCATAGTTATAAGAGCCATTTTCGTAAAATTCTGATGCTGCACAGTCTAGTCCGATCGATACGTCACCGCCATCTTCGGCACGCCCCGGTTTGTAACCTGCTTTTTTAATGGCATCAATAATGCTGTTAAGCGCATCCTCTGTTCCGTCAAGGGCTGGAGCGAAACCACCTTCGTCACCTACAGCTGTACTTAGATTACGATCGTGAAGTACCTTTTTAAGGCTATGGAAAACTTCGGCTCCCATGCGCAGACCTTCACGAAATGAAGTGGCTCCGATAGGGCGAATCATAAATTCCTGAAATGCAATCGGGGCATCCGAGTGAGACCCACCATTGATAATATTCATCATTGGAACAGGTAATGTTTTGGCATTTGTTCCACCGATATAACGGTAAAGAGGCATATCCAGATAGGTTGCTGCAGCCTTTGCAACGGCAAGCGAAACACCTAAGATAGCATTTGCCCCCAGGTTTGATTTAGTTTTAGTGCCATCAAGTGCAATAAGGGCATTGTCTAATGCTACCTGATTTAGTGCACTCATACCTACAATCTCTTCTGCAATTGTGGTGTTGATATTTTTAACAGCCTTTAAAACACCTTTTCCAAGGTAGCGTTTTTTATCTCCATCGCGTAGTTCAAGGGCTTCGTTTTCGCCTGTTGATGCACCGGATGGTACAGCAGCACGACCCATGATCCCACTCTCGAGGGTTACTTCTACTTCAACGGTAGGGTTACCGCGAGAATCCAAAATTTCTCTTCCAATTACTTTGTCGATTAACATCGTTTTTCTATATTTTTCGATTAAACAATAATATTTCTGTCTGATTGACAGTTTAGATAATGAATTATATCCTAAATCTTTAAACGCGACAAAGATAATCATTCATCGTTTGATCTGAAAAAAAAATGGGGATGATATGCTAAATAGAGGTTAATTCTTTTGGGAAGCTATCGGAAAGTAGGCTGAAATAACTTTAAAAGGGATAAATATCACTTTTGTTTTGTCACTTATCGGTTAAATTATCTACTGACTAAATCCAGTGTTATAGAGTATCTTTTTTTAATTCCCTTCTTTCTCAAGTTTTTTCTGAATCTTGCGGATCGCTGATTCAATCGGTTTTTCGGGTTCAATAACATTGTATTCCCCCCAGAAGGACCGATCTGCAAATCCTGAAATTTCATCGGTCATCACGATATCGCTCTTCATCCGTTCACTCACCCGAACAGGTTTTTCACTGGCTTGTTCCCAGTCAGTTACCGCCATTTCAATAGTCGATTCATAGTTCGTATTGAATAATCGCTTTTCCCATTCAATCTTAAAGGTGATCTGACCTCTCGAATAACTATAATGCCATCTGCCGTTTTTTTCGCGGTAGTCGATATGGTAAGCAGCACTTGTTGGATAAACCTTTGCTCCGACAGGTTTCTTTTTAATGAACATTTCTGCTGTCAATTGTTTATTCGAAACATTTAAATTGAAAGATGCATTGGTAATTGCAAGGCTTTCGGTGTCAATATACAATGTTCCAAAATAGAGCGGAGCAGTAATGTAAGGTCGTTGCTTAAAAGTAATCACATAGATAAACCGGTCATTGATTTTTGTGATGTTGTCTAGTTTGTACTCGTAATTTCCTAGCATATCATCTGTAAAGATCATCTCAGGATTCTTCATGATATCTAAGAATAACGTATTGTAAGGACCACCCTGAAGCTTAAATGTTAATGTATCAAGCTTTGTGTAATCGGTACTCTTTCTTGCTTTGAACAGTTGGGCGATATCCGGTTTGTTTGATTGGTAAGGTTGTTTGAATAGTTCAACGACTGCTTCTGATAGTGATACATAGGTTCGTCTTTTCTTTATGGTCTCACGATAAAATGCGGTCATCGTAGTCGCTTCATTGAAGTAATTTTCGGCTCGCTTATTCATAACCTCACGCATCAATAATTCAGGATCTTTCGGGGTTATTTTGATCTCAGTTAGTTTTACTACAAAGAGTTCCAGCTCAATTTTATTCTTCTCAGTTTTTAAAAGTGAGATCGGTACACTTTTATCTTTATAACCTAAAAAAGCGACGGTGATTTTTCCATTGGCTAACGACTTTGGGACTTTAAGTGCGAATTCACCCTCGGTATTGGTTATTGTGGCGATATTGGTCCCTTCAATCGTTAATGAGGCAAAGGTTAAAGGGTTTCTTGATTCCTGATCGATCACCGATCCTTTAAATTGAATATAGGTTAAGGTGTCCGGCTGATTGGATTTCGGAGAACCTGATGCAGCACGTGTCGAGTTGACAAATCCCATAAAAATCACACTTGCAACCAATAACTTTAAGCCTCTTAGATAAGATTTAAAATTCATTGTTTTCATGATTTCCGTTTTATATCGTTTAACGTATCTTTGAAGGTGCGTATTTTCTGAAATTAGAATTAAAAGAATCCTTATAAATATAACACTAATTTTAGATTTTCTTATCTCGTGAAGGTATTAACTTTTCTTTATTTTTTCTTTGCTTTATGTTTTTATGTATACTCTCAAAAGATTAAATCGGAGGTTGTTGGTGCTCGAATATTGAGACTTTTATACAAAGAGTGGTTGTTCGATAAATTTTAATAGGATATTTTTTATGGGCTTTAATAATAGGCGGATTTTCTTTTTTTTGTGCGGATTTTTCACTCTTTTAACTGGATGGGCACAGCCTAATTCAGAAATCAAAGGGTTGGATCTTAAAACTGCGGGACTATCTGTCTATGCTATAAATGCTGAAGATGGCCAGGTAATTTATCAAACACCACAGATCAGCCTGGTTCCCGCATCGGTTATGAAAGTAATCACCGTTACTGCAGCGCTCGAAATCTTGGGCCCCGATTTTAAATTTCATACTCAATTAGGTTATAATGGTATGATAAATCCGGTAGATAGTGCCCTTGAAGGAAATATTATTCTCAAAGGTGGATGTGATCCTGCATTTTATTCCCACTATTTCACGCAACATTATCTTGGTACTTTTGAGGGGTGGGCCGATGAACTATTAAAAAAAGGGATAGCCACTGTTAAAGGTGATTTAGTCGTTGATATCTCTCAGTCGGAAGGGCAATCAATACCAGGTGGATGGCTTTGGGAAGATATCGGCAATTATTATGGCACGGGAGTCTCAGCATTATCTTATTCCGATAATTATTATACCCTTCATCTGTCATCGTCGAATGTTCCTGGGGAGAGGGTTTCGATAAGTCAGATCTCTCCATTTATTGATAGCCTGAAGTTGGTTAATCGTGTTGTCAGCTCTACAATAAATAAGGATATGACATCTGTTTACGGTGCACCTGGATCGATGAATCAATTTATCGAGGGATCGATCCCATGCGGACAAGCTGATTTTACTGTAAAAGCAGCAATGCCCGATCCCGCTAAGATTGCTGCAGCTGAGTTTATGCGTGTTCTGAGAAGTAAGGGGATAGCTATTTCTGGTAGGATTAATGTAGAATCTCAACCGCGAGATTTTACTATTGAAATTATTGCTGATAAGGGTTCGCCGCAGCTTAAAGATTTAATCGTTCCCTTAAACCAGGAGAGTCTTAATCTGTATGCTGAACATTTATTGCGGGAGGTGGGTCGACACCAAAAAGGTACATCCTCATTGGCTCAAAGCCTTGCTGCAATTAAAGAATTTTGTGCGCTGCGAGAGATTTATACGGATGGTTTTTACCCCACCGATGGGAGTGGATTATCGCGTTCGAATGGGATCTGCACGCGCACCTTAGCGGAGATTGTGCGGAGTGTTTATCGGGGTGTCAATAGTGACTGTTTTGTGAAGTCGCTCTCCATAGCAGGGGTAAGCGGAACGTTGAAAAGTGCTTATAAAGGTTCTGTGTTGGAAAATAACTTACATGCCAAAACGGGATCA
The DNA here is from genome assembly GCA_903907075.1 of uncultured Bacteroidia bacterium. GTDB lineage: Bacteria > Bacteroidota > Bacteroidia > Bacteroidales > Prolixibacteraceae > JAAFHB01. Next base: position 42,258 of record CAIVMQ010000012.1, read on the forward strand.
ATGTCTCGTGTGCGCAGTTTATCCGGCATCTTTACGAATGAATTTGGAGCTAAGATCATCTTTGCAGTTATTGCCAATAATTTTGAATGTTCACAGACTGAAATGGCCCGCTCGATTCAAGGATTACTCGAGCAATTGTATCATTTTAAATCGTCAAATTAGTTTCAAAACGACAGCATTAAAAAAGTGCTTCCATTTGGAAGCACTTCGTTAACTAATTGATCAGTTGATCTATATTTTAAGTTGCTCTATTGAAGTGTTGCATAATATACATTTGCCGTAGGAACAATTCTAGTGCTCATAAAAACCGAATATGGCATATAGAAAAATCCATGATTGCCCCATGCTGTACCCCATGAATTTTGAACTAAGAATGCCTTTTTAGTATCGTCGTATCCGATAATTGGAACGGCATGACCTCCAAGTAATTTTGCTCCTGTAACCAGAGTTCCATTCGCTTTTAACGGATTATATGTATAATTTGTTGTGTTTAAGTTTTCAAAAATGGTATAGGCTGAAACATCATAAACATTAAATCCTAACATTACTGGAATATTTGACCTTAGTACTGTTTTTACAGCTGCCGTGTCACCCGACGTGATCATAGCATAATTTATGGAGGCCTGACCAATACGGTATGCTAACCCTTCAGTAAGATTGGCTGCTGTAGGTGTTGTTTTGTAGGCTGTTGACTTTGTACTACTAGGATAAGCGTACGATGATTCCAGACATGCTCCATATTTTTGCAACGCCTGTGGAATATTAACCATATTGGCACCTGGATCTGAAGATATATTTTTTTTCATGAGCAGAACCCGCTCGCAATAGTATATAAATGCAGGACTTAAAACAGGTGGCCAGGCACTGTTTTTGTAGAAATAAAGAATCTCATCAACCTCGACGCCACAAAATGCGGTACAAGAACCAATCGGTCCTTGATCTCTTACAGGTGGCGACGAGAGGGTATAGACGGCAGGAGCAACTGCTGCTCCCTTAAGTCCCATAGCTGAATGAAACGATTCTTTAGAATATAGCGGAATGTTTAGATATTGATCTGGGGTCATTGGTAGAACACCATAGATGTGGCTACCGCTTGAAACTAAGTTATTCGGATCCTGAAGATCACCTCCGTTAGTTAAAAGTGTGCTCCTGGTACATCCCGAAATTAATAAGGTGATAAACGTTAGAGAAATGAATAGTGATTTAGTTGAATGCCTCATATTATTTATTTTAAGTCGCAAAATTAGTATAAAATATTTTTTAAATTTTGCTTTTATTGAAAATTTAATTCTACAGTTAAGTGCTAAGCGTTTTTATTCAATTGGGCATTATTGAGGATTAACACCGAATGAATTTTCAGTGATTTTTAGTGATTATCGAATGGTTCTTAATCCATATTTCAGTAAGTTTTTCATAGGTTATTTTTATTCCTAAGGTTATTATAACAGAGATGCAAGCTGTTATTCCCAGGCCACCACCAAATCCTTTGAAATAGGAGGTTATGAACATAAAAAGAATTCCAAATATTATCCCGGAAAATAGTATCTCAGTCTTTAAGATTACTTTTTCTGCTGACATCCCGATTAATGAAGCTCCGAAAAAAGCAACAGGAATCAGATGGACTACATCAGGACTAAAGAATTTTGGACAGTAACGGAAAAATATAGCTACGGTAAAGGATAATAATGCAGAAGTAGTAATCTTATTGATTTTAAAATTATTGCTTACTTCAAAGGTTAGGAATGCTCCCAGCACGCTAGTTAATATGATTATAAAACTATCAGACATTAATAAGGTACTTAGAAAGAAAAAAGACAACAGTTACACTCATAAAAGCGATTGTTCCCAAACGTCCGCCTATTCCGATTAACATGTTTTGTGTACCCACAAATAGCAGTCCGGCGAAGAAACCCACTAAGCCAACCGTAAATATATTCGTTAAGATGAATGAGGCCGACATTCCTACGAATGAGCCGCAGTAGATTGGAACGGGTAATGCTTTAAAGGTTTTATTTTCTTTAGCAATTAGTAGGGGAATAGACGAGATTAGGCCCACGGATGAAGCTCCTATGATAGGTCCTAACATAAGATCAATACTGATATAATACGTTACCATTGAACCAAGGCTGCATGAAAGAAGAGAAATCCAATCACCTAAATTTAGATTGTGAATAGCCTCTCCATCCTTGTTGCGCATCCGTATAGGGTGATCAAGTTTGCTATGCCTTGAAATTACGGTTGAAAAACCGGTAATTAGCAATCCAACTAAGACGGCTGTGGATAAATAGGCAGAGGTAAATTGGCTATTCTCATAAAGAAAACGTCCAATAAATATTACCTGAATTAAAATAATTGAGAATAATAAAATTAGGTTTGTTCTTCGACCACTTTTTATTGTTTTGATTACCATCTACCGATTTTTAATTATGTTATTAATAACAATTCTAATTAAGAAAAGTTTTGTTTAAATTATTTTTAATCACAAAAAGATTCTAAAACCCTATCTTAGTTATAGTCTAGGAATTGTGAAATGAGGTTCTTCGGAGATGGGAACCAATTTAATTATATCCTGATGATTTTAAGTTTGAAAAAATAGGAATGGTATCTTTTATCGAGGCTTAAAGTTTCTAAATAGCTACGGGTTTAGCTCGGATTTTAATGCCCATATTTTCAGTTGTAACTGACTTATAGAATCTATTTGAATCCCTTTGTTAAAGGTGATTTTATGATCGCTCTGATCTGTTTTTATTGCTATCCATTCATCGCACCCATCGAAACAGATATTGCAGGTATTATAAGTGAGTTTCAAAAAATCCGACACTTTAATAGAACCAATAATCTCCATCCACTCCTTATTTGAGATGCTGCGTGACTTTCTAATCTGTGGTTGTTGCGATAGTCGAGTGATATAATAGGTGTAGGTAACTTCGTATTGTGATATTTTCAAAGAGTCAGTTCCTGCTCCCCATCCGCAGATAAATCCGCTTTGTATGATTAAATTTGAATTTAATGGTGTATCCGCTTGCCCTTTTCTGCAAGCATACATTAGAGCGATACAGCTAAGGAGCAGGACAAGATTCTGAGACTTTAAACGGTAAATCTTTTTATCTAATAGTCCGTATGTATTTATATTAGCTGTTGATTTCATTGTCTTTTCAGTTATTGTAATATATAGATTATATGAGATGTGATTAACCTTTTGCCGTTTTCTTTCTGGGAGCTAATTTATAACCTACGATAAGTTTAATGATAAATCCATCGGTTGATTGTGTCAGACCCCAGCCTGTTCCCAAATTAAATTCAAAGTTCGGATGAAGGTTTAAATCTAATGCTGCATAAATGGAATGCTCCTGATCTTGGAGTTTCGATGGGTTAAAAACAGGACCCAGCGAGCCATAGTATTCAGCTCCGAAATCAACTTTCGGGTTAATATGAAACGCAATTTTGCAGCTTGGTTCAAAGCTAAATGGTTCATTTTTATTAACCCCTTGGAACGATTTTCCAAGTACAGGATTTAAGGACAAATAAATAGTTTTAAAATTCTTGTCTATTATCGGACGGATCTCCAGAGCCCATGTGTCTGTCGAATATTCTCTGCGCTGGTATCCTATCTCAGTCGATAAACTAATCCCCACAGGCCAATTCCATTCAACAGGAATACTTATCTGCGGGCGCAGGTGACTACCCACCCATTGCGTGCCAAATTCCTTTTGGGTATTTATAAACTGATAAAAGCCAATCTCGAAAAACGAAGTAAAACCATGGGCTATTTCAACTGTTTGTCGAAATGCATTGTTTGATGGGCGCACTCCTTCATTCATAAGCTGACCTTTTAGAGAGGTATTGCTGTGAAGTTCAAACATGGTATGACCAACCTCAGTTGTTTCGCTTGAATATACTTGAATTTCATAGTTTTCCTGCCCAAATAGCATAGCAGAAGAATTGAATATCAATATAGTAAGTGCCAGTAATCGCTTGTTCATTGCTGTAAATTCTAAGTGGTTTTTTTTAGATTTATTAATCGTAGTTTTCTATAATCAAATCGGTATATATAATGTATTGGGTAGTTTTTCATAGGCATTGACTAATGGCCTCACCTTCGTTCCGATTAGCTCAATGGAATGAATAAGTTTGGAATGATCAAGTGCTGCACTATCCATTTGGAAAGTTACGCGTGAGATACCTCCCAATGCTTCACTATGACGCAGAATCTTCATGGCTACCTCTTCCGGATTTCCAACCATTAGGGCTCCCAACGGCCCCATCTGAGCTTCGAAACCCTGTCGGGTTACAGGAGGCCATCCGCGCTCTCTGCCAATACGAGTAAATGTTTCGGCATACCCAGGAAAATAGTCATCGATAGCTTCTTTTGTAGTATTGGCCACATATCCTAAGGAGTGTAATCCAACCTTTAACTGTTCTGGTTTAAATCCCGCTTTTTCCCCTGCCTCTCGGTATAAATCTATCAATGGTCGAAACCGGTGAGTCTCTCCACCTATAATAGCCACCATCAATGGCAACCCCATCGTACCAGCTCGCACAAACGATGCCGGTGTTCCACCTACCCCCAGCCAAATTGGCAATGAGCTCTGCACCGGCCTTGGATAAACAGCTTGATCGATAAGTGCGGGCCTGAATCTGCCGCTCCAATTCACAATCTCATTTTCGCGCAGCGTGAGTAAGAGGTTTAGTTTTTCAAGAAACAGTGCATCATAATCATGAAGATTAAGACCATAGAGGGGAAAGGCTTCAGTAAATGAGCCGCGACCGACAATCATCTCTGCACGCCCCTGGGATATTAAATCGAGAGTCGCATAGTCCTGAAAAACCCTCACCGGATCAGCTGCACTTATTACGGTCACTGCACTCGAGAGTTTAATGCTTTTTGTTAGGGCAGCAGCGGCTGATAGAATTACTGCGGGTGCTGAATCGAGAAACTCCTTGCGATGGTGTTCTCCAAGACCAAAGATATCAAGTCCAACTTTATCGGCATGAACAATTCGATCCAGCAATTCGGAAATGGACACCTTGGGATCAGAGGCTTTCCCCGTCTCTGGATCTAATTGAGTTGATGCAAAACTATCTATACCTATCTCCATTATTAACTATAATTGATGAACCTAATCTAAAGCGGCCTATTAAATCTATTGTCCTGTTCGGAAATTTTATATGATTTGCAATATAATTAAAACATCCGAATTTGATAATTGTTTTTAAAAAACCTTCTCACTGAATTAAAGTTATAATAACCCGTTTATGTGATTTTAAATAATATGGAAAGTAGATTTTGCTAAATGAATCTTATTAAAGCCCAATGCGAACAAGTTTAAATCTGCTCAAAGGGAAGACTCAAAGTCTTTAGTGTAATGATTATTACTCTTAAACTCTTTTCAATGGAGGGGCAGGTCGATAGATGCTTTACTTAATTACGACAAGATGATGTTTTCATTGACTTTAAACCTATTTTTTGAAGCTTCTGACCGACTTCTGTTTGAAGTGGTATTTCCAGTTTGATTTTTTAACAATAAGTTATTCCACAATCAAAAAATCCTAAGCAGAAGTAAAAAGGCAAATTAAATATCGAATTGCATTAAATAATTGTGAATTGCTTACAAATTTGTTTTGAGTTATAGTTTTTATTTGTAGTTTTGACCCGAAGTTTATTTTATCTGAGATTCAGTCGGAATCGATGCAGAACAAAAAATGAATTTTAATTGTTATTTGATTACATTTGCATTTTAGTCATTATGAAAAATATCAGTACATATACACTCCTACTCGTGGTCATTCTTATTCTCGTCGCAGCCGGCTGAGGAAGGTTTACTATTTGTATGATAAAACATATAAAAGCCTTTCTCGAAATGAGAGAGGCTTTTTTTTAAGCTAATTTTTTGATTTTAGGAAACGACATTTTTTTGAGATAACAGTTTTATTGAACTTTTTAAAATAGATGATTCAGGATGAAATTTAATCTTCGAAGCGAAACAACGACAATGGGTCGTCGAATGGCAGGGGCTCGTAGCCTCTGGAGAGCTAATGGAATGAAAGAAGAACATTTCGGGAAACCTCTGATCGCCATCGTTAACTCTTTTACGCAATTTGTTCCCGGTCATGCCCATTTGCATGAGATCGGACAAATGGTAAAGGGTCTAATCGAGAAAGAGGGTTGCTTCGCAGCCGAATTTAATACTATCGCCATCGACGACGGTATCGCTATGGGTCACGATGGGATGCTATACTCACTGCCATCACGCGACCTGATCGCCGATAGTGTCGAATATATGATCAATGGTCATAAAGCCGATGCGATGATCTGCATCTCGAACTGCGACAAGATAACTCCTGGTATGCTGATGGCTGCCATGCGACTTAACATCCCTTGTATCTTCGTCTCTGGTGGTCCAATGGAAGCTGGCGTAGTCGATGGTAAAAAATACGACCTTGTCGATGCAATGGTGATGGCTGCCGATCCCTCGGTAGACGAAAAATTGCTTCTTCAAGTCGAACAAGATGCTTGTCCAACATGTGGCTCATGCTCTGGTATGTTCACCGCTAACTCGATGAACTGCCTTACTGAAGCGTTAGGCCTTTCACTTCCCGGTAACGGAACGGTTGTGGCTACTCATGCCAACAGAATGAAACTTTTCGAAAAAGCGGCTAAACGCTTAATCGAGATCACGGTTGACTATTATAAAAATGGGAACGAAAGTGTGTTGCCTCGTGCAATCGCTTCTCGCGCTGCATTTATGAACTCCATGACACTCGATATCGCGATGGGCGGATCAACCAATACGGTGTTGCATATGTTGGCCGTCGCTCATGAAGCGGGCGTCAACTTTACCATGAAAGATATTGATAACTTATCGAGAAAAGTTCCTTGTATCTGCAAGGTATCTCCTAACTCTCACTACCATAT
>CAIVMQ010000013.1 GCA_903907075.1 uncultured Bacteroidia bacterium
CGCGTTCGATAAACCGCGATTTACCCCAGGTTTTAACAGTCTCAATACAGGCCCTAACAGGACCGTTTTCAACGATCTTGACACTTTTAACGTTAGTAACATCCTCGATTTTGATATTTTTATTCAACACCCACGATTTCATACCCCCTTTTTTGTCCTCCATAAACATACGAAGCGTATTCAGACGACCACCCTTTTTAACAATTTCAGTAGTGGTCCGCTTGTCAATCAGACTTACGATACCACCGGTTTTCATGTCTACCTTAACGGTAAAGAAGTCGGTATCGAACGTATTATTTTTGAACGATATTGCATTATTATCCTCTCCAGCTTTGGTAACATCGACATAAAACGTTTTATATCCACCCGCCGGAAGGTCATCAACAATAAACTGTACTTTAGTAGTAAAACCCGGTGGGGTTACTTTTGACCAGACGATTTGAGCCGGATAACTTTTCCCTGATCCATCGCGCACCAATAGCGTAGCGACTTTACCTTGCCCTTTATCGATGGGGGTAATTTTTTGGGAGCTGTAGAAATCAGCCCAGCTATTTGCTTTTATCGTAACCGGCTCGGTATAGGAATAGACACTTGCCTCAACGATAGTTTTCCGGGTTATCGGATGTTGGTTATAAGCCACGACAGGCTGTCCCAACCCTTTTTTAAACTGCACCTCATCGGCCATTCTGCGAAAAGCATTATCACGTAAATCGGTAGATTTACGAAGCACATTGGCATAACGGCCATAGGTTTCTTTGTTAGACTCATTAATCGCAGAGCCTGGAAGGATATCGTGAAACTGGTTAAAGACCACATCGGTCCAGAGATCACGAAGTTCAACGGCAGGATATTTATCACCGTTAAGCCAGCGCAGGGTATTGAAATATTCGCTGCTATAGAGCATATTTTCGCAATTTCTGTTCCCCTCTTTATTATCAGAGACATTGGTATAGCACCCTTCAAAAATAAATTGCATCTCACCATAATGTGTTGGGCGACCGTCCATCTCGTGTGAGATTTTATCAAAGAAATTTCCTGCTGTAGTAAATTTCACTGCTGGATAACCAGGCGTTTTATCGAGCTGATGGACTAATTCGATATTTGCGCGAGTAGGTCCACCACCATGATCTCCAACACCGGTAATCTGAAGTAAACGGTGTTTATCAGGTGTAATTAATTTAAATTCATCCTTTAGATTAAGGTTGATTTCGCCGTTATAACCATCGTTTGAGTAACACAATACCTTAGAAGAATCACTTCCGACCCACCAAAATGATCCTTTGAAAGGTTTTGTGCGATGGAAATAGAAATAGTTACATCCGGCTTGTTTTAAGATTTGTGGCATCTGTGAGATATGGCCAAAATTATCGGGTAACCATCCCACGTGAGCCATTTGACCAAAACGATCTTGGAAATAGCGCTGTGCCAACAGAAAGGTTCTGGATATCGCCTCTCCGGTAGAGAGGTTCATATCGCCTTCGGTCCACATCCCACCAACAAGTTCGAGCCTACCCTCTTTGACATATTTTTTCACCTTCTCGAAAAGCGGGGGATCAACTTTTTCGACAAACGTATAGACTGAGGCCTGACTTTGTAACATCGTAAAATCGGGGTATTCATCCATAAAAGCAACCGTTTGGCGAAGATTATCGTTGGCTGTTTTCATTGTCTCCGACATGGTCCACAGCCAGTTCATGTCCATATGGGCATGACCAACAACATGGATGGTATCTTTGGGAGATGGCTTTCCATTTTCGACTAAAGGGGTTGTATTTCCGCTACCAGCAAGTAAAAACAAGGGTAGTCCCAAAAAGAGCAGCAAGACTGCAACCTTTTTAATCTTGAAAATTTTGATCATTGTACGTTTAGTTTAGAATCGATTTAATATACTGAGGCTTCTTGGATAGTCATATCGCCATACCACCCAACGGAAAAAACAGCTAATTAACAGCTCATTAAATCCCTTTAGCTAAAATATTTTATGCCAGGAGTGATAATTTTTAATAAATTAATCTTGAAAGAATATAGGTATTCCGATAGTTTGAAAATCGTCACCAAATTTAATAATATCTACCAGATTGACTAAGCCCTTTCTTATTTTATAAGAACTTAATGTTGATTAAATTCGTAAAAGCAGCTTAGCCAAAATAGTAGGTTATTAACTCCTGATACTGAATTTCAGATAACTGCTCTAGAACTGAACATAAAATTAACTTATGTTTTCCAAAAAAGCTATTTCAGAACAGCTATTGAATATTGCCCCAGTTTTTATTTGGTTTATCGGTCATCACCAGATGAAGTTTCCCCCCCTTGACAATGTCTGCATGCGTGATGAAAGGGACATTAAGAGGTGCACCGTTAAGGGTTGCAGATTTGATATATTTATTCTTTTTGGAACAAAATTCCGCCAGAACCTGAAATATTTTTCCATTGGGCTGCTCAATCTTCACACTATTGAAAAAGGGACTCCCAATGGCGTAAATACCACTTCCAGGGGTAACGGGGAAAAATCCCATTGCCGAGAAGACATACCATGAGCAGAGACCACCACCATCTTCATCACCAGGAATACCAATGGGCCGGTCGTCGAACCACATATCCATAATTTCGCGAATACGGCGTTGAGTTTTCCATGGTTGGCCTGCATAATTGTAGAGGTAAGGAATATTCATCGAGGGTTCATTGCCTGTTACAAACTGCCCATTAAGGCCTGTAGAATCAGGGAACTTACCCATGAACTGCCATTTCGAAATATGTGTCGGTTCATTAAACAGGGCATCGAGTTTAGAGACAAATGCCTCTTTACCGCCTAATAGACCAATCAAATCGGGAATATCCTGCGCAACGCTAAAGTTCCATGTCCAGGCATTATTTTCTGTGTAAAAGGCCCTACTGCCAATTCCACCTGATAACTGAGGATCAAAGGGCTCAATCCATTTGCCATTTGCCATTTTAGGTGCCATAAATCCGTTTGCCGGATTAAAGACGTTGCGGTAATTCTTCGACCTCTTTTGAAAATAGGCATAGTCATCACTCTTTCCAAGCGCTTTAGCCAATTGAGCAAGGCACCAGTCATCAAAACTATGTTCAAGAGTTACCGATACAGCCTGTCGTTTCTCAAAATCATTCACGCCGGGTACTGTTTCTGCACTATCCTCGGGCAAGGCAGGATACCACCCATTTTTCTGATAGAAACTATCCAAGGAACACATCGGGCCCGAACGCCAAGGTAACATTGTGGCTTGCATCGCATTCTTCTTAAGCCCTTCATAGGCTTTTTCAACATCAAAACCGGTAACCCCTTTTTGGTAGCTATCCCAAATTAATGGGGCGGTATGAAATCCGATCATAGCCGGAAAATCTCCATAGAACTGTGGAAAACCAGGCATCCATCCACCTTGTTCATACATCCGAACATACGAATTGATCATATCAGCCTGTTGATCAGGATTCAAGATGATCATTAACGGATGCAGAGCACGATAAGTATCCCATAACCAGTCGTCAACAAAGAACGGACGCCCTTGATCGGCATGTATCTTTTGGTCATACCCACTAAAATAACGACCATCTTCAGAAATATTGACCATTCGTTCATTACAGCGATAGAGCGAGGTATAAAAAATCCGTTTCTCCCGTTCCGTACCCCCTTCAACCTGTATCTTACCTAACTCGTTGCTCCATATCTGATGTCCCTCTCCCCGAATTACTTCAAAACTTTTCGATGCGGTCTCTTTATGAAGGTTTGCAGCGGCCTGATTTTCATCAATTAATGAAATACCAACGCGAACTTCCAAAGGTTGAGTCAGTTCGTTAAAGCTCACATAAATTCCAATCTCCTTACCCGAAATTTCGGAGTTATTCTTTAACGAGCCAGCTTCAAAGGTACCGGACTGTTCGAAAGGGTGACTAAATTCGGCATAGAAATATTGTTTTGTTTTTTCGAATTCCTCCCAACCTTGAATACTATTTTTTCCTGTAATCTTAAGAGACCCATTCTGCTCTGTACGAAAAGTAATATTGTCGACACCTTTATCTTTAAAGTTAAAGCGATAGACTACTGCGCGCTCAGTGGTGGTCCAGTCGGCATCAATATTTGAATCTTCGAGCCATACCTTATGATACCAGGGATGAACCTCCTCCTGATCATGATCATAGGATGCTCCATTTTCATCTCTATTCAGATTTATCTTACCCACGGAAGGCATTAATTGAGTGACATGTCCCATGCGATATGCGGGCATATTAAGTGCAAATCCGTAAATCTTATCACTTAAAAACCGGTCATTTAATCCCGATTTAGTGATAGGAAAAACCCGAACCATACTGTGTGGACGATGTACCGTAGGATTCTTTGTCATTAATAGGGTGGCCACACTCCCAATATTTGGGTCGACATATTTTGTTACATCATTTTGTTGACATGATGACATTAAAATAATAAACCCGCAAAATAATTTACTGATCAGCTTCATAGTTTGGTTAATTGGATAAACGAATCGTCTGGGAACTATTCCAGAACAATGCCAAAGGTATAAAAGGAAAGTTTGGAACACAAATTTGGGCATAAAAATAGTAATAGAGCCTAATTGTTAGCTCTAATACTATTCTAATTTCTTTATTTGCAAATATGATGTGAAATCTTAATTATCTTAAATTTAGAAATCTACCTCTACGAATTTCACCTCGAAGGGTTTAAGATGAATAGCTGGAATACTAACTCCCAACTCTTTACCAATTGCATTAACTTCAACGATTCGTTTTATTGGCCGTGTGGTAATTGTTGATTTAAGTTTCACTTCAGCCGCCAGCCCCTCTACTTCTCTGAGATGAAGAATTATAGATGACGAATTTTTAAAGTTAGGCCTGCTATTTATGATCAGTGCATTTTCGGATCCTGTGATTTGAATAGTTTCCAGAAGTGGGGTAACAAGCTCATTTTTTCCTGAAGGGATCGTACGTGTAGCAAAACTATTTCGTTCACCCCAAGCAAACTTGGTCGCAGTCGTATTGGTCGTGTCAACTGTGGAGGTGACCTGGTAGCTCCAACTAAAAGCACCCTCCTGGAATGCCCTGAAATTTGTCATCCAGTAATTATTCATCACATACGAATAAAGCCAAGTCTTACCCTGTTTGGGATACCGTTCATATTTATTCATGTTAAAATCGCTGAACTGCCATAGCGGAACCTCATTACTAACGACGATAATCTGTCCTTTTTTGCCACGCACAGCGACAAAATTCTGAGCCACATTCCAGTCCGATGATGAACCTGGCAGCTGCTCCCCCTGGGTTAGAACACCTCCGATAGTCTCAAAGACTATTCTGGAGTCAGGCAATGAAAACGGGAATGCGACATAAAGAGCTTCAGGATCAGTAACGATAAGTTTTCGTGCCATATACTTAAACTCAATCTTCTTTACGTTCTTAAACAGTCTGATCTCTAAATCAATCCCTTTGGGTGACCCCTGCTCCCCTTTCTCAAATCCTTCAAGATCAGAGGAGATTTTTACACTTTGCCATACTGCACCATTATCAACTTTTTCAATCTTAACATTCGATACAGAGGTATGGATAAAAGGGGCGATATCTCTTTTTTTGGATGTCTCCTTAACAGGCTGACCGATACCATAGGGATTTTGACTATCGGCAAGTTCCTCATTGAGCACCTTATCAAAAAGGCTAATTATCGATCCAGTAAGTTTATTTAATGTGATTTTATAATACTTATTTTCCAGGATTTCGTTGTCCATAGCTGGTTCAGCAGCCAATGGCTGATCACTAATTTCGATCTTCAACGCCTTATATCCCAATGCAGGAACCTTCTTAACTTCTATTGCCCAGTAGGCACCTTCGGCACGCTTACGCAGAAGTTGAGCAGTAACCTCTTCGCCTGTAGCAATATCGGTGATAGTGCATCTGCGATCGACAGGCAGAATCTGATAATCAACGAATAATTCAACTGAGGCAGAGCGGTTCCATCCCAATGTATTGATGACATAGATAAGTGGAAAATCTCCCTTTTTGAGAAATGGCTGAAACCGGGCTAGCGCCTCTTCATGCAACAAGGTTACTTTTTTCAGAGCTTCCCAGGCATAAGCCCCTTTTTGCAACCATTGACGCGTAGAATTTTCAGAATAAGGATTACTGATACTCTCGTCAGCGCCACAGGTATGTTCATCAAAGAAGATTGCATTTTCGCTGATATGGTCGATATTGGATTCCAGAGCCGGTGATCGATCACCACCCATCATCGAGACCATTGCAAATAGCCCCTCGTCGACCTGCTTCATGTTCTGTGTCTTGCGGACCTCGGCTGTCTCACGCGAAGTTGAGCCATAGCCATCGCTCCACCAATCAAGCCATGCATTGCGATATACCGGAAGCGATGAACCATATTTATTCTCCACATAATCGAAAAATTCACCTACTACAGAGAGCCGTAATTTAGGAGATTCGTGGGTCTCATTCCATGCCTTAACCAACTCACATGCCGCCGTTGAGGGTGGTGAATTATCGGTGAAATAACCAGAAAATTGGACCGAAATTTTGTCAAATGGGTAATTTTTCTCATCAAGAACAGCCAGATGATTAAGGAGATTAGCCGCTTTTATTGATTTTGTTTCCATTCCAAAGAAATTCCCCGTCATATAATGGTCCGCGCGAAATGCCAGTAGTCTAGCTCCCGATGGAGCTTCCCACCAGAAGCATGTGGCCTTATCAAAAGGGAGGATTGATCGGGTTTCATTAATACCCATGTTGAGATATTTAACACCCGTATTTTTAAAATAGTCGGGCATACACCAGGCTATACCATTCACATCGTCCTGCATAGCCGTTTTAACAGGAATTCCCAGTTTAGAAAATTCTTTAAGTGGCTGAAGAAAATCAACCATACTATTCTCGTCAGATATCTCTGCCATATTGCAATACATTGCCGTAACCTCAATACGACCCTGAGCGATTCGTTTTTTAAGCCGTTCAATTTGGGCTGATGGTCGTGAGCGCAGATATTCGCGGGTTACCCATGCCGATTCGCATGTCCAGCGAAATCTTGCACCATCAGCTAAATCGTCGGTTTGATCGCAGTAATCAAGGGCATAATCGATATAACGCATATGCTCTGCGAGGATTTCCGATTGAGGTCGTGTATATCCAATATCGGTATGGGCATGCTGAGCTAAATAAACCTCCCACTTCTTAACCGGAATAAGAGTTAGTGGATAAGTACCCGATAAACCATTCGCGCCAGTGACCGAAATATCAATATTTTTAGCTGCCGACACTGCTGAAACATTAAGTAAAATAAGGTTATCCCCACTCTTTACCGAGTCTTTTTGAATCGCCTCTCCCGAAATGGAAAATGTTATTTCAGTTGGCTGTTCAGATTTGATCGCAGCAATGATCTGCTGAACCATTTTACCTTCCTTCTTAAATAATACAGAGGCATTGCGGAAGATAACGGCATTTTTCGCTGGTGTTTGGGCATTAGCTGTGAAGAAAACTGCCAAAATGATCACAGTTAGAAACAAATGAATCTTTTTCATAGCGGTGGTTATATCTAGTGGAAAACACAATGAATGAACCTGAAAAGTGATCTCAATAAGTCTCTAAAATTAATACTAATTTAGATTTAACATGCTCAAAATCATTTAGATTGAGTACGAATAACGACATTCGGATAGAGGGGGGCTACAAATATCCAAAACTCAATGAATCAATAACATAATATTATCAATTTAGCAATTCAGTACTCAATGAATGGATTATACTGACTGAAAATCGAAATTTTACCAGGTTAGATTAACCTTTATTCCGCTGGGTTGATTGTTAAAAGTTAGCAATAAAGTGCTCGAGAGGGTATCCCACGATTTTGTATAATCGTTTAATTCAGCGTTATTACTATCATTAATAGAAATCTTTAGTGGAACAGCTGGGAGAAGAATACGCATTACATTTACTGTTTTCACTGGCCCTTTAGAAAGGAATGAGAATGAATTTGTGTTAACCTGTTCATCAGATGTACGGGAAGCGGCTGCGAGAACATGAGGTATTAGTTTAGTACTTATCCGTTTAAGATCATAGAGAAAAGCTTGCTCTCCCAGCTTAACAATCTTTTGTGTTAAGACCGGTAATTGGGGATCAAACAGGTCAATTACAGGACCCTCGACAGTAAATGATTTACTGCTAATACTTTCGTCCATTACCGAAACGATATCATACGGGCCTCGCTCGAGATAAAGGCTGTTTTTGGCTTCAAGCTTTCCTGCTTTTGCATCGTTCTGATAGGCGGCAGAAACAATTTTGAGGAAATCACTATCGCCATTTGGGGTTAAAATAAAATCCTTTGGATCGTGACGTAGAATATATACTACTCCATTCCCACTGACATATCTCTGCTTTTCAGCATTAACCGCTATCTTTAAGAGTTTAAAAAGATGTTCTGAGGGTGCTGCGAAATTCTGCCCCTTGGTATTCCACCATTCCATAACGCTTTGGTACGGATCTTCATCTTTGCCACAATAAACCAAAACGCCACCTTTTCGAACCCAATTTGCAAGATACTTGTGCATAGCAGGATCCATAGGCTTCATATTTGAATAGCTAAGGATAAGCACTTTTATCCCTTCAAGTGATTCCTTATAGGCAAGATTTTCAAGATGGACCGTCTGAACAGGGATTCCGAATTTAAGTAACGGGATTGTCTGACCATAAAAATTAGAGAACTGCGGATCCTCATAACTGTTATGTGTTGGGAAGCGTTGAAACATCATCGAATTACACATCAGCACACCAATACCTGAATTTCCCGAGACTTTATTTTCTGATAATGGCATATCATTTAAGGCATTAACCATCACCTGCATTTGTGTTGAATAATAATTAGGGATCAAAACGCTCTCTTTCTGGTTGGCCAATTTATAGGGATGGGTATAAATCCGTTCAGGCCATGGCATCACCTCATAGTTATTGACCATCGGATAGAGCAATTGGGCCGTAAATGTAGCCTCGTAATTGCGCTTAAAATCACTCCAGTCTCGAGGAAGATCTTCAATAGGATCGGTAAGAAAAAACAATTTCCGATGTGTAGGAGCAGTCATTGAGACCATAGATCCATACTCGAGAAAT
Source organism: uncultured Bacteroidia bacterium (assembly GCA_903907075.1). GTDB lineage: Bacteria > Bacteroidota > Bacteroidia > Bacteroidales > Prolixibacteraceae > JAAFHB01. The sequence goes on from CAIVMQ010000013.1 coordinate 9,130, forward strand.
GCATTTTCAAATACTCGTTCTTTTTTTAGTCCGTTATAATAGATCGGCTCACGCGAAGTACCGGTCCATACCTGAGCGATATACCCGTCAATGCCCGGTAATGATGCTAGACTTGCCTCAGGACTAACAATCTCCCACGCAGAATAATTGACTAGTGAATGAGTTGGAATATAAACTTTTACACTAAGGCCCTTCGATTTACCATACATTTTGGCATAAGCTGAAACCTCCTTTATAGCATTAAAGTAGAGTTGATATTTAAGTTTATTTGAGAGATAGGTATTTTCAGGTGATTCATGCTGGGCTTTCCACGGGAATCCATAATAGCGCTGCCACTCCTGTTTAAACACCTCACTATACCCCGCTTTAGCCCAGAATTCGGGTTCCTCGAGATAAATCGAAGTGATCCCTGCATCAATAACCTTCTTTATTACAGCCGATTTAATGTATTCGATAAACGATTGAACCGGAACAATGTATGGTTTATTCTTATCATGCCAGATTGTATCACCGTTCATCTTCACCTGGCCTACACCCAAATGGTTTTTGCCATCCCATTTACCTGAAAAATAGTCTGAATAACCGCCCCATGCTATGCCGGTCATAAAATGGGTGAGATAACCATGATCACGCCATGATTGTACCCGATCTTTAAAACTCAATCCAGGATAGTCGTTCGCCCCATAAACAATAGCGATATCAGGACGGACATCAATTTCGGGTATCCAAGGACTACCTGTCTGAAACGCAGTCTTTTCAGGCGAGCCATTTAAATCTAAAGGTGCAGATTGCCCCTGACATAAAAAGGTACTAAATAGCATGCAATAAAATAACAACCCACTCGTTAGCTTCATATCGTTTATAGAATTACCAGTTAATTAACATCAGCAACAGGATTAAAATGACTTCCAATCCGTTGATGTCAAAGTTAGAAGTTATGTTCAGTATACCTATAATCAAATAAATTTAATCCTTCATAATGTTGGTAATTAAGATCATCATTAAAAAAGTTACGAAAGATTAGTTCTAGTTTAAAGCAGAAACTCTAATTTAGGGAACCTTTTGGCAATGTATTGTTCAAAAGGAATGTAATAGTTAATCCAACTTAATTTTTCTATGTTTGTAAGTGCCTTGTCACAGGTGTGTAAAAGCTAACTAAAATCAAAGATTCACAAACCAACACGATCAAAGCCGGAATATTATCCGCACTAGAGAACTATTACCCTGTGAATTAGGGTATTCTAAATTGCAATTGCCAAAAAAATAAAACAAAACCGTATGAGAACCTTTCTTAAAAAGCTACAAGTACTAATTTTAGTGCTACTGGCATCATCCGTGGGTGTAATTTATGCTCAGATTCCCGATAACCTAATTTCTAAAGAATCTTTTGATCCTGGTGCGAATGCCGTAAAAACCAATTTCCAATTTAATGGTTACACGAACTTTTGGCATGATGTCTATCGGGAGAATATCACCTATGGAACACTGTTTAAGATGGCTATTCCCCGAATCGATTATACCATAGCCCAAACCAGAATCGACATTGCCGACGACATGGGCATTCCAGGCTTAGCGATGCAGGAAGGATTTATGGCGAATCTCCTAAAGGGCAATTATAGTTTACTTGATGAACCAACAGTAGAAAAAATTGTACTGTCGACATTACAAAATGATGTGCTGGTTTTAGTAGATCCCGATACAGAGCTAGGGAAAAAGCTTGTTCCAAGTTTCCCAACAAATGAGGGCTGGAAAGAAAAGCTAAAAAGCCATCAATTTAAGGATAGCCATTTTACTGAGATCAATGCTTTTTATCTTGAAAAAGGGGAACGTAAACTATATGTGATCTCTTCAAAGAGTAAAGAACTTCGGGACAAAATTGCTGCACTTATCGATCAGACGAAAGATATTTTGTCTAAATACGATCTTCAGCGCGGATGGTTTGGCGCGGGATCGCTTTTGAAAAGTGTAACGATCACGCCCGGCCATCCGCTGGAAATTATAGGCAAAGGGATGAATGAGGGGAATAGCTGGTTTACTTTTAGTGGATATATGGATTTTTTAGCCAAGAATGAGATTGAAATATGGCTTGCGAAAGTAAAGCTTCCAATAGTAACTGATTTTGGAACTAATATTGGATATGTAAAAAACATAAGTTTACAGGCCATCTATGGATGTAAGGATTATGATGGATTACAGCCTCAGAATATGTACACGCTCGAATCGTGGCTTAACTTTGCCCATAAAAAAGAGGGGTTTACCTTTCGTGTCCCATTTGATCCGGAGGCTGACCCTTACCAATACAACGGATATATCGCCAATGAAGGATATAAAGAACAAATCGACAATGAAAATATACCCTTTATAACAACTACGGGCTATCTGGAGGACGACGCTGTGCCGAGCATGGTTTTATTTTCAAAAAAGGGGGAACCGTTTACCCGACAACTGATGTGGGAGACAATACTTCAGCGGCATGAAGTTGCGATTATGGGTAGCGGGAAAATGCTGGGGCCCGCATTATTTCGAAACATGCTGGAGATGCTGGTTCTCGATCGTGTTTTTCTTGAGGATTACTTTGGCGACAAGATAAATCTCGAAGCAACAACGAAAGATTATGAACTAACCATTGACCTAACCAACAACTATGCGCATGCTGTTAAAGGCAATTTAGAGATCGTACTACCGCCGGAGCTCAAAATAGCGGGGAATTTGAATACGCTGATCGATCTTCCTGCTCAAGGGAATAAAACGTTAAAGATTAAGATTGATCCTTTAATATCAGCCATGGCAAATACCAATCCTATCGCGGTTCATTACAAATGGGAAACTGGAAAGAAAAGCACCTTGACCATGATTGACCTTCCGCCTGCCATATCAGCCCATCAGCTTCTCTATGGTCAATCTCCATCGGTGACCTATCCGGTAACGATACATAACTATACCGACAATCGAATATTTCCGGTTAAAATTGAGGTGCTGGAGCGGGATAATCTGAATAAAGTTGTTTACTCGACCACACAATCCTGTGCTGTTGAAAAAGCGACGTTCAAAGATTTCTCGTTTGAACTTCCGCTATCTGCCGGAAATTACACCGTAAAAGTTACGGCATTAGGAACGGAAAATTTAAGCCAGTTAGGTATTGGAAAATCACAAGGGACACCAATACTTTCTGTCGTTGATCTAAATGGGGATGGTGTAAATGAATACCAGATGGAGAATGACAGTGTTCGTGTTGTTCTATTGGCAACCGGAGCACGTGTAATTGAATATTTTGTGAAGTCGAGAAACGACAATATCTTATTTAAGATCTGGCCTGAAAAACCGGCAGACGACAAGCGTGAAAATCGGAAAAGAGGATATTATCCCGTTGGTGGATTTGAAGATTTCCTTGGACAAGGGAGTATGGAGGGTCATAAAGTCTATACGGCAGAAATCATAAAAGCAGAGGGAAGCTCAGTAAGCGTGCGTATGACAGCCGATTATTTTGGAAATAAACTCGAGAAAACATTTACGTTGTATGGGAATTCTCCCCTTGTTGAAGTGCGTTATGCCATGACCTTTAAGAATCCAGAGGCTAATGTGATCGCTCCGGTTCCAATTCTTGTCCTTGGAAAAAATCACGATACCAGGGATGTATTTACCGTTCCTGAAAAAGATGGATTAAAAGAATATCACATGAAGCCTGAACTATACTTTGGGAAAGTGATCTTTCCTAAAGAAGGATGGGATTCAGGTTACGACCCCAAAGAAGATATCGCCTTTGTGGGAGCTTTCCCGGTATCGCGCCCCCTGTTTTTACATATGTTTCAAAATCTGGCTACAAATGGTGATGCTCATTATGATTTTAATGAATACCAGCCATGGGTACCTATCGTTCAGAAGACCACCTCGTACTTCACCTATTATTTATGGGGATCGGGTGGAAAATGGCAAAATGGACTACTGGAGTTAAGAAACCGGAATCTGATAACCGTTCATTAAATTCAGATTTAAAATTAAATTACTCATCATCACAATTCGTTGAATTACTATTTAATCGAGACACCAAAATGAAACATAACTTCAATAAATATGTTCTGCTACCGGCCTTGCTGATGATTCTGTCAAGTACCTTAACAAACGCGCAGAATCTGGATGGATTTAAATACAACGGATCTTTTGATCCCACCGGAAACGCCGTGACGACAAGCTTCCAGTTTAATGGGTACACCAATTACTGGCACGATATTTATCGCAGCTGGATCCGTTATGGAAACCTGATTAAAATTGCAATCCCCAATGTTGAGTATACCATTGCCCAGAGTAAAGTAGATATTGCCGAAGATCTGAAATTACCGGGACTTTCGCTGCAGGAAGGATTTTTAACTAATTTGCTAAGTGATCAGGTTGTAGTTCTTGATGAGCCAAATCTTCAAAAACTTACCGAGTCCTTAGCCTCAACTAATGTCCTACTCTCAGTTGATACAGGCAGTGATATTGGGAAATCACTCTCCGGGAAAATGCCAGCCGACGATGGTTGGAAGGACAAACTTAAGAGCCATCAATTTGGAGCAAAAGACTTTACAGAAGTCAATGCATTTTACCTCGAAAATGGCACCAAAAAACTTTATGTGATCTCATCAACAGATAAAGAACTTCGAACTAAAGTTCTCGAGCTGATTAATTCAACAAAAGATATACTTTCAAAGTATGACCTTCATCGTGGATGGTTCGGTGCGGAGTCGCTATTAAAGAGTGTAACTATAACACCCGGACATCCACTCGAAGTGATTGGCAAAGGGATGGATGAAGGGAACACCTGGTTTACCTTTAGTGGTTACATGGACTTTTTAGCTCAAAAAGAGCTTACCGACTGGTTAGCCAAAGTTCATTTACCCATTGTTGCTGACGTTGGATTTGGGGGACTTATCTACGGATGCAACGATTATGATTCATTGCAGGTTCAAAGCATGTTCACGAAAGATTCATGGATAAACTATGCCCATAAAAAAGGGGGATATGCCTTTAGGCCGGTATATGATACCGAATCAGATCCGTTTCATTTTGACGGCTACCTGGCTGGCGAAGGGAATAAAGAGCAGATAGATTCAGAAGATGTACCTTTTATAACTCCTACAGGTACACTGGAGAATGATGCCATTCCCTGCATGGTACTCTTTTTAAACAAAGGAGAGCAAATTACCAAAGAACGGATGTGGGAATCTATTATGAGCCGTCGCGAAGTGTCGGTGACAGGAAATGGAAAGATGATGGGACCCGCACTGTATCGCAATGCCCTCGAATTATTGCTTCTTGATCGGATTTTCCTGGATGAGTATTTTGGCAGCAGGGTTAGTCTTGAAGCCTCGACAAAAGATTATCAATTGAATGTAACGGTAACAAATACTTACGATCATGCCGTTACCGGAAATCTGGAGGTTGTTCTTCCCGCTGAATTAAAGTTATCTGGGACAATGAACACGGCTGTCAATCTTCCCGCTAAAAGCACCCGGACGATGCAATTTGTGCTCAATCCACAGTCAACAGCAATGGGCAAAACGAATCCGATCGCATTGCATTATAGTTGGGGCAAGAATAAAAAGAGCACCCTCACCATGCTCGATTTACCACGCGCCATCTCCGTTCAGCAACTGCTTTACGGTCATACGCCAACGGTAAGCTATCCGGTTACCATTCATAACTTTACAACTAAGTCAACCTTTCCGGTAAAAGTTGAAGTACTCGACAAGGACAACCTGAAGAAAGTGCTCTTCAGCGCCACAAAATCATCTACCGCAAAAACTGGCACCTATAGCGATCTCTCCTTCGATCTTAAGGTGCCGGCGGGTGGATATAACGTTAAAGTAACTGCCCTTGGTGTAGAGAATATCAGTCAGTTAGGAGTAGGTAAAGCCGAGGGTGATCCGTATATCTATACGATGGATTTAAATAGTGATGGGATAATGGAATACCGCATGGAAAATGACAGTGTTGAGATCACATTGCTATCAACGGGAGCACGTGTTATTGAGTATATTGTAAAGTCGAGGCACGATAACCTGCTGTTTAAACTATGGCCAGATAAGGCTAACGACGACAAGAGGTATTTTCGCAAACGAGGATATTATCCCTATGGTGGATTTGAAGACTTCTTAGGCCAAGGGAGCATGGAAACCCACAAAGTATATGATGTTGAGGTAATTAAAAAAGAGGGTGATTATGTACAGCTTAGGATGAGCGCCGATTATTATGGAAATAAGATTGAAAAAACATTTACCCTCTACGGCAATTCACCGCTATTGGAGATAAAGTTTGCCCTTAAATTTATAAATCCGGAAGCCAATGTAATAGGTCCACAACCTATTCTGGAACTTGGAGCTACCCATGGTCCTGAAGATGTATTTATGGTTCCTGAAAAAGATGGTGTTCATGAATTTAGAATGATGCCTGAAAAATATTATGGCAGATTATTTTTCCTTAAAGAGGGATGGAATGCAGGCTATGACACCAAGGAAGACATCACCTTCGTGGGTGCTTACCCCGTATCTGAACCGCTATTTTTGCATATGTGGATGAACCACCCCTCAAATTCGGAGGCACACTATTATTATACCGAGTTTCAGCCCTGGGTTCCGATCTATCAAAAGAGCACCATGTATTTCTCCTATTATATCTGGGGGGCTGCGGGTCCTTGGCAAAATGGATTAAAAGCCTTGCGGGAAAGGAACTTAATTACTCAACATTAAATTTAAGTTTTAAATGAATGAGTTCCAAAATCTAATCGGATTTAAATGGTTATAGAACTGCAAATCAATTAGCTGACAACTTATAATTTTGGCATAAGTTCTGACTTAAACTCATAATGTCCTGACTCCACCTCAAAAACGACTTTGCCATCCGCCGATTTAATAAAGGTAACTCCCTTGGCAAGAGAACTCTTTTTTCCACCTTCAGATATCTTCGTTAGATCGGAACCGGGAAGATAAAGAGTCGCAGAGCTATTTGCGGGAACAGTAAGAGAATAAGTCGCCGTTCCACTGTTTATGCTCCACCCGCTTTCTATCCGGCCGTACATTGAATCGTAATGTCCTTTGGCAAAAGTCATCTGTCCTGTTGGGTCAGGTGTTGGCTGAAGGATAAAATGTTTAAATCCGGGTTCCTTTTCATCGCGTTGAATACCCAGTGAATAATTATACATCCAAGATCCGACGGCTCCAAACGAATAATGGCTGAATGAATTCATGCTGTTATTACCTCCGAAACCCTTCTCGACGGTATAGGAGTTAAGTCGTTCCCATATCGTTGTGGCACCCTGATCGACAGAATATAACCAGGAGGGATACGATGTTTGCTGAAGTAACCGATACGCGATATCGTTAAATCCATGATCGGAAAGGGCTTTGCTTATCCATGCAGTACCGATAAACCCTGTCATAAGGCTATACTCAGGAAATGTTGTGCCACTATTATCTGAGTTACGACGTGTGACCGTAGCAACGAGATAATTTGCTGCACGCTGCTCATTTTCGCGACTGAATGCTCCTAGCGCCAACGGTATTGCATACGAAGCCTGGTTATCGTATTCAGTTTGTGCACCCGACGGATTGGTAAGCCATGTCGATTTGACCGTCTTTCCTGTTTGAGTGCTAACATACGTTTTATTGAAGAATATCTTTCTTTCCGTCTGTTTGCTTGCGAATGCGGCAGCATCCTGCACCTTGCCTAAAACAGCAGCCATCTTACTCATAATCTCCAGATCAAAAATATAATAAGCCTCCCAAAGTAGCGTATTGTCATTTTTATTTCCTTCGGGGCTCAGCCAGTCACCCAGCGGACCTTCATTCATAATTCCGGTTTTCGGATCAACGCGGGTATTTAAGTAATCCATATACTTTTTCATTGCATCGTAGTGCTCTGCGATCATCACCTTATCGCCATATTGCTGAAACGACTCCCACGCCACGGTAATTCCGGCACTTCCCCAGAGAATACCGCCAAAACCTCCACCCAGAGGAGCCACATCCGGGAAACGGCCATCTTCACGTTGGGCGTCTGCATTGGCAATCATATGTCGACGTAAAAACTGAGCTGTATTCGTAAGGTAGGAAGCAGTGCGCGAAAAAAGTGAGATGTCGCCATTCCATCCCATCCGCTCATTACGTTGGGGGCAATCGGTTGGAATAGATAAAAAATTACCCCGTGTCGACCAGGTAATATTTTCCCACAGCTTATTCACTTTGGGATTTGATGTTTCATAAGAGGAGGCTAATATTTTTAATGAGCTGATCACCTCCCCTTTTATGGAAGCTATCGGCAGCGGATTTTTGATTCCTGTAATTTCGATAAAACGATACCCATGAAAGGTAAACCGAGGCTGGATCACCTCGTTGCCACCTTTTAAAACATAGGTATCCTGAGCCAAAGCACCACGGATATTTTCGAGCATGATCATCCCTACCTTTTTGCCATATTCAGCCAGATCGGGATACTTCACTTCGGCATAACGGAGGATTAGCTTCGTTCCTGCTACCCCATTCTGAATGGTGATTTGTGGAACGCCAACCATATTCTGACCCATGTCATAGACGAAAACACCGGGACGGACCTCATCCATACCCACAGCGGTAAGCTCTTTTACAATAGCCGCATTCTCCCCAAACTGACCTATCAGCGACATGCTGTCGTAGCCCAGAATAGGCGCCATTCCATTGGTCCCAACACTATTTTTATCGATAAAGCTGTTTCCTTCTATCGGTATACTGACAGCTTTTTTCCAATCATGATCATCATAAGCTACCGTATTCCAACCTAAAACAGCTTTCTCTTTAGATGCATCGTAAGCCTCACCCTGGAAAAAACTTCCATAAACCAGTGGTCCGTTATTGAAATACGACCAATGATCAGGATTTGTAGTAACCACTTGAGATGAGCCATCGGAATAGGTAATAACCAATTTAGCAAGCAATGACTGCCGGTCGCCGAAGAAGTTCCAGCTTTGACCGCTATAGGTGATATTACCGCTCCACCACCCTTCACCTAACATGGCACCCATGGCATTTTTTCCACTTTTAACCAGATTGGAAACATCATACGTTTGGTAGAAATGGGTCTTATTATATTGGGTAAGGCCGGGATTAAAATAATCACTCCCCACCCGTTTGCCATTGATATACATTTCATAAATTCCACGAGCAGTGACGTATAGCCGTGCTTTGGCTATCTGCTTAACTTCAGAATCAAAAGTAGTACGCAGCATAGGCATGCTATTTTTGGCAGGATTGGCAATGACCAGTACACCAGTTTTACCACCATCAACGTGAAAAGCCTGATCGGCAATTTTCACTCCCGATTCTGGATTAGATGTAAATCCGGAAAAAATACCTCGATAGGAAGATTGGTTTACCTCTTCTTCAAAGAGTATATTTGAAGGGAGTCTAAAATTACGCACCTCCAGATCCGAGAATCTCGCTTTCTGTCCCGCTTCGAGCGAAAAACCAATATCGGCAAGCATTGGGAAGGCGATAAAATCCCCACCGCGCCCTACCGGATTAAGGAATACGCCAGGGTAATTAGGTTCAAGATCCGGAGTTGTAAGTTTATGTGCTTCGTCATTCCCATCTACAAACAAGTTAGCGGAGCCGAAAACCGATTGGCAATAGATACGGTGTGGCTCATATTTATTACCATTATTGAGAATGGCCTTAGGAATAGTAAAAGTCTTAAGTGGTTTATTCGCATTATCATCAGGATGGTAACCCACACGGTAAACATTTAGTTGGGCGAGGCCGGTTTCAGAATCATCAACCGTTGAGATATTAAGTTCCATTTTGATGTAGCTCTGATTCATTGTATTCTGCACGCCGAAAATATTTTTATATCTGTCCATCAATCGGTTATCATTAGCACCAAAGACGAATGCCCCTTTGGTGGATCCCGATTCCTGATCAAGTTTAATGGTATAACCAAGTTTAAATACCGATAGATAGTGAGAATAGAGAACAAGGTCCTTATCGCCTCCACCAATCCAGGTGGCGCCATTCCAGCCGGAGAGTTTCGGATCGGGATTCATAAGCCCTGTTTCAAACCACGATGACCCACCAGCCGATTTACCGTTCTGATCCCAAACGGTGACTTTCCAATTGTACCGTGTACCAGGTTTCAGAGGAGCACCTGCGTATTCAATATTCAACGATATCTCAGATGTGATCTTTTTACTATCCCATACCACAATTCCATCGGTATTAACAACGACGAGTTGAAAAGCCGACTGTGAGAATCCGCGTTCTGAATCGGAGGTGGCCATTTGCCAGGAGAATCGTGGTATTTCAACATCAATCCCAAGTGGTGTTTTGGTATATTCCACCTGAAGATTCTCAACAATAGCAGCTCCCTTGACCTGAATGAAACAAGCTAAAGAAGTAATAAATACCAAAAAAATATGCAACCGTTTTAACCCAACTAAATTGTTCATTGATTCTAATTTTAAACTATTTTGTTTTATGTGATAGATCTAAGAGATGACGGTAAAATAACCAATTTAAGATGACATAATGGTAGAAATTCAGCTATTTTATCTTGTTGAGAAAGATTTTAATATCAAATAAAAAAGCACCGCCATTTTCATGGCAGTGCTTTTCGTAGGATAATCAATACTTATTTAACTACTGTCATATGTGCATAAACATCTCCAATTTTGTATTCAATTGAAGCAGATGTCCCTGGAACAGTCCCGGTGATTTTCAACAAACCATAGTACACATCCGTAGCATTTACGCCATTGGTAATTTTAAAGATATAATAGGCATTGTTCAAATCTGCAGTGCTCGAAGGCGTACCGTTCGCAAAAGCAGTCTTGGCATTATCAGATAGATTACCATCATACATTCCTGAGTCAGTAGCAACAAATTCGATCATTTTACCACCTGTTGCCCAAACAGAACCACTTTTAAGAGCAGATCCAACCAATGCAAGATCGGCAGTGGCAGCATTCTCCGCAACCGAAGCATTGATTAATAGATCTTGTCCCTGAGACGATCCACTGGCAGTTAGCGTAGCGGTTTTCTTTAGGAAGAAGAATGGTTTCTGCACCACAATCTTAGATACCACTTCCTGAGAATAACTTCCTGCAGAAGCAATCATCGAATAGTAGCAGGTATCCTTTCCTGGGGCGAAATCAGATCCGGAGATAGGCACAGCAAAAGGAGACGATAATGAACCTATTGAAACCCAATCGCCGTTAACCCCATTTTTCCGTTTTGCAACAACAGAACCTGCATAGCTACCCGTTTTCACTGCTACAGTTACAGGTATATTAGCCACATCGTTATTCCGAATAATGGTTACATCCTTCCCTCCAAATTTAGGACTACCAGCAGATGCAGCTGATACGAGCGTAACAGTCTGAATACCTGAGTCGGTTTTTCCGGAGAACGTAATGGTAACGAAATCGTTCACATTTACAAGATGTGCCTCAGCCCTGGTATAGGTCACAGAAGCCTTCAAGTCAGCCCCAACGGTTACGGTCTTTGAAGCACCCACAATTGGTAAAAGCTGAAGTGTAGTCCCTCCACCTTGCGCAGCGGTTGGGATCTGATTTTGAAGACAATCGACTGTCATAATATCGCCTGCCTTTGCAGTAGCGAAGGTTATATTAACCGTAAATGCATCATCCAGAACGCTGACACCCGATGTAGTAGCTACCGGTATACCCGTAATTACAACATGTCCGGTTGAGTCCAGAGGGATATTAAAATATGCTTGCTTAGAACAACTTACAAATAATGCAAGCCAGCATATAAATGTTAGTGATATGATTTTTTTCATCTTAGCGTGTATAAAATTATTAAATTGAATTTAACATCCTCACTGACCTACCTGTTTAGGCAGATACCCAAAATTCTGCAAAGCATTACCGTTGTTTTGCATCTCAATAAGCCCAATAGGAGAAAGGAGATGTTTAGGACTGAATGCAAAACTGAAACCGGTTGGGCGATGACCAACTAAATCGACAAGGCCTGAAAATGCGCCTGAGCCATCAACAAGAGCCATACGGGTACGGCGTTGGTCCCAAAGCATTTTATTTTCCATTACCAGCTCATACGCACGCTCTGCAACGATCTCTTTAAGACCAAGAGCTTGAACACCATAAGCAGGCAATAAGGCACGGGCTCTTACTTTATTGATTCCAAATAAGATATCGGCATCAGCAGCTGCTTGTCCTAAATTTTTCAAGGTCCAGTTAATTTCCGATTGCATTAGCAAGATATCGGCATAACGATAAAACGACCAGTTAAGACCCGATGTTTGATTTGCTTTCAGCGCAGCACGGTCAAAGAATTTATACAAGATTGGACGGTCAAAAGTCACAACAGGCATGTTCTTATCGATGTTCGGCGCCTTTGTATCGGTAGAGAAAAACATCTGTTTCTCTTTAGTCCGCTTGTCGGCAGGATCATAAGAGTTAAAATACTCCTGAGTCACGTAGTAAGTACTATTACCATCACCGCCATTCACACCGGCTCCCAAAGGAAGTGCCGCACCTTCAACACCATTCATTCCGATTACACCATTTACATACTGAATCTGGAAAATAGCCTCCCCTGTATTGTTCTTAGCAGGATCATGAAGATCATCATAGGTTCCCAGGGTATAGGTACCGCTTGAAACCAACTGATCGACCTGAACCTTTGCTTTACCTAAGAAAGAGATAGAACTTGGGGTATTGATTGGGTAACCTTTTTGAGTCCAGAGACCTTCGGCACACCATTTCTTGGTGCTATCGTTGCTGGTAGCCATCTCCTGATAGGGATAACCGGCACAGGTAAGATATACATCAGATAAAATTGCTCTTGCCACATCTTTAGTTACACGACCATCTTTCGAACGACCAGCATCTAATCCCGCTGCATCACTAATGGCATACTCAAGATCAGGAATGATCACTCTGTCGTAAATCGTTTTAACAGAAGTTCGAGGCAAAGAGAAACCATTTGGATCAGTAATTACACCCACGTTCATTGGAACATCACCAAAATAACGAACCAGCGTAAAATAGTACCACGCACGCATTGCACGAACCTGACCGAGCGCCTTAGCCCTCTGAAGATCGGTGTATGAAGTAATACCCGGAATCATCTTAATAGCCAGGTTACAGTCGCGTACCCCTTTATACTGATTATTCCAGTAGTTATCAAAGTCGGAAAGTAAATCACCAGAAACCTGATCGGTCTGGAATTTCCAATACAATGGATGGGCATCGGCAGAATAAGCCTTACCAGTCTGGTATTCGATTGGACCAGGCAATTGATTACCCCAGTCACCTGCACCACCGGTCCAGTCGGTCATTGCACGGTAAGCACCCGCTACCAAAGCATCACCCGCCGAGACACTTGTAAAAGTAGAACCGGTGGTTAATGAAGCCGATGGAGTTTCTGTTAGAAACTTAGTACATGAACTAACCGAAAGAGCCACCGCTACGAACAATACACTATACTTTGTTAATATATTGTATTTTATATTATTAAATTTCATATCCTTTATTTTTAAAAATTTATAAACCAATATTAACACCAAAAGAATATATCGTAGGTCGCGGATACTGATATTTATCGACGTTAGGAGCAAGTGATTCAAGTTTATCAGGCGAACTTCCTTCAGGATCGTATCCCTTTACCCCGGTAACGACAAAGAAGTTTTTAGTGCTCACAAAGAGTCTTAATTTTGAAAGACCAACCTTTGTCAAGATTGTTTGTGGGAATGTATAACCAACGGTAAACCCTTCACCTCTGATAAATGCAGCATCTTCAATCATATGCGTATCGGGATAGGATTGATAATACGAACCACTGTTACCCGGACGAACCTGAGCAATCATGGCAGTTTGATAATCGGGACGCCAAGCATCAACGATCGTATTCTTACCTCCTGAAACCAACTGACGGTCTTCGGCTGATTCATTTACATTTGCTTTTTGTATTCCACGTACGATGCGGATATCCAGGGTAGCATCCCATGCTTTATACCTAAACGTATTGTTGATGCCGATAGTGGCTTTAGGGAAAGCGCTTCCCATAATTACCCCGTCGGTAGCTAAGTTAATTTTACCATCATGATTGGTATCCTGGTATTTTAGATCCCCTGGCACCATTCCATAACGTGCAGCTGCTGCAGCTTCGCTGGTTCCCCAGACACCCTGGCGAACGAGGCCAAAGAAAGAACCGATAGGCTGTCCAACTCTCCAGATTGTTGTTCCGTTACCTGCACCTGAGTTACGCAACACATCGGCTCCGGTAGGACCGAGCTTGATAATTTTATTGCGGTTCATACTTAAATTGATGCTGGTAGTCCACGAAAAATCATCGTTGTGGATATTATTAGTGTTGAGGGTAAACTCCCAACCTTTATTTTCAACAGAACCAAAGTTTTTCTTTACAGACCCTGTCGAAGCAGAAGTAGGTAATAATACGTCTACAAGCATGTCTGAAGTAACCTTCTTGTAATAGTCGATATCGAGGTTGATAAACCCTTTAAGAATTCCAATTTCAACACCCACATCCTGCTGGGTATTGGTTTCCCACTTGAGGTCATCATTCCCAACAGATGCAGGAACTAATGCCGTATTTGCAACGCCACCTAAGTAAACCGAGGCTGTACCAATATAGGTTTGAGAAGTATAATTACCAATCTCCTGAGCACCTGTTTGTCCATAACTGGCGCGAACCTTAAGATTCGATATCAAATCGATCTGTTTGATGAATTCCTCGTCAGAAGCTCTCCACGCCAAACCTGCAGATGGGAAGAAACCATATTTATGGTTTGCACCAAATCGTGAAGAACCGTCATAACGACCGGTAAGTGTAGCCAGGTATTTTCCCTTGTAGCTATAGTTACCACGTGCGAAATAAGAGTTCAGCGCATTGCGGGTATCCGAGCTACCTACAGAAGGACGCACGGCAGCTCCTACACTAAGATTTGACCATTGGTAGAAGTTATCAAAGAAATTACTATTGTTGGCAGATACATATTCATTCTTGTATTCAGACCACGAAAGACCTAACATACCATTGATAGAATGGTCCCCAATTTTCTTAGAATAGTTGAAATAATCCTCATTCTGCCAGTACATCGATTTTGTAGCATCAACTGTTGCACTACCCCCAATTGCATTAAACTGTTTTCCGTTATAGGTGTCATTCTTAAAGTTGTTGACATCGATCGCGAAGTTTGTTTTAAAGCTTAGATCTTTAGTGATTTTTGCATCCAACACAAAGTTTGCTGTTGCCTGATCGTTCAACTGCACGCCATGCTCCTCAAGGAATTTGTAATTTGGAGTGTACCATTGCTCACCGACGTTGAAATCCTGGTTGGCAGCATACTTGTTACTGTAGGATCCAAGAGTAGGATCATTGGGATATTGAATAGGAAGGATAGACCATACTTCACCCGTGTTGCGGGTTACGTTATCCACGTCGCGCGTTGTACGTTGAGAATTAACAAGCATAATCTCGGTGCTTAAATTAAGCCAAGGGAGGATCTTAATATCCCCGTCTAATTTACCGGAATAGCGTTTGAAATACGAATTTCTCATTAAACCATTATCTAAACTCTTTCCAAGGGAGAGGGAGAACTTCGCATTTTCAGTCCCACCACGAACAGCAATCTGGTCACTGTTTGATACTGAAGGACCATAAGCCTGTGATTCCCAGTCTGAATTATAGATCGGGGCATACGAACTACCGTTTTTGCCAATCAAGGCAACGGGATAGCTTCCTGCGTCTACTTGTTTGAACAACCATGGCATGGTATCGTAATGCAAGTTAGTTCCTGAAGGGCGGAAATCTTTATTGGTATCTAAAGAACCTTTTGCAAATTTCTTACCATTAGACATCGCCTGCTCGTAGACATACATCATCTGCTCGGCATTCAAGGTATAGAAATGACGTTGCATGGTATTGAAATTTGTAAAGTGGGTAAACTCGACCTGAGTCTTACCCGAAACGCCACGCTTGGTAGTGATGATCACAACACCGTTGGCACCACGGGCACCATAAATAGCTGTTGCAGAAGCATCTTTCAAGACGTTGATCGATTCAATATCGTTGGGATTAAGGGTCATTAATGCATTGGCAACACCCACGATTCCATCAACAACAAACAGAGGGTCTTGTGCACCTCCATTAAGGTTGATAGAATTGGTGCCACGAATACGAATAAGAGGGGCAATACCCGGTGATCCGCCGCCCTGGTCAATAACCTGAACACCGGCAATCTTGCCTTGTAAAGCTGATCCGACGTTAAATGCAGGTTTATCCATAAGTTTCTTCGCGTTTACCACCGATACTGAACCGGTTAAGTCCTTTTTCTGAACGGTGCCATAACCAATGGCTACAACTGTTTGCAGACCGATTGATTCTGAAGCAAGAGAAATTGAATAGACAGAATTTGCGTCTATAGCTATACTCTTTGAAGTCATACCGATAAAACTTACCGTTAATGACTTAGCTCCCTGAGGGACGACTAATGAGAATTGACCGCCAGTATCGGTTACTGCACCCGTTGTGGTACCGCTAACAACAACAGTAGCGCCGGGCATTACAGCACCAGACTCGTCAGTCACTTTACCTGTTATTTTGCGACCCTGCTGTTGAGTGGCCACAGTAGCTCCATTGGATACCGAGGAGCTCGCAGCTGATGCGGTGATCAGCCCAAATAAAATCAGTCCGGTGGTTAGTTGTATAAACCGGAATGTTTTTCCCTTCCTATGCTGAGAAATGCATAGCAATTCATAGATTTTCTTCATACTTGTGTAG